>CAXBIE010000043.1:0-42994 GCA_963975635.1 uncultured Hoeflea sp. | reverse complement strand
CGGGGTCAAGATCCAGAATCGACACCGCAGCGCCGGCGAGCCGCGCAAAGATCGCGGTACCCAGCCCGATTGGGCCGGCTCCAGCCACCAGCACCCGGTCATCCGGACCAATGCCGCCACGCCTTACGGCATGCGCGCCAATCGCCAGAAACTCCACCGTGGCGCAGGCATCGAGCGACAAGCCTTCGGCGTGAACAAGGTTTTGTTCGGGAAGGCAGATTTCCTCGCACATGCCGCCGTCCCGGTGCACGCCCAGAACGGCGATAGAGGTGCAGCAATTGGGCTTTCCCCGGGCGCAGGCCCGGCATTTGCCACATGATAGATAGGGGTTGATGATCACATGCTCGCCGATGGCAAAGGCGCTGCCGGGACCGGTTTCGAGCACTTCTGCCGCCAGTTCATGGCCCATGACCCGTGGATAGGCCAGAAACGGATGCTTGCCCTCGAAGATATGGTAATCCGTGCCGCAGATGCCAACGCGCCGGATTTTCACCCGCACCTCGGTCTCGCCGCGCTGAGGCCATGGAGCCTCACGGATCTCGAGCTGGCCGGGATTTGTGCATGCAACGCTTTTCATCAGGGACATGTGTTCAGTGCTTTCAGGCTGCAGATGGATCTCTCGCGTGTGCTCTTATCGTGGTTGCGAGCGCAATATCCAGTGAGAAATGGGCCGGCGGTTGCCCACCGGCCCAAATGCAAGGGAGACACGGATCACTGGTAGTCTTTTACGTTGTCAGCGGTAACCAGTCCGGCGCCGGTGTCCACGAGCGATTCAACCTTTTCTCCGCGGATCGCCTTGACCAGCGAGTCAACGCCGAGTTCACCCATCTTGGCCGGAAACTGGGCAACGGTCGCGTCTTCCTGGCCGGAAACGATTTTGTCCAACTCGCCACAGCAGGCGTCAAAACCGACCATGACAATGTCATCATTGGCGATGCCGGCATTGGCGATCGCTTGCGTAGCGCCAACGGCGGGGGGGCCACAGGCGGCATAGATTGCCTTGAGATCCGGGTTTGCCGTCAGAATATCCTCGGCAACCGTGACACCCAGTTCCTGGGTGCAGTTGGTGCCGCCGCGGCCAACCACTTCGACCGCAACGCCCTCAAGACCCTTGAGCATGCCATTGACCCGGTCATCAAGCGCCGGCACGCCGGGCACGCCCTCGAGAATGCCGATCTTGTCCCCATCCTTGAGCACCGATTTCAGGTAGGTCCCGGCAATCACGCCGGCATTGTAGTTGTTGGTGGTGGCGAGGGCCGTCTTGCCGTTCCAGTCAGGGATGTCGTTGTCCATCAGCACAATCTTGACGCCATCGGCTATCGCCTTGTCGAGTGCTGGAGCAACGGTCGGATCAACAGGAGTGAGGGCAATGCCCTGGACCCCTTGCGTGACCATCGACTCGATCAGCGAGATCTGGCCTTCGATGTCGGTGCCGGATTGTCCCTGGCCGTAAACGATCTCGACTTCAGGATTGGCCGCGGCATAGGCCTTGGCGGCGTTTTCCATGGTCGCGAAGAACTCGACCGGGAACTTGGTGATGAATCCGATCTTGACCGGATCGGCAGCCGCAGCGGGGAAACTCAGCGCCCCAGCGATCGCCAGGCCTCCCAATAACTTGATGTATCTCAGCATGTTCACTCCTCCAGGTGTGGTGGCCGGCTTTTCGCCGGTCCTGTTTGTGCGCCCGGACCAGTCCGGAGCGCGACCTTCTCCCGTCTCAGGCTCCCACGATCATCGATATGAGATCGTGCTGATTGGCCTTGGTCGGTACCAGTTCCCCAACCTTGCGCCCCTGCCGCAGCACGACGGCGAGGCTCGCAAGTTCGGTGACATGTTCCATGTTGTGGGTGATGAGAATGACCGCATTGCCCTCGTCGCGGAGCTGCGCAATCAGATCGAGCACCTTGCGGGATTCGCGCAGTCCGAGTGCTGCAGTTGGCTCATCGAGAATGACCAGCTTTCGGGCGAACACCGATGCGCGCGCCACCGCTACGGCCTGCCGTTGACCGCCGGACATCAGCGCCACGGTAGCGCCGGCGCCGGGCAGGGTGACCCGCAACCTTTCCAGCACGTCGTTCGTCAGCTTCTCCATCTCGCGCCGCCGCATGAAGCGCATGCCCGGCGGCAACCACGATGGGAATGAAATCTCGCGGCCGGCGTAAAAGTTCTGCGCCGGGGTCAGATTGTCGAACAACGCCAGATCCTGGTAGACGGTTTCGATGCCCGCTTCCCTGGCGCTGCCGGGCGATTTGAGCGCCGTAGGCACCCCATCGAGCCGAATACTGCCTTCGTCGATCTGGTGAACGCCGCTGATGCACTTGATCAACGTCGATTTTCCGGCGCCGTTGTCGCCAAGCAGCGCCAGGACCTGGCCGCGCCGGGCCTGGATGCTGACGCTGTCCAGCGCTGTCACCGGGCCGAACCGCTTGGTGGCGTTTTGCACGTCGAGTACAAGGTCGTTATCTGGCTTGATGGCTGGTTGATGGGTCATGACTTGCCTACTGCCTGAAGCGTGCGCATACGGCCTTCAAGGTGGTTGCGGAGCACATCGGCTTCCACCGCAATGACAATCACCACACCGATGACGATGAGTTGGAAGAAGATGTCGACATTGAGCAGATTGAGTGCATTGCGGATGACGCCGATCATGATGGCGCCAACCAGGGCATGGCCGATATGGCCGCGGCCGCCGAGGAAACTGGCGCCGCCGATAATGACGGCCGCGATGGTGTCGAGCTCGAGCAGATTGCCGAAGAGCGGTGATCCGGCATCGGTGCGTCCGGCCAGCAAAACGGCGCCGAGACCGGCGCAGAGCCCGGAGATTACATAAGCCGAGATCAGCACTGACTTGACCGGGATGCCCATCTGCAGCGCCGCCTCCGGCCTTCCGCCAACCGCGTAGAGCCAGCGGCCCCAGACCATGGTCTTCGCTATGACCAGCAGCAGCACCACCACGCCGGTCACGACGAAAAGCGATCCGGGAATACCGTAAATGGAGCCGCCGCCAACGGCCCGGACAAATTCCGGCATGCCCTGGATGGCGCGGCCATTGGAGAGCTCCAGCGCCAGCCCCTTGGCGATGCTGAGCGTTGCCAGTGTGATGATGAAGGGGTGCGGCAGGCGGCCGTAAACATAGACCAGCCCGTTGACGGCGCCGACAAGCCCGCCGCTCAGGATCATTGCCAGGACCACCAGAACGGTCGAGTCGGTGCCCTGGTAGACAAGTGCGCCCACAACCGAAGCCAGCGCCAGGTTGGAGCCGACCGAAAGGTCGATGCCGCGGGTCAGGATGACAATGTGCTGGCCCATGGCGACCAGAGCGATCACTGCCGTCTGCGACAGGATATTGCTCAGGTTGCGGCCGGTGAGGAAATAGGGCGACAGGAAGCTGAGCAGAATGATGAGCGCGATCAGAATGACAACCGGCCCGGCGCTGAGCAACTTCAGACCTGTGCGCACAAGGGCGGAGGATGAACCGGTGCGATGACGGCTCCCGCTTGCCCCCGTTTCCGGTGTTGCGATTGTCTTGGCGTTCATCATTCCTCCCGGCAGTCCGTGTGATGCGTGCTTGGTTTTGTCTCTTATCCATAAAAAACAAACATTGACCGCCGAGGTCAAATTGTTTTTTATGGATAAATAACCACGAAAAGAACCAGGCAGGATCGGGCGTCGGGCGATGAAAAGTGACACTGTCTACAAGCGTACCTTCAACCAGATGCTCGACCGGATCCAGGACTGCGCGGTAGGCTCGGCGCTTCCGTCGGAGACCGTTCTGGCCTCGGAACTTGGCTCCAGCCGTACGACAATCCGCAAGGTTCTCAACGAGTTATGCGGCCTTGGCTTGCTGGTGTTTGAAAACCGTGTCCGGGTCGTTCTCAGTCATGACTGTGCGTCGGCCTATCATCCGGCAGTGGAGACCGTGTCAGCCTCGGAGCGGCTGGAAAAACTGTTCATGGAGTGGATGCTGCGGGGCGACGCCAAACCGGGGACAGCCATCAATGAGGCGGAGATGGCGCGCCGGTTTGCCATATCCACCACGGGTATCCGTGAGTTTCTCAACCGCTTCAGCCGCTTCGGCCTGGTCGAGAAACGTCCGGGATCCGGTTGGGTGTTCAAGGGCTTCTCGCAGGAATTCGCCTCCGAACTGTTCGAGATCCGTGAGATGTTTGAGCTCCGCTCAGCACTCGCCTTCTGCCGTCAGCCGCCCGAGGCGCCGAGCTGGAAGAGGCTTCGGCTGATCGGGGAGGAGCACCATGCGCTGCTTGATGACATAGAGACCCGGTTTCACGATTTCTCCGACCTTGATGATCGTTTCCACCGTCTTGTCATCCACGGCGCGCCCAACCGTTTCATCGAGGATTTCTACGACATCATCACCTTCGTGTTTCACTATCACTATCAGTGGAACAAGAAGAGCGAGCAGCAGCGCAACCGGACCGCCATCGTCGAGCACCTTCGCTACATCGAGGCACTTCTGTCGGGGGATGAGGCTGCAGTCGAAGCAGCCTGCCGCGCCCATCTCAAATCGGCGAGGGTGACCCTTTTCGAGTCGATGATCAGCGAAACGGACTCCGAAGAATGACCTGGAAATTTCCGTCTCGCTTGCGAGATCACCGGCCGACGGGTGACAAATGCAGTTTCATCGGCCATGACTTGCACAAACCGCTTCTACCGGAGTTCTCATGACCATCATCTTGCACGATCTTGTCGGCGCCGACCCGGCGCGCCCGTTCAGCCCGCATTGCTGGAAAGTGACGATGGCGCTGGCCCACAAGGGGTTGCCATTCGAGCGCGAGGCTGTCTGCTTCACCAAGGTGCCCGAGGTGGAGGGCGGTGTATCCAAGACTGTGCCGGTGATCCGTGATGGCAGCCAGATCGTGTCAGACAGTTTCATGATCGCGGCCTATCTTGAGGAAGCCTACCCGGACAAACCATCGCTGTTTGGCGGCGACGGCGGCCAGGCCATGGCGCGCTTCATCGAATCCTGGACCAATTCGGTCCTGCACGGCGTCATGCGGGACATCGCCATCAAGGACATTCACGATGCGCTGGCACCTGTGGATCAGACCTATTTTCGCGCGAGCCGCGAAGCTCGTATGGGCAAGTCCCTGGAGCAAATTGTTGAGGGGCGGGAAGAGGCGCTCACGGCGCTGCCCGGATCCCTCACACCAGTGCGCCTGACGCTCAAGTCCCAGCCCTGGATTGGCGGTTCGTCACCGCTGTTTGCCGATTACATCGTCTTTGGCGCGCTGCAATGGGCTCGGATCACATCATCGGCCAAGCTGCTCGAAGCGGATGATCCGGTCCGGGACTGGTTCGAGCGCTGTCTTGATCTTTATGATGGATTGGGCCGCTCCGTTCCACAAGCCGCCTGAAACCATCAGGGGCCGGGCACCATCGACGCGATGGCCGCAACAAACATCAAAATGCCGAAGGCCCAGTCGAGATGACGGCGGTGCCATCCGGAGGTGAGGTGCTGGCAACCCGACCAGCCGGCGATTGCCCACAGGCCGAGGCCGAATGTGGTCAGCACCGTCAATCCGACAAAGGCGGCGGCAAGCGTCACCGTGCCGCTGTGGGCCGACCCGGCAAGGAACACGGTAACCGCCCAGCTTTCCGGGCTCTGCAACTGCTGTAGCGGAAGGGGCGGGCGGATGGCAGCCATCACCGGCTGCCGCGGATTGCCCGGGTCGGCCAGATACCGCGTCAATCCGGCCATCGCCAGCAACACGGATGCCAGAAACATCGCCACGCCGCTGGCCCATGGCGGCAACAGCTGCAACACGACAAACGCAATGCCAAACAGCAGCAGCCAGCCACAGATGCTGGTGATCATGCCATCGAGAACGGGTCTGAATGTCCGTTCAGCGCCAGCCGCCAGCATCGCCTTGTTTTGGGGCGCAAACCCGAAAACCGCGACTGCAACTATTCCCGAGGCTATCACCGCGTCAGACATGTCATAATTCTACAATGAAATGCTGATTGTTCCAAGGCTGCCGGATGCCGGTGCGGCAAGGGGAAGGAACAGCGCGCGTCACGCCCCTTGCGGATATTCGGGCATGCGGCTATTTAGGCGCCAACTCCGGGTTGGACCAGCTCCAGCCCGGATTTTCACACCGGATTTCTTGCGCAGGCACTTTCCCGGCTCAAGTCACGTGACCACAACCAAATGACAGGACAGACCACAATGGCGATTGAACGCACTTTCTCGATGATCAAGCCCGATGCCACCAAGCGCAACCTGACCGGCGCCATCACCAAGGTATTCGAAGACAACGGCCTGCGCATCGTCGCATCCAAGCGCGTCTGGATGAGCACACGCGAAGCCGAAGGTTTTTACGCGGTTCACAAGGAACGTCCGTTCTTTGGCGAACTGGTTGAAGGCATGACTTCCGGCCCGACCATCGTTCAGGTTCTCGAAGGCGAAAACGCCATCCTCAAGAACCGCGAAATCATGGGCGCTACCAACCCTGCCGATGCTGCCGAAGGCACGATTCGCAAGACCTACGCGCTGTCGATCGGTGAAAACTCGGTGCATGGCTCGGACGCGCCTGAAACCGCAGCCCAGGAAATTTCCTACTGGTTCGCTGGCACCGAAATCGTCGGCTGAGACGGCTGACAGCGCCGCCTTCCGGCGGGCCTTATGCAAAAAAAGGCGGCTCTTTCGCGAGGGCCGCCTTGTTCGTGTCATTTCCCAGGCCGCCGGCATGCACGAAACACAGCTTGTTGCCGCCCGGATCGTGGCAATAGGCGGCAAAGAAGCCGCCATTGTAGCGCGGGCGCAGACCCGGCGCGCCTCGTCGCTGCCGCCATATTTCAGCGCCGTCTCCCAGCAATCGCACACTGCCTGTTCGGATGGCGCGGCAAAACTCACCTGAACGCCGGTTGAAAGCAGGGCGCGTGGTCCAATGTGCCGTTCACCGCATGCTGAACAGCTCTTGGTGAAACTGTGCATTGATGTCGAGGCCATGGGCGGCGAAGTCGGCTCTGAGCGCATCGCCGAAACCAACCGGGCCGCAGAACCAGAAACTGGCCTTGCGCCACTGAGGCACCTCGGCGCGAATGCGCTCGCCGGTGAGCTTTCCGTGCTTGGCGTCGATCAGGATATGCAGCCGCACATCTGCGTCGACCGCATCGGCGGCCAGCCGCTCCAGCGCCGTCTCATCGAGATCAGCCGTGGTGTGATAGAGGTCAATGACCGGCCTTGCTTCATCCGGCGCGTGCTTTCTGGAATGCGCAAGGGATTTCATCCGCGAGACGAAGGGGGTGACGCCGATGCCGCCGCCGATCCAGATCTGGCGCGGAGCATCGTCATCGAAGGTGAAGCAGCCATACGGTCCCTCGATCTTGACCTGTTGGCCTATGTGCAGCTTCTCCGCGAGCTGGCTTGTGTGGTCGCCCAGCGCCTTGACGATGAAGGTGATCGACGGGTTTGCCGGGTCCCAGGCCGAGGCGATGGTATAGGGATGGGCGCCTTCCTGGCTGTCGGATGTGGCAAAGGCAAACTGTCCAGGCTGGTGGCCGGGCCAGCCCGGCTGCAGTTCGATCCGGCTTTCAAGCACGCGAACGCCTGGAAAGTGCAAAAGATCCACGATCTTGCCCGTCACTTGGCGTCCCGCCGCCACGCGCCTGAACAGCACGACCACGGCCGCGAAGCTGCCGGCGCCCAACAGCAGCGCCAGAACAACCCCCAGCGGCGTGGTCCAGTAGTCGAACGACGTCAGCACCACTGAATGGAAGGCCAGCACCAGATAGGTTACCGCCAGAATCCGGTGGGTCTTGAAGAACCACCGGTAGGGAATGAGCGGGATCAGCGCCACGGCGATCAGCAGCACTGTCAGATAGAAAGCCCATTCACCCAGGCCCTCGGCGGGGCTGCGCAATCCAGACAGGAATTGCTGGACCGGGTTGGTCAGCGCCGGTCGCTGACCGCGCTCGGGCCGCCCGAGCAAGCCCAGGCCGATGGCCCATTTTGGCGCTTCGGACCAAAGCCAATGGACGACCGCGAAAACCAGCGCGGAAATGCCCAGCCATTTGTGCAGCCGGTACATCTTGTCGAGTCCGCCCAGCCAGGGCTCTGGCCAGCGCGGTCTCAGCGCCAGAATCATGGCGATGCTCATGACGGCCATCGCCAGAACACCGCTGTATTGTATCATGAAGCCGCGCAGGGCGAACACGTCGCGGGTCTCGAACACCGCCGGATCAGCGGCGATCCAGAGGAGGCTGACAACGGCCAATACGCCCCAGAAGACTAGTTTGATGTTTTTCACTGCAAGGGTCCTTTCCCGGATCTCATAAAGCGTCGAGGAGATCGTGAGTTCGGCCCCATTGCTCACAACCAGTCCGGTCATAAGATGATTGGCGCCAGCAGGACTTGTCTCAGATCAAGTCCAACTGATTTTCCCTTTCGGCTGGACACAATAGCGCGACAAGAAGTCTGTCACGGCGTTTGCGGCAGCCGCCAGTCAATCGGCTTCATGCCGTTTGCCGAGAGAAACGCGTTGGTCTGGGAGAAATGCCGGCAACCGAGAAAGCCGTTATGCGCCGACAGCGGCGAGGGGTGGGCGGCTTTCAGCACCAGATGGCGGCCGGTATCAACGAACCGGGCCTTCTTCTGGGCATAGGCGCCCCAGAGCAGGAACACCACCGGGTGCTCAAGTGCGTTGCCCTGGGCGATCGCAGCGTCGGTGAACCGCTCCCAGCCGCGGCCGCGGTGCGAGGCGGCAAGCCCGCGCTCGACGGTCAGCACACTGTTGAGCAGCAGCACGCCTTGCGTGGCCCAGCTCACAAGGTTTCCATGGCTGGCCCGCGCAATGCCGAGATCGGACTCCAGCTCCTTGTAGATATTCTTGAGCGATGGCGGCGTTCGCACATCCGGCTGGACCGAAAAGCACAGGCCATGCGCCTGGCCGTCGCCGTGATAGGGGTCCTGGCCCAGAATGACCACTTTGACCTTGTCCAGCGGCGTGAGCTTCAGTGCTGCAAAACGGTCGTGCTGTTTCGGGAAAATCTGCTTTCCAGCGTCGATCTCCGATTGGAGAAACGCCCGCAGCTCCGTCATGTAAGGCGCCGAAAACTCTGCTGAAAGCGCTGTTTCCCAGCTGTCGTCAAGCGTCATGGCGTTGGTCATCAGGTCTTCAGCCAGCGCAGCTTGGCCTTGTCGTCTGCGTCCTTGGCCGAAACCCATTCGCCGGCGCCGCCGTCTTTCAGGTGTTCTTTTTTCCAGAACGGAGCGTCGGTCTTGAGGTAGTCCATCAGAAACGAGGCGCCATCAAAGGCCGCCTGCCGGTGCGGCGCAGTGGCTATCACCAGCACGATATTGCCGCCGGGCGCGATCTTGCCAAAGCGGTGAATGGCGGTAATGCCGGTCAGATTGAAGCGTTGAACAGCGTCTTCGGCAATCGCGCGGATGGCGCGCTCGGCCATGCCCGGATAGTGTTCGAGTTCGAGCGCCGACAGGCGTCCGCCTTCGTCGCGGCAGAGCCCGGTAAAGCTTGCCACCGCACCGATATCGACACGGTCGCTGGTGAGGGCTTTGATCTCTTCACTGATATCGAAATCGCCGCTCTGGATGCGCACCGTAACCGGCGCTGCCTGTTTGTGGATGGTTTTGTCATCCGCTGCCATGTCAACCACCCGTCATCGGGGGGAACAGCGCGATTTCCCGAGCCGTGCCGATGGCTTCGTCATGATCGGCATGTTCCTCGTCAATCGCCGCACGGATCACCTGCGGCACTTCGAATGCCGCGGCATATTCCTCACCGAGTGTTGCGAGATGCGCGATCAGGTCGCCCACGGTCACCACGCTTTCGGGCAGGGTGATCTCCTCGGAGCCTTTCCCGATGCGCTCACGCACCCAGGCGAAATAGACAATGCGCAGTCTCATTCTTCCACCATATGCTTCAATCCGGCACGGAAATAGTCGTAGCCGGTATACATCGTGATCATCGCCGCAACCCACAGCAGCGCGATGCCGATTTCAGTGGTGTATGGCAACACCTTGTCGCCTGCAGGGCCGGCCAGCAGAAAGCCCAGAGCCACCATCTGCAAGGTGGTCTTCCATTTGGCAATCCAGGTCACCGGCACCGAGACCTTGAGTGCTGCGAGATACTCGCGCAGCCCCGAAACCAGGATCTCCCGGCACAGGATGATGATTGCGGCCCAGATCGACCAGCCGGCAATGGTTCCGTCGGCGGCAACCAGCAGCAGGATCGAGGACACCAGCAACTTGTCGGCGATAGGATCAAGCATCCGGCCGATATTCGAGGTCTGGTCCCATATCCGGGCAAGGTAGCCGTCAAAAAAGTCGGTCACCGAAGCCACGACAAATATACCCAGCGCGCTCCAGCGGGCAAAATCCGATCCGTGCAGGCGGCCCTCCATGAAGAAGCACAGCACGATCAGCGGCACGGCAAGAATCCGTCCATAGGTAAGCATATTCGGTATGTTAAGCGCGCGTGACGCCATGGAGCACCCCGTCAGTGTCAGGATTTTGCGCAAGATGCGCGCGGGTGCCGGGAAAGGTCAACCGTCCAACTGCGTAATAGCGCCCGAATGCCGCAGATTGATGTCTTCTGCGGCAATCATTCAGCGATTTTCCTCGTGGAAATGATTGTAAACCAGCTCGGCGACGGTGCGCGAAATCCCGTCCACGGCAACAAGGTCGTCAATGCCTGCGCGTGACACCGCCTTGGCGGTGCCGAAATGGTGCAGCAGCGCCCGCTTGCGAGTCGGTCCGATCCCTGCGATTTCGTCGAGTGGATTGGCAATCATGTCCTTCTTGCGCTTCGCCCGGTGGGTGCCGATGGCAAACCGGTGCGCCTCGTCCCGCAGCCGCTGGATGAAATACAACACCGGATCACGCGGCGGCAGTGTGAAATCCGGTTTTCCCTGAACGAAAAAGCGTTCGCGCCCGGCTTCCCGGTCCATGCCCTTGGCCACGCCGATGGCAGTCACCTTGTCGGCAATGCCGAGCTCCTCGAGAATGGTGCGTACCGCGCTCATCTGGCCCTTGCCGCCATCGATCAGCACCAGGTCGGGCCATGCCGGCATTCCGGTCTGTGGCACCGCATCGGGATCGTCCGCCGAATCCTGCTGGCTCGGCCCGGCGTCGCCATGCTCCTTGATAAGCCGTGAGAAGCGGCGCTGCATGACCTCGCGCATCATGCCGAAATCATCACCGGGGGTGATGTCTGTCGATTTGATGTTGAACTTGCGGTACTGGTTTTTCGCAAAGCCTTCCGGTCCGGCAACGATCATGCCGCCGACCGCGTTGGTGCCCATGATGTGCGAGTTATCATACACCTCGATGCGGCGCGGCGGATGCGGCAGGTTGAAGGTCTCGGCCAGGCCCTTGAGCAGCCGCGTCTGTGAAGCGGTTTCGGCCAGATTGCGGCCATGCGCCTCGCGCGCATTGTTGAGCACCTGGTCGACCAGTTCGCGCTTTTCGCCGCGCTGCGGCACGGTGATGGTGGTCTTGCGCTCCATGCGCACACTCAGCGCTTCCTCAAGCAGCGCCCGGTCCTCGAAATCCTCCGAAATCAGGATCATGCGCGGCGTCGGCTTGTCGTCGTAGAACTGGCCGATGAATGCGCCCAGAATCTCGCCCGGCGCCAGCGAAGGATCCGCCTTGGGAAAATAGGCGCGGTTGCCCCAGTTCTGCCCGGTGCGGAAGAAGAACACCTGGATACAGGCCATGCCGGCATCGTGGTGGATGGCAAAAACGTCGGCTTCCTCCACAGTCTGCGGATTGATCCCCTGATGGCTCTGCACATGGCTCAGGGCCGAGAGCCGGTCACGGTAGATGGCCGCGCGCTCGAAATCGAGATCATCGGACGCCGACTGCATGGCTGTCGACAATTGTGATTTCACCGCCTGGCTGCGTCCGGAGAGGAAGGCCTTGGCCTCGCCAACCAATTCGGCATAGCCTTCCGCGCTGATCTCGCCGGTGCAGGGACCAGAGCAGCGCTTGATCTGGTAGAGCAGGCACGGCCGGGTGCGGCTTTCATAGACGCTGTCGGTGCAGGTCCTGAGCAGAAACGCCCGCTGCAGCGCGTTGATTGTTCTTCCGACCGCGCCGGCAGAGGCGAAAGGCCCGAAATAGGAGCCGTTTCGCGAACGTGCGCCGCGATGCTTGAGAATGGCCGGCGCCTCATGATTGCCGGTAATCAGGATGTAGGGGAACGACTTGTCATCGCGCATCAGCACGTTGAAGCGCGGTTTCAGCCGTTTGATCAGATTTGCTTCAAGCAGCAGCGCCTCGGTTTCGGTGCGCGTGGTGACAAACTCCATGTTCGTCGTCTGCGCGATCATCCGGGTAATGCGATTGGAGTGACCGCGGCCCTGCGCGTAGTTCGTTACCCGCTTTTTCAGGCTGCGCGCCTTGCCGACATAGAGCACATCGCCGGCCTCGTTCATCATCCGGTAGACGCCGGGCTGGTTGGGCAGGTGCTTGACGAAGGCCTGGATCACCTCCGCGCCTTTCAAACCTTCTGCAAGGCCGGGGCTTTCGTTCCACTCCATGCCGGCCACATTGGCAACATCCGCGGGCAGGGGAGCTTCGACTTCGGCCTGCTCGTCATCGTCCTGATCTGTTTCCTCATAAATCACGCCGCCGTCGGTTGGCGCTGCGGGCTTTGAAGATTTGAGGGGCTTAGGGTTGGACGTGCGATTCATTGACCGATCTTATCAACTCCTGGCGGCGTGCGGGCAAGAGCGGGTTTGCTCAAGATCTTGTCATCTGGCGTCAGCAGCGTGGATTATCAAGCTCCGTTATTCGCCGACCCCGACAACATCAGGCGTTCGCCAGGCAAGGTGCTGGCCGCCATCCAGTGCAATCATTTGTCCCGTCACCGAGCCGGCTTCGTGCAGGTACCGGATGGTGGCGCCGATTTCGGCCAGTTCAGCCCCACGTTCAAGCGGCAGAGCTGCCGTCTGTCTGGCAAAGTCATCGGGATTCTGGCGTTCGTTGGCCAGGGTTGGGCCGGGGCCGATGGCGTTGACCCGGATCCGTGGCGCCAGAGCCTGGGCCATGGTCTGCGTCGCCGTCCACAGCGCCGATTTTGAGAGGGTGTAGGAAAAGAAGCGCGGCGTCAGTTTCCATACGCGCTGGTCGATGATGTTGACGATCAGTCCCTCGCGATCATCGGGCAGGCTCGCAGCCATTGCCTCTGCGAGGATGGCAGGAGCCTTGAGGTGGATGGCGAAGTGCCGGTCGAACCGCTCTTCGTCAAAGCTGCGCACATCATCATCCTCGAACACCGATGCGTTGTTGACGATGATGTCGGGCGCACCCAGCTGACCGCTCACCTGATCGTGGAGCGCGCGGACGGCACTGCCAACTGAAAGATCGGCAAGAAACACCTCTGCCACGCCGCCGGCGTCGCGGATGAAGCCTGCCACGGCCTCTGCTTCCTGGCCGCTGCGATTGGCATGAATAGCGATCTTGTAGCCGTGGGCGGCCAGATCCAGTGCAATTGCCTTGCCGATACGGCGCGCTGCGCCGGTAACAAGGACGGTCCCCTTGGAAGATGTCATGCTGGTTCCCGGTTGGTCTTGCCACCGATGGGCGGCAATCATCAAATATCAGAATACCGAGAGGATATAGGCCGCAAAAACCGCAAGCATAGCCATGCCGCCAAGCTTTTTAATCGGCACGTTCCAGTGGGCCAGGGCCACGACCAGCAGGCTGACGGCCAGCATCACCCACATATCGATCGACACGATGCGCGGATCCACCTTCAAAGGAAGAATGACGGAGGTGCCGCCCAGTATAAGGCCGATATTGAAGATATTGGAGCCAACCACATTGCCGATCGCCACCGCGCCGGATCTGCGCCAGGCCGCCATCACCGAGGTTACCAGCTCCGGCAGTGAAGTGCCGATCGCCACGATGGTCAGTCCGATCACGGTTTCCGAGGCCCCGAGCAGGCGCGCAATATGGGAGGCGCCATCGACGGTCAGCCACGCTCCGACCGGCAGTCCGATCAGCCCGCCGCCAATGAACAGGGCCGTCTTCCAGCCTTGTTGCGGAAGATCGGCAACGTCATCATGGTAATCGGGCACGGCTGCCATGTCACATTCGCGCGCGGCCTTGATTTGCCAACCGAGATAGGCTGCGATCATTGCCAGCAGAATTGCACCGTCGAGCCGGCTCAATGGCCCGAACCACATCATCACCATCAGCGTCAAGGTCATGACGATCATCACCGCCAGGGATGAGCCGATGCCCTTTTCGCGGCAATTGATGCTCATCAGCAATGCCGGAGCGCCGAGCACCAGAAGCACGTTGGCAATATTTGAACCGACGATATTGCCGATGGCGATTCCCGACACATCGTCGAAAGCTGCCTGTAACGACACGAACAGCTCCGGGGCGGAGGTTCCGAAGGCCACAATGGTCAGGCCGATGATCAATGGGTCGATCGAGAGTTTCTCGGCCAGGGCAACCGCGCCGCGCACAAGGTAGTCACCAGCAAATACAAGGACGACCAGGCCCGCGATCAGGGTCAAAATGCTCAACATGCTTTGGAATCAACGCTCGCGGTTTCACTCGGTTAGCCTTCATATAGGCCACAGTCCTGCATTCGCAATGGATTGAATGCCGGAGCAACGGCAAAATTGTTGCCCGAAAGCCACAGCTGCTCTTGCCCTTTTTCTGCCGCGGAGTCTTCACAATCCTGCTCTCACGCCGCCGCATTCGACCTCCATCTTGGACCTCGTCGGAAGGCATGCATCCCAATGCCCCGGAGTTTCAGGCCCGCTGTTTGAGTCGGGTCAGTTTAAACAAGGAGAATAAAATGCGTATTCGTAAACTGGCACTGCTGGCCGCAGCATTTTCGGTGTCGCTTGCCGCTCCCGTGCTGGCCGCGGACGCTATCATGGAACAGCCACCTCAGCCGCCAATGGCTGAAGTTGCACCGCAGGCTTATCTGTGGTCCGGCGGCTATATCGGTGGTTACGGCGAGTACAAATGGGGTGAGTTCGACGCTGCTCCTGCTCAAGATGCCAATGGTTTCGGCGGTGGTCTCTACGGCGGTTACAACTGGCAGTCTGACAATATCGTCTACGGCGCGGAAGCCGATATCGGTTATTCCGGTGCGGACTTTTCCAGTGCCGGCCTGAGTGGCGAACAGGGCTTCAACGGCTCACTGCGGGCCCGCATCGGTATGGACGTCAATCCGTTCATGATCTATGCGACTGGCGGTCTTGCAGCCACCAGAGCCAAGCTGACCAATGCGGCTGGCTCGGATAACAACACTCACTTTGGTTGGACTGCTGGTGCAGGCGCAGAAGCGTTCGTGACCGACACCATCACCACCCGTATTGAGTACCGCTATACCGACTATCAGTCGAAGAATTACAATCTTGGTGGCACAAACGTGTCGTCAGGCTTTGATGATCATTCGGTTCGCGTCGGTATCGGCATGAAGTTCTGATCTGTCAGACCTTTTCTATGCGAAAAGCCCGGACGAAACATCGTCCGGGCTTTTTGTTTGTCAGGGCATCAGCGTGTTTGGTCACGCTGCTAACAGCAGTAGCTGTAGAGCGAAACCGCGTCAGGCGTCTGCGCGGGCAAGCTGTTTGAGGATGCTGGTGTAATTCTCGGTTCCCTGGGCACCGGTAACGAGGTGCTTCTGATCGAAAACAATGGCCGGCACACCGCGGATGCCCTGCTGAACCCAAAAACTTTCGATCTTTCGCACGTCTTCGGCAAAGCGCTGGTCCTCCAGCACGGCCTTTGCCTCGGTGGCATCAAGGCCGGTTTCCCGAGCCACATCGACCAACACATTGATGTCCGACAGGTCACGCCGGTGCGTGAAGTGGGCAGCGAACAGGGCCTGCTCCAGCGCGTTGCCAAGATTCTGTGTGTTGGCCCAGTGGATCAGCTGGTGCGCATTGAATGTGTTGTGCATGCGCATGTCGTCAGCGAAATTGAACTCGAATCCCAGTCCGGCGCCCAGTTGGGTCAGCTGCTTGCGGCTTTCCAGCGATTGCTCGCGGGTGCTGCCATACTTCTCGGTGATGTGTTCGCCCAGGTTCTGGCCCTCGGGGCCCATCTCCGGATTGAGTTCGAACGGATGCCAGTGGATTTCATGCGCCGTCCCGGTGGCCTCAAGCGCCTGCGTCAACTGGCTGTAGCCGACAATGCACCACGGACACACCACATCCGAAATGATGTCGATCCGCAGCGGCTGGGTTGTTTCTGTCATGATGGTTCCGATGTTCCGGTGGTTGGTCGATGGCTTGAGTCAAAGATAATGACTGGAAGTGGAATTGCCACATCAACGACCGGCTTTTTGGCCGGGCGGTTGATGTGATGCATTCACATTTGAGAGAGACAGGCTTGTCTTCCCGGTCGCTCTGCCGTCACGCGGCAAGCGGTATCCAGTGAGACCACAGAACGAACATTGCCCAGATTGCGTTGGCCAGCAAAAGGCAGAATACCGCGAAGGACCCGAGATCCTTGGCGTGGCGGGCCATGTCCGAGTAGTCGGGGGAGGCGTGATCGGTAATTTCCTCCACGGCGGTGTTCAGCGCCTCTATCGAGACTGTCAGCAGGAAAAGCAGGGTTGCCCCGACATAGCCCCAGAGCGGTACGCCGGAGAAATAGAACAACACGGTGATCAGGGCAAAGGCCAGCACCTCGTGCCGGAAGGCCGTCTCGCCCCATAGCCGTTTGACGCCGCCCAGCGAATAGCGGGCAGCGGCAAACATGTGGGCGATCCCGACTTCCTTATCGGGCCGTGCCGTCACGCTTTTGGCAACATGGCGTCGAGTTCGGGGAAACTTGCGGCAAATTTTGCGCTCCAGCGCTTGAGCTTCGGCCGTCCGCGTTCCCACTGCCCCGGAAACCGCAAGGAGAGATAGCCGAGCATTGCGGCGATCGCAAAGTGACCGCCATTCGGGGCCTTGGTGATGCGTGGAAGGTTGGCTTCGAGATAGTCAAGCGCACGGGTCGCCTTGGTCCATTGCTTGTCGATCCATGCCTGATGAACGATCTCGGCCGGACGGAACCGGCGCTCATACATGATGGCCAGCAGGCAGTCGCAAATGCCGTCGGCCAGGGCTTCCATGACTTCCGCATCGGTGCGCTTGGCGGCGTTGCGAGGGTAAATGCGCTTGTTGCCGGCACGGTCGATAAACTGCATAATGGCACGGCTGTCGAAGACCGACTGGCCTTCATCGGTAATCAGCGTCGGGATCTTGCCCAGCGGATTGTTGTCGATCAATTGGGCCGGCGCGGCATTGGTGTCGGTGAGCACGGCTTCGGCATCGAGACCGGCGAACTGTGCGGCCATCCGGACCTTGGCCGAATAGGGGGAGGCGGGCGAATAGAGGATCTTCATCATGGTTTTCTCTTTTCTTCGTAAAAAACAGCCTGCATGGCTCAGTCCGGTTCGGGAAGGTTCAGGTTTCTGATCTTGCAGCCATTGCGGTCGATCTCGCCACAGCTGCGATATTCAAGCGACGGTGTCATGCAGATCCGGACCTCGCGCAACAGTCCGCGCTGGCATTGCACGGAAATCCCGTCGCGCTTCATGCCCGGATTGGCGGCGATGAAGGCATTCTCGGCTTCAAACGCGTCGATGCGCGCTGGCAGCTGCTCGAGCGCAAAGGCGTCCGGCACAGTGATGCGATTGCGGGCGGCCCGCAGCGCTTTGAAATAGTCCTGCTGGGATAACCCGGAGCAGGAGCCGTGCTTGCGCCATTGATGACCGATCAGTCCCATGGTCGGCACGATGTCGAGATAATTGCGGCCCAATTGCGAGGGCACCCGGTCAGGATCGCGAGACGGGCAGAATTCGGGAAAACCCGATTCATATTGCGGCCAGAGGCCGTGCACGACAAATCCAAGATCGCGGTCTTCTGCGCATTGCTGCTGATTGGCGCGCTCACCTTCGACCAGGCAGTAGGACGGCGACCAGGACAGCGCCAGAACATAGAAATCAAATCCTGATCCGAGGGGAGCATCGGCGATGCCAGCGACAGCCTTGCCGGTCCCCGCCTGCGCCGCCGGAGCACCTTCGTCGGCACTGCAAGCAAGCAGCGCAAGCACTGGCAAGGCCAGCAGAATCCTGAACAGGCCGGGTTTCGTCATGACCTGGTCAGCGAACCGATCTGCACCAGGCGCCATGAACCTTAAGCGGGTCGAGCCCGGAGATGCAGTATTCGAGATTGTCGCCAATTCCGGCAAACCCCTGTCCACCTTCGATCAGCCACCAGATCTGGCGCTTGTGGCCATCATTCATATAGGCGGTGCCATGGCAGTAGAGCCGCGGGATCGACCAATACTGGTCACCATACCGGCTGCGGTTGCGGTGGACACGGTCAATGGTCTCGATCGCCAAACCGCGCTTGAGCACGTGACGGTCATTCCACACAAACCGCTTCTGGATGTATGACAGCACTTGCGGTGCGTCACAGGCTGGGAAGTTGCTGCCGCCGAAGGCAAGGGCAGGACTTGCAAAGCTCAACAGCGAAGCGGCGAGCGTTGTTGCAAATGCGATTGTCAGGCATTTCATGGTCATGACCGGTCCTCCAAACAGGATGCGAGTCACGGTATAAGGTGTGCTGGCGCTCTTGGGCAAGCCGGAAAGCCCGTCAGCTCTCGCCAACTAGCATCCGGACGTCCGATACGGCGCCGGTGCCTTGCGCCAGCAACCGGGTCAGTTCGGGCAGAATTGTCTTCAGTTCGGCCTGAAGGGTGAACGGCGGGTTGATGATCACCAGCCCTGATCCGTTGAGCCCCGGCGCGGTGATGTTGTCGCGCACCAGCAAACGCACCGTGAGCGTATTTGGACGGCCAAGGGCGATCAGCTTCTTGTCGAAGGCTGCAAGCGGGCTGTCTGCCTTGATCGGGTGCCACAGCATATAGGTGCCGCCGGGAAAACGCCGTGTGGCCCGCGCCAGCCCGTCGATCATCCGGTCATATTCGCCTTCCGCCTCGAACGGCGGATCGATCAGCACCAGGCCGCGCTTCTCCTTGGGCGGCAGGTGCGCGCCCAGCGACAACCAGCCGTCAAGTTCAATCACCCTGGTCTGATAATCACCCTCAAAGGCGCTTCTGAGCTGTTGCGCGTCTTCCGGATGCAACTCGATGGCCGTCAGCCGGTCCTGCTTGCGCATCACCAGCCGGGCAATTTTGGGTGATCCCGGATAGTGGCTGACACCGCCTTCGGGATTGAGCGTTTCGACTGCGGCCAGCCACGGCGCCAGAAATTCTTTCAGTTCGTCAGAGAGTTCCGCTCCGATTACCCGGCCGATGCCGTCGCGCCATTCGCCGGTCTTCTGCGCCTCGACCGATGACAGATTGTAGACCCCGATGCCCGCATGGGTGTCGATGACCCGGAACGCCGCATCCTTGCGCTTGAGATAGGTGATGATCTGGGCCAGCACCGCGTGCTTGAGCACATCGGCGAAATTGCCCGCATGATAGCTGTGGCGGTAATTCATCGTCTGGCGTGATGCGTCCCTGATTTGATCTGATAGACACGGCGGAACCGTGGCGCGGCGTTGCGAATTCTCTTATAGAGAAAGCATGAACGACGCGACCCCCATTGATTCCGCCTCCCTTGATTCTGCAGCCGCCACTGGCATCGGCCATTCGGCCTGTCCGCATGATTGCCCGTCGACCTGCGCACTGGAAGTCGAATTGCTGTCGCGCAATCGTATCGGCCGGGTGCGGGGCGATCCGGCCAACAGCTACACCGCCGGCGTCATCTGCGCCAAGGTGGCGCGCTATTCGGAGCGGATCAACCATCCCGACCGGCTGCTCAAGCCGCTGGTCCGTTCAGGCGCAAAAGGTGAGGGGCGGTGGAAAGAGGCAAGCTTTGACGTCGCCCTAGATCTGATAGCTGAAAAGTTCGAATTGGCAGAAGCCAGGTTCGGGCCTGAAACAGTCTGGCTCAACTATTATGCGGGTACCATGGGACTGGTGCAGCGCGACGGCATTCACCGTCTCCGCCATGCCAAGGGCTATTCCAACCAGTTCGACAGTTTCTGCACCAACATGGCCTGGACCGGCTTCGCCATGGGCGCAGGAGCCATGCGTGGCTCCGATCCGCGCGAGATGGCAAAGTCCGATTGCGTTGTGATCTGGGGCACAAATGCGGTGTCCACCCAGGTCAATGTCATGACCCATGCCATGCGCGCCCGCAAGCAGCGCGGCGCCAAGATCGTGGTCATCGATATCTACGACACGCCGACCATGAAACAGGCCGATATCAAGGTTCTGCTCAAGCCCGGCACCGATGGCGCTTTTGCCTGCGCGGTGATGCATGTGCTGTTTCGCGAAGGTTTGGCCGATCGCGATTATCTCAACAAATTCAGTGACGACCCGGCGGGCCTTGAATCACATCTGCAGGACCGCACACCGGAATGGGCGGAAGCGATTTGCGGCGTGCCAGTCGCTGAAATAGAGGCGTTTGCGCGGCTGGTCGGCACCACAAGGCGGACCTTCTTCCGGCTTGGCTACGGCTTCACAAGACAGCGCAACGGTGCGGTCAACATGCACGCGGCGCTGTCGCTGGCAGTGGTGACAGGCAGCTATCAGTACGAAGGCGGCGGTGCGTTTCATTCCAATTCAGACCTGTTCCGGCTCGACAAGTCATTGCTCGAGGGCCGCAAGAATTTCGATCCTGGCCGGCGCTGGCTCGACCAGTCCAAGATCGGTCGCGTGCTGACCGGTGAGGCGGATGCGTTAAATGGCGGCCCGCCAGTGACCGCCATGATGATCCAGAACACCAATCCCGCCAATGTGGCGCCAGAGCAGCGCAAGGTCATCGAGGGCCTGATGCGCGAGGATCTGTTCCTTGCGGTGCACGAGCAGTTCATTACCGACACCGCCCGGCTTGCCGATGTGGTGCTGCCCGCAACCATGTTTCTCGAGCATGACGACATCTATCGCGGTGGTGGTCACCAGCACATCGTACTCGGACCCAGGCTGGTAGATCCGCCCGAAGGCCCGAAACCCAACCATTACGTGATCGAGGAGCTGGGCAAACGACTCGGTGTTGCCGGCAAGGAAGGCTTCGGCCTGAGCGAGCGCCAGCACATCGACGTCATGCTTAAAAAACGTGAGCTTGGCGATTTCGACAGCTTCAAGGCGGATAAATGGGCAGATGTTCAGGTTGATTTCGAAACTGCACATTTCCTCACCGGCTTTGGCCACAGGGGCGGCAAGTACCGCTTCCGTCCGGACTGGACCGGAACGCCCGCTGCCAACAAGCCGCCCAAGCGCATGGGGCCCCAGGGGCCCGTCGCGCAATTGCCGGAGTTTCCGGATCATGTCGAGTTGATTGAAAGCGCCGATGCGGAGCATCCCTTCCGGCTGGCAACCTCGCCATCCCGCTCGTTCCTGAACTCCACCTTTGCCGAAACGCCATCATCGAAAGCCAAGGAAAAGCGCCCGGAATTGCTTATCCATCCGGATGATGCCGCGGGCCTTGGCATCGCCGACGGCGACAAGGTGCGGCTCGGCAACAGCCGTGGTGAGGTCGCCATGCCGGCAAGGCTCGATGCGGGGCAGCGGCAGGGCGTTGTTATTCATGAAGGTCTCTGGCCCAATTCCGCCTTCGAGGGCGGTGAGGGCATCAACACGCTCACCGGTGCCGATTCCTGCGCTCCCTATGGCGGTGCTGCGTTCCACGACACACGGGTGTGGGTGAAGAAGGACTGACAGGTGCCTGACCTCTCATCATCGGCTGCGACATTGCAGGCCAAAGGCATGCTCTGCGATCCCGGCGACCATTTTCTTGGGCGCTATGAGGTCGAACGCAAGTTCCGGGTTGATATACTCGAGCCGGTCCGGTCGAAAATCCTCTCAATGGGAGCGGTTCCTTTCACTCTCGGCAACGTTGAAACCGATATATTTCTGGACCAGGCCGACGGCCGGCTGGAATCAAACGATCAACAGCAGGTGATGCGGCTGATGCAACCGTCAGGCCGCGTGCTCTGGATCTGCAAAGGACCCGGATCGGATCGATGCGTGGCGATGGACCTTGATGGCTCGGACAAGGCGCTGGAGATGCTGTCGGCGCTCGGCTTTGTCGAGACCGGACGGCTGACCAAGAAACGCGATATCTATTTTGCCGGGGATTTTCACATCACGCTTGATCAGCTCGATGGGCTCGGGTGCTTTGTCGAGATTGCGGTGATGACAGACGATGCCGACAGCTTGATGCACTGGGCAAACCGTGTCGGTGTGTTTGCCGGCAGTCTGGGTCTTGAAGATTCGCAGATAGAGGGCAGATCCTACCGTGCCATGATGATGGCAATGGCCAGGGCGGAAGCTTCGCCGCGGGCCTAGGCGACCTCGCTGTCCGAATGCGACTTGAGTGATTGCCGCACGTGCCCCAGCATTTCATGCAACTGCAGAAACTGCTCTATCGAAAGGCCGAAGGCTGCCGCCACGCAGCCTGGCACATGGCTGGCGTCATGCTCCAGGTTAACACCGGCCTTGCTCAGCTTCACGCGAACCTTGCGTTCGTCGGACTTGTCGCGTTTGCGCTCGAGGAGGCCCTGGCTCTCCATCCGCTTGATCAGCGGCGTGAGAGTGGAGGAGGCGAGGTCAAGCCGGTCGCCGAGCTGCCCCACTGTCTGCCCGTCTTGTTCCCACAATACGGTCATCACCAGATATTGCGGGTAGGTTAGCCCGAGCTTTGACAGCAGCGGCTGGTAGACCTGACAGACGGCATGATGGGTCGCATAGATGTCAAAACACAGCATCGACTCGGGCCGTAATCTGAAACCATCGGGCAAGTTTGCATCCGTCATTTTGTTTTTCTCCTCTCATGCGACCCTATTTCGCGCATCCCGGTAGCGCAACGGCTTGAATGGTGTGAGATTTAACTATATATATCGTGCACGACTAAATCGCAAACTAAGGAAAATGACCATGGTCTCGAAAATTGTCTACAGTACGTCTGCGACCGCCACCGGCGGCCGTGACGGCTCCTCCAAGACCCATGACGGAGCGGTTGACGTCAATCTGGCGGTTCCAACCGAGATGGGCGGCCCCGGTGGCGGTGTGAACCCGGAGCAGCTGTTCGCCACAGGTTACGCGGCCTGTTTTCTCGGCGCGTTGAAATTCTATGCCGGCCAGAAAAAGGTAAAGGTTCCCGATGACGCCAACGTGACCGTCACGGTCGGCATCGGTCCGCGCGAGGACGTGGGCTTTGGCCTTGACGTCAAGATCAAGGTCGATCTGCCGGGCATCGACAAGGATGTCGCCGAAGACCTGATCGCCGGCGGCCATAAGGTCTGCCCCTATTCGCACGCCACGTCGGGCACGCTTGATATTACGCCGGAACTTGCCTGACACGGCAAGGAATTCCCGTTGAAAATCGCTATTGTTGTCCGGCTGCAATCGAGCCGGGCGACAATAGTTTTGCGCAGACTGCCCGCGGATGAAATATCCGGCTTGATTGCGCACCTTGGTGAAGGGCGCTCGTCCGCCAGCTCAGCGCAGGGGAAAGTTGTGCCTCCGGGCACACACAAGCGGTAGCCTCCTTCGCGTACATGGTTGCATTGATCCCCTGTTGTGGCATAATTCACAATTAGTAGTTGAGAGTCCTCATGCGATGGTGGTTGCATATGGCACGGAAACTTACTTACGGTATCGTCTCGTTGGCGCTGATGTTTTGTGTCCCGGCGTATGCTGGGCAGTTTGATGTCGCGACTGTGCTTGCACGGGCGGCGCAATTGCAGACAAGCCGTGGATATGTCTCAAATCATGTTGAAGGCGGTCACACGCATTTCGATATAACTGCATCTGACGGAACGCTTTACGAAATCTGTCCTCATCCCAAAATGGGTTTGCTTCATGTTATGCAGGGTCAGGCGCTTCCTGGTGCTCGCCTTGTCATCGAGATTGATCTCGACAACAATGTGAAGCCTTACAACAAGAACCCTTTTACCAGTCTGATTTATTACAATAAATTGAGCCGGAGCGGCCTGACTTACATGGCGGACAAAGCCATGAAAACGATTATGGACACGCCGAAATGAAGCTCACTTTGGTCCTGGCGTGTTCGGGGGCCTGCGTGAGCGGCTTGGCTGCCGCCGCAGGATTGGAAACTTCAGACTTGGAAACCCGTGTTCTGAGCGGTGAGTTGACCCCAGAATCGGCGATCATCGAATATTGCAAGGGTGAGACCTTGGACAAAACCCAGGATGCGTTCTGCTCCAGTCCGGACGAGGCTTTGCAATTGCTGGAACAGCGATTGCATTTCCACCGAATGGACCAAAGTTAAAGCTGGTTTCCAAGCATCGGATTTGTTTTGACTGCGGTTTCGTTGCCGAGTTCCAGAACTCAGCGTTACGCGTCCAGCGCCTCGGCGGCGCTGGCAACGACCCTTTCCAGGAACTCGCTTTCCAGGCTGGCAATCCGGACTTCTTCCGCGCCGACATAGTCGCGCGTGATCGGCACGGCGTCGCGTTCGCGGCCGAGCTGCAGCTGGAAGACATTGCTTGAGCCCTGCAGGAACACCCGCTCGGCGGTCGACAAATAAAGCTCCCACATCCGGCAAAACCGTTCGTCCATTATCTCTGCTGCGATCTCCCGGTTGGCCAGGAAGCGTTCGCGCCAGTGCTGCAACGTGTAGCCATAGTGGCAGCGCCAGATCTCGCAATCCAGCAGCCACAATCCTGTCGGTTCAACTGCCGCCACAGTCTCCGAGAGCGACGGCGAGTAGCCGCCGGGAAAGATGTATTTCCGAATGAACGGGCCGGTGTATCCGGGTGGCGATTTGGTCGAGATCGAGTGGATCAGCGCCACGCCGTCATCCGTCAACCGGTCCCGGACAGTCATGAAATAGGGCTTGAGATAGGGCGCCCCGACATGCTCGAGCATGCCCACAGACACGACGCGGTTGAACTTGCCCTGGACCTCCCGGTAGTCGATCAGTTCGAATTTGACCCGGTCGCTGACGCCGAGGATTTCGGCGCGGCGGCGGGCAACCTTGAGCTGCCGCTCCGACAGCGTCACGCCCAGCACCTCGACATCGGCGACATGGGCGAGATAGAGCGCCATTCCGCCCCAGCCGCAACCAATGTCGAGAATCTTCTGTCCGGACTTCAGATTGAGTTTGGCTGCGATGTGGCGCTTCTTGGCTGTTTGCGCCTGTTCAATGGTTTCCGTGCCCTCCGGGAAATAGGCGCAGGAATATTGCATGTCGCGGTCGAGGAACAATCTGTAGATCTCCTCGCCGATATCGTAATGCGCCTTGGCGTTTTCACGCGCTCGGCTCAGCACATTGTTCTGGTGAAACCGGCGGAACCTGCGCAACAGACTGTCCCAGAAAATCTGGTTCGGCGTGCGGTCAAACTGGCGTTTGTTGGCGTAAAACAGCATCACCAGGTCATGGATACTGCCATCATCCACCACCAGCTCGCCGTCCATATAGGCTTCGGGCGCATTGAGTTCCGGATTGAGAAATATCTTCCATTCCGCGGCCTTGGTGGTAAAGCGGATGGCGGATTCGGGGCCGGGTTCCCTGCCGCCGAACGTATGCACGCCGCCCTTGGCGTCGGTTATCGTCAAGCGGCCCTTTTGGATTACCTTGTCGAGAAGTCCGTAAAGCGAAAGCATGGCATCTCCGATAATAAATTGTGGTTAAAGTGCGCAGGTTACCAAAATTTGGCGGTTGGTCTATGACCCAATGCGCTGATGTAGTTGTCAAAGATTGAAATCGACAAGTAAACGGCATTGCCGGATCACGGAGTCGAAGACCTGAATTTCAGGCGTACACACGGAATCCATGCCAGCGCGTTGCGCTGCGCATCATGCCGGACGCCGCTCGGTGCTGTCGATTTTGGCCGGCGTACAGTCGGTGCTGTTTTTCAGGAGCCGGCATCATCTCTGAATTTCGCCAGTCCGTCGCCGCCCATGCGCACGTCGCCGCGCGCCAGCATGGCAAGCGCTGCCGGATAGATCCGGTGCTCGGCTTCAAGCACGCGCGCTGCAAGTGTGTCTGGTGTGTCGTCCCGTTCAACGCGTACAGCGTGCTGCTCGATGATCGGGCCTTCATCCATGCCTTCCGTCACGAAATGGACGGTGCAGCCATGCACCCGGCAACCCGCCGCAAGCGCCCGCTCATGCGTCGCCAGCCCCGGAAAGGCCGGAAGCAGGGAAGGGTGGATGTTGATCATCCGTCCGGCATAGCGGCGAACGAAGTCACCCGACAACAGCCGCATATAGCCGGCAAGCGCAATGATCCGCGCCCCGGAGGCGTCGAGGGCCGCGGTTACCGCAGCTTCGTGCTCGGCCTTGCTCGCATAGTCGGCGCGCGGGATGGCCAATGCCTGTATGCCAAAGCCGCGGGCATGTTCGAGGCCCTTGGCGTCCGGCTTGTCCGAAATCACCGAAACGATTTTTGCCGGAAAATCCCCGTGCAGCGACGCGGCAATCAGCGCGCCCATGTTCGAACCCCGACCGGAGATCAGGACCGCAACAGGGACTTTCGGCTTGTCACTCACAGTGCCAGCGTTCCCTGGTAAATCACACCGGGTCCGTTATCCGTGCGTTTTGTCAGCTTTCCAAGCCGTATGACGCTTTCGCCTTGCGCTTCGAGCGCGCTCTGAACGCGGTCCACGTCGGCTTGTGCGGCCACCACAATCATGCCGACGCCGCAATTGAAGGTGCGCAGCATTTCCTCTGCCGCAACGCCGCCGGTCCGCGACAGCCACGAAAACACCGCTGGCGGCTTGATCGCGCCCAGATCAATCTCTGCGGCAAGTCCCTCGGGCAGCACGCGTGGAAGGTTCTCGGGAAAGCCGCCGCCGGTAATATGGGCCAGAGCCCGGATCGCGCCGGTCTCGCGGATCGCCGCAAGCAGCGATTTGACATAGATCCGGGTTGGCTCCAAGAGAGCCGCGCCAAGGCTGGTCGAAGCATCGAATGGCGCAGGCGCGGCGTAATCAAGCCCGCTCAGCTCGACAATCCGGCGAACCAGCGAATAGCCGTTCGAATGGATCCCGGAGGAGGCCAGGCCCAGGAGAACGTCACCCTCGGCAAGTGTGCCGGCCGGCAGCAATTGTCCGCGCTCGGCTGCACCCACCGCGAAGCCCGCCAGATCGTAATCGCCGTCGCGGTACATGCCCGGCATTTCCGCGGTCTCTCCGCCGATCAGTGCGCATCCCGCTTGCAGGCAGCCCTGTGCAATGCCGGCAACGATCGCCGCACCCTGTTCGGGATCAAGCTTTCCGGTTGCGAAGTAGTCCAGAAAGAACAGCGGCTCAGCCCCTTGAACCACCAGGTCGTTGACGCACATCGCGACCAGATCAATGCCGACCGTGTCGTGAATTCCGGCTTCGATTGCCACTTTCAGCTTGGTGCCGACACCGTCATTTGCAGCCACCAGTACCGGATCGGTGAAGCCTGCAGCCTTCAGATCGAACAGGCCGCCGAAGCCGCCGATCTCGCCATCCGCGCCGGGTCGCCGTGTGGAGCGAACCAGCGGCTTGATGCGGTTGACCATCTCATTGCCGGCATCGATATCGACGCCCGCCTGTGCATAGGTGAGGCCATTTTTCGGATCAGCCATCTGGGCTTCCCCTCCTTGGGTTTCAAAGGAGCTTCGTATGCTCGGGGGATGGCATTTTGCAGCCAATTTCGCAAGACGCCGCTTGCTCCACGGAGCTATAAACGCCGGGAAAACCGTGACTATCTGTGTTACAGAGCATGAAATAGATTGGAAACGCGACGATCAATCGCCATATCAGAGCCTCTCAGGATTGTTCGCTGCTCATGACGCTGCCCAATTTCATCACGATTGCCCGGTTTGTAATGGTGCCATTGATCATCATGGTGATGATCAATGGCGAGATGCTGATGGCGTTTGTGCTGTTCGTGCTGGCCGGGATTTCCGACGGGCTCGACGGCTTCATTGCACGCCAATTCAATCAGAAATCGGAACTTGGTGCCTGGCTCGATCCGGTTGCCGACAAGTTTCTCCTGGTCAGTGTATTTATCATGCTCGGCTGGCTTGGCGTATTGCCCAACTGGCTGGTGATATTGGCTGTGTCGCGGGATGCAATGATCATTGCGGCCGTGGTGCTGTCCAGCCTGCTCGACAATCCCGTCGAAATGCGGCCGCTGCTGGTCTCCAAGGCAAACACGATGATGCAGATCATTCTGCTGGTGATCGTCCTCGCTGACCTGGCCGGATTGGCCCGTCTTGACGGCATAATCGGATGGATGGTCTATGCGGTCGCAATCTTGACCATCGCTTCGGCCAGCGCCTATCTCGTCACCTGGCTCAGGCACATGACCGGTGCCGAAGAAGAAACATGATATATGAAGAGTGTGGCCGGCTGACGCGGGCTTGAGAACGAGGCAACCATGACCACTCACGTTGACCGCGCGGCCCTGCGCCGCCAAATCTTCTTCTGGCTGCTGGCTCTGGCCGTGGCGATCGGCTTCCTGATGGTGTTCCGCTCCATCCTGCTGCCTTTCATCGCGGGCATGGCGCTGGCCTATTTTCTCGACCCCGTGGCCGACTGGTTTGAGCGTCGTGGATTTTCCCGGTTGATGGCAACCCTTGCCATTCTGATCACGTTCATTGCGCTGTTTGCGGTCTCACTGGTTGTGGTGATCCCAATTCTGGTCACCCAGGCGGCTGATCTCGGCGGCCGGATTCCGGGCTACATCACCCAGTTGCAAACGCTGCTGATGTCGGAATCGAGCTTGTTGCCCAGCTGGATCAGTGACCAGCTTGGCCAGATCAAGGACAGCTTCGCCGCTCTTCTCAAAGAAGGCGCCGGTCTGGTCGGAACGATCTTCCAGCAGATCTGGAATTCCGGAATGGCGCTGCTCGATATCGCGGCTTTGTTCGTGGTGACGCCGGTGGTTGCCTTTTATCTGCTGCTCGACTGGGACAACATGGTTGCCAAGGTCGACAAATGGGTGCCGCGGGATCATGTCGGCACAGTGCGCCATCTTGCCAAACAGATTGACGCGACAATTGCCGGTTTCGTGCGGGGGCAGGGCAGCGTCTGCATCATTCTTGGTCTGATCTACGCAGTCGGTCTGTCTCTTGTCGGGCTGAATTTCGGTCTGTTGATCGGTCTTTTTGCCGGTCTGATCAGTTTCATTCCCTATGTCGGCTCCATGGTCGGTCTGGTGCTGGCTCTGGTCGTCGCCATTGTCCAGTTCTGGCCGGATTTCGTGATGATCGGTGCGGTGGTCGCGGTCTTCGCGGTGGGGCAGTTCTTCGAAGGCAACATCCTGCAGCCGCGGCTGGTCGGCAAATCCGTCGGCTTGCATCCTGTCTGGCTGATGTTTGCGCTGTTTGCCTTCGGCGCATTGTTCGGTTTTGTCGGGATGCTGATTGCCGTGCCTGCCGCAGCTTCGGTTGGCGTTCTGGTGCGCTTTGCAATCTCGCGCTACCTCGACAGCGATCTCTATCACGGTAACCAGCGCCCGGTTTCCCAAACCGGCGGCCCGGCTGACGACATTGCGAGCGAGTGATGAACAAACCGCCCGCCACACGGCAGTTGCCTCTGGAATTTGATCATGATCCGGCGTCTGGCCGCGATGATCTGATTGTATCGGATCGTTTGAGCGCAGCTGTGTCGATTGTTGATCGCTGGCCCGATTGGCCGTCGCCTGTTGTGGTTCTGGCCGGACCGACGGGGTCGGGAAAGACGCATCTGGCCAGCATCTGGGCCGAGCTGGTTGGCGCAACCAGAGTGGATATTGGCAAGCCTGACCCGATGGTGCTTGAGCATGCGGCGCTAGGTCCGGTGCTCATTGAGGATATCGACCACACCGGCTTTGATGAAACAGCGCTGTTTCACCTCATCAATGCTGTGCGCGAGCATGGAAGCGCCGTGTTGATTACCAGCCGGCTCTGGCCTGCTGGCTGGAATGTCCGATTGCCCGATCTGGCGTCCCGCCTGAAAGCCGCGACGGTTGTCGAGATCGCAGAACCGGATGAGGAGTTGCTGGCCAAGGTCATGGTCAAGCTGTTTTCCGACCGTCAGCTCGTGGTCGACGACAAGATCATTGCCTGGCTGGTTGCGCGCATGGAGCGTTCGCTTGCCGCAGCCCGCATCATAGTGACCCGCCTGGATCAGCTGGCTCTGGCGCGCGGAACGAAAATTTCCCGTGCACTGGCCGCCGAAGTGCTGGCTGAAATGGACGCCGGAGCAAGCGACATTGAAGTGTCATAGTTCCTTCGTTCTTGTGCTATAGACGGTCAATTCCGCAACAGGGGCGTTGGAGTGCAGAATGGACAATCTCGAGGGTGCAAGTGGAAGTGAACTGCGGATCGATCCGATCACATCGGACATCACGCCGGAGGAGCTTCTGACCAGTCCCAAGCGCTTTATCAACAGGGAGTTTTCCTGGCTCCAGTTCAATCGCCGCGTCTTAGAGGAAACCCTCAACGGTGCCCATCCGCTGCTTGAGCGGGTCAGGTTCCTGTCGATTTCCGCAGCCAACCTGGATGAGTTTTTCATGGTCCGCGTCGCCGGACTTGAAGGTCAGGTGCGTGAAGGCATCACCAACCGCTCGCCAGACGGTCTGTCACCGAATGAACAGCTTGACCAGATCCTTGGAGAGATCGACGGGTTGCAGCTCGAACAGCAGGCCTCACTCGCAATTCTGCAACAGAATCTGGCGGCCGAGAACATCTACATTGTCCGTCCCTCGGTGCTCGTTGACGGCGATATGGCCTGGCTTGAAGACCAGTTCCTGCAATCGATCTTTCCGGTGCTCACACCCCTGTCGATCGATCCGGCGCATCCGTTCCCGTTTATTCCCAATCTGGGTTTCTCGATCTGCCTGCAACTGGCCTCGAAGGCCGCCAACGAGCCGATGACGGCACTGATCCGTCTGCCAGTCGCGCTCGACCGCTTCCTGCGCTTGCCTGATCTTGAAGGCGCGATCCGCTACATCACGCTTGAAGATGTTGTCAGCCTGTTCATCAGCTCGCTTTACCCCGGATACGAGGTTCGCGGTTCGGGCACCTTCCGGGTCATCCGCGATTCCGATATCGAGGTCGAGGAAGAGGCCGAGGATCTTGTCCGCCTGTTCGAAAGCGCGCTCAAGCGCCGCCGCAGGGGCTCGGTTATCCGGATCGAGTTTGATTCGGAACTGCCGCAAAGCCTGCGCGAGTTCGTGGTTCATGAAACCAACGTACCGGAAAACCGTGTGGCCGTACTGCCTGGCCTGCTGGCGCTCAACACGCTGTCGGAAATCACCAAGGCACCACGCGACGATCTCAAATTCGAGCCCTATAATGCCCGGTTTCCCGAACGCATCCGCGAACATGCCGGCGATACCTTTGCGGCAATTCGCGAGAAGGACCTGGTCGTTCATCACCCGTATGAATCGTTTGACGCGGTCGTGCAGTTCCTGTTTCAGGCCGCGCGTGATCCGGATGTTCTGGCAATCAAGCAGACCCTTTACCGCACCTCCAACGACAGCCCTATCGTGCGTGCCCTGATCGATGCCGCCGAAGCCGGCAAGTCGGTCACGGCTCTGGTCGAGCTCAAGGCGCGGTTTGACGAGGAGGCCAATATCCGCTGGGCCCGGGACCTTGAGCGGGCCGGGGTCCAGGTGGTCTTCGGCTTCATTGAACTCAAGACCCATGCGAAGATGTCACTGATTGTCCGGCGGGAAGAGGGCAAATTGATCACCTATTGCCATCTCGGCACAGGCAATTATCACCCGATCACGGCGAAGATTTACACCGATCTGTCCTATTTCACCTGTGATCCTGTCGTGGCGCGCGATACGGCGCACGTGTTCAATTTCATCACCGGTTATGGTGAGCCCAAGGACATGAACCGGCTGGCGATATCGCCGCTCAATCTGCGCGCGCGCATTCTCGCCAATATCGAAGCCGAGATCGAACATGCCAGGGCCGGCCGGCCGGCTGCGGTCTGGATGAAGATGAACTCCCTGGTGGATCCGGAAATCATCGACGCGCTCTACAGCGCCAGTCAGGCCGGGGTGGAAATAGATCTTGTTGTTCGCGGCATTTGTTGCCTCAGGCCGCAGGTTCCGGGCCTTTCCGAGCATATTTACGTCAAGTCGATAGTCGGGCGGTTTCTTGAACACAGCCGGATCTACTGCTTTGGCAATGGCCATGGCCTGCCGTCGCCCGAAGCTCTGGTCTATATCAGCTCGGCAGATCTGATGCCGCGCAACCTTGATCGCCGCGTTGAAACCCTTGTGCCGCTGATCAACAAGACTGTGCATGAACAGGTGCTTTTGCAGATCATGCTCGGGAACATGATTGATAATCAGCAGAGTTACGAGATATTGCCCGACGGTACGTCCCGCCGGATCGAGGCTGGCGAGGATGAAGAACCATTCAATGCGCAGGTGTATTTCATGACCAATCCAAGTCTCTCGGGCAGAGGCGAAGCCTTGAAATCGAATGCTCCCAAGCTGATCGCCGACCGGCTGGCCCGGGCATCGCGCAGCACCCGCTGATTTGTGGTTTCTTGCGAATGGTCCAGACCCGTCACGCGGTCTTTGAACGTCATGGTATCGTACCTGCCGGAGATCCCGGGCCTGCTCCAGCCACAGCCGAAAGGCGGTTTCTCTCTCCCTTGGGAGCTGAGATCTGCCTCCGGTAGCTGGGGATTCTTGCCGTGGGTTATTTCTGCCGGGTTTCGGTTCTCGCTAATGCAATATATAAGGGCGCTGAAAGTTGTGTCCCTGGTCTCGCTCCGCCGCTGCGGAACGCGTCGCCCTAACCATAGAGCGCCTTAGACATGGTGGAATCGGAAGCGCAGGGCCGACTGCCGGGCATACATCCGGTTTCTGTCATCGATATCGGCTCAAACTCGGTGCGCCTTGTCATTTATGAGGGGCTCAACCGGGCGCCGTCCGTGCTGTTCAATGAGAAAGTCCTGTGCGGCCTGGGCAAGGGTCTGGTTGCAACCGGCAAGATGGACGAAACCGGCATTGCCCGTGCGCTCGCTGCCCTGAAGCGGTTCCGGGCGTTGTCGGAGCAGGCGCGTGCGTCCGAAATACATGTTCTGGCCACTGCAGCGGCTCGTGAGGCCGAAAACGGCGCGGCCTTCATTGCCGCCGCGGAAGCCATTCTGGACCGCCGCATTCGACTTCTGACCGGGGAGGAAGAAGCCCGGTTCTCAGCCCTTGGCGTCATCGCCGGCTACCACAGGCCTGATGGGATCGCGGGCGATCTGGGGGGCGGTTCGCTTGAACTGGTCGATGTCAAGGGCAGCTCGCATTCGGGTGGCCAAACTTTGCCGCTTGGCGGGCTGAGACTGGCAGAAATGTCCGGCAATTCGATCAGCAAGGCGCGCGCAATCGCCCGTCAATCGCTCAAGGGTTCGACAGTGTTGCCCGGTGGGGCAGGCCGCACTTTCTATGCGGTTGGCGGTACCTGGCGAAACATCGCCAAGCTGCACATGGAGATTACCGGTTATCCGCTGCACATGATGCAGGCTTACGAGATCGACGCCAAACCTGCGATCGAATTCCTCGGCGAAGTTGCGGCGATGAAGCAATCCAAGATAAACGCGATCAAGGCAATTTCCCGCAATCGCCGCGGACTGTTGCCCTATGGTGCAGTGGCGTTGCAGGAGACGTTGATTGCCATGAAGGCGTCACGGGTGAGTTTCTCGGCGCTTGGCGTGCGCGAGGGATATCTCTATTCGCTCCTGGGTGCGGCCGAGGCTGCACGTGATCCGCTACTGACGGCAGCCGGTGAGCTGGCAATCCTGCGCGCCCGTTCACCCGAACACGCCCGTGAGCTGGCAACCTGGACAGGCCGCATGTTTCCGGTCTTCGGGGTGAATGAGAGCGAGGAGGACGCACGCTACCGTCAGGCGGCCTGCCTGCTGGCCGACATTTCCTGGCGTGCCCATCCCGACTACCGGGGACCGCAGGCTCTCAATATCATCGCGCATGGAACGTTTACCGGCATCAGCCATGCCGGACGTGCCTATATCGCCTTGGCCAATTACTTTCGGTTTGAAGGCTTGAACGACGACGGCATGTCGTCAGAGCTTGCCGCCATCGCGGGACCGAAATACCTCGATTACGCAAAATTGCTCGGAGGCATGTTGCGGGTTGTCTATCTCTTCTCCGCATCAATGCCCGGCATGGTTCCGCAGCTTGAATTCGTGCCTGCCGTTGCTTCCGATGGCGATGTCGATATCGTCCTCAAGGTGCCGCGGTCCTGCGAGGCTTTTGTCGGCGAACGGCTCGACGGCCGGTTGTTGCAATTGGCCAAACTCACCGGCAAGAAGCTGGGTTTCAGGGTCGGCTGAGCGCCAGGTGCGCAGCCAGCCAGTATGGCAATCAAGTTCGACAGCCGGGGGCAACTTCTTGCGATGGACGCTGATTCTTCCACGATCAGGATTTGCAAGCCCAGACAATGGGCGTAGCCGACAGGATGTGGGAGCCTTGGCGACCGGGCAAAGAAAAAGGCCGGGCGAAATTCGCACCGACCTTCCTGATCTGCCTCAACACACCTGCCAGTACATCCGTGGTCAGGGCGGAGACAAATTTCTTTGTTGATCCCAATATGGGGCTTCTCTGCTTTATTGCAAGGGCTGTCAGGAATTATTTGTCTGCAGGCGGCGTCTAAGCCTTTATTCGTCGAGAACGACGTCGAAGATACAACAAGCTCGCTCTCAGCGTTGATCAGCCTGAGCCGCCCTCGGTCCAGCTGTCGATCCATTGCTGGCGCAGGCTTTCGCCTTGTCCGCGAAAATGCGCATTCTCCAGCAGGCTGTGGCTCACCCGGTCGGTACGGAAATTGCGTATTCCTTGCCTGAGTTCGCACCAGGCAACGATGTTGTGGGTGGCAGAATAGTAGATCAGCGCCACCGGACAGATCGTTCTCCGGGTTGGTGCTCCCGCAGCGTCTTCGTAGTCGATCGTCAGTTTCTGCTCGTCACGGATCGCTTGCCGTACCAGCGACGTGTCGATGCCGACGGCTGGCGCCACGACAGTCCCCCAGGCGTGCAGCGCGGTGCTGCTCAGATGCGGCCTCAGCGGCGCTGGCATGGCGCCGGCAATCTTTTGGTTGACCCTGCCTGCCGCCGCCTCCAGTCCCCGGTCCCCGGTGCGTTTTAGCAGCGCCAACGCCACCACGATCGCTTCGGTTTCCTCGACCGTGAACATCATCGGCGGCAGTTCGAAGCCGGGACGCAGGATGTAGCCGATACCGCGTCCGCCCTCGACCGGCACCTTCATCGCCTGCAATTCCACGATGTCGCGGTAGATTGAGCGTACCGTCACGCCGAGGCGTTCGCCGATCTGCGATGCCGTCACCGGGCCTTTCGCCAGCCGCAGGATCTGGATGATTTCAAACAGTCGCGAAGCCTTGCGCATGAATGTCTCCCGAGCCGCGAGGGTGACCGCAACTGACACAACGATGTCAGTTACCCGCCACCCACGAGATTGCCTTGTCCAGCAAACACAAGCAAGTAGCGCTGTATGGAGCTTGAAAACCGATGCACTCCTGACATTTTTCGCTTCCGATACTCCTCTCGAAGGACCCGCCACATGCCCGATATCGCCATCACCGAAATGAGCCATCTCTGGCTGTTTTTTCTTCTGGTTCTGGGCATTATCGTGCTGCCTGGCATGGATATGGCCTATGTGATGGCCGCAAGTCTGACAGGCGGCCGCCGCAGCGGCATGGCTGCGGTATCTGGAGTAGTAGCCGGCGGTGCTGCGCATGTGGTCATGGGGGTGCTTGGCATCGGCATCGTGCTCAAGACCTTTCCGGCGGGCTTCAACGCCATGCTTGTGGCAGGGGCTGTTTATATTGCCTGGATCGGCTGGCAACTGATCAGCGGTGCCGCTCCCCTGGGCGAAGTTAGGGCTGGCAGTTCCGTCACTTTGTCGACGAATTTCCGCCGTGGCGCTGTCAGCTGCCTGCTCAATCCAAAAGCCTATCTGTTCATGCTGGCGATCTTCCCGCAATTTCTACGGCCCGAATATGGATCCATCTTCGGTCAAGCCGTTGCCATGGGCATGATCATCTGCCTCACGCAGCTGAGCGTCTATGGCGCCATCGCAGTCGGTGCCTCCGGTCTAAGGGCCTGGTTGAGGGAAAACTCCCGGGCACAGGTCAGGCTGGGCCGGGTAATTGGGGCGCTGCTGATCTTCACCGCGCTGTGGACGGCATGGCAGAGCTGGAGCTGACCTTGGGGAATAGGACGTTATCAGCCTCACGTCGAATACCGCATGTTTCGAGGGTTTTCAGGAAATCGGGGTTGCCATGCAGCCCGGGTGGCATAAAAGATGGCGCATATGATTGATGTCCGGCAATAATCCGGGCAGATGCTGGTCGGTTGCCGCGTGCAATGATCAAGCTGCTTGGGAGCATGTGTCGATGAGCGCCAAGGGCCGTCTGAACAGTTTTCGCAAGCTCCTGGCACATGCGCGACAGATTCTTGAGCTTGATATCGGCTTTCGCCTTTGGGATGGGTCAACCGTGCCCGCGGATCTCGACCCTGGTGCGTTCACAATCCGGCTGGCCGATGAAGGCCTGATCGCAGCGCTCATGCGCGCTCCAAACCCGGAGACTTTGCTCAATCTCTGGGTATCCAGGCGCATAGACTTCGAAAATGGCGACATGTTCGACCTCGTAGCGCGCAAGCCCAAGGTCCGCACCCGCGAAATTCGCAAGCAGTTGAGCAAGTTTCTTCTGCTCAACAATGCCCGCAAGTTCCTGTTTGTGGACAAGGGCGGCCCGTGGCCGCTGAGCGACCAGCCGGACGAAAAGCCGTCAGACGGAAACGCCGAGGAAAACCAGAAGAACATCGCCTACCATTACGATGTCTCCAATGCGTTCTATGAGCTCTTCCTCGACGACCAGATGGTCTACACCTGCGGCTACTGCACCGACTGGGACAATGACATTCACCAGTTGCAACGCGACAAGCTGGAGATGATCTGCCGCAAGCTCAGGCTTAAATCAGGCGAGAAAATGCTCGACATCGGCTTTGGCTGGGGATCGCTCGCACTCTATGCGGCGGCCAATTACGGCGTTCATGTCACCGGCGTCACGCTATCCGAGCGCCAGCTGGAATTTGCCACCCAAAAGGCCGAGAAGCTCGGTTTGTCGGATCGTGTGAACTTTGTTCTGCTTGATTACGCCAAGGTGGAGGGCGAATTCGACAAGATCTCGTCGATCGGTATGCACGAAGCCATCGGTATCGACAATTACCCGACCTATTATTCAACCATCCAGCGGGTGCTCAAACCCGGCGGCATCTACCTGCATCACGCCATCACCCGGCCCGCCAAGAAGGACGCCAAGACTTTTCGCAAGAAGAACAAGGAGTTCGCGCTGCTCACCAAATATATCTTCCCCGGCGGCGAACTCGATCATATCGGCAACACCGTGATGAATTTGGAGCAGCACGGTTTCGAAGTTCATGATGTGGAGAACTGGCGCGAGCACTACCAGCGCACTTGCAGGCTCTGGCACGACCGCCTGCTGGCCAATTACGATGCGGCTGTGGCCGAAGTGGGCGAGGTCAAGACCAGGCTCTGGCTGGTCTATCTCGGCGGCTGCTCGATTGCCTTCGAGCGCAACACTGTCCGGCTTTACCAGACGGTGACAACCAAGGTGCGGCGGGGACCGGCGGGCCTGCCGCCGACCCGCGCAGATCTCTACAGATAGGGGGAATCCGGAAGCGGCTTAAAGTTCGACCGCTTCGACCCGCTTGTTGGCGAACCGCAGCGCCAGTTCGCCGCGAATGAGCTTGAGTGCCCGCTCGCCGAACAGCTCGCGGCGCCAACCCTGAAGCGCTGCCACTTCTGCTGCGTCGCCCTCCACCGCAATCGCCTCGAGATCATCCGAGGTGGCGATGATCTTCGCCGCAACGTTTTCCTTTTCCACGGTCAGTTTGAGCAAAACCCGAAGCAGCTCGATCGAGGCCTGTGCGCCCTCCGGTGTCTGCTTCTGCCGTGGAAGCCGCGGCATCTCATCCTTCGGCGTCTCCAGCGCCTCATTGACGATCTCGACCAGAGTCGCGCCCTGTTGCGAGCGTTCCCAGCCGCGCGGAATCGTGCGCAGCCGCGATAGAGCTTCGGAATCCCTGGGCTGTTGCTGGGCGATCTCGTAAATCGCGTCGTCCTTGATCACCCGGCCGCGCGGCACGTTGCGTGACTTGGCCTCGCGTTCGCGCCAGGCCGCCACATGCTGCAGCACGCAAAGCTCGATGGGCTTCTTGACCCGCATTTTCAGCCGCTTCCAGGCATCCGCGGGATCGATTTCATAGGTTGAGCGCGATTCCAGCACGGCCATTTCGTCAACCACCCAAAGGCTTCGTCCCTCGGCATTGAGACGCGCAACAAGCTCGAGATAGACGTCGCGCAGGTGGGTGACATCGGCCAGCGCATAATCAAGCTGCTTGTCGGTCAGCGGCCGGCGGCTCCAGTCGGTAAACCGGGATGACTTGTCGATATGTGCACCGGTGATCCGCGAGACCAGCTGGTCATAGGAAATCGATTCGCCGAAGCCGCAGACCATGGCGGCCACCTGGGTGTCGAAAATCGGGTGCGGCACCAAATCGCCGAGTTTCACCACGATTTCGATATCCTGGCGGGCGGCGTGGAACACCTTGATCACTGAAGGGTCTGCCATCAGCTCGAAAAAGGGTTTCAGATCAATGCCTTTGGCCATGGGGTCAACGATACCCTCATCGTCGGGGCCGGCCATCTGAATGAGGCACAGCTCGGGCCAATAAGTGGTCTCACGCAGAAACTCGGTGTCAACGGTGACAAAGTCGTGTTTGGCGAGGCGGGCGCAAAAGGCGGCAAGCGCCTCGGTTGTTGTTATCATGTCCATGCTTGGCATTTAGCGGGAATTCTCCGGTTTGTCTTCTCCCCCCGACACCTCTTTGTTGTCGTGGTGTGTGTCGCGGTTCACCGATTGTGCAGCCATGCGGGCAAAGACCGGGGAGGTGCGCAGCAAGCCGGCAAAGCGGCCGCGGTCCGGTTCATCGGGTGAGCCGCGAACGATCCGCACAAGCGTGTAGACAACAAACGCGCCATGCATGGCGCAGATGAAGGTGAAAAATGCCACCGCACCAAGCCAATCGACCATGACGGCTGACAAAAGCGGGCCGATCGAGGCGCCGATCGCCCAGAAGAACATCAGCCCGGAGGCAATCTGCACATATTCGCCGGCATTCGCCTTGTCGTTGGCGTGCGCCGCCGAAAGGGAATAGAGCGGCAGGGTGAACGCGCCCCACAGGAAAATGCCGACAAGATTGAGCGCGACATTGCTGCCAGCGAACCAGACCATGAACAGCCCGCACAAGGTAGAGCCCGATGTCGCCATCAACAACACCGAACGCCGGCCGATTTTGTCGGAAAGATAGCCCAGCGGATATTGCAGCACGATCCCGCCGATGATGCCGGCGCTCATGAAAGAGGCGATGTCGGAAACCTGCAATCCGAGGCTTTCGGCGTAAAGCGGCCCCACCGAACGGAACGAGGCCGTTGTAAGCCCGACTGTGATGGCGCCAGCCGAGGCCAGCGGCGACACCATCCACAATCGTTTTGGACTGAAGGAGAAGGGCGCGGGCGGAGCCGGGTTGGAGCGGTCGGCGAGCGACACCGGTACAATCGACAGAATGATGAGCATGGTCATCACCGCGAAGATCTCGAAGCCGCCGATTCCGAACACCGGCATCAGATATTGTGAAGCGGTAACCGCGCCGAGATCAACAAATCGGTAGATCGCCAGGGTTCGCGCCCTGTTGGTGTTGGTGATCTGCGAATTGATCCAGCTTTCCACATTGGCAAACAGCGAGGCGAAACAGATGCCGGTGACCAGCCGCATCAGGAACCAGAAGAAGGGATCGATGACCATCACCATGGCAAGCGAGGCGCAGGCCGCGATCGCCGCCATGGCTGCAAAGGCCCGGATATGGCCTGTTGTCCGCAAGAGCCACGGCGTCATCCAGCAGCCGATGATGAAGCCGAAATAATATCCTGCGCCGGCAAGGCCGATGACTGTGGGCGAAAATCCCTCCGCCGAGCCGCGCAGGGTTATCAGGGTTCCCTGCAATCCATTGCCCGCCAGCAACACGCCGGCGGTGGTCAGAAGCGGAAACAGTGGGCGGAGCGAATGCATGACAGGCCGGAAAGGAGAACAGACAACACACCCCGTCCTACATTGAAAATCCGCGTTCGTCGCGGCGAAATCCCGACATTGCACAGCTGGTCGGCGTCAGGGCAGGACGAAAGCGGCCTTTCACCTTGACAAACCGGGTGGGTCATGCGCTTTTCCGCGCGATTTTTACCGTGCGCCGAGGTGGCGATGCGAGCCGTTTTCGCAACCTGCCGATCCGCCGATTCCACCCATTGGTTCAAGCCATCGAGGATATGCCATGCATCCCTACCGTTCCCACACCTGCGCCGCTCTGCGAAAAAGCGACACCGGCGCCAATGTCCGCCTGTCGGGCTGGGTGCATCGCGTGCGTGACCACGGCGGCCTGCTGTTCATCGACCTGCGTGACCATTACGGGCTGACCCAGATTGTCGCCGATCCCGACTCTCCGGCCTTCAAGGCGGCTGAAACCGTACGTGGCGAATGGGTGATCCGCGTTGACGGCGAGGTCAAGGAACGGATGGCCGACACCATCAACGCCAATCTCGGTACTGGCGAGATCGAAGTCTTTGCCCAGGAAATCGAAATCCTCTCCGCCGCCAAGGAATTGCCGCTGCCGGTGTTTGGCGAGCCCGATTATCCGGAGGACGTGCGTCTCAAGTATCGCTTCCTCGATCTGCGCCGCGAGACCCTGCACAAGAACATCGTCACCCGCACCAAGGTGATTGCCGATATGCGCAAGCGGATGACAGACATTGGCTTCGCCGAATACGCAACGCCGATCCTGACCGCTTCATCACCTGAAGGCGCACGCGACTTTCTGGTGCCGAGCCGCATTCATCCCGGCCAGTTCTACGCGTTGCCGCAGGCGCCGCAGCAGTACAAGCAGCTGTTGATGGTGGCCGGTTTTGATCGCTACTTCCAGATCGCGCCTTGCTTCCGTGATGAGGACCCGCGCGCCGATCGTCTGCCGGGTGAATTCTACCAGCTCGACCTGGAAATGAGCTTCGTCACCCAGGAAGATGTCTGGGACACAATGGAACCGGTAATGCGCGGCGTGTTCGAGGAATTTGCCGAAGGCAAGCCGGTCACCCAGCAGTTCCGCCGCATTCCCCATGCCGAGGCGATCCGCAAATACGGTTCCGACAAGCCGGATCTGCGTAACCCGATCGAGATGCAGGCCGTCACTGACCATTTCGCCGGTTCCGGCTTCAAGGTTTTCGCCGGCATGATCGCCAACAACCCCAAGGTCGAGGTCTGGGCAATCCCGGCCAAGACCGGCGGCTCCCGCGCATTCTGCGACCGGATGAATTCCTGGGCGCAGGGGCAGGGCCAGCCAGGCCTGGGCTACATCTTCTGGCGCAAGGAAGGCGACAATCTCGAAGGTGCCGGCCCGATTGCCAAGAACATCGGACCAGAGCGCACCGAAGCGATCCGCCTGCAGATGGGCCTGGAAGATGGCGACGCCTGCTTCTTTGCTGCTGGCGACCCGGCCAAGTTTTCCCGCTTCGCAGGCGACGCCCGCACGCGCGCCGGTGAGGAACTCAACCTCGTCGACGAGAACCGGTTTGAGCTCTGCTGGATTGTCGACTTCCCGTTCTACGAATGGGATGAGGACGCCAAGAAGGTCGAGTTTGCTCATAACCCGTTCTCGATGCCGCAGGGCGGGATGGAAGCGCTGGACACCCAGGATCCACTGACGCTGAAAGCCTACCAGTACGACCTGGTCTGCAACGGTTTCGAGATTGCCTCCGGCTCGATCCGGAACCAGTCGCCCGAACTGATGGTCAAGGCCTTCGAAAAGGTGGGCTTGAGCCAGAGCGATGTCGAGGAACGCTTCGGCGGTCTCTACCGTGCCTTCCAATACGGCGCACCGCCGCATGGCGGCATGGCGGCCGGTGTCGACCGGGTGATCATGCTGATCGTCGGCGCCAAGAACCTGCGCGAAGTGGCGCTGTTTCCGATGAACCAGCAGGCCCAGGACCTGCTGATGGGCGCCCCGAGCCCGGCTTCGCCGGCGCAGTTGCGCGATCTCTCGATCCGTCCGATCCCGCCCAAGCCTGAATAGGGCACATCGCCAAATCAGGCGGATTCAAATCATCAAAAAGCCCGGGTAAACATCTGTTTCCCGGGCTTTTTTTCGTCACAGTGCAGATCAGGCGATCAGGCTTTATCGTTTGCCTGGTCTTTCTCGTCCGATGGGAGGTCGAGCAGGTCCTGCTTCGACGCGGATGCGACAGTCTTGCCTTTGGTCTTGCCTGCCTTGGAGGGCTTGGCGGCGGAAGTCGCCGCCGGCTTTTCATTCGGCATGGCTTCGAAGCGGATCATTGAACGGGTCCAGTATGTGCGAGAGGGGCGATCTGCGCGCCGGAACAGGTGCCGGATTGCGCGTGATTCTAACGACACCCTGCGCCCACATTGCGGCACAAGCAAGCTGAACCCTTGCCAGGTTGCTCCCTTTGCCGGCGCGATGCGAAAATGCGCTGGGGATGAACTCAAAGCGCGCGCCGGATCATTCCCGCCTCAGCTTTGCCCGCCCATTGTCCACATGCGGTTTCGGAGAAACTCCTTTTCACTCTCGTTGTTGCTCAGATCAATTGCGCGCTGATAGCTCATCCGGGCCGCTTCAAGCCTGCGCAGTCTGCGCTGGAAGTCAGCCTTTGCGGCATGAAAAGGCTGATAGTCGCGAAGCCCGGTTTCAAGTTCGGCGAGTGCATTCAGCGCGTCCTCCGCTCCCGCCGCATAAGACAGCGCCACGGCGCGATTGAGCAGATAGACCGGGTTGGGCGAGAGCCGGTGCATGGCCTCGTAGAGCAGCACGATTTCGCCCCACCCGGTTTCCGTGTGGCTGGGCGCTTGGGCATGCAGCGCACTGACGGCTGCCTGCAATTGAAAAAGACCGGGGCGGGCGCGTTTGAGGGCAC
>CAXBIE010000042.1:0-43763 GCA_963975635.1 uncultured Hoeflea sp. | reverse complement strand
ACTCTCGACCTCTCCCTTACCAAGGGAGTGCTCTACCCCTGAGCTACGGCAGCCCTTTGCTTCAGTTCTCATCGGCGGTCAGACAGGAGAGTGTCTCCGTCAGCCGCTGCCCGTAAAGCACTTCCGATCAGATCGAAAGGCTGTAAACGACTGAAGCGGCCCGCTATTGCCACAGCTTGGACAGGAGTGCAAGCGCAAACGGGCGAATGGCGTGACAAGTTTCAAAAAGCCCTGCAATGCCTGTCCGGCACGGGCGGAAAAGCTGACTGTGGCCACATCCGGTGCTGAAAAACTGCCCCTTGCGGGCTGCTTCGGAAACGAATCCGCATGCCGCTCGCGTTCCGGGACCTTCTTAGCTGCATTTCGTTGCGCGGACGAAGAGTGTAACAGGCGGCGGGTTCTTCACCTGCGCCCGGTTTTGCGCTATCGAATTCGCATCATGACCGACAAGACATCCCAAGAATCCGAAACCAGCCAACGCAAGGCCGAAGTCGAACGCCAGGCGGCAAAGCGCGCCGAGCGCAGCGCTGAGCAATTGCGCGCCAATCTGCAACGCCGCAAGGCGCAGGTCCGTGCCCGCCGCGAGGGCCGTGCTGATGAGACCGACGGGCTGCCGGCATCTTCCGGCCGAAGCGCTGCAAGCAAGGGCACGGACGCGGATTAACCGCGAAGCCCGTCCTTGTGTTGCCGCATTCCCGTTGATGGTCTAAACAGCGCCGCAGAGTTTTACTGGACGCGGCCGCTCACCACAGGCGCAGTTCAAGAATCAAGAGGACAGCATGGATCGCATCAGGATCGTTGGCGGAAATCCGCTCAATGGCGTCATTCCGATTTCCGGCGCGAAGAATGCGGCGCTGCCGTTGATGATCGCTTCGCTGCTTACCGACGACACGCTGACGCTGGAAAATCTTCCGCATCTCGCCGATGTCGAACAGTTGCAGCGCATTCTCGGCAATCACGGCGTTGATATCGCCGTGGTCGGACGCCGGGAGCGTCAGGACACCGCCTACGCCCGCACAGTGCATTTCACCGCGCGCACCATTGTCGACACAACGGCTCCTTATGAGCTGGTGTCGAAGATGCGCGCCAGCTTCTGGGTCATCGGCCCGCTTCTGGCCCGCATGGGCGAAGCCAAGGTCTCGCTGCCCGGCGGTTGCGCCATCGGCACACGGCCGGTCGATCTGTTCATCGACGGGCTCCAGCACCTCGGTGCCGAGATCAACATCGAGAACGGCTATGTCGATGCCCGCGCCCCCAAGGGTCTGATCGGCGGACGCTACGTGTTTCCGAAAGTCTCCGTCGGCGCCACCCATGTGATGTTGATGGCGGCGACCCTGGCCAAGGGCCAGACCGTGATCGAAAACGCCGCGCGCGAGCCGGAAGTCGTCGATCTGGCCAATTGCCTCATCGCCATGGGCGCGAAAATCTCCGGCGCCGGCACCCCGACCATCACCATTGATGGCGTGGCCTCGCTGTCGGGCGCCCGCCACCGTGTGCTGCCCGACCGCATCGAGACCGGCACCTATGCCATGGCCGTGGCCATGACCGGCGGTGACGTGCTGCTTGAAAACACCTCCGAGACCCTGCTTGAGAGTGCGATGCTGGCGCTGCGCCGCAGCGGCACCGAGGTCACGGCTGAGGCTGGCGGCATCCGCGTCCGCCGCAACGGTGGTGATATTCTGCCCGTTGATGTGACAACTGATCCGTTTCCCGGTTTCCCCACCGATCTACAGGCGCAGTTCATGGGGTTGATGACCCGCGCCAATGGCATTTCGCACATCACCGAGACGATCTTCGAAAACCGCTTCATGCATGTCCAGGAACTTGCCCGTCTGGGTGCGAAGATTTCCCTTTCGGGCCAGACTGCGACGGTGACCGGTGTGCCGGTGCTGCATGGCGCGCCGGTGATGGCCACTGATCTGCGCGCCTCCGTGTCGCTCGTCATCGCCGGGCTTGCCGCCGAAGGCGAAACCGTGGTCAACCGGGTCTACCATCTTGATCGCGGTTTTGAGCGGCTGGAAGAGAAGCTGACCAACTGCGGCGCCATCGTCGAACGCATCAGCGGATAAGGCAAGGCGGTGAAGCCTGCTTGATATCCACCACCTTCGGCTCATTGCGCTTTGCCGCCGCCGCACCTACCTTGCAGTGCAGCACTCGCTTTGCGGTGGGGTTTGCCCTGAATGAAAGTAGCTTGAGGATCTGATGGACAGTTTGAAACTGATTGCGCTCGATGAAACCGACCTGGCCGTGATCTCCACCTGCCTGCAGGATGCCGTCTTCAAAACCGGGGACACCGCATTTCTGGGCAAGGACAGCGTCTTTACGCTTGAGGCAAACCGCTTTGTCTGGGAAGAGGGCAAGGACAAGAAGACCTTCGAGCGCCGCCGTGCGCTGCTTGCAATCAAGCAGGTGCACGCGGTCAAGTCGCTTGGCGTCAACCTCAAGGACACCGACGCGGTGCACTCGTTGCTGGCATTGCGGTTCCTGCCCGCGGATGAAGCGCCTGCGGGTGCAATCGAACTGGTCCTATCCGGCGGTGCGGTGATCCATCTGGATGTCGCTTGCATAGAACTGCAGCTCGCTGACATCGGCGGCGGCTGGGAAACGAAATTCAAGCCGCGCCATCCGCTCGGCGGCTGATCGGACAGACACAGGATATGGGGACAGGGCATTGGTACTGAGGCTTGACTACCGGCAGCCGGATTTCGAGAGCCGGTTCGCTGCGTTTCTCACCACCAAGCGTGAGGTGTCGGTGGATGTTGAGGCCGATGTCCGGTCGATCATCCATGAGGTGCGCGCGCACGGCGATGAGGCCCTGCACGGGTTCAGTCAGCGTTTTGACCGGATTGATACGAAGGCGCTTGGCCTTGCCGTGACCGCGGACGAGATCGCGGCGGCCTATCAGGCCACAGATCCGGCCATCATTGCCGCGCTTGAACTGGCCCATGACCGCATTGCCAGTCATCACCAGCGGCAAATGCCCAAGGATGATCACTATATTGACGCACTGGGTGTCGAATTGGGATCTCGCTGGACGGCAATCGAAGCGGTCGGCCTGTATGTGCCCGGCGGTACCGCGAGCTATCCCAGCTCGGTGCTGATGAACGCCGTGCCGGCCAAGGTGGCGGGCGTCGAGCGCCTCGTCATGGTGGTGCCCGCACGCGACGGCGCGCTCAATCCGGTGGTTCTGGCCGCTGCCCGCATCGCCGGCGTCAGCGAAATCTACCGGATCGGCGGCGCCCAGGCGATTGCAGCCCTTGCTTACGGCACCGAAACCATTCGTCCCGTCGCCAAGATTGTCGGTCCGGGCAATGCCTGGGTGGCGGCTGCCAAGCGCCAGGTCTTCGGCACCGTCGGCATCGACATGATCGCCGGCCCGTCCGAGGTGCTGGTCATGGCGGATCCAGACAACAATCCCGATTGGATCGCCGCCGATCTCCTGGCCCAGGCCGAACATGATGCCGGTGCGCAATCAATCCTGATGACCCGCGACGAAGCCTTTGGCGAGGCGGTGATCGAAGCCGTGGAGCGCCAGCTGGCAACGCTCAGCCGTGCCGATACAGCGCGCAAGAGCTGGGCCGATTTCGGCGCCGTCATCCTTGTGCCGGACTGGGAAGCGGCGCTGCCGCTGGCAAACCGTATTGCTGCCGAGCATCTTGAGATTGCCACCGATGATGCCGAAATGCTTGCCGCCAGGGTGCGCAATGCCGGCGCCATCTTCATCGGCCGTCACACGCCTGAAGTGATCGGCGACTATGTCGGCGGCTCCAACCATGTGCTGCCGACGGCCCGCTCGGCGCGGTTTTCCTCGGGCCTGTCTGTGCTCGACTATGTCAAGCGCACCTCGATTCTCAAGCTCGGCGCTGAGCAGTTGCAGTCGCTCGGCCCTGCTGCCATAACATTGGCGCAGGCCGAGGGGCTTGATGCCCATGCGCGCTCGGTGTCTATCAGGATGAACCAGCGTGGCGAAGGGCCGGATGGGGGCCTTTGACAGCGATGACAGCGGCGGACACTCAACGGCTCTGTGATGTTGTGCTCGATGAAACCATCGGCCGCGCAACCCCTGATGTCGAGCATGAGCGCGCCGTCGCAATTTTTGATCTGATCGAGGAAAACAGTTTCGAGCCTGTCGGTCACGACAAGGGGCCTTACAAACTCAAGCTTTCGCTGATTGACGCCAAGCTGGTGTTTTCCATCGCCACGCAGGCCGACTCGCCGATCGCCACCCATATCTTGTCGCTGACGCCGTTCCGGCGCATCGTCAAAGACTATTTCATGATCTGCGAAAGCTATTACGAGGCGATCCGCTCCTCGACGCCCAGCCAGATCGAGGCCATCGATATGGGCCGGCGCGGCATTCACAATGAAGGCTCGCAAACGCTGATGGACCGGCTGGAGGGCAAGATCAAAATGGACTTCGACACCGCCAGGCGGCTGTTCACGCTGGTCTGCGTGTTGCACTGGCGCGGTTAGAGACCGCCATGGCGGATGACATCGAAGCCAGACCCGCCAATGCCACGCCAGGTGCGGTGTTGTTTGTCTGCGGCATGAACTCGATCAGGTCGCCGATGGCGGAGGTCATTGCCCGTTCCGTGCTTCCGCCGGGTACCTATATTGCCTCCGCCGGTGTTCGCCCGGGCGAGCGCGATCCCTTTGTTGATGTGGTGTTGAGCGAAATCGGGCTTGATTTGGGAGACCGCCAGCCGCAAACTCTGGACGAGCTTGAGGACGACTATTTCGATGTCATTGTCACCTTGGCGCCGGAAGGTCATCACCGCGCCTTGGAACTTACCCGCGGCAACGCCGTTGAAGTAATCTACTGGCCAACGCCGGACCCGACTGTGGCGACTGGAACCCGCGAGCGCATTCTCGATGCCTATCGTGAGGTGCGCGACATGCTCAAACAGCGCATCAGCTCGGGCAAGGGCTGGTCACGGGCGCCTGCGGCCATGTGAATCAATTCGGTTCACAAAGCGCTCGTCTTTGTGTAGGTTCCGGCCAAATTTCAGGCCCGCGCATTATGCGCCGCCTTTTTTTAAAAGAAAGACAGACACTGAATGGCGAAAGAAGAAGTTCTAGAATTTCCCGGCGTGGTCACCGAACTGCTGCCGAACGCAACGTTCCGGGTGAAGCTCGAAAACGAGCATGAGATCATCGCGCACACCGCTGGGCGCATGCGCAAGAATCGTATCCGCGTGCTCGCAGGTGACAAGGTGCTCGTCGAAATGACACCGTACGACCTGACGAAAGGCCGCATCACCTATCGCTTCAAATAAGCGACAGGTGTGACGCCGCACCATGGCACGATCGCAAAAACTGATCCTCGCTTCCGGTTCCCCGCGCAGGCTTGAACTGCTCGATCAGGCCGGCATCGCCCCTGACCGGCTGATGCCGATGGATCTCGACGAGAGCCCGCAACGCTCCGAACATCCACGCTCGCTTGCACGACGGTTGTCGCGCGAGAAGGCCGAGGCCGCTCTGGCAGATACCCGCAGCGATCCGGCCTGGAAGGGTGCGCATATCCTTGCCGCCGACACTGTCGTGTCGGTCGGGCGCCGCATTCTGCCCAAGGCCGAGCAGATCGATGAGGCCTCCAACGCGCTTTATCTGCTGTCGGGCCGCAATCATCGGGTCTTCACCGGCATCTGCCTGGTTACCCCCGATCAGACCATCCGCCAGAAGATTGTTGAAACCAGAGTGCGTTTCAAACGCCTGTCCAGCGTCGAGATCGAAAGCTATCTGGCGTCGGGGGAATGGCGCGGCAAAGCGGGTGGATACGCCATCCAGGGGCTGGCCGGAACCTTCGTGGTCAAGCTGGTCGGCTCCTACACCAATGTTGTCGGCCTGCCGCTCTACGAGACGGTTGGCCTGCTGACCGGTGAAGGCTATGATGTTCATTACAAATGGCTTGAGGGCTGATTAAATGAATGACGGCAAGGTAACCCCTTTGCGCAAGGCGCAGCCGTGTCCTGAATGTGGACGCTCGTCGACGCGCGACAGCTATCCCTTCTGCTCCGAGCGCTGCCGTTCGGTTGATCTCAACCGCTGGCTGGTCGGTGGCTATGCCATTCCGGTGACCGAAGTCGAGGACAATCAGGACGAGGATTTCGACGACCGCGGTTGACCTGGCGCATAGTTTTTTCATGTATCGGAAAAAACAGCAAAAAGGGTGCTGGACAGTGCCTTTCAAGATGGTATAACGCGCTCGCTTTCGGTGTTGGAAATGCCCTCCACCGGCAAGCTTCTGGTCTTGCCCTTTACGGCTCACGGACCGGATGCCCGGATAGCTCAGTTGGTAGAGCAGCGGATTGAAAATCCGCGTGTCGGTGGTTCAAATCCGCCTCCGGGCACCACTTTTTCCTCCTAAGGTCAGTGTGAGATCAAGCTCTTGGTGGCCCAAGGGAGAATCTTGCGTGACGCGACGTCAAACCCCTTTGTTACAATTTCCGGACGGTCGTTGCGGCGTCGGTGTGCTCGGCATTGTTTCTGGCAATGAAGTGGAGAGGCACCGGAGAAAAGCGTATCTCTTCCCGAGTTTGGCCAGGATGTCAGGAACAGGAGATGGCATGCCAAGGTGACCTCACCGCAGCCATCTCCCGGCTTTCAAGGCCGAAGTGGCACTGTTTCACCATCCGTGGCATGCAGGCTGTGGTGAAGCTTTCCCGGCAGCTCGACGGCTATGCCAAGCAGATCACGCGATGACAAGAGCCCCTCATCGAGGCAGCGATGAGCGTTCTTGCCGGCTGCCGGTCCCGCTGGAAACGCCCTTCCGCATCAAAGCGGCAGAGCAGCCGTTGCCTGCGGCGGCAAGCCTGGCATCTTCATCACGGATCAGCGATGGCGTTCACATCCACCGACTGTGCGGCGATGCTGATCCGCCTGGACATGTGCGATCCGAGCTGAGTCTCAGCGCCCGGTGCGCTCCCGCCACGCGTCGTATTTCTGCTGGTTTTCTTCAAGGGTGCAGGGGTAAAGCCCGATGATCCCGGTGCCCTTGGTGACCTCCTCCAGCACGAAATCTTCGAAACTCTCCATGCCGGTGCATTCATCGGCGAGCTCGTCGGCCAGATGCGCCGGAATGACCATCACGCCGTCGCGGTCGCCGAGCATGACGTCGCCGGGAAATACCGCAACATCGCCGCAGGCGATCGGCACATTGATGTCGAGCGCTTCATGCAGGGTCAGGTTGGTCGGAGCCGACGGCTTGGCGTAATAGGCCGGCATGTCCAGCGCGCCGATGCCCTCCGCATCGCGGAATCCGGCGTCGGAGACAACACCTGCGGCGCCACGCAAGGCAAGCCGTGTGATCAGGATAGATCCGGCGGTGGCCGCGCGCGCGTCCTTGCGGCCGTCCATCACCAGCACCCAGCCTGCCGGGCAGGTCTCGATCGCCACGCGTTGCGGGTGCTCGGGATTGCGGAACACGGTGATCGGATTGCGGTCCTCGCGGGCCGGAATATAGCGCAAGGTGAAGGCCTGGCCGACCATGGTTTCGGCCTTGGGCGATACCGGCACAACACCCTGGATGAACTGGTTGCGCAGGCCGCGCTTGAACAGCGCGGTGGCAATCGACGCGGTCGAGATTTTCTTCAGCTTGGCGCGGGTCTCGTCGGAGAGGATGTAATCGGTCATGGGTGCCTCAATAGATGTCGGGTTCACCGGCCGTGCGGCCGAAATCGGATTGCAGGAAGTCAAAGTCACAGCCCTGGTCGGCCTGGGTCACATGCTGGTTGAACATGTAGCCATATCCACGCTCGAAACGGGGTTTCGGCGCTTTCCACTCTGCCCGGCGGCGGGCGAGCTCGGCCTCGTCAACCAGCATGTCGAGCCGGCGGTTGGGCAGATCCAGCCTGACGATGTCGCCGGTCTTCAGAAGTGCCAGCGGGCCGCCGACATAGCTTTCGGGCGCCACATGCAGCACGCAGGCGCCGTAGGAGGTGCCCGACATGCGCGCGTCCGAGATCCTCAGCATGTCGCGGTGGCCCTGCTTGATCAGCGCCTTCGGGATCGGCAGCATGCCCCATTCGGGGAACCCGGGCCCGCCTTGCGGACCGGCATTGCGCAACACCATGACATGATCGGGCGTCACATCGAGGTTTTCGTCATCGATCGCCTTCTTCATCTCCGGATAGCTGTCGAACACCAGAGCCGGACCCTCATGCACATGGTATTTCGGATCGCACGCTGCCGGCTTGATTACCGCACCATCGGGGCAGAGATTGCCGCGCAGAACGGCCAGCGAGCCTTGCTCGTAGACCGGGTTGGACAGCGGCCGGATCACGTCGTCATTGTAGACCTCGGCGCCTTCCAGGTTCTCGCCCATGGTCTTGCCGGTCACCGTCATCACGGAGCAGTCAAGGCGGTTCTCGATCTGCTTCATCAACGCCCGAAGCCCGCCGGCATAATAGAAATCTTCCATCAGATAGTCTTTGCCCGAGGGCCGGACATTGGCGATCAACGGCGTGACCCGACCCAGCTCATCGAGGTCGTCGAGCGTCAGGCCGACGCCGGCGCGGCGCGCCATCGCGATCAGATGGACGACCGCATTGGTCGAGCAGCCGGTGGCCATGGCGACGATTGCCGCATTGCGGCAGGACGCCGGCGTGATGATCTGGTCGGGGGTAAGGTCTTCCCACACCATCTCGACGATGCGGCGGCCGCAGGACGCCCCCATGCGCTGATGGTTAGCATCAACCGCCGGAATCGAGGATGCGCCGGGCAGCGTCAGGCCCATCGCATCGGCGATGGCCGTCATTGTCGATGCCGTACCCATGGTCATGCAGGTGCCAGCCGAGCGGGCGATGCCGCCCTGAACACCAACCCATTCTTCGTCGCTGATATTGCCGGCGCGGCGTTCGTCCCAGTATTTCCAGGCATCCGATCCGGAGCCGAGGATCTTGCCGGCATAATTGCCGCGCAGCATCGGTCCTGCCGGCAGATAGATCATCGGCACGCCGGCCGAGATTGCGCCCATCACCAGTCCGGGCGTGGTCTTGTCGCAGCCGCCCATCAGCACCACACCGTCAAGTGGATGCGAGCGGATCATCTCCTCGGTCTCCATCGCCAGCATGTTGCGGTACAGCATCGATGTCGGCTTGATAAAACTCTCATCGACCGACAGGGACGGCATCTCGACGCCGAAACCGCCGGCCTGGGCGATGCCGCGCTTCACATCCTGTACGCGTTCCTTGAAATGCGAATGACAGGTGTTGAGCTCGGACCAGGTGTTGAGCACCCCGATCAGCGGCTTGTCGATGAAATCCTCCTCGGCATAGCCGAGCTGCATCATCCGCGACCGGTGGCCAAAGCTGCGCAAATCGTCAGGGGCGAACCAGCGGGCGGAGCGCAGTTGCGAAGGCGTTTTTCGAGTCATGGTCTTATCCTGTAAAGGCAAAAATCAGCCAGATGACGATCACCGTCGCAACCGCTCCGACGGCTTCCGGCCAATTGCCGAAATCGTGGCGATCGCGTTTTTCCTCGGCTTCGAACTCCGGTGCCGAGATATCTTCATCCTGGCGCGTGAGATCGTTCTTGTCGGTCTCCATGGCAGTCTCCTCACTCCAGCATTGATGGCAGCCAAAGGGCCAGTTCGGGGATGAACAGCACCAGGAACAGCCCGATTGCCTGCAGCCCGATGAACGGCAGGACGGCCGCGAATATCTCCTGCAGTTCGATGTCCTTGGGCGCGACCGATTTCAGGAAGAAACAGGCAGGCCCGAACGGCGGCGACAGATAGTACATCTGGATGTTCATGGCGAAGAGCACACCGAACCAGACCGGATCGAAGCCGAGGTCGATGACCACGGGCGCAAAGATCGGGACAGTGATGAAGATGATCGCGATCCATTCCAGGAAGGTGCCCAGCACCATGACGATCAGCATCATCACGACAATCACCCAGATCGGCGAAACGTCGAGCGCGGTCAGCAGGCCGCGGAGGAATTCCCCGCCACCGATACGGTTGTAGATGCCGATCAGCGAGACAGCGCCAAGCACAAGCCAGATAATGGACCCCACGGTGAGCACGGTCTGCCGCATCGCATCGCGTGCCATCACCCAGTTCAACTCCTGCCGCACACCGGCGACCACCAGCGCACCCACCGCGCCAAGGGCTGCGGCTTCGGTTACGGTGGCTACCCCCGAATAGATCACTCCGAGCACGGCAGCGATCAGCAAGCCGGGAAGGATGACGCCCTTCAGGTAACGAAGCCGCCGGAAGAACGGCAGCCCTGTCTCCGGAATGTCGTAGATTGGCGCGAGAGACGGGTTCATGCGCACGCGGATCAAGATGTAGGTGATATACAGCGACGCGAGGATCAGGCCGGGAACCGCCGAGGCAGCAAACAGCTTTGTGATCGAGACCTGCGCGGCAAGCCCGTAGATGATCAGGACGACCGATGGCGGGATCAGTGTGGCCAGTGCGCCGGCCGCGCAGATGATGCCGATCGACAGCTTGCGGTCATAGCCAAGGCGAAGCATCTGCGGCAGGGCGATCAGGCCGAGCATGACGATTTCGCCGCCCATGATGCCCGACATGGCCGCAAGCACCACCGCGACGATGCAGGTCTGCACAGCCACCGAGCCACGAAAGCGGCCGCCCATGATGGCCATGGAATCAAACAGGGATTTGGCGATGCCGGAACGCTCGAGCACATTCGCCATGAAGACGAAGAAGGGAACGGCGATCAGCTCGTATTTGTGCAGCACCTCGCTGACATTCGCCGCAACAACGAAGAACCCGGCCCGTTCGCCGAAATAGAGGATGGCCGTCGCAAGCGAGACCGTAAGCGTGGTGATGCCCAGCGGCACCCCGATCGCCATCAGTGCCAGAAGCGAGATGACGATCAGAAGAGTGATGTATTCAATGCCCATTGACGACATCCCCTTCGGAATGGTTTGCCCAGCGAATGATGTTGGCAGCGAGTTGGAAGAGGTAGAGCAGGCAGCCGACCACCAGCAGGATCTTGAGATAGGTGGGCTGGATCGAGTTCATGGCGGTGCCGGAGTGCTCGACACGCTGCAGCGCCTTGACCGCGGGCCCCCACAGGGCGAGTGTGAGAACGAAAACCGCACCGACCGATATCAGCATCTGCACGAGCCGCATCAGCCGCCAGGTCTTCGCACTCACCAGCATTTCCACCATCGTGATCGAAATATGCCGGTGACGTTCGACCACATAGCCGACGGACAGCACCCAGGCGCTCGCGCACAGCGTCATCGCCAGCTCGGTCGACCACACGGTGGGTTTGTCAAAGCCGTAGCGCATGACGACCTCGAAGGCTGAAACCGCCACGCAGGCAAACAGTAGTATTGAACAGGCCTGGCCTATGAACACGCTGATGCGGTCCATGACCTCGGCGTATCGGGCAAGCAATCGACCCATCGCCTTGTCTCCACAAAGAAGGTTTACGCGTCACCCGGGGCCGGGTGACGCGTCCGGGAATACGGCCAAGCTTACTTGAAGAGGCCGATTTCGGTCATGTATTTGATATTGGCGTCGAGCGCTTCCTTGGCGAGATCGGATTTTTCCGCATAGGCTTCCCACTGCTTGCGGGCGACCTCACGCAACTGGTCACGGTCTTCCTGTGCCCAATCGATGACCTCGATCTTGTCGCCGGCATCGTCGCGGGCGGCCAGTTCCTTGTCTTTCTTGTCGACTTCCTCAGTCATCGCCGACATCGCATCGTACCACCAGGTGTGCAGGGCCTGCTGGTCTTCAGCCGAGAAGGATTTCCACTTTTCCGTGTTGATCGTGAACTGCATCGACGGCATCGAATGGATGCCGGGATAGAGCGGGAAAGGCGCCACGTCGTGAAGACCGGTGGCGTCATTGTTCACATAGGCAGAGGCGTCGGCTGCATCGACGATGCCTTTTTCCAGGGCGCCGAAGACTTCCGAAAACGGAATTGAAACCGGTGAAGCGCCTGCTGCCTGGAACACCGCCGCGGCGAGGCCTTCAGGCGACCGGATCTTTTTTCCGGCGAGGTCTGCAAAGGTCCGGATCGGTGTCCGGGCCGGCAGCGCTTCCCGCGAATAGGGACCGCAGGCCACGACATGAACTTCGCCACCGGTAACCGAATCCGCAGCCTTCTGCATCATCGCTTCGCCACCGCCGTCTTTGCAGAAGCCGAGCATCTGTTGGGGCGTGTCGTAGCCGGAGATTAGGTCGCCCATGATTGCATAGGCGGGCTCCAGGCCGGCAAAATAGTTCACCGAAGTGAAGTCGCCGTCGAGGACGCCGACCGCCACGGCTTCAGGGGTCTCCCTGGCAGGCACGACAGAGCCGTTCGGTGTCAGGATGATCTCGATACGGCCGTCGGTCATTTCCTTGATCTTCGGCAGCCAGGTATCGGTCAGATACTGGGTCGAGAAATCACCGGCGTTGAATGACGTCTGAATATTCAGTGTTTCCGCTTGCGCAAGGCTCGCGATTACCGAAACAGAGGCGGTAAGCAGGGCGATCTTGGTGAATTTCATAGTGTCCTCCTGTTGAAATCCGGCGCGGGGTCCTCCCACGGCTGATGTACTAATATATTAGTGCATCTTGTGCAAGGCCGATGTATGGTCATGAGCCAAGATTCGTCAGCCGCATCGCAAGGAGCGAGGAAATGAACACGCAAAGCAGTTTGCTGGTCGAGGAAGACAGCACAGTATTTGGCCCGTCCCACGATCCCCGCATCAAGCGGATCTCCGCCAGCCAGCAGATCCATGGCGCTTTGCGCGACAGAATCGTTTCGCTGGAATTCGTTCCGGGGCAGGGACTCTCCCGGACGGAGATTGCCGCCTATTACGGTGTCAGCCAGACCCCGGTTCGCGATGCAATGCTCAAGCTTGAGGAAGAGGGCCTGCTGATCATTTTCCCGCAGTCCAGGACAGAGGTGTCGAAAATCGACATAGACCAGGCGCGCGAAACCCAGTTCCTGCGGCTCTCACTGGAGCTGGAGGTGACGCGGTGTTTGGCAAGCGATAAGCGAAAGGACCGGCTTGCGACGGCACGCAAGGTTCTGACCATGCAGGAGGCCGCGCTGGCCGCCGGTGATCTCGGACGTTTCGCCCGTCTCGACAAGCTGTTTCATGGCGCGCTGTGTGAGGCTGCCGGCGTGCAGAATCTCTGGAGGATCATCAATTCGCACTCCGGTCACATTGATCGATTGCGCAACCTCAATCTGCCGAATCCGGGCAAGACCGCCAATATTCTCCATTATCACAACCAGATTCTCGACAAGATCGAGGCCGGAGACACTGCGGCGGTGGAAAAAACTGTCAGGGAGCATCTTTCGGGGACGCTCGCAGCTGTCGACCAGATCATCGCACGTCATCCGGATTATTTCTGAGAGCCGCTGCTGTGGGCTGCTTGGCTCGTTTCAGAAATAATGGGGATATTGCTCCATGATCTGCGGCACGGCAGCCAGCGTTCCACCCAGATGCCTGCGCACGGCATCCTCGGTCTTGGTCAGGTCTCCGGCTTCTATCGCATCCAGGATTTCAGTGTGGTGCTGCAGGACCGAGATGATCTTGCCGGGATCGGGCAGGTTGAGCCGGCGCAGCCGGTCGATATGGCCCGAACGGCTGGAGACGAGATGATACAGTGAGACCACGCCGGCCGGCTCCGCAAGGGACTGGTGAAACAGCCGGTCGAGCGCGGTGAACTCGTTGATGTCCTGATCGTCGCCGGCCATTTTCTGCATCGCCAACACCCGGCGTGCCGGGCGAAGTAGCTCCGGCTGCGCCATTCGGGCAAGAGTCCGGGCCACCTCGAGTTCGATTGAAACCCTGAGAAATTGGGTCTCGCGGGCATGATCGACGTCGATCTTGGCAACAACGGTTCGCGATTGCGGATACGAGACCACCAGCCCTTCCTGTTCCAGCCGGTGGATCGCTTCGCGGATCGGAGACTGGCTGACTCCGAAACTCTCGGCGATCTCGGTGCGGACGAGATTGGAGTAAGGCTGCAGTTCAAGTGAAATGATCTGCGAACGAATGCCGGAATAGACTCGGGCCGATGCGGAGCCTTGTGCACTTGGACGGAACTGTTCCTCGTTTGCACTTGATAGGGCCGCAGAGAAAGGGTTCGCTGTCATTTTCCGGTCATTCGCTGTTTCGTCCATTGTGAGTGCTTCCCCTTACATGAGGCTTCCTGGCAAGAGTAGCGACAGCTGTGGAAAAATCACCAGAAGGGTGAGGAACAACAGGATGGCAACGAAGTAGGGGATGGAGGCGCGGGCGAAGGCTCCCGTCTTGACGTCGAGAATTCCGCAGACCGTGAACATGATGATTCCCACAGGCGGTGTAAGCCCTCCAAGATTGATCAGGGTGACGATGAGAATGCCCATATGCACCGGATCGTATCCGGCATGCACGAGAACGGGCAACACGATGGGCGTGATCAGCAGGATGTTCGCAGCGCCTTCCAGAAACATGCCGCTCACGACAAGAAGTGTCACGATCAACATCAGAATCAGGACCGGTTCGCTTGTCAGGGCGGTCACCAATTCAGTGATCTGCTGGGGACCGCGCTCTATGGTCACGGCATAGCCGAGGATTGCAGCCATCATGATCAGCAGCATGACCATGCCGATATCGGATATGGTGCCCTTCACGGCTTCGTACAGGGCTTCAAGGGTCAGTTCACGGTGTATGAAAACACCGACCACGATGGCGTAGAAGACCAGGAATGCACCGGCTTCGGTGGCTGTGAAGAAGCCGAACCGGAAGCCGACGATGAGGATTACGGGAAAAGCGATCGCCCAGATGCTGTCTACAAAGCTGGCGAGCAATTCTCGGAAGGTGGGAAACGACTGCAGATCTGGCGCGTAATTGTTCTGTTTGGCCACAAGCCAGGCTGTCAGCATCAGGATGGCTGTCAGAAGGATGCCCGGCACGACCCCTGCGAGAAACAGCTGCCCGATCGAAACTTCGTTGATGAACCCGAACAGGATCAGGCCGATGCTTGGCGGGATCGTTGCGGTAATGACCGAGCCGAAAGCTATCACCGCTGCCGCGGCGGCCTTGGAGTAACCGCCCTTGCTGATCATGCCGGGACCGAGCAGCCGCGCCTCCATGGCGGCGTCTGCGACAGCGGAGCCGGAGATGCCGCCCATCAACATGCTCAGCACGATTGAAACCTGTCCAAGCCCACCGGCCATCCAGCCGGTCAGCAGCCGCGCGAAATTGACGAGACGGTTGGTAATGCCGGTGGCATTCATCAGGTTGCCGGCAAGAATGAAGAAGGGAACCGCCAGCAGCGGAAAGCTCTGTGTCGCGGTCACCATCTTCTGGACCGCGACCGTCGCCGGCATTGTGCCGGTCAGAATAAAGACCGGGATTGACGCCAATGCCAGCGCGAAGGCAACCGGCATTCCGACAATGAGAAAGAAGGCGAACAATCCGCCAATCAGGAGCAACATGGAATGGCCTGCCAGTTATCGGGTGAGGGTGACGAGTTTCGCGAACAGCGTTCGCACCAGAAGCGCGAAGCCCAGCACCATGGATGCGTGAAAAATTGAACCGTTGAGTTGCAGCGCCCCGTCCAGGCGGGGATGCATGAGGATCGTGTTTTTCCATGCATAACGCAGCAGGAAGATCAGAAGCCCGATCATGATGATGATGTTCGCCGCCTCGATCAGCTTGCGCAGCCCCGCAGGCACGTGATCGAGGAGCACTTCCAGGCCGAAATGCCGATTGTCCTGCATGGCAATGTCGATTGCCAGCACGCACAGCCAAAGAAACATCAACTGGGCGATTTCCACCGACCAGATGATCGGCACGCCGAAGGCGCGGGCGACGGATCCCCCGCCGACGAGCAAGACGATGCCCGCCAGCAGGATCGACGCGGACACGAATTCGATTCGTCTCAGCATTTCATTGTCCTTGTATCTGCCAGTTTTCGTGGCCTTGTGTGAGACCGGGCGCTCAGCGCCCGAGGACACGGTCCACGATCTTGGCTTCGGCCTCAAGGTTCAGCATCGGATAAACGCCTTTTACCGCCTCCTTGAATGGGGCAAGATCCACATCGCTGACGCCGACGCCTGCAGCGGCGACCTTCTCCAGCGATTCCGCACCCAGCTTGATGGTGAGGTTCGAACCGTAACGGCCGGCTTCAACAGCCAGATCGCGCACAATCTTCTGGTTCTCGGGAGAGATCGCGTCCCACGCTTCTGATGAGACGACCAGCGCCGTGACCAGCTGGATATGTCCGGTCTTGGTGACATTCTTGACGACTTCGAAGAGCTTGGCGCCGGTGATGGCGGTTGGCTGGGCTTCGGCAGCGTCGATGGCCCCAAGCTGCAGGGCGGAATAGACTTCACCCCAGGCTATCGGCGTCGGTTCTGCACCCATGGCCCTGATTGTCTCGATCCACACAGGAGCGCCAATCGTGCGCATGCGCACGCCGCTGAGGTCGGCGGGAGAGGTGATCGGTTTCTGGGTCAGCAGATGACGCGGGCCCTGGTACCAGTTGGAGGCCAGCATCACCAGGCCGGATTTTTCCTTCAGTTCGTCGCCCCACGCCAGATATTCGTCCGACAATGCGAAGGTATCGGCCTGCTCGTAGGTGTCGAACAGGAACGGGGCAGACATTATTGCCAGAGAGGGCACGAAGCTCGACAGGCGGGCAACATCGGTGATCGTTCCCACATTGGCGCCCGCCCGCGCCTGATCGATCATTTCCGTGGTGTCGCCCAGCTGCGAGCTGTGAAACACCTCGATCACGACTTCGCCCGAAGTGGCGGCCTCGACGTCGGTCTTGAACTTCTCGAGCCCCTGGCCCATCGGGTCGGCGGGGGCCAGAACGGTCCCGATCTTGAGTGTTGTTGCCGCATGGGACGGCAGTGCCAGGCCGAGCGACAGGGCTGCGGCCACATACAGGCCGAGCGTACGGGTTGCAAAATTCATCTGATTTCCTCCCAGAAACATGTTTTCAACTGAAATATTAGTTGCGCTAGTGTATTAATTTTAATTATCTCCGCTTGTCAAGCGCACTCCCGGGTGCCCTGATGGTGACCACTTTCCAATCCTGCGGAGTTCGCAATGTATATGCTCAACGAGCCGACCGTGGAATTTGACAACGCGGAAATCCCGGCAGCGGTGCTTGGCGAGAGTCCTGCGGTTGATGATGCGACCGGCCATGTCTGGTGGGTCGACACCGTGGGCAAGCGGCTGTTCCGGTCCGGCACGCGCGATGCTGAGGCTGGTTTCTGGGAGCTGCCCGAAGGAATCGGTTTCGTCGTGCTCGACAAGTCGGGGCTGCCGATCATCGGTCTGGAAACGGGCCTTTTCGTTCTCGAACCGCAGACTGGAGCATTGCACAAACTTCTCGATCAGACCCGCGCCGGTCATCGGTTCAATGATGCGACCGTCGATGCGCAGGGCCGATTGTGGGCGTCGACGATGTCGCTGACGGCGGCCAGGGGAGAAGGTGCAATCTGGCGGATAAACGAGGCTCTGGCTCTGGTCCCTGTCATCGAGGGGCTAACCATTCCCAACGGTATGGCAATCGATATCGCAAGGGGCCGTCTTTACTATTCGGATTCACACCCGGACGTGCAGACCATATGGACGGTTGGTCTCGCCCCCGACGGCGGCCAGATGGGGGCACCGGCGCTGTTTGCGGATATGAAATCCATGGCCGGCCGGCCTGATGGAGCGGCTCTGGATGCGGAAGGCCGCTACTGGATTGCTGCGGTCGACGGAGCCGCATTGAGGGTCTATTCGCCGGACGCTCAGCATCTGTTTGATGTGCCCTTGCCGGTCATTTTCCCGACCAAACTGGCGTTCCACGGAGACGAATGCGGCCAAGTGGTGGTGACATCCAAACAGGACGGCAAAGACGGTGGGCGCCTGGCGTTTCTCTCCTTTAAGCAGGGCAGCGTGAAGGGTGTCCGGCAGGCGCGATGGAATCGGCCATCCACTCCGGATCTGGCGTGACCATGAGCAGAGGCCGTGCTGCTTGGAGCGTAGACAGCTCCCAATGGCCGGCTTCACAGCGCCAGGTGGTGAGGTAACGTCGCCGGGGCATGATATAGAAGATGATAATCGCGCCTGACGATGCAAATTTCCAATATGTTTCAATATAGAAAAGTCAATGATTATAATGACATGAATGTCATGTAAGAGGCGCTTCGCGCCATAGTTTGGAGTCGTTCTAAACTGAACTGTTTGACTCCACTTTCCATATACATTACCGAAATACTCATGTTTGAATGAGCGGGGAAATGATGGCCGGAATGGAACATGATGATTGCGCGGATTGTCCCGCTGCGGCCTATCTGCGCCAGCAGCCGGAGAACCTGGTCGTCAACGGCTATCGCAACTGGATCGCGGGCCTGGCCCATTCCGATTCCCGCTATTGGGATGCCGCTTGGTCAGCTCATGCCAAAGCGCTTGGCGCGATCAATGGAGGAGTGGCTCTCGATGCCATGGCCTCCCTTGTCCGTCAGCTTGGCGCCTGCGCAACCTGTCCGCTGCGGTTCTACAAGCCCGGTGCCGGTCATTTGTGCCGCGACGAGTGTCTGGTGCTTGGCATGGTCGCAGGCGCGCAGCATGGAGATGAAGATCTTCTGGTGCAGTCCGCGAAGCTGCTGACCTGCTCCGATGCATGTGTCGAGGTGATTGAAAGCGCCAGCACCTATGCCGCAATCCTGCTTGGCCACAGTCAAAGGCTTGCCCCGATCCCGCTCAGCGCAATCGCCGACATCGACATGAAGTCCACTTTTGCCGGAACCGCGGCAAGTGGTTCAATTCACTGATTAAAACCAAAATAAATGAGGTACACACGATTATGACCCGCACCGCATATTTACTTGCACTCGGCCTTGCCGCTTCAACCGCCATGACCACTGTGGCTGTCGCCGAAGTTTCGCCGGAGAGCGTTATCGCGCATTACGTTGATATCGCGGAAGCCAAATACAGCGATGCTTTGCAGACCGCCAAGGTGCTCGACCAGGCTATCGAGAACCTGCTCGCAAACCCGACGGATGAATCACTGCAGGCTGCAAAAGCCGCTTGGCTTGCCGCCCGCGTGCCCTATCAGCAGACCGAGGTCTATCGTTTCGGAAATGCGATCGTTGATGACTGGGAAGGCCGGGTCAACGCCTGGCCGCTTGATGAGGGGCTGATTGATTACGTCGATGCCAGTTATGGCTCGGAAAGTGACGAGAACTCGCTTTTCAGTGCCAATGTAATCGCCAATCCATCCATCGAAATCAACGGCAAGACCGTTGATGCAAGCAACCTGACTCCTGAGTTCATTTCCGGAACGCTGCAGGAAGCGGGCGGGATCGAGGCCAATGTTGCCTCTGGCTATCATGCTATCGAATTCATGCTTTGGGGACAGGACCTCAATGGAAATGGTCCCGGCGCCGGCAGCCGCCCGGTGACGGACTACAGCCTTGAAAACTGCACAAATGGCAACTGCGAGCGCCGCCGTGACTATCTTGGTGCGGCAAGTGACTTGCTGGTGGCTGACCTCGAGGAAATGGTAGCCAACTGGAAAGAAGGCGGCGCTGCCCGCTTGGCTGTCGAGGAAAGCGGTGTGGCCGGAGGCCTGTCGACAATCCTCACTGGTATGGGGTCGCTGTCCTATGGTGAGCTGGCTGGTGAACGCATGAAGCTTGGTCTGCTGCTCGGCGATCCGGAAGAAGAGCACGACTGCTTTTCCGACAATACCCACAACTCGCATCGCTATGACGCCGTCGGCATTCGCACAGCCTATACCGGCGTATACAAAAGGCCCGATGGTACGGAAATGACAGGCCCGTCGCTTGCCGATCTGCTGGCCGCAAAGGATCCTGCCATTGCTGAAGAGCTTTCTGCTGATCTCGATTCCACGGTCACCGCCATGGAAACGATGGTCGATCGCGCAGAGAAGGTCGAAGCCTATGATCAGATGATTGCTGTTGGCAATGATGAGGGCAATGCAACGGTTCAGGCCGCGATTGATGGCTTGATCACCCAGACGCGTTCAATCGAACGCGCCATCGCCGCACTGGAGCTTGGTACGATTGAATTGGAAGGGTCTGACAGCCTCGACAGCCCTGACGCAGTTTTCAAGTAAGAGCACGGCCATGATCGTTTGCAGCTGCAACATTGTATCAAAAAGGGATATCCAGGATGTCATCCTGGAATTCCTTCATGCGGACGAATGGCAGCTGATCACGCCGGGTAAGGTATTTCAGGCGATGAGCGCGCGCGGAAAATGCTGCGGCTGTTTTCCGGGCGTGATCGACATCATCGTTGAGACGACACAAAGATATCACGCCCAGATGTGCAGCCCGGAGCCAAAGGTGGTGGACTTGCTCAACCGCATTGCCGACCAGCGGTTGCGTATGGAAAATGCAAAAAAGAGGGCTGCGGCCAAAAGGCATTCGCAACTGGTGGCCTGATGATGCAAAATGCGAAGCAGTTTCACTGGAAGGACACAGACCGCTTATGAAAAAAAGCAAGAAAGTCATCGAATGCCTGAATGAGGCCCTTTTCCTCGAGCTCGGCGCAGTCAACCAGTACTGGTTGCACTACCGTCTGCTCGATGACTGGGGCTACACAAAACTGGCGGCGAAGGAGCGGGCGGAGAGCATTGAGGAAATGCAGCATGCCGACAAGATCATCGAGCGGATCATTTTCCTCGACGGTTTTCCCAATCTTCAAACTGTTGCCCCGCTCAGGATTGGCCAGAACATTCGGGAAGTGCTCGAAAGCGATCTGGCTGGCGAGCAGGACGCCTGGACGGCCTACACCAAGTCTCGTGATATCTGCGAAAAAGAGGGAGACTATGTCAGCAAGAACCTGTTTGAGGCGCTGATCGCCGACGAAGAGGGCCACATCGATTTCCTTGAAACCCAACTCGAGCTTCTCGGCAATCTGGGCGAACAGAAATACGGTCAGTTGAACGCTTCACCGGCGGACGCTGACTAAACAGACAAGAGACCGCAATGACAGTTGCAACACAATTGCCGGGATCATTTTTGGCCCCGGAGAGAGAATTTTATGCGCCAGCCACAGTTCATTCGCGGCGGCGTTGTATGACCGAACACTTTTCACTGCTTACCCGCCTTGTATTGCCAATCCCCAGATCGGAAGGCCCAGGCGGGCGGCCTTTGTCGGCCTTGATCTGCAGCCTTGTTGCAGGTTTTCTGCTCAGCTCTCTTGGCCCCGTTGCTGCGGCTGACGGCAAGGAGTTTCCGGTTGTCCGTGACGATCTCAGTGCCAAGGACCGCAAGCGGGTTGAACAGGTGGTTCAGCCTGCGACGGCGTTTCAGGCTCCCGAACAGTTCGAACGGATGCAGGGCGGTGCCGGCACATCCACCAAGCTGGTCAATCGCGATGCGCTGTCGCAATTCAACGCCAATCTGACATTCGAGCAGGAGGAAACCTTCAAGCTCGGCAACGCCCTGTTCCGCAAGCTCTGGGTGTCATCCCCCTCGTCGACATTGGCATCAGATGGTCTTGGACCACTCTTTAATGCGCGCGCATGTCAGAGTTGCCACATCAAGGATGGCCGTGGCCATCCGCCCGAAGGCGCAGCGGACGCCACCTCGATGTTTCTTCGTCTGGCGCGTCCGGCGCGCACTGATGAAGAGCGCCAGGCGCTGGAAGACTACGTGATCGCCTCGCTACCCGATCCTACCTATGGCGGGCAGCTGCAGGATTTGGCAGTGCCCGGCCTGAAAGCCGAAGGCCGCATGGTGATTGCCTATCAGGAACAACCGGTTGAGCTGGCTGACGGTTCTGTCGTGTCGCTGCGCAAACCAAGCTACAGCGTTGCAGATCTGGGTTTTGGCCCGCTCGATCCGGAAACCACACTGTCACCGCGCATGACGCCGCAGATGATTGGCATGGGGCTGATTGAAGCCATTCACCCGGCCGATATATTGGCGCATGCCGACCCTGAAGATCGCGACGGAGATGGCGTGTCCGGCCGTGTCGCCATGGCCCGCGACCCCGCCACCGGCAAGCTTGCCGTCGGGCGGTTCGGCTGGAAGGCGCAGAATGCGACGGTGCGGCAGCAATCTTCCGGCGCTTTCGCCGGTGACATCGGAATTTCCACCCCGGACAACCCGGCAAGTCATGGTGACTGTACACTCCGTCAAGCCGAGTGCATGGCGCTGCCCACAGGCGTGCAAACGGATCTTGGGCAAACCGAAGCGCCCGATCCGGTACTCGATCTGGTCACATTCTATTCGCAAAACCTTGCTGTTCCGGCGCGCCGGGATGTGGATGATGCCGAAGTATTGGCCGGCAAGAAGATGTTTTACGATTTGGGATGCACCACGTGTCATGTCCCGAAATATGTTACGTCCCGCAAAGCCGAGACAAAGGCCCATCGGTTTCAGCTGATCTGGCCTTATTCAGACTTTCTGCTGCATGACATGGGCGAAGGCTTGGCCGATGGCCAGAAGGTCGGTTCTGCCAATGGCCAGGAGTGGCGCACACCGCCGCTTTGGGGAACAGGCCTGACCGAAATCGTCAATCAGCACACATTTTTCCTCCATGACGGGCGTGCGCGCAATCTCACTGAAGCCATACTATGGCATGGCGGTGAAGCACAAAATGCGCGGGATGGATTTGCCGGGCTGGAAGAGTCAGACCGCGACAACCTTCTCAAGTTTCTGGAAAGCCTGTGATGAAACGTCTGGCCGCCTCTCTTTTCGCGCTGACAATCAGCGTCGGCGTTGCAAAGGCTGATCAGGATACTCCGCGTCCGCCCATTGAGCCCGTGCTTGAAAACATGCTGACGGGCTATATCCGGCCCGGATATGCAGCTTTCGAGGGGGCGGCTTTGGAACTTGGCACCGCGATGTCCGCGCTCTGCAGTGCCCCTTCCGAAACCAATCTTGAAACCGCGCGAACCGCATTTCACACCACTGTTGATCGCTGGGGACGTATGGAATGGTTGCGGCTCGGACCGGTCATGTCCGAGAACCGCCTGGAGCGCATCCTGTTTTTCCCTGACCGCAAGGGAACCGGTAGAAAGCAGGTCCAGGCGGCAATTGCATCGCAAAGTGATACTGTCACCAGCGCGGAGTCTCTTGCTGGCCAGAGTGTTGCAATGCAGGGCCTCGGTGCGATCGAATTTCTGCTTTTTGGCAGCGGCAGTGACGCGCTCAGCGGGTCAAAGGTCGCCCATCGATGTGCTTTCGCGCACGCCGCCGCTGACAATCTTGTCAATCTGTCAGAAGAGATCATTGCCGGTTGGCGCGACGACACCGGTCTGGTCACTTTTTTCAGAAAGCCCGGCCCGGACAACCCACTGTTCAGAACGGATCAGGAAGCGCTGAACCTGCTTCTTGGCCAGATGATACACGGACTTGAAGCCATACGCGACACCCGGCTGAGAGCATTCCTCAACAAGGATGATCCAACCCGGGACAGGCCGAAATCGGCTCTTTTCTGGCGTGCAGACATGACACTGCCGTCCATCGAAGCCAATCTGGAAGGGCTTCAGGCCTTGTTCAATGAAAGCGGCATCGAAATCATCTCGAAAGACATGGCGCCCAGGCTCGCAGATGGCATTCGCTTTGAATTCAGGCAGGCAATTCGAACCGCGCAAAGCCTGGATGCACCTGTCAGCAAACTGCTCGCGGATCCGCGGACCCGCGACAAGCTCGTCTATCTCGATCTAGCCATCAAGATCATCATCGACCGCCTTGACCAGGAATTCGCGCAGGCGGGAGGCCTCGCGGTCGGGTTCTCGTTCGGAGATGGCGATTGAAACCTGTTGTTGTCGAAAGACGCAAATTTCTTGCAGGCGCAGGGCTTGCCTGGCTCAGCAGCCTGACACCTGCCGGTGCCGAGAGGCTGATGGCCGCCGATATCCTGTTTGCATCCGCCTACAAGGATTCAGGCGGCAACTATGGTGTCGCCATTCTCGACGAAGCGGGTTCCATCGTTTCAACCCATCCCTTGCCCGGCCGTGGCCACGGCTTTGCTGCAAACCCAAAGTTGCAATGGCTGGTCGCTTTTGCCCGTCGTCCCGGCAATTTCGCAGTTGCGATACACCGCCGGAAGTCCACCGAACCCGTTCTCTTTCACACACCCGTGGACAGGCACTTCTACGGCCACGGCGTTTTTTCTGAAGATGGTCGTCTGCTCTATGCGGCTGAGAATGCGTTTGAAACAGGCGAGGGAGCCATTGGTGTCTACGACGTCACCGATGGCTTCACCCGGATTTCGGAGTTCCCGTCACACGGCGTGGGGCCTCATGAAATTGTGCTGATGCCGGACGGAAAAACCCTGTGCGTGGCCAATGGCGGCATTCGAACGCACCCGGATCAGGGGCGCCAGAAGCTCAATCTGCCAACCATGGCGCCCTCCATGGCTCTCATCGATACCGCGACCGGAAAACTGCTTTCCTCCCACACCTTGCCGGCAAACCTGCACCGCCTGTCCCTGCGCCACATGGCGGTCGATGCCCGCCGTCAAGTCTGGATCGGCGGCCAGTATGAGGGCGATCTTCTCGACGATGTCCCGGTTCTTGCCCGGCTTGATGATGACAAGGGCCTTGTCTCTGTCGAGATTGAAGACCCTGTCTCAGCAGCGCTGAACAAATATGCCGGATCTGTTGCGATCAGCAATGACGGGAAGACACTTGCCGTCACTTCGCCCAAAAGCGGTGTGCTGGTCAGGCTCGACACGATAACCGGAAAAACATTGGATATGACGTTCGACCCAGGTACCTGCGGAGTTCAGGCCCGGCGGGACGGCTTCATCAGTGCAAGTGAGACCGGGCGTTTCGGTCAGGCCAGTCATCCGCGTGCCTGGGACAATCACATAGCGCGTGTATGAACTGGTCCACTTCGCACAAAACCGCATCGCGGTTTGCAAATTTTCGCGGCATGAAGAAAAAATTAGCTGACGCACATCACCCGGATCCAGCTTGATGCCGGACTCATGCTCTCTTGCGAAAACCGGCTCATGCGCCGTGGCAGGCCTGAGTTTACACAGAAGCAATGCTGTTTCGTCGGGGCGAAGCCGCTCTTCGACTGCAAGATTTTGCAGTCGGGGGTTAAATTGTTAGCTTTTGAGCAAGTCAAACAAAGCGGAGCGGTCTATGCAAACACGCATTATGCTGCTGAAGCTTTGTATTGCTTAGAAAATTCGTTTGAACTTGCGACGCGTATCTCTCGTATGGAGATGAAGCGAAAAACTCGCGAGCGTGGTAATCGCGATCATAATCGCGCCTATTTCCAGAACAGTCATTGCTCAACCCCAGCTGACATCATTGCCATCGTCGAAGTAATGGTTAGACAGCGCAACTTGTCTGAAGCTTATGCCGCAATACAAACTGTTGCATGAAACTGCCCCGATCCCGGCAAGGTGAACCGGGGTTTGGCCAGATGATATGATTAACACTGGTAACCGGCGTTAACCTTCGGGCAAGGATTAATACGTAAAAAACAATCTAATCTCCGGATTGTGGTTTTGCGTGATCGTTCCGCTCCCACAAAGGCATGAAGCCGCTCCGAGGTTCCGGCAAGATCCGGATTTCCAGAATTTCATGGGCCAAGCGGCACACGGTATGAAGACACCGGCTGTTTCCTGTCAGAATTTATGACAGATTCAGCCGATGTTCGACGCCACACACGCTGCAAAGCTGGCCCAATCGGTGATTTCGGCTCAGAGCCGTCTATGGGGTTAATAGCGTGGGGCATGTTCAAGCAAGGGTGAGGGATTCAGCGGCCGCTGATGGCCTGCGCGCGCGCCTTGACCTGACCAGGCTTGATCAAGTCAGCGGCGACCGTCTGCGCGATATGCGCCCGATGATTGAGGCCGAAGCCCGGGTCGCTCTCTCAGCCTTCTTTGAGCGCCTGCAAAACACGCCGGAGATTGCTTCGCTGTTCACCTCCAGCCGTCAGATCGACCGGCTGGAAGAGCTGGAAGTGGCGCATTGGTCAATCCTGGCCGATGGCCGGTTCGACGGGCTCTATGTTGACCGCTCGGTCATTCTCGGAGAGGTGCGACAACGTATCGGATTGGACGCCGGCTGGTCTATCGGCGGTCATGCGCTTGTGCTCGAGCGTGTTATTCGCCGGCTTGTTGATGAAAGCCGCACAGGCCTATTCAAGGCCTTCTCTCGCAAGGCAGAGCGAACCCTTCTGGCCGATCGCCTCGTCGACGTAGTCAAGGCAACGCTTGTCGACATCGATACACAGGTCTCGCACCGTTTGAGCGAACAAGCCAAAAAAATGACGAAACAGCGCCACGGCCAGGTCGCCGAAGAGCGCGATTTCGTCGCGACGACCCTGGCGGCTGCGCTGGCGCAATTTGCTGACGGTGACCTTTCAGTGCGCATCGAATCTCAGGCCATTGAAGCCCACCAGCAGGCTGCTGATGAATTCAACCGTGCGGCCAGTCGTGTCGAAGACCTGATAAGCGGCTCGACGGCGAACCTGCAAAAGGCCGAACAGCTGGCGGTTCAGTTGAGCGACGATCTCGAAGCAGTCCGCGTTGAAATCGAACGCCATGGCGCGAGCGTTGGCGAAGAACATGACGGTCTCGCAGCCATCGCCGGCCGCATACGCCTGACGGCCGAGACCGCTCTGAAGGCTGAAACCCTGATCGCTGATGCCCGCTTGAGCGCCGAGGCCGGCGACCGGGTCGTTGGAGAAGCAATTGATGCCATGGCCGGCGTCGAGAACTCCGCCGAGCAGATCGGCAAGATTATTTCGGTCATTGAGGAAATTGCATTTCAGACCAATTTGTTGGCACTGAATGCAGGCATAGAGGCGGCCCGGGCCGGCGATGCTGGCCGCGGCTTTGCCGTCGTTGCTACCGAAGTTCGCGCCCTTGCACAAAGGTCTGCCGGTGCTGCCAATGAAATCAAGGATCTGGTGTCTGACGCAAAATCCCATGTTGGACGCGGCGTCGCTCTGGTCGATCAGACACGGTCCGCCATTTCCGGACTTGTCGACCAGGTGGGCGGCATTTCCGAATCTGTCGCAGGCGTTGGCACTCAGGCGCAAACCGAAGCCGATCACATCGGTGGCTCGGCAACTTCTCTCGGCCGGATTGCAGCATTGATCAATTCCGGTGGGGCGCGCTTTGCCGGCGCTGCTGAAACCGGTGCCGATCTGCATCTTGTCATTTCCGAGCTCGGCGAACAGATCCGCCTGCACCGGCAGCAGCATCATGCCGGATTTCAAAGTGTTGAATTGTCCGCTCAGCGGGCGCCTGCGTCTACTGAACAGGCGCAACCGTCGCAACGGAGGCTCTCCCGATGAGCTTGATTGAGCAACAGATAGCAGCAAACCGCTTCCGCCCATTCACACGTAAGGATAGTCGACATGTCGTCTGACGGTACATCGCCGAAGGTTCTGAAGCTGCCGGAGGTTCTCGACCTCAACGCAGCCAGCCGCCTGCATGAACAAGTACTCGCCCACAAGGGTGAGGACATTGATATCGACGCATCTGACGTGAGCCGGGTTGGCGCTCAATGCGTTCAGGTGCTGCTGGCCGCGGCCAAGAGCTGGCGTGCCGAGGAGCAGAATTTCAAGGTCACTCCCGCATCGGATGTCTTCGTTAAGACTTTGCAATTGTTAGGAATTTCGGATGAAGCTCTGCTTCCAAAGGAGATACTGAAATGAAGAAGAAGGTTCTCACCGTGGACGACTCGCGGACCATCCGTAACATGCTGCTGGTCACTCTGAACAACGCCGGCTTTGAAACAGTGCAAGCCGAAGACGGTATTGAAGGCCTCGAGGTGCTCGAGGAGTCCAATCCGGATGTCATCGTTACCGACATCAATATGCCGCGGCTTGACGGTTTCGGCTTCATCGAAGGGGTGCGGCAGAACGACCGCTTCCGCGCCATACCAATTCTGGTTCTGACGACTGAAAGCGACGCGGAGAAAAAGAACCGCGCCCGTGAAGCCGGAGCAACTGGTTGGATTGTCAAACCATTTGACCCATCCAAACTGATCGCAGCCATTGAGCGTGTAACCGCCTGACAGGATTCTTCCTATGGATATGAATGAAATCAAGGAGATCTTTTTCCAGGAGTGCGAGGAACAACTCGCAGAACTGGAATCCGGTCTACTCCGACTCAACGATGGCGATACCGATCCGGAAACGGTGAATGCGGTTTTCCGTGCCGTTCACTCTATCAAGGGTGGCGCCGGAGCCTTCGGGCTCGATGATCTCGTCTCCTTTGCACATGTGTTCGAGACAACACTTGATTGCGTTCGATCCAACAAACTGGAAGCTTCGCAAGACCTGCTTAAGGTGATGCTCAGGTCGGCTGATGTTCTCGCTGACCTCACCGCAGCGTCCCGGGATGGTGGCACTGTCGATGCCTCGCGGACCTCGGGCCTGGTGGCTGAACTTGAAGCCTACGCCAAAGGCCAGCCACTGCCGGGCGCCGCTGCTCCCGCTCCTGCCGCAGCAGCACCCGCACCCGCACAACCTGAAGCGCCTGCTGTTGAGGCGCCGGCGGCAACTGATGACAGCGGCTTTCAGCCTGTTCCCTTCAGCTTCGATGCTGATGACGAATTGGCCATCAGCGGAGCTTCGGTTTTCACGGTTCGCTTCAAACCCCGTTCCGACCTTTATGCCAAGGGCAACGAGTCAGTGCTTCTGCTGCGCGAACTCGCCAAGGTTGGCGATCTCCAGGTACGCTGCGAAACCGACGATCTTCCTTCGCTGGATCAGCTGGATCCGGAAGGTTCCTATTTCTCATGGCTGATACGGGTCGAAACCGAAAGCGATGAAGAAGCGATCCGGCAGGTCTTCGAATTTGTCGAGTGGGATTCCACCATTGAAATCACCGCTGGCGCTGATGACGAAGCCTTCTCTGCTCCAAGTGCCTCGGGCGAAGAACAGCCGATGGCAGCGATCCCGTTTGACCTTTCCTTGCTCGAAGATGAGCCGCTCGTCCCTGCCGAGACCGCAGCACCTGAGGCTCCGGCCGCTGCCGCCGGTGAGCCGGCGCTGGCCCCTGCGAGCATGCCGCTCGCAGCCAAGGCCATTGCTGCCGAAGCCGAGAAAAAGGAAACTGCGACACCTGCAGTTCCTGCCGCACCGCAGACAATCCGCGTTGATCTTGACCGTGTTGACCGTCTGATCAACCTGGTCGGCGAGCTGGTGATCAATCAGGCCATGCTGGCGCAAAGCGTGGTTGAAAATGAAAGCGGTGGTTCGTCCGCCGTCAATCTGGGCCTTGAAGAACTTCAGCAGCTGACCCGGGAAATCCAGGACAGCGTGATGGCCATCCGAGCCCAGCCGGTCAAGCCGGTGTTCCAGCGCATGGGCCGTATCGTTCGCGAAATAGCCGACATGACCGGCAAGAGCGTCAAACTGGTGACCGAAGGCGAAAACACCGAGGTCGACAAGACGGTGATCGACAAGATTGCCGAACCTTTGACCCACATGATCCGAAATGCCGTCGATCACGGTTTGGAAAGGCCGGAAAAACGCACCGAGCTCGGCAAGAACCCCGAAGGTGTGCTGAAACTGAGCGCGAAGCACCGCTCCGGGCGTATCGTCATCGAGATTGCCGATGATGGCGCCGGTATCAACCGCGAGCGTGTCAAGGCCAAGGCTATCGAGAACGGCCTGATTGCTCCGGATGCGAACCTGAGCGACGAGGATATCGACAACCTGATCTTCCACCCCGGTTTCTCGACCGCGGACAAGATTTCGGACATTTCCGGACGTGGCGTCGGTATGGACGTGGTCAAACGCTCGATCCAGGCGCTGGGAGGTCGGATTTCGATCACCTCGAAACCTGGCAAGGGCTCTGTCTTTACCATGAGCTTGCCGCTGACGCTGGCCGTGCTCGACGGAATGGTCGTCACCGTGGCCAACCAGACGCTGGTGGTCCCGCTCACTGCAATCGTCGAAACCTTGCAGCCCGAGAAGAACGACATTCATTCGTTCGGTCCAAGCCAGCGGCTTATCGCCATCCGCGATACCTTCTGTCCGCTGGTCGATGTTGGAAACATCCTCAACTTCCGGGCCGATCTTGCCAATCCTGTCGACGGAGTGGCGCTGCTGGTGGAATCCGAGGGCGGCGGTCAGCGCGCACTCATGGTCGATGCCATCCAGGGACAGCGGCAGGTCGTCATCAAGAGCCTCGAGGCCAATTACACCAATGTTCCCGGGATCGCTGCGGCGACAATTCTGGGCGATGGCCGAGTGGCTCTCATCCTTGATGTGGACGCAGTTGTTACCGCTTCTCGCGGTCAGCCGCTCAGCCACGACATGATGCTCGCGGCAACCGGCTAGGGAGAGGATCGAACATGCGGAATTCAGGAAACGACATGCTTGAGTTGATTGCTTTTACACTTGGCGATCAGGAGTTCTGTATCGAAGTCATGTCTGTGCGTGAAATTCGCAGCTGGACACCTGCAACCATATTGCCGCACTCGCCGGGGCATGTCCGCGGCGTCATCAACCTTCGCGGTGTGGTGTTGCCTGTAATGGACCTCGCTGAGAGATTGGGATTGGCGCCTGCCGAACCTTCCGAAGCATCCGTCATTATAGTCACCCAGATCGGCAATCAGATTATTGGTCTGCTTGTCGACCTGGTCTCTGATATTTTCACTGTTTCAGCTGAAGATGTCCATGCGGCGCCGGATGTCAGCAAAACGATGGATCGCGACCAGATTCGCGGGATGATCCCGATGGAAGAACGCATGATCTGTTTTCTTCAACTCGATGCCCTTTTTGGCACAATAGAAAGTGAAGCCGCATGAGCGCCGCTGCTATACTCCAATCAGGCCGCCCTGATGATTGCCTCGTAAAGGGAGAGTATCCGCTCACTCGCAAGGACCTCTCAGAGATCGCCGGAATGATCTATTCCGATGCAGGCATCGCGCTAAACGAGACAAAAGCGTCTCTGGTCTATTCGCGGCTGTCCAAGCGGTTGCGCCAGATCGGGCTGAACAGCTTCCGGGATTATTGCGCCCTGGTCAGTTCAACCGCTGGTGCGGACGAACGTCGGGAGATGCTCAGCTTCCTGACAACAAATTTCACGCGGTTCTTCCGCGAGAACCATCATTTCGAGCATCTCCGCAACGAAGTCCTGCCGGGTCTTCTTGCCCGGGCCAATGCCGGCGGGCGTGTTCGCATCTGGTCTTCTGCTTGTTCTGATGGCCAGGAGCCCTATTCGATCGCGCTGACGGTGCTCTCGATGGCGCCGAACGTGGCGAACCTGGACTTCAAGATCCTGGCCACCGATATCGACCCGAAAATTATCGCGCAGGCAAAGGCTGGCGTCTATGATGCCCAGTCCATCGAAACCGTCGACGCCGGAATGCGCAGCAAGTGGTTCTCGCAGACTCCGGATAAACGCTGGAAGGTCAGCGATCAGGTCAAGCAGCTGGTAACTTTCAAAGAACTCAACCTGATGGCTCAATGGCCTTTCCGGGGGCAGTTCGACGTAATTTTCTGCCGCAATGTGGTGATCTATTTCGATGAACCGACCCAGGCCAAGATCTGGGTTCGCTATGCCGATCTTCTGCCGGTTGGCGGACATCTCTACATAGGACACTCGGAACGTCTGTCGGGTGAAGGCAAGGATCGCTTTGACAACACTGCCATCACCACCTACCGCCACAAGGGGAGGGTCTGACAGTTATGGCAGCACCCGCACGTGTTCTGATTGTCGATGACTCCCCAACAATGCGGGGCCTGATCCGTGCTGTTTTGCGCTCTGATCCGGGCATCGAGGTTGTTGGCGAAGCCGCCGATGCAATGGAGGCCCGGACCGCCATCAAGCAGCTCAATCCCGATGTCGTTACACTCGACGTCGAGATGCCCAATATGAATGGCATCGAGTTTCTTGAAAAGATCATGAAGCTTCGGCCGATGCCGGTCATCATGGTGTCAACATTGACCCAGCGAGGCGCAGAGGCGACACTGGCAGCACTTGAAATTGGTGCATTTGATTGCATTGGAAAGCCTTTGCCGGGCGATCCGAGGCCGTTTGCAGAACTCAATGAAACCGTAAAGGCGGCCGCGCGTTCGCAACGTCATCTGCCGGATCTGGCACCTGCCGCCCAATCTGCTCTGGCAGCCGCCGCCTATGCCGCGCCCAGCGACTATCAACCGGCGCGCAAGATTATCGCACTCGGTGCTTCCACGGGCGGCGTAGAGGCACTGATTGCGGTTTTGACCAAATTTCCGGCCAACTGTCCGCCGACAGTCATCACCCAGCACATGCCGGCAACTTTTACCAAGAGCTTTGCCGAACGCCTTAACAGGCTGTGCGCGCCCCAGGTAAAGGAAGCGGAAGATGGCGACAGGCTGGAGATTGGCCGCATCTATCTTGCTCCCGGTGGTGATCGTCACATGGAAATCTCCAATGCGACAGCGCCCCGCTGCATGCTGATTGAGGGCGCTCCCGTCAACGGGCACCGGCCATCAGTGGATGTCATGTTCCGTTCGGTTGCAAAATTAGCAGGCCGTAAAGCTGTCGGGGTTATACTGACTGGCATGGGCCGTGATGGCGCAGCGGGATTGCTTGAGATGAAAAAGGCTGGCGCCAGCACGATCGGTCAAAATGAAAAATCCTGTGTGGTTTATGGCATGCCGCGCGTCGCACACGAAATCGGTGCGGTAGATCACCAGTTTCCACTCGGTCAGATTGGGGAAGAAATCCTCAAATCAACAACAACAACCTCTCGCAAAGATAGGGTCGCATGATGTCCATTGCACAGAAAATCAAGGTTCTCATCGTTGATGATCAGGTGACCAGCCGGCTCTTGCTGGGTGATGCTCTTCAGCAGCTCGGCTTCACACAGATCACTGTGGCCGGCGATGGCGAGCAAGGTGCCAAGATTATGGCGCAGCAACCACACCACCTGGTCATTTCGGACTTCAATATGCCGAAAATGGATGGCTTGGGCTTTCTCCAGGCGGTCCGATCCAACCCGGCAACCAAGAAAGCGGCCTTTATCATGCTGACAGCCCAGGGCGACCGGGCGCTGGTTCAGAAGGCCGCTGCACTCGGTGCAAACAATGTTCTGGCCAAGCCTTTCACCATTGAAAAAATGAAAGCCGCTATCGAAGCAGTGTTTGGATCCCTGAAATGACGGATGATGCGCAATTTCGCAGGATTCACGTAATCCAGGGCGAGTACAAGGTTTCAGATGATCCCGATGTGGTGCTGTCCACCATCCTCGGTTCATGTGTGGCTGCGTGCATGCGCGATCCGGTTGCGGGTGTCGGCGGAATGAACCATTTCCTGTTGCCGGGCTCGGCCAACGGATCTGGTGGCGAAGCAACCCGCTACGGCGTCCACTTGATGGAATTGCTCATCAACGGGTTGCTCAAGAAGGGCGCGCGGCGCGAGCGGCTGGAAGCCAAGATTATCGGTGGAGCCAAGACAATCGCAGGCTTCTCCAATGTCGGAGAGAAAAACGCGGAATTTGCCCAGCAATTTCTCAGCGACGAAGGCATTCGCGTGATCGGATCGAACACCGGTGGAGATGTCGGGCGGAAGCTCGAATATTTCCCGGTCAGTGGCCGTGCTCGGCAATACCCTCTTACCGGGACAGAAATGCAGAAAACCGTGGCACTTGAAACCGCGCCACCGAAAATCATTGCACCCAAGCCGGCGGATACGTCGATCGAGTTTTTCTAAGGAGTTCCGCCATCATGACGCAATTGCCTTTCGACCATGGCGGCGACACCAACGAACCGTTGCGTGAAGTCTTGGCCCGGATCAGTTCGGAGCTTGTGGATGTCGCGCAGTTGATCGAGCGGCTCGAGCCGCTCCTGTCCAACGGCAGGTCAACAGAGTTTCTGGCCTCTCCGGACCACATGCGTGTCATGCAGGGCATCGATCTGGCGGTTCAGAAGACCCACGGACTTGCAGATTTCGTCGGTGGAATTGGCGAGCACCTGGAACCTGAGCATCTGATCGACATTACCACAGCGCTCAACTTGATCACTCTGGAGGACATGAAGCGGCGTCTTATGGCCTCCATTCATGAAATGCCGTCAGCCGATCTCTATCAAAAGGCATCAGGAGACCTCGACTTCTTCTAGGCAACCGGGCTCTCCGGTAACAGACCATCTTCGCGCAAGTTTCGCCGTCTAGGGTGCACATACCGGTCAATGTGGCCGGCATCTTTTATTGAGCGCGGATACAGAATGAGTCTGTTGAACCAGCTGTCACAAATCACCAAGAATCTGGCCGGACTCGGTCAGACGAAATTGTTGGCTCTTGTCGGGGTCGGCGCCCTGTCGATTCTCTTGATTATCGGCTCCGCCATATTCCTGAACAAACCGACGCGAGAGACCCTCTACATTGGTCTCTCCGGTGATGACATAAACCAGATCAGCTTGGTTCTCGCCGAAGCTAATATCGATTTCGCTTCCGGTGTGGATGGATCATCCGTAACTGTGCCTGCCGGCATGACCAGCCGCGCCAGGGCGCTGCTCGCCGAACGTGGATTGCCATCTTCAAACAGCGCCGGCTACGAGTTGTTCGACAATGTCGGCTCGCTCGGCCTGACCAGCTTCATGCAGGAAGTTACCCGGGTTCGTGCACTCGAGGGCGAAATCGCCCGCACAATTCAATCAATCAACGGCATTTCAGCTGCTCGGGTACACATCGTTATGCCCGATCGCGGCAATTTCAGGCGTGGAGACCAGAAGCCGTCGGCATCTGTCATGGTCCGCGGCGGCAGTCTGGCCGGTCGCGCAGCTGATTCCATCCGGCATCTGGTCGCCTCTTCGGTGCCAGGTTTGACCGTTGATGAAGTCACCGTGCTGGATGCGACAGGTAAACTGCTCGCTGCCGGAGACGACTTCTCCAATTCCAACCTCAACCGCTCCCTGTCGATCGTGCAAATGGTTCAGACCGAGGTTGAAACCAATATCGAGAAAGCGCTGTCGCCGTTTCTTGGAATTGAGAACTTTCGGGCCAGCGTCAACGCCAAGGTCAATACCGACAGCCAGCAGATCCAGGAAACCGTTTACGATCCGGAATCCCGTGTCGAGCGCTCGATCCGGGTAACACGTGAAAACCAGACTTCCAGCGAATCGGCCGCCGGCACTCCGGCAACTGTCGAACAGAACATTCCGGATCAGGGACCTGACGCAAATGGTGCGGCCGGACCCAAATCCAGCGAGCTGGCCGAGCGCAAAGAAGAGCAAACCAACTTCGAGATCAATTCGAAAACGGTGTCGACCGTACGCAACAGCTACAATGTCGAAGGACTGTCGATTGCTGTTGTGGTCAATAAGGCCCGCATTGACGCTATGCTTGGCGGCGAACCGACACCGGAAGAGACGGCAGCCTATCTCACGGAGCTCGAACAGGTTGTTGCTTCTGCCTCAGGCATTGACGCAGAACGCGGCGACCGGGCAACCGTCACCGTCATGGAGTTCCTGGCCAGCGAGATTCTCACGGCCGATGCCGCTCAGCCGGGCTTCATGGATACGCTGAAAACCCAGCTCGGCACGATCATCAACGCTTTGGCCTTCATCACGGTCGCGGTCCTCCTGATCATGTTCGGCTTCCGTCCGCTGATGCGCGGCTCGGTTGGCGCTGCCGGGCAGGATGAACTTGGGCTCGACGATGAACTTGAACTGCCGGACTTCTCACCGGCTGCCATGGGCGGCGGAAACTCGATGGCAATGGAAGGCTTCGGTGCTGACTTCGGATTTGGTGAGGAAAGCGAAACCGACCTGGACATCGAGGATTCCGGTTCGTTCAACCGCCGGGTCAAGGAAGGTCCGGAACGTCGTCTTGCACGGATGGTCGAGATCAACGAAGAGCGGGCCGCCAAAATCCTCAGAAGCTGGGCTTCAAACGAAGCGGCCTGAACAGCAACTGTTCCCCTCGGGTTTCTCGGACTTGGTGCCGCTTGATACAGTGCCTGCGGGGAGACTTCTGCAGCATTCCGGCCGCCTCCTTGTCAGGGCGTGCCCATCCATCTCAACAGCGCAGTGCCTTCAGTTGAAGTGAAACGGGTTCGCAATTTGAATTTGCGTCTCCATGCGTTGATGACATTCCACTCCCGACCCGCATATCCGGAAACTGCAGCCTGGTTCAGATGCTGTCGGGCTTGAACCATATCCCGCCGTTGCGCGCGTTTGTGTCAGCGATGACGGTTTGAAACCCTGTTCTCACAGATTAAACGGCTGGGTTCGTTTAAAGCTCGTGCAAATGTCCAAAATTCGCGTAAACTGACCCTGATAACCGCCAGCTTGTCCAGTCCTAGATATGGTCATGTTTTCTCGGGGTGAACTTTGGCAGACTGGGGTTCCGGGGAGATGATTCGTTGAATTTCCTTGCGCCGGGACAAGAGGTGGCAGTTTTGTCCCGCGGGTGGGGCGGTCGGTATCGTGCAGTGCAAGGTACCGGCATCCCCAGGGCATGGTGTGGTTTGTATGTGCGCTGTAAGGTGTGTGTGCACAATACGAGGTGAGGGGTGTGATGAACGTGCGTGGTTCGTTTCTCCATGATTTGGAAGCCCAGCGGACGTGTGGGCACCTGACCGGCGGAATGGACCTGATTTGCGCCTTTGCTGGTGCGCGATCTTACCTTCTTGCCCGAACAGATTTGTATTCTGACCGTAATCACGATTTCATCGTAACGTCGAACTGGCCTTTCAATCTGGTGCGCAAATTTGGGGCGTCACTGGTTGACAGTGAGGCTCGGACCAGTGAGGTCCGTCGTTGCCTTCAGGCGTTCGAGCCGACTTTTCAGGATATCGATGCATCCGAAGATCTCTTGAGCGACTACGCGCCAAGGATGTGTCTGATTCCTTTCAATGCCGGCCAGGCCCGCATGCTGTTGGGGCTTCTCTTCGAAAAGGATGTCTCTCTTTCCCATGACCGTTTGCGTGATGTCGCCCTGGCAACGGCCTACTACATGTCGCATTACCCCGAGATTGTCTCCAACAACAATACGCTATCGGATCTGACTGTCCGCGAGGTGGAGTGCTTGTCCTGGATTGGAGAGGGCAAGACCAGTGACGAGATTGCCCTGATTATCGGCATATCCCGCAACACCGTGAACAATTACATCACCAGTATTATGAACAAGACTGGCGCGAAAACACGCTCCGAAGCAGTTGCATTTGCCGTGCGCCAACGCATAATATGACCAAAGGAAGCACTTTGACGGATTTCGGAGCACCTCAAGACACCCAGAATACCCACGAGCGGGCACCTGAGCGTTTAAAAGGTGATGCAATCGGTCATGCCGCTTCGACGGCTGATCTTTTTCCCAAAATGGTCAATATGCAGCGACTGTGTGGCAGCACGGACTTCGCGCTATTGTCGATCCAGGCTCATACTCTGCTCAAGCCGGGCCAGCTCGAATGCGCAATGCAGAGCTCGGGTTCCCAGGCCCTGGTCAGCAAGTTCGTCCTGGATAATTCGGAATTCCTGCTCAAACACATCTATTCATCGCCTTGCCCGATTGTTTTTAACCCCAAGGACGCGAAGGTATTCGACACGTCGCCGGCCGTTGTTGCTCACACAGGGCCCGATGATGCGACCCATTTGGCCTTCCCTGTGCAATTGGGGACAATGGGGAATGGTTTTGTGTTGTTTTTCAATGCCGGTGCTGTGCTGAACAATGATCTCCTGATCGATCTGCACCGGAAATCTCTTGCCGTGATGCGCGAAAAGCTGCGGCTGGCATTCGGCATCTCGACCGGTTCGGAAAATCTCAACGATCGCGAAATCGAATGCCTTCAGCTTGTCGGCAACGGCATGAAGAGTGAGGCAATCGGCGAGCAGCTCAATCTGTCGGTCCACACCGTAAACGCCTATCTCGGTTCCGCCACCACGAAACTGAACGCCGTCAATCGCATTCAGGCGATCGCCAAGGCAATTCGTCTTGGAATAATCGCGTAAGTAAAGAGCAGTGTCTCTACCGTGCCCGCTAAGGCGGTCCCCTTAATTGTCTCTTGGAAAGCCAACTCAGCCTTTTTCGAAACGGCGATAAGCCCGCCAGACCAGGGGTAGACCTTTACTTCGGGTTCATGCGGCGGGCGGAGTAATATGGACCGCGGGTACAAACGGGCGGAATGCTGCCGCACGCAGGCTTTCCGCCAGGACGGTCGTGTCATCGTCCGGATTTTCCAGGGGTTCGTCAAAACTGATGTGGTTGATTTCAATGCCGCCGCAGTCCTGTTCCAGCACAAGGCGTGCGTAGATAGTCACCTTTTTCGGGCGGATTTCGAGGTCCAGAACCACGCGCGGCTGTCCGCCCCAGTCCAGATAGTAATCGCCACCAATGCCAAGCTTGACGGTTCCGGGCAGAAAATACATCTCGGCTGCCGAAGCCACGAGATCGGCCAGATCACCGTGCCGCTCAAAGCGCAGCATTGCGATCAGGTCAGCCACGTCAATCAGCCGCAATTCGCTCGCAACTGTGCAAATAGCATCCGCGATGATCTTTTCCTGCTCGGCGGAAAATGGATTCTGCTTCATGATCGCACGTCCGGAGTTCTGGAATTCGGTTTGGTTGAATAAATGCGGTGCACCAACTCAGCGACTGCCTTGTAGAATACTGGCGGAATAAAATTATCCACTGAGACTTGCGCAAAAATGGAGCGGGCCAACGGAGGGTCTTCGAAAACAGGAATTCCGTTCGCTTCTGCGACTTCACGAATCTTCAGTGCGATCAGATCCTGCCCCTTTGCAATGACAATCGGCGCTCCGCCTTCCTCGCGGACATAGCGCAAGGCGACTGCAAAGTGGGTCGGGTTGGCGATCACCAGCGTGGCGCGCGGCACTTCGGAGATCATCCGGCGGCGAGCACGATCGCGGGCAAGTGACCGCTGGCGGGCCTTGACGATGGGATCACCGTCGGACTGCTTCAGCTCGTCCTTGATGTCCTGCTTGCTCATTTTCAGATCTTGATGCCAGCTGTAGCGGGTCCACAGCAGATCGAGTACAGCCAGCGTTGCCGTGCAGATCAGCACGATGACAACGACCTTGCCGGCCATCCGTGCCATGTCGGGCGCGACCAGCGTCGGGTCCATGAACATGAAGTCCAGCGAGCGGAAATACTCCGTCTGCATGACAACGGCTACAACTGTGGAAACGGCTACGATCTTGAAAATGTTCTTGCCGAATTCAACAAAGCCCTTAGCGCCGTAAATTCGGCCGAAGCCCTTGCTGATCGAGATACGTTCCAGTTTGGGTTGGATCCGGTCGAGCACCGGGCTTGGCATGTTCTGAAGAACCGAAGCGGATATGCCGAACCCCATCAGCAGGGCGAAGGCCGGCAGAAGGATGCCGCTGGACTCCCAGAACAACAGTTGGAACAAGGCGACAGCATCGCCGCCATTGTTAAGCCGCCACCCATCCGATTGTTCAAAGAGGTCCCGCAATGTTTCCGTAAAGCGGCCCGCACTGTTGGGTAGAAAGAAGACCAGAAAGACCAGCATTCCAAGCGTCGAGGCAAAAATCGGGACCTCCCGGCTGAAGGGCACATTGCCCTTGTCCACCGCGTCTCTGATTTTTTTCTCTGTTGGTTCTTCTGTTTTGCTGTCTTTGTCTTCGCCTTCAGCCATATCAGCTCAGGCTCAAGCCGCTGCAGCTTCGGCGGCTGCGTCTTCACGCAGCGTCAGCTGGTCAAGTCCGGCCAATCTGATGGCCTCCTGGGCGATGCTGCGCCGGGCGACAGCGATTTCACGTGTGCTGACGCCGGCAGTCCCTGCGGACAGGTCCGATTCGATCATGCGGCGCTGACGTGCGCCAATGGCCGAGAGCACCGACTCCGTCAGGGTCGGTTCAGCGCCGCGAAGTGCGGTCGTGATGATATCTCCGGATATGTCGTTGAAGAGCGTGACGCGGCTGCGCTGCGGCATCATCAAGATATCATCAAACAGGAAGATCCGCGGACGAACCTTGTCGACGGCCGATTTCGAAACCGTTTCCAGAGCGCCGAGCAGTGATTCCACGTCCGGCTTTGATAGCTCGTTCATGATCTCGGCAACCTTGACCGAACCGGTGCTGGCCTTTTCCTCTTCGATGGCGGTAACCAGATCCCGGACCCGGGCCTCGATGATTTCCGCTGCCCGCGGATTGACGTTCTTGAGATCGACGGCGCGTCTTACGATATCGACCCGAACCTTCTCGGGAAGTTTCATGAGCGTACGCCCGGCAAATGCGGTCGGCAGCATCGAGACAATGTAGGCGGCTGTCTGCGGATGCTCGTTCTGCAGAAACTTGCCGACTCGGTCGGGATCGGAATCCTGAAGCCGGTCCCAGATCGATGTTTCATAGCTGGCAAATTGCGTGCGGCGTCCCAGGAGCCCGTCGACCTCGTCAGGCGTCAGGCCTTCTTCGAGAATGCCCTCCATCGCCTTGGCGTTGTCCATCAGGCCGGCGCCTTCGCTGAAGAGATCTTCGAATTCATTGACCAGTTCAATCAGTTCCTGCGGCTTGATGGTCCGCAGGTTCTGGGCATTCTTGATGATTTCCTGCAGTTCTTCATGTTCGAAGAATTTCAGCAGTTTGCCCGCCACCGGTTTGCCCATGGCGAGCAGTACGGCTGCAGCCTTTTCCGACGGCGACAGGATGGTGCTGCCTTCGGTGGTTTCGGGGGTGAACTCATCATAGCTGGTCATATCAGTTCGACTTCTTCTGCGGTTCGCCGATGACTTCGATTATCTTGACAGCAAATTTGGTGTCGTCGGTTTCCAGTACAGTAATCTCTCCGCGGCCGATTAGCTTGCCGTTGACCATGATATCCACAGGTTCTCCGATTTTCCGGTCCAGCGCGATTGTCGCGCCTTCGGAAAGGTTCATCAAAGTGGAAACCGCCATACGGCTTGAACCAAGGATGATCTGTACGTCGATCGGTATGCCGAGAACCAGGTCGACCCGATTGGCGGCGCCGCTTGCGCCAATCTTGACGCCTGGCTTGGATGACGGTGTTCCGCCGAAATCCTGAACCAGCGATTTTCCGCCGTCCGGTGCACCGAAAGCAGGCTCGTCGAGATCCGGGGCTGCCCCAAAATCGCCACCGAAGTCGGCGCCTAGCCCAGGCGCGTCCATGCCGACTGCGCCGAAATCAGACGTGTCCGCAGCGTCGTCGCCAATGTTGAAGGGATCATCGGTCGCAGTGTCGTCTTCGAAGTCTGCGCCAAAATCGGAACCAAAGGCTGCTGCGCCACCCATACCATCCACGCTTTCTTCAGTGGGATCCGGCGCCATGCCGGTATCCTTTTTCAAAACATCGCGAAGGCCATCAACAGCGTCATCTATCGCGCCGTCGTCCTGCGCCGTAAGATCTTCAATGCCATCTAGTGCTTTATCGCTAGCCATGTAGCTTTATCCCGTCTGAAGCTTGCCCGGAGCCTGCCATGCAGCTCGCGGGCGCTATCTCATTTAAAATCGGTTTTCCAGTTTTCGTCCGGCCCGGCCTGGCCTTCAACCTTGACCATATAGCGTGAGCCCGCCCGGCCCAGGGCGCAGGTGTAGAGGGCCTGGCCGTTGGCGCTCAGGGTCACTTCGATATCGCCATTGTGTGCAAAGGCAATCAGGTCGCCCGGTTGCAAGCGGCTGATTTCACCCAGCTCCAGCGGCTGCAATGCCACGGCTGCCTGCAGGCTGATCTGTGATTTGGAAACGCGATCACTCAACCGTTCTGTCCACTCGCCCTTGTTGGGGTCTGTCTTCTTGTCGAGTTTGGCTGGGTTTATCTTGGTTTTGAGCAGAACAGACTGCGGAAGGATCAGCGTCAAAGGTGCCGCGACGGAACCGAATTCAATATCGAGAGTGAGTGAAACGGCGTGAAAATCCGCAATCGGATCGTCTTCTTCCTCAGGATGCTCTGGATGTGGATTCTTTGCCCTCGCCTTGGCGTCCGTCTTGCTCGAAACAAGGCTGCGCAGGCTGTCGTTGAGCTGTTCGAATACCACCAGTGACATATCCAGTTCGATACCGGACAATGGTCTTGCAGCAATATCGAGTTGGTCCGGATCAGAGCCGCCCAGCAGGCACTCGACCATGCCGATGATCAGCTTGGTACCGCACAGGCTGCAAATGTCGGATGACCAGTCTGCAATTGTGGCTTCGCAATAGACGGTGTCGCCGCTCAGTTCGGTGAGCAGCTCCCGCCGGCGTCCCAATTTGATTTCGCCCGGGCGGGCATCGATCGTCACGCCTGTTGCGCTCAAGAAGGTCGCCGTAAGGACAGGTCCCAGAGCATTCAGCAAGGTCTGGCTTTTCGAGCCGATATCGGCGCCATTTCCCTTGACGCCGATCATCCGGTCCAGCAGGTCCGGATTAAACCCTTGATGGTTTGATGTCTGCGGAGACTCGGTTGCTACGCTCATGGGATCAAGCCGCCTTTGCTTCGCCGCCGCCGCCAGGATTCATCATTTCCTGCTCGACCGCATCAATGGATGGACGCTCGTAGGAAGAAATGGTCTTGCGGCCGTGCTCGAGAGCTACCTGAGGAACCGAACCATTCATGTAGGCCAGCAGGGTCTGCTTGACGATGGTGTAGAGCCGGTTCTGCTTGGTTCTGACAATCTTGATGTTTGTGGCGATAGGGCTGAACACACAATAGGAAAGGAAAATCCCGAGCATGGTGCCAACAAGCGCGGCGCCGATCAGTCCGCCAAGCACGGCCGGCGATTCATTGATAGCCGCCATGGCTTTGATCACGCCGAGAACAGCGGCGATAATCCCGATGGCCGGGCAGGCGTCAGACATGGTGCTCATGGCGTGATAGGCTTTCAGCCGGTCCTGCGCAATCGTCTGGATCTCTTCGTCCATAAGGGCTTCAATTTCATGCGGACGGGCATTGCCGATGATGATCAGGCGAACATAATCGCAGATGAACGATGTCAGTTCCTTGTTCTTCAGAATCGTCGGTGCTGATTGAAACAGCTCGGACTCTTCCGGATTGTCGATATGGCTTTCGATTTCGTTGCGACTTTTGGTCCGCAGGTCGCGCATCAGCGAATAGAGAATACTCAGCGTGTCGAGATATTCGCGCTCCTTGGGAACCTTGCCCTTGAAGGCCTCGCCCAGAGCTTTCATCGTATCCTTAATGGTCTTGACCGGGTTCGTCATGATGAACCCTCCGATCGCAGCGCCACCGATGATCAACAGCTCAAACGGCTGGTTGAGCACTTCAATGTGTCCGCCCATCGCCATAAATCCGCCGAGCACGCAGCCGATCGTAATAACAAAACCAATAATGATGTTCATGGTGCCCCGCCGCAGTAAATGACTTGCAACACAATCACTACGGCTTGAGCCTTGTGTGAAGCTGAATCTGCCCGTTAGATAAACAGCCGCCTGCAATCTTCAGCCTCGCACAAGCAAACTGACCTAATCCGGGACAGGCTTGCTGGGGCTGTGCCGGTTATGAGACCGCTCAATATGCCCTATTGAACAAGAGGGGCATCCGGTGACATCAACTTACACCAGCTACAATCTCATCGCACGAGATCTTCCGCGATCCATCGAACGGATTGCCAGCCAGCCTCAGGTTGCGCGGGAAAGCGAGTATTATCTCAAGCGGATTTCCGAGATCAAATCTGTCGACGACTTCATGGCTGATACGCGCCTCTTCAACTACGCCATGAAGGCTCATGGTCTGGAAGACATGAATTACGCCAAGGCCTTCATGCGCAAGGTGCTCACGGAAGGCGTCGACAATGATGACGCATTCGCCAACCAGCTTGCAGATTCCAAATACAAGGAATTCGCCGAGACCTACAATTTCGCGCGCAACGGCGAAACGGCAACCATTTTCACCAAGGCACAGCAAGGCACGGTGGACAAGTACCACCGGCTGTCGCTGGAAGAAGAAGCTGGCCAGGACAACACCGGCGT
>CAXBIE010000041.1:0-44082 GCA_963975635.1 uncultured Hoeflea sp. | reverse complement strand
CCGCGTGATAGTCGGCGATGTCGCTCAGCCAGCCGGCATTGGCGACCACAGTGCCGGTGGGCGAAATCTGATCCTTCAGATAAAAACCGCCCATCCCGCCGAAGACAAAAAGGGCAAGACCAGCCGCCAGCGCACCCCAGATCGGGCGTGATACCGGGCGTCCGGCGGGTAGCTCGGCAGCAATCCCGACAGGCGATGACCTGATCTTCTGCGCAAGCGCCAGAGGAACCGGTTCACTCAGAAGTGCATCGAACTGTTGCAGCGCCTCGGCATCAGCTGCCATCAGCGCGTCCAGTTCGGCTTGCACTGCGGGGTCGGTTTCCAGCAAGGCCTCAATCATCTCAACATCGGCAGCTTCCAGCTCGCCATCCAGATAGGCGCTCAACTTGATCGAGAGGTCTGTCATGTCGTGATGCCCTCCTCATGGCCAAGCGCGGATACCAGCATTTTTCTTGCCCTGTGAATGCGGCTCATGACGGTTCCGACCGGTATCTCCAAAAGTTCCGAGACTTCGCGGTAGCTGTAGCCTTCCGCACAGACCAGCATCAAGGGTTGAGCCAGGTCGGCCGGCAGGGCGCTCACCCTGGCCTGCAGCTGTTTTGCGTTGAGCGCGTCATCCGCATCAGCGGTTTGCAGCTCCGTCGCCTCTTCGGCGGGAACCTGCCCCTGCCCTTCGCGAACCTTGCGTTTGCGTATTTCACTGATCCAGAGATTTCGGGTAATGCGGAACATCCAGCGGTCAAGCGGTTGGGCCGGATCGTAGTGCTGCCATCTTTGCAGCGCCGTTGTGCAGACATCCTGCAACAAATCATCGGCATCAGGTGCCGAACGGGTCAGACTCACAGCAAACCGGCGTAGCCTTGGCAAAAGCCCGATCATCTCAGTTTTGAACGTTTCTGATGTCGTCACCCTGGCCTCGTCCCTGTCAGCCGGTGTGCACGCCCGCTGTGTACGGGCAAATTGACCTTCAAGGCCGGTGCTGATCGGTCGTGCATCAATCATGACCATTTCTGCTGTGGTTGCAATCCGCTTTCCCGTTGAGCCGGAGCCGGCCCGGAAGGACCGCAAGGCACAAGGCCCGCGGTCCCCGGAAACCGGATTAAGGACGAGCGACGTGCCAAACGCCACCGACGCCATCACCATTGGTCTCGCCGGGTTCAGTGTCACCAACCCAGAAATAGAGCGGCTTGCCGTCCTTGGCCCACTGCTTGCTGCCATCCTTGCGCTCAATGCTGGTCAGGCCCGGCATATCAGCGCCGCTCTCCGCCATATAGGGAGGCCAGTTGACAGCACAATCGTCATAACAGACAGACACGCCTGCCGTGTCCTTGTCGAAGGTATAAAGTGTCATGCCATTGTTTGCGGTCAGGTTGGCATGGGAAGCAGCATAGGCTCCGGTGCAGCCGGCGGCCAGAACTGCGAAGGTGGCAAGGGTTGTAATTTTCATCGGAAACTCCTGTTAGATTCTCTTGGAACGACAACAAGCGGCGCTCTCAGATGGATTACGCACGGGCTGAGCCAATTATTCCCGAAAATTATTATTTCTAATAAGCTACTGAAATAAATACTTTATTTTTCGCTCCCCGGTACATTTCCCCGATCAGAGATCACGAAACCGTGATCTCTGTGAATTTTTTCCGGCACTCGCACGTAATAAATTCGATACCGCTCAAAAACGGAGTTTTCGAATGCGCACACTCATCCTCACCGCTGCCCTGCTGTTCCCCATGGCCGCTTTCGCTGCCGGGTCATCCTCCGACAGCACGCCGCCCAAACCGACCGAAACCACCAAGTCCTGCAAGAACGGCCAGATTTGGGACAAGAGCACAAAAACCTGCGTTGATGCCAAGGAAAGCGGCCTTGATGACGACACCCGCTACAGCGCCGTGCGAGAACTGGCCTATGCGGGGAAATATGAAGATGCACTCTATGTGCTCGCGGCCATGTCTGATCAGAGCGAAAGCCGTGTGCTGACCTATTACGGCTTTACCCATCGCAAGGCGGGCCGGACCGAGCTTGGAATGCAGTACTACCAGGCCGCGTTGAAGGCCGATCCGGATAACCTGCTGGCACGGTCTTACATGGGGCAAGGTCTGGTGGCAGCCGGCAACATCGAAGCCGCCCGCGTTCAGCTGGCAGAAATCAAGGCGCGTGGCGGCCGGTCAAGCTGGCCTGAACTTTCGCTTCGCAAGGCACTCCGGACCGGCAAGACCTACAATTATTGATCTACCTCCAGTAGCTCAAACTGACCTGACAGCTGTCATTCATGGCTCCTGTCGGGTTAGTCCTGCTTGCCCGGCTCAGGAAAATCCTCACAGGGTCTGCGCGCAGCTTGCGGCCTAACCGGGCGTCAGCGTCCAGACTCCCGCCGGATCAGCCACATCTGTTGCCGGGATTTCGATGGAATTCACATCAGCCCAGATTGACGCGAAATCGCTGTAATGCCCCGAGAACACATTGCCCGACTGGCCGGTGGTCTGAATGTATGTGGCGCGATCAAGATCAGCCATGTCGAAGATACCGCGATAGCTGGCGGCATTGGTGTTGGTGTAGGGATCCGCGTCGTCCTGGATCTGGGTGCGCCCGCGATCAAGCGTGAACGGCCCGCCGCCGCTTTCCACTTCGACATTGAAGAAGCGTTTGAGCAGGCTGACTTTGCCGAACGGCCGATGCTCGCCCTTGGCATAGTGAGCCTGTCCCCAGCGCCATTTGCTCGCATCCTCACCAAAGCGGAGCGACAGATCGGCAACAGCCACGTCGAACGCCTCACTCACGATCTGGTCGCAACTTTCCGCGGCTTCAGTGGATTTGACATCGCACCAGTTGCGCACCGTTTTGCCATCCAGCAGCCGTTCAAGAACCTTGCCGCGCAGTTTGAACCAGTCCTTGAACATCACCCCGAGATCGTCTTCAAAACTCATGATCATGATCTGGCGGACCCAGGACATAAACAACAGAGGCTCCAATTTGTCCCGCGCCATGGTCGAGTCCCACGAGGCAAGCCGGGTCACCAGGTCCTGGTCGGCTTGCGACAGAGATCTCCCCTCCAGCGCTTTCAGCATGCGCGGCTTCAGGCCTGCAAAGGCGGGTGAGAAAACATCGGCCTGCATCTTTCGCGACATTGCCGGCGTGTGCTTCTCGTTCGAGCCGTTGATCAGTGCTTCGATCCGCTCCTGCCGGTACGGCTCTTCCCAGTCGAACGTCAGGTGATGAGGATAGTCCGGCCCGACAATCTTGGTGTTGGCAGTGGCAATCACCCCGCTGTCGGGATTGGTCTGACGCGGCAGATCCTTGTAGGGCGCATAGCCGCGCCAATCGTAAATTGCGTTCCAACCCGGCGCCGGCGCGCGGCCCATCAGCCGGTTGGCCGGATCGCGCTGCGGCACCCTGCCCGCGGCCACGAAGCCGATATTGCCTGCACTGTCGGCCACCACCATCGACTGCATCGGTGTCAGGAAGGCGTCAAACCCGGTCTGAAAATCCTCGACCGTTCGCATTTCGAACAACCGCGCACCGGCCATCGCTGTGGTGTCATCATGCGCCAGCGCCACCCATTGCAGTGCCGCCACCGTGTTGGCCGGCAGCAGCTTGTCGAAGTTCTTGTAGCTGGCGGGAAACACCGGCCCATGCCGGGTCCAGCGGCGGGTGAAGCTTTGATTTGTGCCGCCTTTGACCTTGATGACTTCCTCTTGTTTGCCGAACGGCACCCATCCCGTCGGCGTCAGATATTCATCCGCATTGTCCGGATTGACCCGTTCGACAAACACATCCTGTGCATCCGCGGCGGTGTTGGTAAATCCCCAGGCGAGATCATTGCCGCGCCCCAGCAGCACAAAGGGCGTGCCCGGCAGTGAAGGGCCGATGAGGTGCCGCGGCTCATTGAATTCCCCGGTCACTTCAATATGCGCCAGATACCAGACCGACGGCGCCATCAAGCTCAGATGCGGATCATTGGCCAGAACCGGCATCCCCGACTGGGTGCGCTCCCCGGAAATCACCCAGTTGTTGGATGCGCCGGTCGACAGCATGCCATCGATGCCGCCAAACGCCGCAGAGGCATCGGCAGTCGTCGTCATCTCGCCGACGGGTGTGATCTCCAGCCCCAGCAGTGCGACAAGATCCGGCATTGCGGGCGGCGTGTCGGCATCCAGATAAGGCAGAAGATCGCGCGTTTCGGCCTCGCTCAGTCCAATCCGGGCAAAGCCCAGCCGAAGCGCTTCTTCGCCGAGGTTCTCCGCCAGCGAGATCGACATCATCTTGATGGCAGTCAGTGTGTCGACCGGCTTCCACGGCTCAGGCGTATAGCCGAGAATAAGGTATTCGGGCGGCAGCTTTGCAGAAAACACCTGTGGTGTCCGTTCGATCCAGGCATTGACGCCCCGCGCATAGCCTTCAAGCATCTCCATCGTGGCGGTATCCATGACATCGAGCGACGCCTGAGCCGCCTCATGAATGCCCATGGTTCTCAGCCAGATGTCAGTGCCGACGGTGGCTTTGCCAAACATTTCAGACAATCGTCCCTGCCCGGCCATGCGACTGACTTCCATCTGCCACAACCGGTCCTGTGCATGGGCAAAGCCCAGCCCTGCAGCAACATCGCCACGGGTCCTGGCCTTGATGTGCGGCACCCCGTTTCGGTCCCGCGTGATCGTCACGTCACCGGCCAGAGCGGCGACCTGCATCTCCCCTTCGCTCGGCGCCTGCGACCTCGAGGCCCACAGCATTCCTGCTCCCGCAACCATCACCGCCAGCGGAACAAGAAACAAAATGAGCTTGATAAGCCCTTTGACGATGCGCATCATTGGTCTATGTCCCTCCCAGGATCTGACGGGTTACATTACGTAACTTGCAATCAGGTGAGGCGTAAAGCGCATTTGTGACAGAAGGATAGGCGAAATGGCAACAGTAGCATTCATTGGTCTGGGCGTTATGGGATACCCGATGGCAGGTCACCTCAAAACCAAGGGCGGCCATGAATTGCGGGTTTACAACCGCACATCCGAAAAAGCCCGCAAATGGGCTGACGAGTTCGGCGGCACTGCCTGCGACACCCCGGCCGATGCAGCCAAGGGCGCTGATTTCATCTTCACCTGCGTCGGCAATGACGACGATTTGCGCGCGGTCACGCTCGCGCCGGGCGGCGCATTGCACGGCATGAGCAAGGGCGCGATTCTGGTCGACAACACCACGGCTTCGGCCGAAGTCGCCCGTGAGCTTGCAGACGCCTGTGCTGAAAAGGGCTGCGGCTTTCTCGACGCGCCGGTCTCCGGCGGTCAGGCCGGTGCGGAGAATGGCGTGCTGACCGTCATGGTGGGCGGCGATGAAGCGACGTTTGATAAGGCCCGTCCCGTCATTGATGCCTATGCACGCATGGTTGGACTGATGGGTCCTGTCGGCAGCGGGCAGCTGACCAAGATGATCAATCAGATCTGCATTGCCGGCCTGGTTCAGGGGCTTGCCGAAGGCATTCATTTCGGCAAGAAAGCCGGTCTCGACATCGAGAAAGTGATCGACGTGATCTCCAAGGGTGCCGCCGGCTCCTGGCAGATGGAAAACCGTCACAAGACCATGAATACCGGCAAATACGACTATGGATTTGCCGTCGACTGGATGCGCAAGGATCTCGACATCGTGCTAAACGAGGCAAAGCGCAACGGCGCCACGCTGCCTGTGACAGCGCTAGTCGATCAGTTCTACGCCGACGTACAGGCGATGGGCGGCAACCGCTGGGACACTTCCTCGCTGCTGGCGCGCCTGGAAAAATAATGTTGGAGCCGGCGTCGGACACCGAAGCCATTGTCGCGCATCTGAAAACGCTGCGCTCGGAGGCCAATATCGCCGGCATGGCACGATATGGCATCGTCACCGAGCAGGCGCTGGGGATCTCCAATCCGGACATGCAGGCGATCGCGCGGGCGGTAAAAAAGAACCATGCCCGCGCCTTCGAACTCTGGGACACCGGAATTCGCGAAGCCCGCATGCTGGCTATCTACACCCTCGACCCCAAGCTGCTCACCGAAACCGAAGCCTTGCGTCTGGCAACGGATTTCAACTCCTGGGAAATCGTCGACGCGGCCGCCGATTTATTTGTTCAAGCGCGGCTCGAAGCTCAATTGGTGCCGCGGCTTGCCGCCGACGAGCGCGAATTTGTCCGCCGCACCGCCTTCGCCATGATTGCCGGCGCTGCCGTGCATCTGAAAAAAGAGCCGGATGCCACCATGATTGGCTTCCTGCCGATTATCGAGATGTATGCCACCGATCCGCGCAATTTCGTCCGCAAGGCCGTCAATTGGGCCCTGCGCAATATCGGCAAGCGAAACCTGGCCTGCCACGGCCCTGCTCTGGCGCTGGCCGAAAATCTCGCGGCATCGGACAACAAGACCGCGCGCTGGATCGGCAAGGACGCAGTCAGAGAGCTGACGGATGAAAAAACCCGGCAGCGCCTGGCGTCAAAGCAGCAGTAGAACCCGCAGCTTACATTCCGTCGGCGGCGTCAGTGATAATCTCGGAAAGAAGCGCATTGACCGCGTCGCGCTCACCGCCATCGGGCAGCATCCGGAAACCGACGGTCACAGCGCCCGGCTTTGCCTCGGTTTCATAGGCAAAGACAACATAGGGGCAATAAGCGATATCGCCGATATCGGCTTCCATGACCTTGCGCGACACCACCGCAGAGCAGAATGTGAAGAACTCCGCGTCCTTGTAAAGTGCCTTGCCGGCATCCACGTCGGAGGCAGTCCGCTTCAGCATGTCGCCGATAAAGCCGTGGTAATCCACTTTGAAACCGCGATTGACGATGGCGTTTTCAATACCGGATGTCACATCTGCAAAGGCAGCATCGCTTTCGATCGTCTTGACATCATCGCCTGCGGCATGGGCGGCGGGAGCCAGCATGAACACGGCCATCGTTGCAGCAAGAAGCGTTCTCATAGGAATCCTCCAGTTCGAGTTTGGCTGGCGAGCTGAGTTTCGAAACAGATGCTGACATCGGTTTCGATCAGCCTCCAGGAACATATCGGATTTTCACCATACACCGAAAATTCCGGCATGAGCGAGCGATTTGACCGCGACCTATTGCCCCTCGACCTTGCCGGTACGGAAAAAACCGCCCCAACCTACGAACCGCCAGCCAAGTTAAAAAAATTGCGGCAGACAATCAGCTTGCTTCGGATTTCTCCTTGGCCAGCTGGATGTAATCCAACGGCAATTGAGTCGTGTATTTGATTTGCTCCATGGCAAAGGACGACGACACATCGCGGATCTCGATCTTGGCGATCAGTCGCTTGTAGAAGGCGTCATAGGCCGCAATATCCGGCACCACCACCCGCAGCAGATAATCGACTTCGCCGCTCATCCGGTAAAATTCCACCACCTCCGGAAACTCGGTAATCACCTCGGAGAAACGCTTGAGCCATTCATTGGAGTGGGAGTTTGTGCGGATCGACACGAACACCGTCACCTTGGCGTTGACCGCCACCGGATCCAGCAGCGCCACACGGCGCTTGATCACACCATCTTCCTCAAGCTTCTGAATGCGCCGCCAGCAAGGTGTCGTCGAAAGCCCCACCTTCTTGGCGACTTCCGCCACGGCGAGTGTGGCGTCTTCCTGCAGCAGGCGGAGGATCTTGCGGTCGAGGCGGTCCATGGAAATCTCCAGAAAAAGAACAGTGCCTCTGATATCGCGTCGCTCGCACCTTCACAAAGAAAATTTTACCTCTAATCGGTCGATATGGAGGCGATATTTCCATCGCCATCGAAAATATGCCGATGCACCAGATGTTTCAGTTCGGGCACCAGCTCAGCCTCGAACCAGGGATTTTTGCGGATCCAGCCGCTGTTGCGCCATGAGGGGTGCGGCAACGGCATGACCGCGCACTCAGAAGCGCTTTGATCAAGAATGGCGCGCCAGTTCCGGACCGTTTCTGTCAATGTCTTCCGCCGCAACCCGCCTAGATGCCACGCATGGGCATATTGGCCGATCACCAGGATCAGCCGCAACTGCGGCATCAGTCCCATGAGCCGGGCTCGCCATGCTGGCGCGCATTCGCGTCGCGGCGGCAAATCTCCGCCCTTGGCGTCCTGGCCCGGAAAGCAGAACCCCATCGGCACGATGGCGAAATGCTCCGGATTGTAGAACTGTGTCTCGTCAACGCCGAGCCAGCTTCTCAACCGGTCTCCGGAAGGGTCTGTGAATGGCCTGCCGCTGGCATGCACCCGCGTACCGGGCGCCTGTCCCGCGATCAGAATGCGAGCCTTGGAAGACGCCACACAGACCGGCCTTGGCTCATGCGGCAAGGCATTTTCGAGGCCGCCGGCCGGATTGTCCCGGCAAATCCGGCACGCGGATATATCGGCCAGCAAAGCGGCAAGTTCTGGATCCGGATCCCGCATCCCACCGGCAGCCCCTCTCATTGTCGATTTACGCCTTGGCGCTCGGTCGCGATGACACCGCCTGATACCAGCGCATCACATTGGCAAGATGTTCCGGCCGGTCTATTCGCGCCGGCTTCATGAATTCAAACCCGATCATCCCGGTGATATCCGCGATTGTGTAACGGTCACCGGCGATAAACTCGCGCTGTGCCAATTCCTTGTCGAGCAGTTCCAGGAATGCCAGCGCCTTGGGACGGTTGATTTCGCCCCATTCCGCAAGCTGCGGCTTCTCCCATTCCTGCATTGCCGGGTGGGTATGGCGAAACGCATTGGCAACGGCAGCCAGAAAGCTCAACTCCATCCTGCGGTTCCACATCTCGACGATGGCCTTGTCCCGGGCGTCCGTGCCCATCAGCGGCGGCTCGGGATGGAGTTCCTCGAAATAACGGCAGATCGCCACCGATTCCGAAAGCGCGGTGCCGTCGTCGAGAACCAGCACAGGCAATCTCTGCAACGGATTGAGCCGGGTGACCTCCTCGGACTTGTGCCCCAGCTGCCCCATGTCGACCGGCACCTTTTCGACCTCGATGCCCTTTTCAGCCAGAAACACCGTCACGCGCCGCGGATTTGGCGCACGTCCGCCATCATAAAGTTTCATTCCTGTCTCCCTCGCATTGCCCCGATCAGACACCAATCTGCAACGACAGAAAAGCCTGAAAAAGCGACCCGGCTTCCCGCAACGCCCACGAAGTCTGGCCGTTGGAGTGAGCCACTTGACCACCGCACCTTCCCGCCCTTATGTACTGGTCCGACCAAATTCAGAAAAAAGATGGTCCAAATCGCGATGTCGAATCAGGAGGAAACCCATGCCAGGCAAGAAAATATTGATGTTGTGCGGTGATTTTACGGAGGAATACGAGATTTTCGTTTTCGAACAGGCGATGGAGGCCGTCGGACATACCGTGCATGTGGTCTGTCCAGACAAGAAAGCAGGCGACATTCTCCGCACCTCGCTGCATGATTTCGAGGGCGATCAGACTTACACGGAAAAGCTGGGACACAACGTCACTCTCAACAAGACATTCTCCGAAGCCGAAAAACAGCTCGACAGCTATGACGCGGTCTACTGCGCGGGCGGGCGCGGCCCGGAATATATCCGCACTGACAAGCGCGTTCAGGCAATCGTGCGGCACTTCCATGAAACGGCAAAGCCGATCTTCACCATCTGCCATGGCGTTCAGATCCTGATTGCAGTCGACGGCGTCGTTCGCGGCAAGAAGGTTGCAGGCCTGGGAGCCTGTGAACCCGAAGTCACCTTGGCTGGCGGCACATTCATCGATCTGTCACCGACCGATGCATATGTCGACGGCACCATGGTATCGGCGAAAGGCTGGACCGCGCTTGCGGCATTCATGCGCGAATGCCTGAAAGTGCTCGGAACTGAAATCCGCCACAACTGAATCCCGTTCACGCCGGGCTTACGCGACCGTCCTCAGCCCTTGAGCACTCGCCACAATGCTCCTGCCTGTTCGATCACCAGATCGAGGACATACCAGGTTTTGCCCTCACCTTGCTCGGCCCGCCAATCGGCGGGTCGGACAAATTGCCCCGCCCAGAGCCCCGCGCCTTTGGCTCTGGCCTCGGCTTCCGCCATTTGATAATCGCCATAGGCAACGGCATGGCCGGAGAGAACCATGGCCATATTGATGTCAATGCCGTCAGACCGGCAACGCACCAGTGCGCGGCGGTACCGGTCTGAACCTTCAGTCCGGCACTCGAGCTGATCTTTAACAAGATCCCGCAGGTGGTCGGCAGCATCCTGGCCACATGGATAGTCAGCAGTGTTCCTGCTGCAGCTCTGCCTGAGTTCCGGCGCATCGATGCCGATCAGCCGCAATCGCCGGCTGCCAAGCGCCAGGGTATCTCCATCCACCACCCGCACCGGCCCCGAAATGGTCTCGCCAGCGTAGTCCTCCACCCGCGCGACAACAAAGGCCGTTGCGGCAATAATCGCCCCTGCCAGACAAAGATCGAAGAGCCTTCGCCACCGTCGGCGCGGTCGATAGACTGGTCTGTTGCGGAATCTCATAGCTCCAGATGCGCCCAATCACCCGCTCATTTCAAGACGATTGATTGAGCAACTTCGTTAAAATGCAAACAGCTTCTTAAACTTTGACGGCTAGATTTTTGGTTCAACCTGGAGAGAACTGAAACACCGTGTCGATGCCCCAGACCATGACCGACAAGAACATTGTCGATCGCTCGCGTGCCCACAAGAACGCGGCGGTCATGAAAACTGTGCGCGCAACACGCGAAAAGCTGCAGTACGGGCGCGAAACGCCGCATGGTTTCGACAATGAGATGCTCCGTCTGCACATAAATGCGGTATTGCAGGGCGCGGCGGCACCGCCGGTACTCGTTCTCCTGACGGCCGTCGGTGGTCTCTGGTTCGACGATGCGGTGTGGTTGCTGGCCTGGGCAATGATGACGCTGGTCGTCTATGCAGGCCTGATCCTGGTTGCCCGCCGCGCCTCGCGCGGACACAGCAATGACGAAAGCTTTGGCCGCTGGCGCAACCGCTTCCTCGCGGCCTCCGCGCTGATCGGTTCCACCTGGGCATTGTTTGCCTACCAGGATTGCACAACCTGTCAGGGCGATACGTTTGTCTTCTACAAATTCGCCGCTCTGCTGATCGCGCTCGCCGCGACGGCCATGGCGACATTCGCCCTGCGCCATGCACTCTACTTCGCAGCCGGCCCGGTCATAGCGGCACTTGCCCTGCGGGCAGGCATCAGCCGCGATGTCGCGGACTTCTCCGCATTGGCAATGATCACTGCGGCGGCACTGTTTTTCGTCTATATGTCGAAGCGGCTCTACACGACCAATGTAAAAATGCTGAGCTACCAAACCGAAAAAGATGACCTCATCGCAGAACTGGAGGTCGCCAATTCCGTGTCCGACGAGGCCCGTCGCCGCGCCGAGGAATCCAATCTTGCCAAATCGAGGTTTCTGGCTTCGATGAGCCATGAATTGCGAACACCTCTGAATGCCATTCTGGGCTTTTCGGAAGTCATGTCCGGCGAGGTGCTGGGTCCGATCGAAAACGACAGCTACAAGGAATATGTCGGAGACATCCACCGCTCTGGCCAGCACCTGCTCAATCTGATCAACGAGATCCTTGATCTCTCACGCATTGAGGCGGGCCGCTACGAACTCAACGAGAATGCCCTGGCACTTGCTGACATTGCCGAGGATTGCATCGGCCTCGTGCAGCTCAAGGCCCGCAGCAAGAACATTCGCATCATCGAAGCGTTTGAGGAAAACCTGCCGATGGTCTGGGCGGATGAAAAATCCATCCGCCAGGTGGTTCTCAATCTGCTGTCGAACGCAGTCAAATTCACCCCGTCCGGTGGCGAGATCCGCGTCAAGATCGGCTGGACCGCAGGCGGCGGCCAATACCTGGCGATCAAGGACAACGGACCGGGAATCGCCGAAGAAGAAATTCCGGTGGTGCTGTCAGCCTTTGGTCAGGGTTCTGTGGCGATCAAGAGCGCCGAACAGGGCACCGGCCTTGGACTGCCGATCGTTCAGGCAATCCTCGCCAAGCATGGCGGCGAATTCGTGCTCAAATCCAAGCTCCGCGAAGGCACGGAAGGCATTGCCATCCTTCCGGCCAAGCGCGTGCTCGAAAGCATGGCGCCGGTCGAGGGGCTCCCCAATGCAACGGTGAAGAAAAAACGGGTCTTCAGTTAAACCGAAGACCCGTTTGCGCTTGATCCCGCATGTCAGTCCTTGGCGGCAACGCCAGCCTGCGCAAATGTCGCCATTCCCGTGTGGCATTGCGCTGCAGCCTTGACGATGCCTGCAGCAAGAGCCGCTCCGGTCCCCTCGCCCAGACGCATGCCGAGCGCCAGCAGCGGTGTCTTGCCAAGTTTCTCGATCGCTGCCATGTGACCCGGCTCGGCCGACACATGGCCAATCAGGCAATGGTCGAGTGCGGAGGGATTGACGGCGTGCAACACCGCGGCAGCGGCGGTCGCCACATAGCCATCGATAAGCACCGGTATCCGCTCCATCCGCGCCGCCAGAATGGCACCGGCCATGGCCGCAAGTTCACGACCGCCCAGACGCCGCAGCAGCTCCAGCGGATCATCAAGATGCGCCTTGTGCAGCGCAACCGCTGTCTCCACGACCGCAATCTTGCGCGCCAGCACCTCGCCTTCCGAGCCTGTGCCCGGGCCGACCCAGTCGACAGCTGAACCGCCATAAAGCCCGTAGAAAATTGCGGCAGCAATGGTGGTATTGCCGATACCCATCTCGCCAAGGCAGAGCAGATCTGTACCGCCTGCGATGGCCTCCATGCCGAATGCCATTGTGGCCGCGCAGGTACGCTCATCCATCGCGGCCTCTGTGGAAATGTCTCCGGTGGGCACTTCAAGCGCCAGATCGAAGATTTTCAGACCCAGGTCGTTGGCCACACAAATCTGGTTGATGGCAGCGCCTCCGGCGGCGAAGTTCTCCACCATCTGTGCGGTCACCGATGAGGGAAATGGTGACACGCCTTGCGCTGTCACACCATGGTTGCCCGCAAAGATCGCCACCAGCGGGCGCGTGACCTGCGGGGCGCGTCCGGTCCAGGCCGCAAGCCAGAAGGCGATCTCCTCAAGCCGGCCCAGGGCGCCGGAAGGCTTGGTCAGCTGCGCATCGCGTTCGCGCGCCGCTGCAACTGCCGCGGTGTCGGGTCCCGGCAGATTGCGCAGGAGCTCGCGAAAATCATCAAAAGGCAAACCGCTGGCACTCATTTTTTTCTCCAAGACTCTTCTTGCGCATGACGCGCGACGTGGCCCGGTGTAATTGTCAAATCGTTCAAGGACAATAACGTTCACGACATCCCGGGACTTGGCCCGAACATTGGCGCTCGACGGAGACCGGCATGCAGATCAGCGACTATCTCGACGACATTGCCCGTTCAACAGGTTTCCTGAGCCGTTTGCCGATGCCCGCACGACATTTTGAAGGCCACGACGGATCACTGGTCCGCGCCTCAGGCATGTTTCCGGTAGCAGGTCTCCTCATAGCGCTGTGCCCGGGACTGGTGCTGGTGGTGTTGTCGGCCTTTGATGCCAATGCGGCTCTGACCTCAGTTCTGGCGCTCGGTGTCCTCATCGGCGTCACCGGGGCCTTGCATGAGGACGGTCTGGCCGATTCTGCGGATGCATTCGGTGCCCGTGGCGGACGCGAGCATATGCTCGAAATCATGAAAGACAGCCGGATCGGGAGCTACGGTGTGCTGGCGCTTGTCATGAGCTTTGCACTCCGTGCCATTGCGCTGACCATCATCGTGTCGGTAATCGGTGGATGGAGTGCCTTTCTTGTCCTTCTTGCCATTGCCGCAGCGTCCCGTGCCGCCATGGTCTGGCATTGGAATGCGCTGCCGCCTGCGCGTCAGGGGGGCGTTGCCGCCTCGGTCGGATCACCAGACCAGAACGCCAGAACACTGGCCCTGCTAGCTGGCGGGTTGCTGTTTCTCGCTTTCGCCGCACTGACGGCCGGACTGATTCCGGCCTTGCTGTCCTTGGCTGTTTTGGCAGCGGCGGCCAGCATGTGGACATCGATTGTTCGTACCAAACTCGAGGGCCATACAGGCGATACCATAGGCGCCACCCAACAGATCAGCGAAACGGCTTGTCTCACTGCTCTTGCCCTTTTGCTGTGAAGCTACGATATAAAACCCCGACATCGTTCGTTAACGGGCAAGAAACATGAGCATTGAATCTCCCTGCATCCTGATATGCTCGATAGACCTGACGACGGGCTATTGCTTCGGCTGCGGCCGCACCCGCGACGAGATTGCCCAGTGGATGAGCTACTCGCCTGAAACCAGAAGCGAAGTCATGGCGGAATTGCCGGCCCGGCTTGAAACCGTGGAACGTAAGCCGCGCCGGGAAACCAGGCGTCAGCGCATGGCGCGTGAACGGCAGGACAGCTGAGCGGAATGGTGTTTCTCCTTGGCCTGATCGGCGCAGCCCTCGCAGTCCTGATATACAATCATGAAACCGGATTCAGTTTCGGCCTACCCAATGACGATCTCGCCGGCCTTGTCCATTTCGGCTTGCTGGCGGCGGTTATTGGCGCGACCGTGATCGGAATGCATCGCAACATCGGCGAGATGATCCGCAATCTGCTGATCTGGGTGGTGATCATACTCGGGTTGGCGACCGGCTGGCTCTATCAGGACCAGGCGCGCGACATGGTTCTGCGCGTGGCCGGCGGCCTGGCTCCCGGACGACCGGTCACCGTTTCTGATGAAAATGGCCAAGCTGTTCTCATCCGCAAATCGCTCAATGGACATTTCGAAGCCGCAGGCGCCATCAACGGCAAGCCGGTGAGTTTTCTCATCGACACCGGCGCAACATCCATCGCACTGTCCTACGATGACGCGGTTCGCGTCGGGTTCTCGGACGATGATCTCAGATACACGCTCGCCATAAACACCGCCAACGGCAAGGCGCGGGCAGCGGCTGTCCGTCTCGACACGGTCACCATTGGCACAGTTGAGCGCACCGGCCTGCGGGCCATGGTGGCTGAACCGGGGCGGCTCGATCAGAGCCTTCTGGGAATGAATTTCATATCATCCCTGACCGCCTTCGAGATGCGACGCGACGAAGTCATCCTGCGCGACTGACAAGACCTGCGGGCGTCGAGAAATGGAAAGCCTCAGGCAAGCGACGGATGCGACTGTTGGTTGAGTTCCATGGTCCGCCTGTGGATTCTCGTCAGTCTTTCAATTGCCGTTTTTGGATTTCCGGTCACAGGTCGCGCCATGATATCAAGTTTTCAGTCCTATAATTTCTACACCAAAGACATCAATCTGACACTGAGCCGCAAGGCTGCAGACGCAGTTATCAGCAGAGAGCAGAAATATTACCGCGAGACCATCGGTTCGATCAAAACCGTCGATGAATTTCTCGCCGACGACAGGGTCTATGCCTACGCAATGAAGGCCTATGGTCTTGAAGAGATGACCTATGCCAAAGCCTTCATCCGCAAGGTGCTTGAAAGCGATCTGACAGACACAAGCAGTTTTGCAAACCTTTTGACCGACAGCAAATACAAGACCCTGGCCGCCGCCTATGACTTCGGCAACACTGTCACATCCGAGATCATTCAAACCACCAGCCAGATCGACAGCCTGATCGGCACCTACGAGCAATCGATTGAAAACAACGACGCCCAGCTGAAGGCCGACACCAATTATTTCACTGCGGTGTCGCAGACGTTCACAAATGTCGACGACCTGTTCAAGAACACCCGCGCCCGCGACTACGTCTTCGCGACGTTTGGCATCGATCCGAAAACTTTCGACTACGACACACTCAGGGGCGTGCTCACCAGCGATATCGCCGATCCGACCAGTTATGTGAATTCGGTGATTGCACCGCAAGTCAATGACTGGCTCATTCAGATCGACGATCTCAATGTGCAGTTGGCTGATCCATCAAACACCCCCGCGCAGAAAGAAAAGATCAGTTACCTGATTAACCAATATTCGAAAGCTGTCGACAAGGCGGACAGATATTACAACATGGCCGCGTCATTCAATTTCAGCGCTGACGGCACTCTGGCTGCAGGCGTGGACCCGATGAGTGCGGCGCAATTGAAAATGGTGACGGAAAGCTATGTTCTGAACCAGCCAAGACTGACCTCAACCGGTGCGCTGCTCAACAAGCAACATTACGAAGACACGCTTCCTACCATCACCTCGATAGACGAGTTGCTCGACAATGCCCGTCTCAGCGTCATGGTTCTGACAGCTTTCGACATTCCACTGACCACCAGCCGCGCCGATGTCAAATGGGCTCTGGAGCAGGACACTTCCGATTTGAGCGGCCCGCTTTATTCGAAAAGCCAGGGAATCATCGATATGGCCAAGGCTTTCAATTTCGAAAGCGATGGCTCCATCACCCCGGGTCTGGACATCCAGGATGCAGATCAACTCTATCTGACAACCTCCAACTACATCGCAAAATACAATGACGCCGATGAGGAGAAGGATGCAGCGGCGATAAAGAAGTACAAGCTCTATATCGGACTGACCAGCAACCTCGATGACTTCCTGTCTGCCCAGCCGGCTGCGATCACCATTCGCGAATTCGCCCTGAAAGCCTTCAACATATCACCCGATGAAGTGTCCACCTTCAAGCTCAAACAGATCTTCACCAGCGATCCGTATGATCCCAAGAGCTATGTAAACACCATGAAGGACGACCGGTTTGTCAAACTGGTCAAGGCCTTCAACTTTGCCGCAGACGGCAGCATCGGTTCGCCACGCTATGCCCAGTCGGAAAATGAAATCACGCGCATAACCAAGGCATATTATACCGCCGTAACCAGGCTCGATGACAGCGAATCCTCGAAGGCAGCCACCGAAAAGGAAGCCTCCTATTACCGAACCAGGTTACAGACGTTGGAGACCGTTGAAGAACTTCTTGCCGATACACGTCTGCGCAACGTGCTGCTTGTTGCGGAAGGTCTCCGGCCGGTTGACGTGAGCACAGAGACGCTGAGAGCCGTGTTGACGTCGGACCTGGATGACCCGAACAGCTTTGCAAATCAGCAGACCGAAATCGGATTCCAGAAAATCGCCGGATCTTTCAATTTTGATGCAGACGGATTTATCCAGACCGTATCCAACCCTGGCGCACAAAACGAACGTGGCCTGGTTGAAACCCAGCGTCTCTATCTGACGCAGGCGATCGAAGAAGAGGCCGGCGTGGAAAGCCTGGGCGCGCGCCTTGCGCTCTATTTCGAGCGCATGGCGCCGACCTTGACCAGCAACTACGACATTCTCGCGGACGACGCGCTGGCACAGTTCGTTCGCACAGCCTTCTCGATTTCCCAGGAAACAGCAAGCAGCGACATCGACAAGCAGAAGGCAATGTTCGACAGGTTTCTGGACGTGGATGATCTGCTGGATCCGGAAAAAGTCGATATTCTGGTCCGGCGCTTCCTTGCGCTCTATGACCTGGACAACGGCGCCCCGGACCCGGTGCTCTCCATTCTGGGCGGCAACGGATCCATCAATTTCGAAACCGTTGCCACGCTGATGCAGCTGCGTTCCAGCTTCTAGGGTATCCGGCACAGTGACGGGCTTGGGCAGGAATGATCCACATTCATTGAATGTGGATCAAAAATCACCCGGACAATTGCCAAGGCTCCAGACAGGGCCTGTTCAACTCAGGCTGTAGATGAACCGCGCCGCCACCGAGAGCATGAACACCCCGAAACCCAACTCGAGCTGCCGCTTGTTCAGCGCATGCGCCAGCTGCACGCCGAGCGGCGCAACCACAAACGTGATCGGGATGATCAGCGCCACGACCGCCCAATTGACATAGCCGGTTGAAAGCAGCGGCAGTCCTCCAGCCCCCCACCCGGCCCAGATATAACCAAACAGCCCGGGGATCGCGATCAGCACGCCTACGCCGGAAGAGGTCGCCACACCCTGATGCACGGGACGGCCGTAAAGCGTCATGAAAGTGTTGTTGAGAACGCCACCGCCAATTCCCATAAGCCCGGACAAGAGCCCGATCAGCCATCCGACGAGCGCGCGGACAGGATTGGGCGGCAATTGACTGCCCACCTGCCAGTGCTCCTTGTTAAACAGCATCCGCAAACCGACAAGAATGGCGATACCTGCAAATATTGCTCGCAAACCGGCGCTTGATACCGAAGCGGCAACCAGCGACGCTGAAATGACGCCAAGCGGCACAGGAACAATCCAGTCCCGCAACAGCTCCTGATCAACAGCCCCGCGCTTTCTGTGCGACATGAACGAGCGGATTGACGTGGGAACGATGATCGCCAGCGATGTGCCGACCGACAGATGCATCCGCACCGCATCATCGACATGCAACATCCCGAACAGCTGATAGAACACCGGCACCAGGATAGCCCCGCCGCCAATACCGAACAGGCCCGCGAGAAAACCTGCAACCGCTCCGGCTGCGGACAGTGCGACCGCAAACCAGATCAATTCCCCGGGAGATGGCATGAATGGGAATTCCTTGTTTCCTGTGAGGTGGCAGTGCCGGACTGGCGGCGGAGAAACTTTCTTCCACACCCGTCATCAAACAGAGAGATTAATCAAGCATAGTCTGACTGTGGCTGGACAGATATGACCTGCCACGCAGGCTTCAGCGGCCGGATACCGCCGCTCGCACGCCGGTCCGCACTGGAGCAGACCGTTTCCGGGCTGATCCCCCATCCCCCGGAGACAGATTGAAGGCTGGCTTTGCCCGGCCTTCTTTTTTATTCAGTCACAATGACGATAGCCGGTCTTGCGGGTCCGCAGGTCAAAATGGAAATGATCCTTGTGATGGATGTCACTGCCCGGTCCAAGCACGGTGGTGAAATATTTGCAGCTGTCGCTCCGCACCGTTTTCAGCAGGCTTTTTTCCCGGAACGAAAAGAATCCGGGCTTTTTCACCGAGATCGCCTGGCCGTTGTCCAGCGTGATCTTGCCGACATCAATCGCGTTGCCCTTGGCATGTTCAGACATCGGCGCACCGCGCTTTGAATTCATGGTCCGGCACGAATAGGAAGACAGCTGCCGGATTGAGCTCACGCCGGAAAGATATCGAAGCCTCGCCGCTGGTGCGAGCTCGTTCTTCACCCATTGCGCGAACGCGTCCGTAATCTGGCAATTGAGCTTGGCCGCGGGCTTGATCTCGATACCGCCCGAAAGCTCTGTCACCTCGACCGGATAAGGGATCGAACAGCCCTTGCCGCTGTTGATGGCCGGAAGGTCGCGATATGTAACCCCGAGGCGTTTGAGACGGGTGCGGCAGGCCTTTTCTGCAGCAGGCATTCCACCCGCCCATTTCGGCGCGCTCATCGGATTTCCGATCCGCGGCATCAGGCCGGCAAGTCTGACAGGCTTCTCATCAACCGGGCTGTCCTCAACCTGCAGACCGGTTCCGGTGTTGAGCTGATACTCGGTCACTGACGTCAATCGCGGATTGTCTGTACCAATCCCGGTCACGATCGGCTGGTCCATCCTGCCTTCCGGCAAGGCGGACGTCATCTGGTTGGTATCCACTCCCGCAGAGACGGGATAGGCCAGCACGTTTTGAAGCGGCGCATCGGCAGAGTTGGGTATCCGGGCATCTGAAGTGTCGGCAAACATTGCCGGGTTCAGCGGAGCGCTGGTCATCATCGGCGCCGCAGGCTCGCTGAGGATCGCTCCGGCCGGCTGCAACGACAGGATGTCACCAGGAGGCGCCATGTCGCCTGAACAACCGGCGGCAACAAGCACCGTCGTCAGCAACAGTCCCGCTGAAACCAGCGAACGGCGGCGGGACCTTGAGACATGACACGACATGGATTGCTCCGAGAATACGCAAAACTAAGCCTGACCATCTCACACAACAGTAAAGGAAAACTAATGTTGGCCATTAACGTCTGGGGCAATATTGGGGCACACTGTGTGCATGATATGCGCCGGACATCTCGGCACGACAAAAGGGGCAAGTTTCCATTCATCCCCACATTCCCGCCCGCGCTCCCTTCAAAACCACCCGGCAGCAGGTTACACCAGACGCTTCAACAAGGAGACGATGATGCCCGCCCCAACTGGTGAACTGACATTGCGGACACTGGCCATGCCGGCGGACGCCAACGCAGCCGGCGACATTTTCGGCGGATGGGTGATGGCCCAGATGGACTTGGCCTGCGGCATCCGCGCTGCCGAGCGCGCCAGGGGGCGCGTTGTGACTGCGGCCGTCAACGAGATGTCGTTTGCCATGCCGGTCAAGATCGGCGACACGCTCTGCATCTACACACATATCACCAAGGTAGGCCGCACTTCGATGACGCTACAGGTCGAGGCTTGGGCCCAGCGCTACCTGTCTCCGCAGATGGACAAGGTCACCAATGCTTTGTTTGTCATGGTGGCGCTGGATGCCAGCAACAAACCGACACCATTGCCTGCCGAGTGAGCCGCACAGGCTTAAAACACAGCTAAGCAGATTGAATCGGCGCATCAGGCAGCCGATTCAATCTGCAAGCGAAACCACTTACAGCACTGAATAACAACAGAAAGCCGATTTCCCCACTGTTCACGGCGGGTAGCATCAACCTGGGTGTGTTGCCGGGCTTTCCGCAACGGCCGGCACGGCCATCTCGTAGAGATACAAGCGCGTCTTGCGCCTGTCTGAGAGCTCCCAGATCTCGGACGGCTCGACACCGGGCACGGCAAAACTGTTGGAGACCAGCAGGCTGCCCGGCTTCATCTCCCGCTTCGCCTTCTCGAATAGAGCCGGCATGGGTTCGGGCGAAAGGAAGGCATAGACAATGTCTTCCTCTGAAATGTCGGCAGTCCAGATGTCCCGACGCAGAATCCGGCCCCTGCCCTGGAGCTTTGAGAGGATGGCCGACACCAGCCAGACCATTGGCGCCGTTTCCACACCGCGAGCGCGGCGGTCCTCACCATCCAGCGCTCTGACGACACCGCCAAGCCCTGATCCGAGATCGATGAACCGCCTGGCATCACGTTGACGCATCAGCGTCAGCAAGGCCTCCGTTGTCGCCCTGTTTGTCAGATACAGCGGAACCCGCTCGCGCGCGGTGTTGGAAAAGAACAGATAGAGCACCACAAAACCGACGCCGAACGGCCAGGCCGGCAGCCCGCCGACATTCAGCGCCAGGGCCATGGCTGCTGGAAAACACAAACCGATCCATACCCACCAGACCGGAAGCCCGAGCAGTCTTGTCACCATTGCCGCAAGGACACCTTGCAACACCACTGCCGTCCAGAACAAAGCACTCGCATCCAGGACGGAGGCGAGCCCCAGCAAGGCGGCGAACACCAACACGCCGGCCAGTATCTGGGCAGCAATGGCGCCGATGATCGGATAGGAGCGGATCAGCTTCATGCAGTGTCCCGTCGCTCGGCTAAGGTGCCGTCCTGATTGGTCAGGCAGCTACCGTAAGATCTGACAAATCGATGGCCGCAAAGGCATCGGCAATAACCTCCGGCCCTGCCCCCGGACGCACTGCGTCAGTCGACAGGATCTGCCTGAAACGACGTGCACCACGAATCCCCTGGAACAGGCCGATCATGTGGCGCGTGACGTGAATAAGCCTGCCGCCGTCAGCCAGATGCGCCTCGGCATGGGCCATCATCGCGGCAGACACATTGCCCCAATCCACCTCGGCAACATCCATTCCGTAAACCCGCCGGTCCACGCCTGCCAGCAACGAAGCATTGTGATAGGCGGCCCGGCCAAGCATCAAGCCATCAACCTGATTCAAATGCTCAACCGCCTGATTCAGAGTGGCAATACCACCATTTATCCCGATGAAAAGACTGGGATAACCCTGCTTCAGACGATAGACAATATCATAATCGAGCGGCGGTATATCGCGGTTCTCCTTTGGTGACAGGCCTTCAAGCCAGGCCTTGCGGGCATGCACCCAAAGCGCATCCACTCCGGCATCGGCCACCGTCCGCACAAAATCCGGGAGTACGATTCCGGGGTCCTGCTCATCGACGCCGATACGGCACTTCACCGTCACCGCCACATCCGTAACAGCCTTCATCGCATCGACGCACCGCGCCACAAGATCCGGATCTCGCATCAGGCAGGCACCGAATGCACCTGACTGAACCCGGTCGGAGGGGCAGCCGACATTGAGATTGATTTCATCATAGCCGAAATCCGCGGCTATCCGCACCGCCTCGGCAAGCTTCACCGGCTCCGAACCGCCCAGTTGCAAGGCCACCGGGTGCTCGATCGGATCATACCCGAGCAACCGGTCGCGGTCGCCATGGATGATGCCATCGGCAACCACCATCTCGGTATAGAGCAAAGCCCGTTGTGTCAGCTGACGGTGGAGAAACCGGCAATGCCGGTCCGTCCAGTCCATCATCGGCGCAACGGCAAGTCGGTGTGACGGGTAGGTGCTCATAAGGCCTGTTTCGTATGTCCTTTGCGTGCCGGGGAACTCGCCTGGCACCTCGTTGCCTGCCTATAGCGCAAATCCAGCTGCTGCGAAACCGCAGCACTACCAACCGATAATTTCAGCTTTGGTGGAACCTGGTCGAATGTTTGGCGTTCCTATTTCAAAAGCAATGGAGAGACCAATGCCGGTAGAAAAGAACGGTTCGATCACAGATCCCGTCGATGCCCAGGTCGGCGGCGACGCCGACATTGACGGGATCGCACAAACCATAACGGCTGACGATATCAACGCCGTGCTGCTGTCATCGCAGCCGGTCGAACAGAGACTTGAAACCCTGAAGTCCATGCGCTCCGAACTGGAAGCCCGCTCGCATGCCGATTTCGGCAACGAGATGGCACCGCTGATCAATGATCTTGATGCGGCTATTGAACGCCTTTCGGAGCGAAGCTGAACTTCAGTACCTGTCACAAGACGAATAGGGAGTGAGGAAAAGTCATGGCCAACACCACAAATCACGGATCTTCGATCAAGAACGATGACACCTACGAGGCGTTGCGCGAGGATGGCGCTTCGAAAGAAAAGGCTGCGCGCATTGCCAACGCTCAGGCCAACGACAGTCAGAAGCCATCGGTCAAGGGAGGCAAGGCTTCCCCTTACGAGAACTGGACCAAGGATGAACTCTACGAGCGTGCGCAGGAGTTGAAGATCGATGGCCGGTCCGGAATGACCAAAGGCGAATTGATCGAGGCTCTCAGAGACAGCTGATCATCCCCCGCCAGCCTGCTCAGGCTGGCCTGAAAGCTCCGCCCGGCTGCCCCTGTCGTGCGGAGCTTTCGTGCCTTCGGCCCTTGCCAAGAATTTCTGCGCCGGAAAACACTGCCAGTGGCTGCTTCCCGGATCTCTGGTAACCTACATTTTCCGGCACAAGATTGACCGCGCACGGATACAGATCCGAGACACAGGGGCAATAAGCGGTCATTCGGCTCAAGGCATGACACAGGTCAATGCCGGCCCTGCATAACCCGGGCAGAGTATTCGGACGGTCAATCCGAAAGAGCGCGCGATCATGGCAGGACGTCGTCAAGAAACCAACGCTACAGCCGCAAAGCTGGCGATTGTTCCGTCCCCGGCAACCGAACCCAAGGCGCGACAGCAACCCGATCCTCACCCGCATCGCGACATGGACCGGGCCGCACGAGCGGCATTGGCGCGGATAACCGGTGGCGTCTCGCCGCACTCCATCATCGAGGCCTGGAGCGATTGGGCCCAGCACCTGAGCCGATCTCCCGGCAGGCAACTCGAACTTGCAGAGCGGGCACAGGCCAACATTGCCAAGCTGCTGGCAATGTCGATCGCAGACACCAAACAGAATGATGCTGTGCACCCGTTTGCGCCGAAGGCCTATGACCATCGCTTCAAACATCCATCCTGGGACAAGCCGCCCTTCCGTTTCTGGAGTCAGGGTTTCCTGGCCATGCAGGACTGGTGGGATGCCGCGACCGAACACATGCCGGGGCTGAGCAAAAGCGACGCGGACCGGACCCGGTTCCAGATGCGGCAGACGCTGGATCTCGTTTCTCCCTCGAACTTCCCCTGGTCGAATCCTCAGATCATCGAGGAAACCCAAAAGACACAAGGCCGCAACCTGATTGATGGGGCCCGACTTTTCACAGAGGATCTGCTTCATACCCTGACGCAGGAACACATGCCGGCGCCGGAAGGCTACCAGATCGGCGAAGACCTCGCCTGCACTCCCGGCGAAGTCGTGTTTCGCAACGAACTTTTCGAGCTCATCCAGTACGCACCGCAGACGGGCGAAGTCAGACCCGAACCTGTCCTCATCGTGCCTGCCTGGATCATGAAATATTACATCCTCGATCTTTCGCCGCACAATTCGATGGTCAACTATCTGGTGCAGCAGGGCTTCACGGTTTTCATGATCTCCTGGTGCAACCCGACAGCAGAGCAGGCCGACCTGTCGCTGGAAGACTACCGCAAGCGCGGGGTGATGGCGGCAATCGGAGCGGTCAACACGATCATCCCGGATCAAAAGATCCATGCCATTGGCTATTGCCTCGGCGGCACTTTGCTGGCCATCGCGGCTGCGGTGATGGCGCGCGACGGCGACGACCGGCTTGTCTCCATCACGTTGATGGCAGCACAGGTGGATTTTGCCGAGGCCGGAGAACTGCTGCTGTTCGTCGACGAAAGCCAGGTCGCCTTCATCGAGGATCTGATGTGGTCACAGGGCTACCTGGACCGGCCGCAGATGACCCGTACCTTTGCAACCATCCGGGCCGAGGATCTCATCTACACACGCGCGGTAAACCGGTATTTCCTGGGTCGCGAGGACTTGCCGACTGATCTCGGTGTGTGGAACGGCGACACCACGCGCATGCCCGCGCGAATGCACTCGGAATACCTGCGGGGCCTGTTCCTCGAAAACCGGCTGAGCGCCGGGCGGTTCGCCGTCGAGGGCCGGGTCATAGCACTCAAAGATGTCGCAGCCCCCCTCTTCGTCGTCGGTACCGAGACCGACCACATCGCACCGTGGCGCTCGGTCTACAAGACCCAGCTGTTCACCGATGGCGATCTGACCTTCGTTCTCACACGAGGCGGCCACAATGGCGGCATTCTGAGCGAACCAGGACATCCTCGCCGGCATTACCGGATCGGTCACCGCGAGGCGGGAGCACTCTATGTGGGGCCAGAACTGTGGCTTGATCAGCATCAGCCAATCGAGGGATCCTGGTGGCCTGAACTGTCATCCTGGCTGCTCGACCTGTCAGGCAACCCGGTGCCGCCTGCGATGGGCGCACCGGAACGAGGCCTGAGCCCAGTCGCAGCGGCACCGGGAACTTACGTGCACCAGATCTGATGTCTGGCGTCGGCTTCAGCGCCGCAGCCGAACTGACGATTCAGATGTGATACCGCAAATCCGCAACGCCTCGCTGAGACTTGTCCATCTCAGCGAGGCCTGTTGCCAGCGGCTCAAACTCAAAGACCGTTCTTAAACGCCGAGGCTTGCAACCTGCGCCACAGCGTCCGCTGCTTCCCGTCCTTTCTGGACGAAGTGCGTCGTGTAGAAGGCTTCATGCTCACCCTTGGGCTGGAAGTGATGCGGGGTCAGTGAGACCGAAAACACCGGCACTTCGGTCTTGAGCTGCACATCCATCAGTCCGGTGACCACGGCCTGTGCCACGAAATCGTGACGGTAGATGCCGCCGTCGACAACCAGCGCCGCGGCAACGATCGCATCATATTCGCCTTTCCTGGCAAGCTTCTGTGCCAGCAGTGGCATTTCGAACGCGCCGGGGACAGCAAAGCTCACCACATTCGCATCCAGCCCCAGCTCGCCAATCCGTGCGTTGAACCCGACCAGCGCCTGATCGACGATATCAGCATGCCAGCGGGCTTTGATGAAAGCTATTTTGAGGGATTTTGTCATTGCTCGGATCCTTTCAATAATGACAAGATCCCAGAGCGCACAAGCGTTCGGAACAGGTCTTGCGACCCGTTGCCTCACACCCATTCTCTACCATCCGGACTTTAACCGTCGGCCCTGGAATTTCACCAGTGTCTGCTGACCCACCCGAAGATGGCGCTCGCGGGCTGTAACCGCCGGTGGGGAATTTCACCCCGCCCTGAGAATGAATTTTACGTAGTTCCCCAAAGGCTTGGAGTCAAACCAATCCGGCTTGCGACCGGTCATTCTTCGGCCCAATCCGATCCGGCGCGAACAATCGCGGGTTCGAGAGCCGTCAGACGGCTCTGGACGCGGGTCGTGTCTGCCGTCCTTTTTTCCCGATTGTCACGGAACTCACAGCGCATGCAGGCGTTGAGTGTCGGTAAGTTTCAAGAATGAAGGAGCAGACAATGCCCAATATGGAAAACGCCAAGATTCTCATCATGTCGACCCATGGCTTTGAGCAATCCGAACTCGAATACCCGCTCGAACACCTCAAGAAAGCCGGCGCCACGGTGCACGTTGCAACGCTTGACGGCCAGCCGATCAAGGGATGGGACGAGAAGGACTGGGGCAACACTGTTGATGCCGATCTGAAGATCTCCGACGTCAAGGTTGACGATTATATCGCCCTTGTTCTGCCCGGCGGACAGATCAACCCCGACCTTCTGCGTGTCGAAAAGGACGCAGTCCAGCTGGTCCGCGATTTCGTCACCAAGGACAAGATCGTTGCCGCCATCTGCCATGCCCCATGGTTGCTGATTGAAGCCGGTGTCATCAAGGGCCGTGAGGCAACCTCCTACCACTCGATCCGTACCGACATGGAAAATGCCGGCGCCAAATGGGAAGACAGCGAGATTGCCATAGACAACGGCATCATCACCAGCCGTTCGCCCAAGGATCTCGAGGCCTTTGTCAACAAGATCATCGAGGAAGTGCGCGAAGGCGAGCATCATCGGGATTCCGCAAACGCTGCATGACACGGATTTTGGGCGGCTGCATTTGCCGCTGCCTCCAACCCGCCGCGTTTGGTCGCCATAATCATGGCGGCCATTCCTTTCACTTACCGCGGGAGATCGCATGACCAATCTACCTATCCCACACAACACCCTCATTGTCGTCGGCACCGGAGAAGGCGCCAATTTCTACCGCAATGCCGGCAAGAACGGTGAGCTCAAGCTGCAGCATTCCAAGGATCTTGAGCCCGGCGACCTTGCCGACCAGGGACCTGCGGGCAAGCAGCCGCCCGATGTTTCGGCCAAGGAATCCATGGAGGCCACTTTCGCCAAAATTCTGGCCAACCATCTTTATGACCTGGCCCAGCAGCACAAATTCGACAAACTGATCCTTGTGCTCGACCCCGACACACTCGGCGAAGCGCGTCCCAGCCTTCATGTCAGCGTCACCGACAAGATCATGCTGGAACTGCCCAAGACACTGATCAACAGTCCGACAGACCAGATCGAAAAGTCGATCCTGGCGGCTCTCTGATCCAGCCAGACTGACGCGGCCGGGACCTGTTCCCGGCCGTCTTGTGCTTTTGAAGCGACCGGATTCTGCCCGCCCGGCCATACTTCATACGCACCGCAGACCATGTCTGCCCGGCCCCCGGGAGTTGCCTCATCGCGCCGTGCATGCGAAACGGGAGGTGTAAAAACGTGTTTGGGGGGATCATGACCGTTAGCTACACCACCGACCGCATGCTGCATTTCGGCGACTGCGATATTTCCGGAACGGCCTATTATCCGGCCTATCTCAATCTGCTCAATGGCGTGATCGAGGAATTCTGGTCTGCCATCGGTTACCCGTGGCACGAGATCATCTGGAAAGAGCGTTGGGGCACACCGACCGTGCACCTGACATGTGATTTCTCCAAGCCATCGCTCTTTGGCGAAAAGCTCACCTTCGAACTCACCGTCACCAGGGTCGGCAAATCGTCCATGACGGTTGAACATGTGGTGCTGTGCGGTGACGAACACCGCTGGTCAGGCAAGCAGGTGCTGGCCGCAAGCTGGCTTGAAAAACACACCTCAATGCCATGGCCCGATGATGTCCGCGCCAAGCTGATGTCGTTCCTGCCCGATAAGCCCACGGCGTAAATCTGCAGGCCCCGCCAGCTTAGAGCGTTTCATGGCAGAACGGTTCCATCCAGCCATGAAGCGCTCTCACTAATCCGATCTGATCTTTGGCGACTTTTCCGGCACCAGTCCGGACCGGAATTTCTGCAGCACGAATTGCAGCAGCAAGCCGACCAACAGCATGCGGATATAGGACGACCGGGTGATCCATTCCGGCGGCAGACGGCTGGTGAAGATTTCGGTCGCCGACCAGATGAACCAGATCACGATAGCGCCAACGATGGCGCCCTTGTTATTGCCCGATCCACCGGCCATCAGCATCACCCAGACAAGGAACGTGACCAGCAACGGCTCGGTTGCCGAAGGCGACAGGAACTTGAAGTAATGCGCTGACAATCCGCCAGCGAGCCCCATGATGGCACAGCCGATGACGAAGGTCTGCAGCCGGAACCAGTCGACATCCTTGCCTGCCGCCCGCGCTGAATCCTCATTGTCGCGGATGGCGCGCAATGTCCGGCCCCAGGGGCTGACATAAAGCCGCTGGCACAGGATGTAGACACAAAGCACGCAGAGCCAGACAACTCCGAGATAGAGCAGGTCCGCCTCCCTGCCCTGCACCAGATTGCCAAAAGGCCGCGGCACACCGGCAATGCCGAGACTGCCATTGGTGAGCCAGGATTCATTGACGATCACCAGCCGCAGGATTTCCGCAATCCCCACAGAGGCCATCGCCAGATAATCGCTTTTAAGCCGCACGCAGATCTTGGCGACAATCCAGCCGGTGATGCCTGCAACGATCATCGCCGCTGCAAGCCCGAACGGGATCGGCAGTTCGAAGCCGCCCAAGTGTTTGGAGGAGACCGCCGTAGTGGCAATCGCCGACGCATAGGCGCCGACGGCAAAAAAGCCCGCGATGCCGGCGTTGAACAGCCCGCCCATGCCCCATTGCACATTCAGCGCCAGGCAGAGCACGGCATAGATGCCACCGGCGATCAGCACGCTGACCAGATAGAAAAACAGGCCGGTGAGTTCCATTACAGCAGCCTCCCCTTGAACAGGCCCTGCGGCCGGAACAGCAGCAGTGCAACCATGATGAAGAAGGCCACGGCGGATTTGTACGACGGCGAGATCAGCGGCTCGTCACTGAGCCAGGTAAATGTCGCTGTTTCCTCGGCAATCCCGATGATCAGCCCGCCGGCAATTGCCCCCATCGGCTTGCCGATACCGCCAAGCACGGCTGCCGCGAACATGGCCAAGAGCAGGTTCCAGCCAAGATTGGGATGCATCGAAGTATCCATGCCGGCGAACACCCCTGCCGTGGCGGCCATGGAGGCCCCGATTACCCAGGTCCAGCGGATTACGCGTTCAGTGTCGAGACCGGCGACGGCTGCCAGTTCCGGCTCGTCCGACACCGCACGCATGGCGCGGCCCAGCTTCGAGCGTGTCAGGAAGAAATGCAGTGCAATGGCGATGATCAGCGTCAGGATGATGACCTGCATATGCAGCTCGGAAATCCGGAACGTGTCAAACAGCACCACCGGCATGCGGACGCCCGACGTGAACACCTGGTTGCCCGAACTCCAGAACAGCTGCGCCAGCGACCGGAAAATCAGCGCCACCCCAAACGAGGCGATCACCGTGTAAATGGTCGGAAGCTTGCGCAACGGCTTGTAGAAGAACTGATCCACCGCAAGCGCAGAGACAATCGCCAGCGCGATGCCGAAGGGCAGCAAGAGCAGTGGATGGACCGGAATGAACCAGACCGCGGTGAGCACGCCATAGCCGCCGATGGTCATCAGATCGCCATGGGCAAAATGCGCAAACCGCAAGATGCCGAAGATCATCGAGATGCCGACAGCGCCAAGCGCATAAACACTGCCGATGGTCAGTCCGGGAACCAGATAGAGATTGATGAAGTCGATCACGCTGCTGCACCCCCGAGGAACGAGCGGCGCACGGCATCGTCGTTGAGCAGCGCCTCCCCTGTTCCAGATATGAAATTCTTGCCGCTGACCAGAACATGGCCGTTGTCGGCGATCCTGAGCGCCTGTTTGGCGTTCTGCTCGACCATCAGGATGGTCACGCCACGCTTGCGGATATCGAGCAGCAGGTCAAAGATGATCTCGAGATAGGCTGGCGACAATCCTGCCGTCGGCTCATCGAGCAACAGCAGTTTCGGCTCGCTCATCAGCGCCCGGCCCATCGCCACCATCTGCCGCTGGCCGCCCGAGAGTTCGCCTGCAGCTTGGCCAAGCTTGCCGCGCAGGTCGGGGAACAGCAACAGCACGTTTTCGCGCACGGCTTCCTTGTCCTTGGGCGGTGCCGCATAGGTGCCGACATCGAGATTTTCATCAACAGTCAGTGTTGGAAACACGTTTCGGCTCTGCGGCACCATGGAAATGCCCAGCGGCACAAGTTTGGCTGTCTTCAACCCGGAAATACTCTTGCCCGCAAAGGCAATATCGCCTTCCGAACGGGCGGTAAGCGCAAATATGGTTTTCAGCAGTGTCGACTTTCCGGCGCCGTTCGGCCCGATGATGACGGAAATCTCGTGCTCGGCCACGTCGAGATTAATCCCCTCGATGATCGGCACGCCGCCGTAACCCGCGGTCAATTCCTTGACGGACAGCAACGCGCTCATGACATGGCCTCATACTTCCCGCCACCGAAATAGGCTTCGATGACACGCGCGTCCTGGCGAACCGCGTCGACGGCACCGCGGGTCAGCAATGTGCCCTGCGCCATCACGATGACCTCGTCACACAATTTGGAGACGTAATCGAGATCGTGCTCGATCAGGCAGAATGTCAGCCCCTGTTCCTTGTTCAGGAGCAGGATCTTGTCGGAAATCTTGGCCAGCAGCGTCCGGTTGATCCCGGCCCCGATCTCGTCAAGCAGAATGATCTTCGGCTTGCGCATCAGCGCCCGGCCAAGTTCCAGCAGCTTCTTCTGGCCACCGGACAGGTTGCCCGCCTTCTCGTCCTTGACATGATCAATCTCGAGAAAGGCAACCATGTCCCGTGCGGCGCGGTAAGTCGCCTCTTCTTCCGCTGCGAACCGCCCGCGCCGGAAGATCACATTGAAAACATTCTCGCCGATCGGTGTGGCCGCTGCGGCCATGAAATTCTCGATCACCGTGAGCTGCGAGAACTCGTGCGGAATCTGAAAGGTCCGTGCCAGCCCCCGCGCCGCCCGCTGATGCGGCTGCAGCCCGGTGATGTCCTTGCCCTCAAGCAGGATGCGTCCGCCGGCGAGCGGAACATGGCCTGCTATCGCGTTGAACATCGTGGTCTTACCCGCGCCGTTCGGGCCGATCAAACCCGTGATCTTTCCTGACGGAATGTCAAAGCTGACGTCATCGACGACATTCGGGCCGCCGTAACTCACCTTCACATGTTCAACTGAAATCATGATGCCCCATTTCGCGGCGTATCAGCACCGCTGGCGATTCCTTTCCCTGGCCGGTGTCTCCAGCCTGACGGATCGCGCGTTGTTTGTTGTATCCCTCCCCGCTTTTCCGGGGAGGGATAATCTTGCGGCAGGTTCAGGCCGGATTACTCGACGATGGCGATCTGCTTGTAGACGGTGCCGTCAACGACAAACTTGCCGATAAAGCCCGCAACATCGCCGTTTTCGTCGAAATCGTAAGAGCCGCCGGCGCCATCATAATCGATATCCTTGCCTTCGGCGATCAGCGCCTTTGCCTTGGCCCATTCGCCAGGCCCCACCTTTTCACCGGGAGCAGAGGCAATCGCGCGCAGCGCTTCAGCCATCTTGGCCCGGTCGGCAGACCCGGCCTTCTCAATGGCGAGCAGCGCCATAAAGGTCGCGTCATAGGTCTGGTCAACGAACGGCTTGTCGGCAGGCTCGCTATAGGCGGCTGTGTAGAGATCGTGCAACTGGGTCTGGTACGGGTTGTCCGCCGGCGAAGTGGGCGCCGAGAAGAACGACGTTGCCAGCGCTTCCGCACCAATGTCGGAGATCAGCGTTTCGTCGCGCAGGCCGTCGGTTCCGATGAACTTGGTGAACAGTCCGCCCTCGATCGCCTGCTTGACGATCTTGCCACCGGAGTCACCGGCATAAGCCACGACGACCAGGGCATCGCCGCCGGCTTTCGACAGAGTCGCCAGTTCAGAGCGATAGGAGTTCTTCTTCTCCTCGTGCTTGACCTCAGCCACGACTTCACCGCCGAGCGCCTTGTAAGCCTCGACAAATGTGCTGCCGATACCAACGCCATAATCATTGTTGACGAAGGTCACGGCAACCTTCTTGATGCCTTCATCAAGCACCATCTTGGCCAGCACCTTGCCCTGGAAGTTGTCTGACGGAACGATGCGGTAGAGCAGGTCACTGTCCTTGATATCGGTCATCGCCGGCGATGTCGCGGTCGGCGAGATCTGCACCACGCCTGCCGGGATGGCGGCAGCTTCGGCTGCGGCAATCGTGGTGCCTGACATCAGTGCGCCCATGATAATCGGCACGTTCTCGACATTGATCAGCTTGCCCGCGGCATCGACTGCACCCTGCGAAGACCCGGTGGTGTCGCCGTAAACCGGCACCGCCTGGCCATCAAGCAGACCGCCATTCTCGTTGACATGCTGAACTGCCAGATTGGCGGCATTCTGCAAAGGCGGAATGAAGCTTGCGATCGGACCGGTGATGTCCATCAACAGCCCGACCTTGGTGTCGGCGGCAAGGGTTGATGCGCTGGAGGCCAGCAACGCCGCGATTGCCAAAGCGTAAGTTGTCTTTTTCATGTGATTGCTCCCATTGTTATTATGCCCTGTGTTACGTGAGCGCCCGGCGGGCTTCCATCGAAAACGCTCAGATTTCGTCGACAACATGCGTCGCAAACGTACCGGGAAGCGAAACCTCCAGCAGTTCAAGATCGCTGCTGGGGTCACTGTAGCGCGTCGCCATCCTTGGCGGAACGACAAAAGCGTCGCCTTTTTCAAGACGATAAGGCTCCTTGCCCTCGCCTTCCAGCAACATGCTTCCCGACATCACGAAGGTGAAGAGAATATCGCCGTCATGCCTGGTCCAGACCGGGGCTTGCGCGCCAGAGGGACGCGCCACCATGACAGAGGCCACACCCTTGGTGTTTTCGTTGATCGTGGTATCGCGTGCCTCGAAGCCGGGAATGCGGAAAGGTTTGAACGTGCCGTCCTTGACGAGGCTGTGAACAAAGCGCTGACCATCCCATTCCCGCTCCGGCCGTTCATGCGGGGTCGGCAGCTCCATGTCATGATCGATTTCGGTGACGTGATCGGCTGGCACCCCAATCTCGATAACCTCGATCCCGTCGGCCGCATGCAGCACCTTGTGGCGGATCTGAGGAGGCTGGATAAAGCAGTCACCGGCGTGCAAGCGACGCGTGCCGCCCTGGTCTTCATAAAGCACATCGACCCATCCACTGATGCAGAAAATCAGCTGAAACCCGACCTTGTGGAAATGCACCATGTCCGGCACCGGCCCGTCGGGCACGCGAATATGCGAGGCAATCATCGCCCCGCCAAGCCTGCTCGGGATCAGGTCCCGGTATTCCATGCCTGCCCGGCCGATGACCCAGGGCGCCTGATCGGCCAACCGGCGCACAACGAAGGCATGCTCTGTCTCGGGCAACACCATCGGCGGGTTGAGTTCATCAATTTCAATGCGCGTGCCATTGGGCGCGACCAGTTCACGTTTGCCATCGGCAAAACCGTCAGGATCATCGGTCAGGATCCGCAATGTGCCCGGAGCTTCGGGCGCCCCCTTCTGAATGCGGATCCGAAGTCCATGGCCCGACAAAACAGCCACTTCCGGATTGTCGGCCGGATAGATCATGTCGAGCCGCATTTTCAACGTCTTGGTAAAGAACGGCAAATCATCCCTGAGTTCCGAGGTCGGCAACCTGATTTCTGCGCGCGTGTCCAAACCGCTCTCCCAAGAGTTTTTCACTGCCTTGTACCGGCGTCATTCAACCGTGTCGGAGAAACCGATGGACCAACAGCATTTGAAGACTATCCAACCGCAAGACTATTTCAAGGCTGAAATAAACAAATCCTCGGCCTAAAGCTCGGTCCGGACCCGCCACAACTCCGGGAACAGTTCCACATCCAGCATGCGCCGAAGATAGCTGGTTCCGCCGGTGCCGCCAGTGCCACGCTTGAGACCGATCACTCGTTCCACCGTGGTGACGTGGTTGAACCGCCAGCGCCGGAAATAGTCTTCCAGATCCACCAGTTTCTCCGCCACCTCGTAGAGCGCCCAATATTTTTCCGGCGCCTGATAGATGGCTTTCCAGCCCGCTGTCACATCATCGTGCAGTGTGTGGGTGTTGCGCACATCGCGTGTCAGCACTTCGTCCGGCATGGCGATGCCGCGTCGTGCCGCAAGCCTTATTGCCTCGTCATAAAGGCTCGGCCGGGCCAGTTCGGTTTCAAGCTTGGCCAATGCCTCCGGGACATGCGCATGCGGGCGTGTCATCGCGTGATTGCGGTTTCCCAGCGCATATTCGATCAGCCGGTATTGCAGCGACTGAAACCCGGAAGACTGACCCAGCTTGTTGCGGAAATGGGTATAGTCGGACGGCGTCATCGTCCGAAGCACATCCCAGGCGGAATTGAGCTGTTCAAAAATCCGCGAGACACGCGACAGCGTCTTCATCGCCGGCTGCAATTCATCCGACCTGATGGCTTGGCGGGCAGCCGTGATTTCATGGATCACCAGCCGCATCCACAATTCCGATGTTTGATGCTGAATGATGAACAGCATCTCGTCATGAGCATCGGTTCTGGTCTTTTGCGCCCCCAGAATCTGGTCAATGCACAGATAATCGCCATAGGACATGCGTCCGTCGAAGTTCATCTGGGCGCCTTCTTCCGAAGGATCGTAGTCGGTTGTCTCGCTCATGTGACTGCTTTCCGGGCCTTGAATTCTGGCTGATCCCACTCGCCGGTTGCGATAATGTCGCACAGCACCGACGCAGCATGGCTGACATCTTCCGGCGTGTTGTAGAGGGGACAGAACCCAAAGCGCATGATGTCGGGCGCACGGAAATCGCCGATGATGCCGCGTGCGATCAATGCCTGCATGCCCGCATAACCTTCGTGAAAGCGGAACGAGACCTGACTGCCGCGTGCGTTCGGGTCACGCGGGCTGGCAAGCTCAACGTCTTTGCAGCCAGCCTCTACTTCAGCGATAAATTGTTCGGACAGCTCGATCGACCGTGCCCGGATATCGGCCATATCAACACCGTCGAAGACATCGAGCGCAGCATCCAGAACTGCCATCTGGATGACCGGCGGCGTGCCGACCCGCATCCGGCTAATGCCCTCGCCCGGCCGGTAGTCGAGATCGAAGGCGAACGGCGCCTGATGACCCAGCCAACCCGACAATGCAGGCCGGACCTGGTCGATCAGATCGGGGCGAACATGGATAAAGCCGGGCGCACCGGGACCGCCATTGAGGTATTTGTAGGTGCAGCCAACAGCGATGTCGGCATTGCAGGCGGTCAGGTCCACGGGAAGCGCGCCGGCAGAATGCGCCAGGTCCCAGATCATGATGGCTCCGGCTTCATGCGCCTTGCCGGTAATTGCCTTCATGTCATGCACCCGGCCGGTGCGATAATCGACATGGGTCAGCATCACCGCTGCCACATCTTCGGAGATGTGTCCGGCAACCGCTTCCGGATCGACGACCTTCAGCTCGTGGCCCTGCCCCAGGCTTTTGAGCAGGCCATCGGCCATGTAGAGATCGGAAGGGAAATTGCCATTGTCTGACAGCACGATCTTGCGGCCGGGCCGCATCTCCACCGCGGAAGCGACAGCCTGATAGACCTTGATCGAAAGCGTATCGCCGACCATTGTGCTGCCCGCAGGCGCACCGATCAGCCGGCCGATCCTGTCGCCCAGGCGACCGGGCAGCTCCATCCATTTGGCCTTGTTCCAGCCCGTGATCAGCATAGGCCCCCACTGATCCGCCATGGTCGTTCGGGCCCGCTCGACAGCCGCCATGGGCAATGGCCCCAGAGAATTGCCATCAAGATAGGTGATCCCCTCGGGCAGGTCGAACTGGTCACGGCGGGAATGGAATGTGCTCATTGTCTCAGGTGTCCTTCCGCGACTTCCCGATTTCAGCTGTCGCCTCGATTTCGATCATGGCTTCATCTTCGATCAGACCGGCAACGACAACCACCGACATCGATGGAAAATGCCGGCCCAGGACCTTGCGATAGGCGGCGCCGACGTCTTTCTGGCGCGCCAGATATTCCTTCTTGTCGGTGATGAACCAGGTCAGACGGACAATGTCGGTGACCTCACCGCCGGCGGCGCGCACGATCGCTGCAATATTGGCAAGCGTCTGCTCGAGCTGGCCGACAAAATCATGGTGCTCGAACACCTGATCCTTGTTCCAGCCAATCTGGCCTCCGGTGTAAAGCCGCTCACCGTCAACGAGCATGCCATTGGCATAGCCCTTCGGCTTCTCCCAATCCGGCGGATTGACTGCTTCGATCATAGTAAAAGTCCTTGTTTGAATCTCTTGGATTGGCTTAATCGCTGCTGCGCAGCCGGAACCGCTGGATCTTGCCGGTCTGGGTCTTTGGCAAGGTCTCGACGAAGACGATCGAGCGCGGATATTTATAGGGTGCGATCACCGCCTTGACGTGATCCTGCAGCCGCTTGATGGTTATCTCATCGGCGACGACGTCGGCATTGAGCACCACATGAGCCTGGACAATCTGGCCGCGCGCCTCGTCGGCAACGCCAACCACCGCACACTCGGCAACATCGGCATGCGCCAGTAGTGCTGCTTCAACTTCCGGTCCGGCAATGTTGTAGCCGGCGGAAATGATCATGTCGTCCGAACGGGCGGCAAAGTGAAAGAAACCCTCTTCATCCTGGGTGAAGGAATCTCCCGTCAGGTTCCAGCCGTCGCGGACATATTTGAACTGCTGCTCCGGATCCGACAAATAGCGGCAACCGGTCGGCCCCTTTACGGCGAGCCGGCCGACCTCGCCACGCGGCACTTCGTTCATGTCGCCATCGACAATCCGCGCTTCATAGCCCGTGACCGGCAGTCCGGTGCAGGCTGCCTTGGAATTCTCGAACCGGTTGGAGATGAAGATGTGCAGCATCTCGGTCGCACCGATACCATCGAGCATCGGCTTGCCGGTCTTGGCCATCCACTGGTCGTAGACCGGGCCTGGCAAAGTCTCGCCAGCCGACACCGCGGCCCGCAGCGAGGACAGGTCAGCCCCCTCCTCCATCGCCGCCAGCATGGCGCGATAGGCGGTCGGCGCGGTAAAGCAGACTGTTGCTTTGTGGTTCTGGATGATCTCGACCATGTTGGCCGGCGTCGCCTGCTCAAGCAGCGCCGCGGCCGCGCCAAAGCGCAACGGAAACACCGCAAGGCCGCCAAGCCCGAAGGTGAAGGCCAGCGGCGGCGAACCGATGAACACATCTTCCGGCGTCACGCCGAGCACTTCCTTTGCATAGCCGTCGGCAATGATCAGCATATCGCGATGAAAGTGCATCGTCGCCTTCGGCATTCCGGTGGTACCGGAGGTGAAACCCAGAAGCGCAACATCATCACGGCCGGTTTTCACCGTTTCGAAGCGGACAGATTTCGACAGCGCCAACCGGTCGAGTTCGGCATCGTGATTGGCCGTACCGTCAAAGCCGACGACGTTTTCCAGGAACCGGTTTTCCTTGGCGCAGGCGACCATCTCGTCCATCAGCCGCGTATCGCACAGCGCCAGCGAGATTTCCGCCTTGTCAGCAATCTTTCCAAGTTCAACCGCGCGCAGCATCGGCATGGTGTTGACCACGACGGCGCCGGCCTTGGTAGCAGCCAGCCAGACGGCCACCATGGCCGGATTGTTCGCCGAGCGGATCAGGATCCGGTTGCCCGGCTTGACGCCGTATTCCTCGACCAGCACATGGGCGATCCGGTTGGTCCAGTCGGTGAGTTCCTTGTATGTCCTGATCCGGCCATTGCCGATCAATGCGGTGTGGTCACCAAAACCCTTGGCCACCATCGCGTCGGTCAGCTCATAGCCGCAATTGAGCCACTCGGGATAATCGAAGCCGTCAAGACTGATCTCCGGCCATTGCTCAAGCGGCGGGAGATTGTCCCGAGTGAACGTATCAACATGCCCCGATGGTCCCAGCACTTTACACCCCTTTGGAATTGGCCAATGTCTGCCGGGCGATCACGACCTTCTGCACGTCCGATGCACCCTCGTAAATCCTCAGCGCGCGGATCTCGCGATAGAGGCTTTCGACGATATGCCCCTTGCGCACACCGTCGCCGCCATGCAGCTGCACCGCCTTGTCGATCACATCCTGGGCATGGTCGGTGGCATAGAGTTTCGCCATCGCAGCCTCACGGCTGACCCGCGCTGCGCCCTGATCCTTCAGCCATGCAGCGCGGTAGACGAGCAAGGCCGACGCATCAACATCCAGCGCCATGTCCGCGACATGTCCCTGGACCATCTGCAGATCACTCATAGGCGCGCCAAACAGCTGCCGTTCGCTGACCCGGTCAAGGCTCTCGTCAAGCGCCCGCCGGGCAAAGCCAAGCGCTGCTGCAGCAACGGTTGAGCGGAACACGTCAAGCACCGACATGGCGATGCGGAAGCCCTCGCCCGGGTTGCCGATGATTGCCGATGCGGGAATCCGGCAATCCTTGAATTCCAACCGCGCCAGCGGATGTGGAGCGACCACTTCCAGCCGTTCGGCGATCTCGAGACCCGGCGTATCGGCAGGCACGATGAAAACCGAAAGTCCCTTGGCGCCAGGTGCTTCACCGGTACGCGCAAACACGCAATAGACATCTGCAATGCCGCCATTGGAGATCCAGGTCTTCTCTCCGTTGAGGACATACTCATCACCGTCGCGCACAGCCGTCATCGCCATGTTGGCGACATCCGAACCCGACGCGGGTTCCGACAGTGCAAAGGCCGACAATGCCTTGCCTGCACGGGTCTGCGTCAGCCACTCGGCCTTCTGCGCCGCTGTACCAAACAGCGAGATCGCACCGGTTCCAAGCCCCTGCATCGCGAATGCGAAATCCGCCAACCCGTCATGCCGCGCCAGTGTCTCACGCATGATGCAAAGACCGCGAACATCGATCTGCGAGCTTTCGTCCGCGGGATCCACAGCACTGAGCTTCAGCCAACCGGCCTCACCCAGCACCCTGACCAGCGCCTTGCAGGTTTCATCAACATTGGAGTGGTCGAGATCAGCCAGTTCCTTCTTTGCCCACACATCGACGCGATCAGCCAGATCACGGTGGCTTTCGTCAAAAAACGGCCATTGGAGAAAACTGCGGTCAGCCATCAGTTGCCCTCGAATACGGGTTTCTGTTTGGCGGCAAAAGCCTCATAGGCACGGCGGAAATCCTGGGTCTGCATGCAGATCGCCTGCGCCTGTGCCTCGGCCTCGATCGCCTGCTCGATGCCCATGTTCCATTCCTGCGCCAGCATCGTCTTGGTCATCATATTGGCAAAGGTCGGGCCGTCGGCGATGCGTTTCGCCAGCTTGCGCGCCTCATGGCCAATTTCCTCAGCCGCAACCACCCGATTGTAAAAACCCCAGCGCTCCCCCTCATCGGCGCTCATCGAGCGGCCGGTGTAGAGAAGATCAGCAGCCCGGCCCTGGCCGATGATACGCGGCAGGATGGCGCACGCGCCCATGTCGCACCCGGCCAGTCCGACGCGGTTGAAAAGAAAAGCGGTCTTGGCTTCCGGCGTGGCGATACGGAGATCACTGCACATCGCTATAATGGCACCGGCGCCGGCGCACACACCGTCAACCGCCGCAATCACCGGCTTGCCGCAGCCAACAATTGCCTTGACCAGGTCGCCCGTCATGCGCGTGAACTCCAGCAGGCCCTTCATATCCTTGTCGAGCAATGGCCCGATGATTTCGAAGACATCGCCGCCGGAGCAGAAATTGCCGCCATTGGAGCCAAAAACCACAACCCTCACATCATCCCGGTAGACCAGCCCCCGAAACCAGTCGCGAAGCTCGGCATAGCTCTCGAATGTCAGCGGATTCTTCTTTTCCGGCCGGTCAAGCGAGACCTCGGCCACGCCGTCGGTCAGTGTCAGCCGGAAATTCTTGGGCGCCTCAGTCGTCATGGTTCAATCCTCTCCCTTGGTGCTCTTTCGCGCAATACATTCGAGCTGTTCCGACAGGTGGGGAACCTCCGCGGCATCAATGCCATCGAGCAGGCTGTCGATCCAGCCTTCGTGGCTGGCTGCCATTGTTTCAAACTGCTCACGTCCGGCCTTGGTCAGCCGCACTGTTGTCGCACGGCGATCATTGTCCACCGGGACCCGCACCAAAACACCATCATCCACCAAACGGTCGACAATGCCGGTGACATTGCCATTGGACACCCGCAAAACGCTCGACAATTCGCTCATCTTCAAACCGGACTCAATCCGGTAAAGTGCTGCCATCACGTCAAACCGCGGCAAAGTCGTATCGAAGCCGGTGCGGAAATTCTCTCGCAGTTCCGCCTCAACGTGCTTCGTCGCCTTGAGAAGTTTCAGCCAGAGCCGCAATCGCGCTTTTGAAGCCGAAGTATCCTTGCCGTTAGCATCGGTCTTGTCTGACTGCGCTGCCAAATTCTCGCTCATATCTCTCCCCCCGACAACGAAATTGCCTGCCCGGTCACCGATACAGCCGCATCGCTGCAAAGCCACAGCACTGTCTCGGCGATTTCCTCGGGCTGGATGAACCGCCCCTGCGGGTTCACATCCCGCAACGAAGCTTCTGCTTCCTCGCGCGACCGTCCGGTTTTCTCAACGATATTGTCAATGGAGCGATGCAGCATCGGTGTCTCGGTAAAGCCCGGGCAGATCGCATTGACCGTCACCCCTGATTTCGCCAGCTCCTGCGCCAGACTGCGAACCAGACCGACGACACCGTGCTTGGCAGCACAATAGGCGCCAACATAGGGATACCCCTTCAAACCGGCGGTTGAAGCAATGGCAATCAGGCGGCCTGGCTGCGTCCGATTCATTTTCAAAAAGGCCGCCTGGAACGTGTTGAAAACACCGGTCAAATTGACATCCAGAGCAGCGCGGAAAAGCGCAGCATCCGTGCGGTGGAACGGAGCACTTTCTGCCGAACCGGCATTTGCGATGACGATGGTCGGATCGCCATTCTTTTCAACAGCCTGCGCAATCGCAGCCGCCATTGCATCAGCGTCGGTGACATCAGCAGACACGGCCAGGATCCGGTCATCCTGCGCGGCAAGATCCTCGAGCGGCGCCAGACGCCGGCCGATCGCCGTCACCCGCGCGCCCTTGCTCGCAAGCGCCAGCGCAATCGCTTCGCCGGCGCCCGATCCGGCACCGGTTACGATCGCATGATGTCCCATCAGTTCCGGCATGCTCAGACCTTTCCAAGCATGGTGTCATTGCGTTCGGCCAGGCGCCACATCTGGTCACGGCCCGGGTGATAAGGCTCGGGCCATTTCTCGTCATGGTCGCCGAGTTCTGCAGCCGCATGCAAGGTCCAGTATGGATCGGCCAGATGCGGACGGGCAAGGCAGACGAGATCTGCCCGGCCTGCCATCAGGATCGAATTGACATGGTCCGGCTCGTAGATGTTGCCAACCGCCATTGTCGCCATTTGCGCCTCGTTGCGGATCCGGTCGGCAAACGGCGTCTGGAACATGCGGCCATAAACCGGCTTTGCCAGCTTCGAAGTCTGCCCGGCAGAGACGTCGCAGATATCGACGCCCGCGTCCTTGAGCATGCGGGCTATCTCAACCGCTTCCTGCGGCGTCACACCATCGCCTTCCACCCAGTCGCTGGCTGAAATGCGCACCGAGATCGGCTTGTTTTGCGGCCAGACCTCACGCACCGCGTGGAAGATCTCAAGCGGATAGCGCATGCGGTTTTCAAGGCTGCCGCCATATTCATCACTGCGCCTGTTGGTCAACGGCGTGATGAAGGACGACAGCAGATAGCCATGCGCCATGTGGATTTCGATCATGTCGAATCCGGCGCGATCGGCCATTTCAGCCGACTTGACGAACTGCTCGCGCACCATATCCATGTCGTCGCGGGTCATCGCCTTCGGCGTCTGGTTGGCCGAGGACCAGGCCACATCCGAAGCCGACAGCAACGGCCAATTGTCACTCTTGAGCGGTGCATCCATGATTTCCCAGCCCAGCTGGGTCGATCCCTTGGCGCCGGAATGACCGATCTGCATGCAGACCTTGGCTTCGCTCTCCGCATGAATGAAGTCGACAATGCGGGCCCAGGCGGTTTGCTGTTCAGGACTGTAGAGCCCCGGACATCCCGGTGTGATCCGGCCTTCCGGCGAGACGCAAGTCATTTCCGTGTACACGAGACCTGCACCGCCCTTGGCGCGTTCACCGTAGTGCACCAGATGCCAGTCGGTCGGATTGCCATCCACCGCCTTGTACTGTGCCATCGGCGAGACAACGATCCGGTTCTTAAGCTCCATGTCACGCAATTTGTACGGCGCGAACATCGGACGGCGCACGGGCGCCTGCGAAGAGACCTCGGCCTGGGTCTGGAACCAGCGTTCCGCATCTTCCAGCCATTCAGCATCACGCAGCCGCAGGTTCTCGTGGCTGATGCGCTGCGAACGGGTCAGAAGCGAATAGTTGAACTGCACCGGATCAAGGTGGAAATAGCGCTCGATTTCCTCGAACCACTCCATCGAGTTGCGCGCCGCTGACTGCAGGCGCAGAACCTCCAGCCGGCGATCATCTTCGTATTTGTCAAAAGCCTTCTGCATGCTTGGCTCTGAATGAAGATAGTCTGCCAGCGCAATCGCACTTTCCAGTGCCAGCTTGGAGCCCGAGCCGATAGAGAAATGCGCGGTTGCCGCAGCGTCACCCATAAGCACGATATTTTCGTGACTCCAGCGCGCGCACAGCACACGAGGGAACTGGATCCAGGCCGAACCGCGGATATGGTTGGCATTGGTCATGAGGCTGTGGCCATCAAGATGCTTGGCAAAGACCTTCTCGCAAGCAGCAATGGTCTCCTGCTGGCTCATCTGACCAAAGCCATATGCGTCGAAGGTGTCCTGATTGCATTCGACGATGAATGTCGCGGTTTCATTGTCGAACTGATAGGCATGCGCCCACAGCCAGCCCTTGTCGGTCTCTTCAAAAATGAAGGTGAAGGCGTCGTCGAATTTCTGGTGCGTGCCGAGCCAGACGAACTGGCACTTGCGCACGTCGACTTCCGGCTGAAACTTGTCGGCAAATTCCGTTCGTGTATGCGAATTCAGGCCATCCGAGGCCACCACCAGATCGAATTCCTTGGCATAATCGGCAGCGCTGGCGACATTGGTCTCAAACCGCAACTCCACACCGAGCTCTTTCGCCCGTGCCTGCAGCAGCAGCAGCAACTGCTTGCGTCCGATGCCGCAGAAACCATGTCCGGTCGACACGGTTTTGGTGTCCTTGAACAAAACCGCGATATCGTCCCAATAGGCGAAATGCTCGCGGATCGATGCCGCACTCACCGCATCGTTTTCTGCCAGATTGTCCAGGGTCTCGTCGGACAGTACAACGCCCCAGCCGAAAGTGTCATCCGGCTTGTTGCGCTCAATGACCACCACTTCATGCGACGGGTCGCGCAGCTTCATCGAGATTGCGAAATAGAGACCGGCAGGACCGCCACCCAAACAAACGACTCGCATCTTCCGCACCTCCTGGCTGTTCATCACTGACATCAATCCTACGCCTGAAAGAACATATTTCAAGCATAAAATTTTCATGTCGCGAGAAACAGGCCCTGAGGTCCGGTGCATCGCCTCAATACATGCCTGACGAGCCGAAAACAGCCGCTTTTGGGGTGTTTGACCTATGCGGCCCTGGTGTCGGCCAGGGCAACCGCAAGCCGCTCAACACCGGCCTGGGTGGTCATGAAGCCCGGCGAACAGCGAAAAATCGCTCCACGCGCATCGGCAAACACCGAAGCGTCGCGCAGCCTGCCAAGCAGGGCCTGCGCCTTGTCCGCATCGGGCAGACGAATCATCACGCTGCCACCACGCTGCGCCGCATCCCGTGGCGAAGCGAGATCAAACCCTGCGTCATCCGCAGCGGCAATGATCACGTCGCTTAAGGCCCGGTTCTTGACGAGTTGGGCGATCCAGTCCTGTGCCGCGTGCCATTCGAGCGCCGGCACCGAGGCAACGCAGGCCATCACCGAGGGCG
>CAXBIE010000040.1:0-44505 GCA_963975635.1 uncultured Hoeflea sp. | reverse complement strand
ATCCGTTACCCGCCCCGGTCCGCGCGTCAATCTGGCGCCTGCGGTACTGGATGCAGTAATCGAGGGCCTACGCGGCCCGCTGCGCCTGCGGCTGCGCTACAGAACCGAGGAGGCGCCCGAGAGGATCATAGAGCCTCATGGTCTCTTGCTAGGTCACCGAAGCTATCTCGTGGCGCGCCAGCCGGCCCGCGGGGAAGATATGCTGAACTTTCGCATGGACCAGATTCTGAGCGCTCAAACCATAGATGAGAGCTTTAGCTTCGCGCCAGGCTTTTCCTTGGAGGATTATGCGGCACAATCATTCGGCGTGTACCAGGATCCCAAGCAATATAACGAAGTTATCTGGCGTTTCGCTCCACGCGCTGCAGCACGGGCGGCCGAGTTCTGCTTTCACCCGAAGCAAACCGGTGAAACGCAAGACGATGGCAGCCTCATCGTACGCTTTCATGCAGCAGGCTGGCTCGAGATGGCTTGGCATCTCTATCAATGGGGAGATGCGGTAGAGGTCATCGCCCCTGAGGGGCTGCGCAGGCTGGTTGAACATCACCGCAGAAGCGATTTCGACGCCTTGCCTTAATCGATTCGAACTCAAAGCACAGAAGCGGCAACAGGTCGTGTTCCCCCGATTCTAAGGGTGACAACTTCTGACGCCCTTGCTGATTAGTATTGGAATGGCCCGATTCCTTGGGTCGTTCGATAAGGAGCAAGTAAATGGCGAAAGGCAAAGGAGGCGGAAGCAGTTTCCGCAGCGCAATCAGCGGACGGTTCGTCACCACCAAACATGGACTGGCTAGCCCGCGGACGACTGTGCGGGAAGCAAAGGGTGGCGGAAGCACTGGGGGCACCTATCGGAGTGCCATCTCCGGTCGGTTCGTGACCACAAAGCACGGCAAGGCCAACCCGCGGACGACGATTAAGGACAGCTGAACACCACATTCCAACAAAGAAAGTTCCGCCGATGGCTCAATGCACTGCACCCAAAGAAGGGCATCGCTCAGCAAGTGCCGCAGCGAATTGCCCGGCATGCCGTGGCCGGAGCCGCTATGGTGGCTATAGCAGTTATAGCAGTTACAATAGCGGTTATGGGTCGTATTCCTCCCCCTCACCATCTTATCACTCCCCGTCAGGGAGCAGCGGCGGCGGGTCTGGTCGTGTACGAGCGAAATGGTCGAAAGCCGGTTCGTCCGTACTGTACACGCCTACAGAAGTGCGGGCGCTTACGCCAATCCGCCAGACTGCCGAGAATCGAGCGGAACTACCTGATCTCCGCGATGTCTTTCTCTGTCATGCGTGGGATGACCGGCAGGGGATTGCCAAGACGCTGCATGATCTGCTCGAATCACGTGGTGTATCTGTCTGGTTCAGCGAAAAAGACGTTGCCCTCGGTACGTCGTTGCTTCGCGAAATTGACAAGGGACTAGTGAAGTCGCGCGTTGGGATTGTGCTGGTAACGCCCGCACTACTTCGCCGTCTTCCAGCAACAGGCGTTGCCGACAAAGAGCTTTCGGCACTCTTGGCGACAGAACAGCTCGTACCCATCGTCCATAACACGACGTATGAAGCTCTCCGCAACGTCAGTCCCCTCTTGGCTTCGCGAAGCGGCCTGAGCACCGGAGAAGACACAATGGCAGTGGTGGCGGACAAGCTCGCCGAGCTTGTTGCGATCTAGCATCATTTAGGAGGGCGACGATGCTAAAAACTGATACCCGCCAGGCGAACTGGCGCCGAGCCAATCCGGTTAAGTACAATGCTCATCTTGCTGTGCAGCGAGCGGTGAAGGCAGGCGATCTGGAAAAGCAAACGTGTGAAGTCTGTGGGACTAAAGTGGTTGATGCTCATCACGATCAATACGACAAACCCCTGAAGGTACGTTGGCTATGCCGGCTACATCATACCCGCCTACACCACCACGGCGAAGATTTGTTCCCAATCCGACGCCGAGAAAAGTGATGGAGAAGCTGCATAAAGGTGGGTGACAGAATCTCGAAACCTGATCTGCCCGGTCGGCGCACAACCCGAAGTGCCGGAAGACAATACGTTTTTCGTATAACTATCATCGGCTTGGATGCTTGAGAAACAACGTGTTTCGCTAACATGCTGAAATCCCACGGGGTCCCCATAATGCGGGTGAGCGGTTCGAATCCCATCAAGACCTGCGAGACGGCCCGGCATTTCGCGGTGCGCCTCGTTCGTGACCTCGCCTTTGCCGAGGTGCAGGCCGCGCCCGTAAAGCAGCAACGCTACCGCTATCGGCACCACTACAGTGAATTTCAGCGACCTTGCGGTCCAAAAGTCGTGTGGCGATATCGGTGCACCCTCTGTATGGGCGCGAGCGTTGGAGGCGGTCACGGCCGCAGCGCAGAAGCCGACCCGTCAGCCGGCCTTCTGGCACGCCCCTGTGCACGTAGCGTCGGACGGCTGCTTCTGCTCTGGGCCAGAGACAGGTCCGAACTCGGCCGGCGCGGTCGCTGAAAACGTGCTGCGCTGGGCAAGGGTTGCCATCGCGTCAAGCTCCGCCCGCCCATTCCTCGGCCGCGTCCAGCGCGCTTGCGTCGAACCAGCGCATCTCGGCATGGGTCAAGGCCTTAGCGAGGGTGGTTCCCCACTGCTGCCACGCAGCGTCGCCGACCACGGCGATGCGGGAGAAATCGTTTCGATGGGCGGTGTCCATCTTGAAGTCTTCTCGCATTGCAGCGAGGCCCGTGTACCCTTCGAACTTCGTCAAATCGACCACGAGGCCCGGCTCTTCTACAGATGCAAGTCGCTCATGCAGCAACGCGTGCATCCGCTCGAGATCGCTTTCGCTGAGCTTGCCCTCGCAGGCGATTCCGATGACGTCGTCACGATTTGTCCGGGTCTCGGTGAACATGGTCTTCCTCCTGTTTTTCGGGATTGCCGTGACCATAGAGGTCAGCATTTTCGTGCGCTCGGTTCTCATGCTCGAATTCAAGGGTGGAATGCGTGATGCCGAACTGATCGTTCAGCCTGTCCTTGATCTCGTTCTTGATATCCTCGAGCCGCGACCAATCGTCCGCAGTCACGACGACATGGCAGTCGAGTGCCGCCTCATGCTCCTGCATCTGCCAGAGATGCACATGGTGGACATCTCCGACGCCCTCGACGCCGCGCAGGGTTTTGACGACATCGCCGCCGTCGATTTCCGGCGGGCTGCCCAGCATCAGCGTCCGGACCGGATTGCCGATCTCGGTGAAGGCCAAATAGAGGATGTAGAGCGCAATACCGATGGTGATCGCCGGGTCGACCCAGCGCATGTCATAGAGAATGATGAGTGTGCCACCGATGATGACGGCGACGGATGCTAGCGCATCCGAAAGATTGTGCAGGAAAAGCGCGCGGATGTTCACGCTGCCCTTCTGCATCGAATAAGTGAGCATCGCAGTCAGCGTGTCGACCGCGAGTGCGACACCCCCCAGGATGACGACCGTCCAGCCCTGGACCTGGGGCGGGTCGATCATCCGCATTCCGCCCTCATAGATCAGGTAGAAGCCGACAAGAATAAGCGTGGTGTAGTTTATCAGCGCCGCGACGATCTCGATGCGGCCATAGCCAAACGTCATGCGCTCGTCCGGGGGCCGTCGAGAAATCTTGCGCGCGGCAAAGGCAATGACCAGCGAGGCCATGTCGGAGAAGTTGTGCAGCGCATCTGCGATCAGGGCAAGGCTGCCGGAAAGAATTCCCCCGGCTATCTGTGCGACAGTGAGAATTCCGTTCGCCCATATTGCAATGGAAACCCGGCGATCGCCTGATTGCGGGTCGATGTGGCCATGGCTATGGTCATGAGGCATTTGCATATGTCCCGCTTTGCTCGATCCCTGAACTTTTCTCGCCGGTCGATCCGCCACCGCTGGCCATGACTGTCTCCAGACCGGCGGAAACCAAGGTAAAGAGAACGAAGCCGCCGACGAAGGCCAGTGCCGAGAGGCGGTTGTCGCTCGCGGCCTCGTGTGCCTCCACGAGCATGTCCTCGACTGCTGCGACCGACAGGAGCCCGGCGACGAAGCTCAGCGCGGCGTATTTCGCTGCATCCGGCGCGCTTCGCAGCAGGAACCATGCAAGCAAAGCCGTCCCGAGGCAATAGAGAGGGAATGACAACGAGACCGCGATCCGCCGCTTGCGCGACACGCCGTTCTGTTTGAGGTTTGCCACGACCGAGTATCCCTCCGGAAAGTCGGCCAGTACCTGCCCCGCGGCCAACACAACGGCAAGCGAGGCACCGACCGCAGTGCCGGAGCCTATCATCAAGCCATCACCGGAGAGGTCGACAGCTACCGCAACATAAATCATCCACATTTCAGTGCTTCCGCCGCTCTCCCGCGACGGCTTTATCTTCACGATCAGCGTTTCGGTGCCGATATAGGCCGCTCCGCCTGCTGCGAAGGCGACGGCGATCCACCAGCCGGCGAGATTGTCGAGTGCCTCGGGAATCAGCTCGATCGCTACCACGCCAATGACGATGCCCGACGACGCATGGAGCGCCAAGTTCAGAAGTCGTGGCGATGTTCGGACGAACTCAGCGACCATCGCGCCAGCGAAATTGCCGAGCCCCGGTAGGAGCGCGAGGCCAGTTATCAGCCATAGGTTGTTCACCACCGCTCCTTCACAATGCTGTCGTTCGCATTTGCTCCGTCCCGCGCACCCGCTTCGCGCGCATAGCACACTGAAGCTTCCTTGGGCGGCAAACTCATAGGGCGCGGATTTGTTCCATCGCATCGGAATTCAAAAAGGTGCGAATCGTCCCCAGTAGCTGCTGCAGCGGAGCCTCCAGAAGAGTTGTCGCTTCAAAAACAGGTGGTGATATGCCAAAGGTCCAATTTTGCAGTTCTGTGTCTTCTACCGCTACATTCGCATAACCGACGCTTTGGAATAGACACTACTACAGGCGGCAAAAACAGCTCCCGCGTCCACGGTGTTGGCCACATAGATAATTCTGCTAATTGGGTCACAAGGTTTTGCATCGAACCATCGCCCCGTAGCCGGGTTTAATCCAGTTCGTGTTTTAGGGTCCGCAGTACCCGAATATCCAGAAATCTGCGAGTTGTTTAGCCCAACTGGGTAAGTCGAGGCCGCCCAGAATCTACAGCAACCCGTTGCGTTTTAGAGTACGACTTGGTTCAAGGTTCGCGCTATGCATCTCCTTCACCGTGATGGTGGTCTGCCATTTGCGTGTCTGTTCGGATCCAAGTTGCAGAAACGGCTATACGCCGCCCACCGTCAAACACCAAAACCATGTCTATATCAGTGAGCGTCTCGACGTTTCCTTTAGGTTCGCCCAAGGTGAGATATACACCGTCTGGTCTCATCAATAACTCTGCACGACCCGGTATGGGAACCTTCCGGTAAACCGGGTCGGGCATGACCTGTCCTTTTGTCAACTCTGTTCGGCGAATGGATATTTTGCCGAAAGCATCACTCTCCACCTCAGTGAGCCTCACTGGTTCACGCGTTCCGTTCCAAATGATGAGAAATCCCGTCGTCTCCTGGACACCAATTCTCGGCTGGACGATGACGGCATGTTCGACAACGAGGTCATTGCTGGCATTTGACGAGATGCTGGTATCCGCAATCGACGGGACCACAGAAAAAAGTAGACTGGCCGTAATCATACAGAGTTTTGATCTCATGGTTTCCTCATTCAAGCATGTCGGGCTTACCGAAATCTTATGCCACGGATCGTTGCACATTCTCATTTCCGCGCGCAATGGTGCTTTCGTATTTCAGCCACCAGACGGGGCGAACTGATGGAGAAACTCGACAACTCCACACGCAAGCCTGTCAGGAACGGGATGCTGTCGTCCGTCGCGTTCGAACAGCAGCAGAAAATGACGTCTAAGGGTATCTAGAACACTCGGAGCTGTTCATTCTGCGCAACCAACTTTGATTACATGTCCACGACCACCGTTCATTAAGCAGGCAGATCTATGCGAAGGGCAAATCTGATGGAGTAGGTAGCCCGTACACAGTGGGTTGCTTGTTCCGAGCAGATTGAATGGGTGAAGTGACATGGACGGTATATCTGAGCTGATACGGGAGTACGGTCTGTGGATCTACGTCCTGGTTTTTGTATACTGCATGTTGAAAAGTGGTAGTCTGCCTTTGTTCGCGGGTTATGCGGCTCAAACACAAATTTTAGATTTACATATTGTCTTATTCGCGACTTTTGCCGGCGGCTACCTGGGTGACGAAGCACGGTTCTTCATTGCCAGACGCTTTGGAGATGCTTGGCTAAACAGATGGCATTTTGCTCAAAGGGCGAATGTGGTCGCGAGCGCTTTGATTGCAAAGTACGGTTGCGCCTACATCTTTCTTTACAGGTACCCCAAGGGTATGCGGACCATCGGCGCGCTGCCGGTCGGTCTCGGATCAATGTCATGGGGTAGATTTACGGTTTTGAATGCAGGATCGGCCATGATTTGGACAGCCTGCTTGGTCTCGGTGGGCTTCGTTTTCGGTGCGCAGGTGGAGGAAGCCGTGGAAACAGGCTGGGGCTTTGCAAGTATTGTTTTCCTTGTCGCCTTGGTCCTTCTCACGGTTTTCGCATGGTGGCGGATAAACCAGATAGCTGTCCCAGTTCCGAAAGTTGAGGAACAACCGACTTGACACAGTCTCGCTCGCTGCTGATCGCAAGACCGAGTAGGAGACGCACATCGTCTAAACCGGAGTCGAAATCCCGGCACTGCTTGATAATTCTCAGTCCCGAGAGGTCCGTATCTTCGTAGCAGCGTTGCTCGGAAACTGACCGCCGTGCTTTCGGGATCGGACCTATCTCGTAGAACCAGATTGTCGGCGCAGTCACGACCAAGGCTTGGCCCGATCTCCGTCGGGGAACACGGGGAATCGAACACACACGGCGGCTTTGTTCCTGGCCCTTCAGAAGCGAGTAAGACTGACCTCTAAGAGCGCGCGATACTTTGGCTACACAGGTGCGACTATATGGGACGAATCAGACGGTTTCCCACTGGGCTGCTGCAGTTCGTGTGCGCAAACGACATGCTACCTCATTCTTCACGAAAACTTAATCATGGTTCATGTAGACAAATTGTATCAATGAGGCGAAAAGGGTCAGATGATACGCGTATTGACCTTCATTTCAGCATTGCTGCTGGCGCTTCCGGCGCTGGCGCATCCGTCCATTGAGGTGGATTTGGTTCCTGTGTGCCAAAGCTTTGGTGAAACCGTAGGATGCGATGAAATCGCCAGTGATCTTGCGCTTGGTTCAAGCGACATCCCGCTGGGTGAGAAAAGCGGAAGCAAAGTTTCCGCGCACTGTCAGATGCACGTTGCAATATTTGCTGTCTCGAGCGTTTCACCAATCACGCACGAGACCCAGGAGCATGACGCCAGCTTTAAAGCCTTGCTTTTCTTCGACATTGGATACGTGGTGCCTCGGCCGCCAGACGCTCACGCTTGAATATCCAAATGCGCATTCTGCGCCAATCGGAAAATTCAACGACGTGAGTATGAAACATGATATCGAGAAGAGAAATGCTTCTTGGCTGTGGCGCTGGCCTAGCCGTATCCAGTGGGCTTCCCGCTTACGCCCATGACGACAAGTTCAAACTGGACGAGAAATTCGAGCCACAAAGCACTAGTTTCAGCGGTTATGAGCCCGGTACGATAATCATCGACCCGAAAAACCACTTCCTTTACTTGCAACTCGAGGCAGATATGGCGCGCCGTTACGGGGTGGGCGTTGGGCGATCCGGCCTGGCTTTCCGCGGACAAGCAAAGGTTGGTCGAAAGGCCAAGTGGCCATCATGGACTCCTACGGCAAACATGATCAGACGCAATCCGAAGAAGTACGGACGTTTCGCCAAGGGTGTGCCCGGTGGCCCGAACAACCCGCTGGGCTCGCGAGCCCTCTATTTATATCGGGATGGTGGCGACACGCTTTACCGGATCCACGGCACGACAGAGCCGTCGTCGATCGGGCGTTCTGTCTCGAATGGCTGCATCCGCATGATCAACGAACATGTTGAAGATCTCTATGAGCGGGTACCGGTCGGCGCCCGGGTTGTGGTGCTGTAGCATCAATACCGTTCTTCACATTCAAGAACTCGCGAGCCGCAGATCCGCTTTGATTTTGCGGCTCGTTTTTCCCGATGACGTCATTAAGCGAGTCAACCATGCACACATTCGTGAAAGATGAAAACACATGAACCGGCGTGAATTCATTATTGGAGCAGCGGGCTCTTCAGTGCTGGCCTTGTCCGGATGTACAACCGCAACTCAGACCGGTCAGCTGGACGAGAAACCTTCGCCCAATCCAAAGTTGAGCAATGTACGAGCAATGTACGGGCCGATGCCCGGCGAACGGTTCCCCTTGCCTGCGATAGACATAGACAAGGTGCCATCAAAATTCTGGAGGCGGCAGGTGGATTTGACCAGCCCGTATCCGGTTGGAACGGTGATCGTCAACACAAAGACATATTTCCTTCATCTGATTCAGGAGAATGGAAAAGCCATGCGTTATGGCGTTGGCCTTGGCCGGCAGGGTTTCGAGTGGTCGGGTGAAGGCGTGATCCAATGGAAGCAGGCTTGGCCGAAATGGACTCCGCCCGAAGAAATGATCGAGCGACAACCTGAATTGGCAAAATGGAGCGCCAGCAATGGCGGCATGCCGCCCGGGCTAAACAATCCGCTCGGTGCGCGAGCCCTCTACATTTTCCAGAATGGCGTGGACACGCTCTATCGCATCCATGGATCGCCGGAATACTGGACAATAGGTAAATCGGTGTCTAGCGGGTGTGTGCGCATGATCAATCAGGATGTTGTTGATCTCTATGGCCGAGTCACCAGCGGAGCCCGGCTGATAGTGATCTGACGCCAAAGGCAAGAAACGGAAATGATGCTGCAGATGATCGGTTTCAAGCGACAAATCAAACAAGGGTTTCGACCCAGTTTGATCGGTGTCCTTTTGGCGGGCGTGATCGCGTCTGGATGTGTGACGAAGACGCTTGAGCTTGATGACCGAGGCAACATTCCCATCCCCCAAAAGACAATTGCGCAAATGCGGGAGATGGGCATGAAGCCCGCAGATCCGGTGCTGGTTCGCATCTTCAAACAGGAGAGTGAACTGGAAGTTTGGAAGCAAAACGCGACCGGCAATTATGCGCTGATGAAGACTTATCCGATGTGCCGATGGTCGGGCGTTTTGGGTCCAAAAAAACTCGAAGGTGACCGTCAGGCACCTGAAGGTTTCTACACTGTGGGTCTAGGTGGATTGAACCCGAAGTCGCAATACTACCTTTCCTTCGATCTCGGCTATCCGAACCGGCTGGAGCGCGCAAAGGGCTATACCGGTTCGGCCCTAATGGTTCACGGAGCATGTTCTTCCTCGGGTTGTTTTGCTATTTCTGACGAGCATGTTGCGGAAGTTTACGCGCTTGTCCGGGATGCCTTGCGTGGCGGGCAACAAGCTGTTCAAGTCCAGTCTTATCCGTTTCGGATGACGCCAGAAAACCTTGCCGCGCGTCGAGAAGACCCAAATTTCGATTTCTGGATGGATCTCAAGGCCGGGTATGATCGCTTTGAAGTTTTGCGTCAGCCTCCCCGGGTTCAATTCTGCGAGGGACGCTACAGGTTTGGCGAACCCGCAAACGGTAATGTGCCCGCCGATCCGCTTGGACAATGTCCGGCATTTGAATCGGAAATCCAGCAAGTGGCCGAGAAGTCGGTGCGGGATATTGAGAGAATGAAAGAACTGCTCAGCGATGGCCAGAATGTCGGCCTTGCTTATTCGGATGGTGGAATGAACCCGGTCTTCCGAAAAATACTGGCCAAGAAGGGCCCGCAATACTTGTCGGAAATCACTTCATCGACTTCTGTCCCCGTTAGTCGGCCGAAAGCAGCGCTTGCCGATCCCTTCGGCGCTGGACCGAAAGCCCGCTAAAACAGGTGCGACAGAGGGACGATGATCGCCAGCATCACGGGTTGGTGAAGCAGATAGATCGGCAGACTGTGGCGGCCCAGCCAGCCGAGCCGTGCGAAGAAAGCGTTGTCCGCACCAGCACTGGCCATCCAGCTCTTACTGATGTCCACGACCTTGGCGAAGCTGATGCCAAGAAGTGTAATGCCTGCCCAGGGAAACACCGGAACGAAATCATTGCTGAGCGGCGGATTGGCTGAAAGGCCGATCCACGCCAACCAGCGGGGATCAAAGGCCGGCAGCGATATGTACCAGGGAAGCGCCAGAATGGCCAGGCCGGCAAACAGGCCGGCCGAAGCCGGGAGCTTGAGAAAAACCACCCCGAGGAGACTTGCGACCGCAATTGAATGCAGTATTCCGAAGTACACAAATGAGCCGGGGAATGTCAGCCATGTGACAATGGTTATTGCCAAGGCGGCGACAACAATGATGGCGAACCGGCGGAAAAATGTCCGAGCCCTCAACAGCGCGCCATGCGCCAGAACCAGACTCACTCCCGCAAGGAACATGAAGCTTCCGGCCAATAAACGCCCGAATGCAAGCCATAGCGGATGAAAAGCGATGCCCGAGATCAATCCCGTGAATTCCAGATCCCAGACGAGATGGAAAAGAACCACGCCGGCGATTGCCGCCCCTCGTGCAGCGTCAACAACCAGCACTCTGCTTTTTCTTGTGCTGTTCATACAATCCTTATCCGCTGGCCGGTAACCAGTAGGAGTTTCTCAATTCTCCAGGATCCGCGGTCAATCATGCTAGCGCCCGGAACACAGACTGCGCGCCAGTCAGAGCAGAGGTGTACGGACGTTGTCCTTCTGCTGCCAGCGGACACAGGGTGCTCGCCTCCCTCCACATGGAAGCGAGGAAGGCAAAAAAGGTCAATGGTCATTCCCAGCCTGCGGGTGACGGTGATCGGTAGCACAAAGCGAATGGTTACTCAGCACCTCAATCACCCGGCAATCGGCGATCCTGCCGCCTGCGCATTGCGCCACCATGCGATTGAGTTCAACTTTCAACGAGGCAAGACGCGCAAGGCGTTTCTCGATTTCCGCCAATTGAGCCTTAGCAATTGCATCGGCTGCTGCGCACGGCTGATCAGGATTGTCAGAGAGGCTGAGCAGATCGCGGATTGCGTCGAGCGTGAAACCAAGTTCCCGCGCATGCCGCACGAAGGTCAAGCGATCAAGCGCCTTGCGGCTGTAGAGTCTCTGGTTGCCAGCGCTGCGCTCAGCCTCCGGCAATAAGCCGATTTGCTCATAATAGCGGATGGTCGGCACCTTAACCCCTGCCGCCTGCCCAAGCTTTCCGATGGTCAACATAAAATTTCTCTTGAAGCTACAGTAGCTAGAGACATTAGAGTGGTCGTCTAATGAAGACAAGTGCCCGGCGTTTGCTCGCCATTGGGCGAAGGAAAGACGAAAATGGATTCGGATAACGAAATCACCTGCGACTGGACAGTGTCTGGCATGGACTGCGGATCCTGTGCGACGAAGATCAAGGATGCAGTGGCGCGGCTGCCAGGGGTGACCAGGGTTGAGGTCGGCATCATGTCCGAACGCCTGCGCCTGACGTTGGACGAAGGCAGGACGAGCCGCGACAAGGTCGAGAAGACCGTTCGTGCGCTTGGATATGGTATTGTGTCGCGCGAAGCAATGCAGGAACCTGCCGAAGCGCATGACCATGGTGAAAACGGTATCGGTCGCTCGCAGGCAGTCAGCAAAGCAACTGACGATTCCGGCCACGGCGGCCCCGGCCACGTTCATGACGATCCCGCTGATCGGGGCAAGCGCTGGTATCAGACCGCCAAGGGTAAACTGGTGATATTTACTGCCCTGCTTCTGGTTGCCGCCTGGGGTGTGGAATTGATCATACCAGAGGTCGGCAATTGGGCATTCGTCGCAGCCTGCCTGATCGGAGTTGCTCCCGTCGCACGCAGAGCGTTTGCAGCCTTGCGAATGGGACAGCCTTTCACTATCGAAAGCCTGATGACGATTGCTGCCATCGGCGCGTTGTTCATAGACGCGGCGGAAGAAGCGGCTTTGGTTGTATTTCTCTTCGCTGTGGGTGAAGTTCTGGAAGGTGTTGCCGCAGGGAAGGCGCGCGACGGGATTCGCGCGCTTGCCAATCTCGTTCCGAAGACAGCGCTTCTGGAGATCAACGGCGCCACGCGCGAAGTCCCGGCGGCAAGTCTTGCCGTGGGGCAGACCGTGCTCGTCCGTCCCGGCGATCGCATCCCGGCGGATGGCGAGATCAAGGAAGGCACCTCGGGTGTGGATGACAGCCCGGTAACAGGCGAAAGTGTTCCGGTGAACAAGGGGCCTGGTGATTCGGTCTTTGCAGGCTCTATCAACACCGAAGCCGCGCTGCGGATCACGGTGACTAAAACCGCCCAAGACAATACCATCTCGCGCATCATTCGCCTCGTGGAAGAGGCCGAAGAGGCACGCGCGCCGACCGAACGGTTCATTGATCGCTTCAGCCGCTGGTATATGCCCGCCATCGTAACTGTTGCGGCTCTGGTCGTGCTGGTGCCGCCCCTGGCCTTTGGCCAGCCCTGGGACACATGGGTTTATCGCGGGCTGGCACTGCTGCTGATCGGTTGCCCCTGTGCGCTCGTGATCTCGGTTCCCGCCTCCATCGCTTCGGCGCTGTCAACAGGGGCGCGGCGCGGCATTCTGATGAAGGGCGGCGCCGTGATCGAGGCGGCAGCCAAGGTTTCTCGCGTTGCCTTTGACAAAACCGGGACGCTGACCCATGGGCGGCCGCAGGTGACAGATATCGTAACCTTTGGCACAACGACCGAGGACGAACTTCTGGCCGTCGCGGCGGGCGTCGAAAGCGGCTCCAGCCATCCGTTGGCCATCGCCATTCTGAACAAGGCCGAGGAGGCAGGCATAGCAGTCCCGCCGTCACGTGATGCAAAGGCGCTGATGGGTAAGGGTGTGATTGCCACGGTCGGTGATGCCTCCGCCTGGGTGACTTCACCCGGATATGCCAAGGATAATGTTGGGATTGACGATGCGGGCCTCGCCCAGACGACAATGTTCGAGGAACAGGGCAAGACCGCCGTTGTGGTATTCCGCGAAAAGACATCGCTTGGTATCATCGCCATGCGTGACGAACCGCGCGCGGATGCACCCGAAGCGATACGCCAGTTGAAAGCAATGGGCATTACGCCGCTCATCCTGACCGGGGACAACCCGCGCACGGCGGCGGCGATCGCGGCAAGCCTGGGCATGGAGTACCAGGCCAACATGATGCCCGAAGACAAGCTAGCGGCCATCCGCGAGATGAGCGATCATGGCGGCGTGATGATGATCGGCGACGGCATCAACGACGCACCGGCGCTCAAGCAGGCAAGCGTTGGCGTTGCCATGGGTTCGGGAACTGATGTCGCGCTCGAAACGGCCGATACAGCCATCCTCCGTGATCGAGTGACCGACATCCCGGCCACCATCCGCCTCACCCGTGCGGCGATGGCCAATATACGCCAGAACGTCACCATTGCGCTCGGTTTGAAAGCGGTGTTCCTCGTAACTTCTGTTTTGGGTCTGACCGGTCTCTGGATCGCGATCATGGCCGACACAGGAGCGACGGTTCTCGTCACGCTGAACGCACTGCGACTGCTGCGCTTCAATCCAGAACGGGAAACGTGATATCATGATTTCCAGTTTTGGCTGGTCCGCCCTGGCCCTGCTTTTTGGCTACCTTGTGCTTTTTTTCTGGGGCAGCGCGATCGCAGCTCGAGCCGCAGGCAAGCCGGTATGGCTGTTTGGCCGTGCCAAGGGACGCGACCGATGGGCTGCAATAGGGTTCCGTGCGGCCTTTGTTCTGGCTTCTCTTGCGCCGTTTCTGTGGCTGGCGATGCCTGTCTTGCGTGGGATAGATCCGTTCTGGGATCGAGGCTCAACAGCAGCGCTTGGCGTGATCGGTGTGTTCGTAGCAGGGATCGGTGCGATGCTTGCTTTCGCTGCACAAATGTCGATGGGGAGCTCGTGGCGCGTCGGTGTAGCCGAGGGAGCGACCGGCAACCTCGTCTCAGACGGACTCTATCGGCTCAGCCGCAATCCTACCTTTGTGGGTCAGTTTATGCTCCTGGCAGGTGTCGGCTTCGCGATTCCAGCAATTCCGACGATTTTTGCACCGCTGATCTTCTTCTGGTCGGCCTCGATACAAGCTCGGTCGGAGGAGGCTGCGCTTCGCCAGGCTTTGGGACCGGACTATGACCGCTACGCCGCGACGGTGCCACGTTGGATCGGCCTGCGCCAGAGGATGAATCCGTGAACGCTCGGTGGGTCTGCACACTGATCGTAGCCACATTGATCACTGATCAACTGACCAAGGCAGCCGCCTTGTCGTTGCTCTCGCAGGGCAGCTCGCTGGCTGTCTTTCCGGGATTGAATCTGACGCTTGGCTTTAACGAAGGGGTGAGCTTCGGTCTGTTTTCTGATCTCATGGCTGGCAAACCGCTGGTCATGGCGGCGCTGACCGGGACGTTGATAGTGATCCTCGCCATCATGACATTTCGGGCGCGTTACCCTATCGAACAGGTTGGCTTTTCTCTGATCGTGGGGGGTGCTCTTGGCAACGTCATTGATCGGCTGCGCCAGGGCGCCGTCACTGATTTCGTAGACCTCGCTTGGCAGAGCTGGCGCTGGCCAACTTTTAATGCAGCTGATATCGCGATCACGGTTGGCGCCCTGTGTATCTTGTTCGCCGCATTTTCTTCACATCGATCCAAGGAATCTGTCGTTGACCAATCCTGACCTTCAATCATTGTCCCGCGAGGACATGCCCTTGCTGGTGGCGTTCGTTATCGCTATGGCGGCAACGCTTGGCGCTCTCTTCATTGGAGAAGTTCTCGGACAGATGCCCTGTACTCTTTGCTGGTACCAACGCATCGCCATGTTTCCCCTGGTGCTTATCGTCGGCCTTTCGATCTGGCGCTCCGATGGTATGGCCCGACCCTACGGCCTGCCGTTGGCATTGGCCGGCCTGGTGTTGGCAGGTTGGCACTCCGGCCTTTATTCGGGCTGGATCCAGCAGGCGATTGCGCCCTGTGCAAAGAGCGGGCCGTCATGCACCGATCAGACTCAGACGGTCATTGGTCTGCCCATTCCCTATCTCTCGTTGATCGCCTTTGCCGCGATCCTCAGCTGCCTTGTTCTATCGAAAGGAAGACGCGCATGAACCGACGCACTCTCTTGATCGGAGCTTCGGCTCTCGGGCTAGCCGCTTTCGGAGGCGGCGCCTTTCTCCTGACCGGGCGTCAACAATTGGCCGAGGCCGAGGCAGTGGCCGTGACCCCGGCGATTGATAAGGCGCAGTTGATTCGCGATTATTCGCCGAGCTTCGGCCCCGATGAGGCTCCGGTGACACTTGTCGAATTCTTCGACCCCTCCTGCGAGGCCTGCAGGGCCTTTCATCCGGCTGTTCAGGCAATACGCGAGGAGTTTCCGGAGCAGGTGCGCGTCGTAATGCGCTACACTGTCTTCCATGAAGGCTCGGACGAGGCGGTGCGTATCCTGGAGACCGCACGAATGCAGGACAAGTTCGAACCAGTGCTCGATGCCATCCTCAAACAGCAACCAACATGGGCTGTGCACGGTGCACCGCGCATGGACTTGGCCTGGCAGATCGCCGCGGCTGCCGGGCTCGATCTGGAACGGGCCAAGAGCGACAGGTTGTTTCCCGGAATTACAGCAATTCTGAATCAGGATAAGGCAGATGTCGAAGCCGTGGGAATCCGTCAGACTCCAACCTTTTTTCTAAACGGGCGCGAACTGTCAGAGCCCAGCTTGGACGGCCTGATCGCCGAAGTCCGCAGGGCGGTCGAGAATTCGTGAGGGTTCATCAAGGCCGATTGGCATAGGATTCGAAAAGGGCGAGTGTCCGCTCGCTGACGTGATGCTCGATCCCCTCGGCATCTCGCTCAGCGGTCTCGGGGTCAAGCCCGAGACGGATCAGGAAACGGAGCACGATCTCGTGCCGGCGGCGACATTCCTGCGCAAGCGCACTGCCTACGCTGGTCAGAAAAACCGAGCGATACTTGGCTCGGGTGATAAGACCTTCACGGGCAAGCCGGGCAAGCGCCTTCGTCACGGTCGGTGCCCGCACGCCCAACCGTGCAGCAATATCGACCGGCCGGGCCTCACCATGTTCGTGAATCAGATCCGCGATCAACTCAACATAGTCTTCAGCCAGCTCGTTGCGCCGCGCCTCTCGTACTCCCTGGAAAGCCTCGGCTCTGGCATCTGCAGGGCGCTCATCTGTCACCGAGGGTAGTTCAGCGGAGAAATCACTTTTGATCATAGCGGCCATGTTGCACAGCCCGGCTTGACAAGTAAAGGTATTGCGTAGAAAGTTAGCCTCTACTAACTTTTTGTGTAGAGACTTTGTTCGCCAATCCCCCTGAGGAACACCTTATCCCATGCCCACCAATCTACGCAGCCAGAAGCGCGATGCGCGGTCAGTTTTGGAAGTCTCACGGCCTATCTCAGCGCCTGACGACACCGCATTGTTTGTTGACCCGCAGCGTCGAGCCTTGCTGGTCGGAGGTATTGCCGCTGCGAGCGGCGCCGCCATGATGGCTAGTGGCGCAAGGTCGCAGACAAAACCTGATCCCACGGTGGGGCACGACATGTCCACCATGATGGATGATCCCTATGCTGCGCCGATGCCTGGAATGGCTCACGGTAACATGACAACGGTTGGCCTGGTTGATCATGCCAGGAACGGCTTCGACCCAACAGCCATGCTGACGGACTGGGAGACGGGACGGACCGAACAGTTGTCCGATGGCCGGACACTGCGCACCTTCGAAGTCGATGCTATCGACAAGGAAATCGAAATTGCCCCCGGCATCTTCTTCCCCGCATGGACCTTCAATGGCCGCGTTCCGGGCCCGGCTCTTAGGGCAAAGGAAGGCGAGAGGCTGCGGATCATTTTCCGCAACTTCGGCTCGCACCCCCATTCCATGCATTTCCATGGTATCCACTCAGCGCGGATGGACGGCGTTCCCGGCGCGGGATTGATCGGTCCCGGTGAGGAATTCATCTACGAATTCGATGCCAAACCCTTCGGCTGCCACCTGTATCATTGCCATGCTTTTCCGCTCAAGCGGCACATGCACAAGGGCATGTATGGCCTGTTCATCATTGACCCCGATCCTGCCCTGCGTCCCGAACACGTTGCGGTTGCCGCCTCACGTCTGCTCGGCAGCTCCGAGAATGCCGAATGGCAGGAGATGGCGATGGTGATGAACGCCTTCGACACCAATTTTGATGGCGGCAACGAAGTCTATGCCTGCAACACCGTGGCGCTAGCTTATATGAACGTGCCTATCCGCATCGACAAGTCGCGCCCCGTTCGCATCTACCTGTTGAACGTGACCGAGTTCGACTTCATCAACTCGTTTCATCTGCACGCGAACTTCTTTGATTACTACGATACCGGCACCACGCTGACGCCGACACAGCGCACCGTCGATGTGATCATGCAGTGCCAGGCGCAGCGCGGGATTCTTGAGTTCAGCTTTGCCGATCACGAGTCCGGAATGTACATGTTTCATCCGCATCAATCCGAGTTCACAGAGCTCGGCTGGATGGGCTTGTTCGACGTGCAGGAGCCTTCAGCATGAGAGAGAACAGCCAACCTCAACCGGCCAAATCCTCCATCACCCAACTCATGCTGGTGTTGTTGCCGCTGGCCGCCATGCTTGTCGCCTTCGTCTGTATCGCTTCACTCGACCCCCTGCGCAGTTTCAACAATGGCGCTCCGCCGGTCGAGGCCATGACCGTGGAGCGGACCATTCTCGACGAGACAGGCATCGGGTTGCGGGTACGAGCCGGCGGCTCAGATCCCATGGTGATCGCCCAGGTGGTGGTGGACGACGCGTTCTGGACCTTCACCCAAGATCCGCCCGGACCAATCGCGCGGGGAGAGGCCGTCTGGGTGCAGATTCCCTATCCCTGGGTGCTTGGCGAGGCACATGTTGTCAAACTCCTATCCAACACCGGCACGGCGTTCGAACATGAAATCGCTGTCGCCGTGTCGACGCCAAAGGCCACGACGTCCCAATTACAGGCGCAGGCGCTGGTCGGGGCGATCGTCGGTCTGCTGCCGGTGGCGCTTGGTCTGATGTTTTATCCGGCCATGCGCGGCGTCGGGCGGGCCGGGATGAACTTTCTGCTCGCGCTGACTGTTGGTCTGCTGGCATTCCTGCTCATCGACATGACCGCCGAGGCACTGGAGCTGGCCTCCGAAGCGGCCGCATTGTTCCAGGGGTCCGCAATGGTCTGGCTGGCGGGCCTGGCGAGTTTTCTGCTATTAATGGCGACCGGACGCTGGCGCGGCCAGCCCGAGGGTCTTGCCTTGGCGTTTTTCATCGCCCTTGGCATCGGACTGCACAATTTTGGCGAGGGGCTGGCGATCGGCGGCGCCTTTGCCGCCGGGTCGGCGGGACTTGGCACCTTCTTGGTCCTTGGCTTTGCCCTGCACAATGTGACCGAGGGGATCGGCATCGCGGCACCGATGCTGCGATTCCGTCCTCCGCTGTGGACCTTCCCCGCCCTGACGCTTCTGGCAGGCGGTCCGGCCGTGCTGGGCATGTGGGCGGGCAGCCTCGCCTATGCACCTCAATGGTCAGCATTGGCGTTGGCAGTTGGCGCCGGCGCGATCCTCCAGGTGATGATCGAAGTCGGTTCCTATCTGATGCGCCAGAACCGTGACCGAAAGGCCGTGCTGTTTTCCCCTGCTGTGATCGGAGGCTTTCTTGGCGGAATCGCGTTCATGTATGCCACTGCGGCACTGATCAAGGTTTAGAGTATTCGTACTGGCGGGAATCATTTGTACGCCGGGATTTGGTGATCTGGCATGAAGAGTGTGGCGTTGCGCCATGCGACATGGGACCTGACCAATGCACTCCACGCAAACTCGCTGGTGTCCACTTCGGACGACCGCTCAGTGGCCGTGATGGCACTTGAAGCTCTAGGGGCTTGAGGTTCTAAAGGTAGGGGAACGGAAGCAAACGAACCAGTGCAAATGACGGGTGTGCAGAAGATTCTCTGGGGGATGGCTGGTGCGGCTTTGCTGGTCTTCGCCGGGCTCGTGCTTATGGTAAACCGTGCGACAGCACCCCCGGCTGATACTCCCTTCCGCCCAACTTTCGCGCTGCCCGATGCTGAAGGGCGGCTTCGGACCACGGAAGAATTTTCGGGCAAGCATCTTCTGGTATTTTTCGGCTTCACCAATTGTCCTGATGTCTGTCCCATGACGCTGATCGAGGTTGCGCAGGTGATGGATGGTCTTGGCGGTCAGGCTGACCTTGTGCAACCGCTGTTCATCTCCATCGACCCGACACGAGACCGCGGCCTGGAACTTGCTGAATATACCGCGGCCTTTCACCCCTCAATCCTCGGTCTGGCCGGCGACGAGGCGCAGACCCGCGCGGCAGCCGGCAGTTTCCGGATTTTCTATGAGCGCGAGAACAATTCCGGCGCGCCGGACGGTTACACTATGGCACACAGCGCATCACTCTACCTGATCGGACCTGACGGAGACTGGCTGCGTCAGTTCAGCTATGGCACGCCAGCAAGTGAAATCCTGAGCGACCTCAAGCAAAGATTGTGAATACGATGAAATATCTTCTGACCGCTCTCCTTCTCAGCTTATCCGCCACCCCGGTGCTGGCGTGTGAAACCGTTCAACTTGGCTCGCTCGAAATCTCGGAAGCCTGGTCGCGAGCTTCGATCGGAATGGCCCGGCCCGGCGCCTTCTATGTCACCATCCGCAACATCGGCGCGACGGACGATGCGCTTGCCGGCATCGCGACGCCGGTGTCCGGAAAGCCCATGCTGCACGAAACGGTGGTGAAGGATGGCGTGGCTTCGATGCCGCACGCGCCGGCGATCCCCGTGCCAGCAGATTCCACCGTGCAATTGGAGCCAGGCGGCTATCACGGCATGCTGATGGGTCTTACAAAGGTGCTGAAGGAAGGCGAGACGTTCCCGGTTACACTGACGTTCCGCGAGGCAGGCGACGTGACCGTTGCCGTGGCGATCCGGGGAATGGGTGCGAAAGATGCAGGCTGCGTGGACAAAAAAGATTGAGACGCCGTACGCTACTTGTTGCCGGGGCGTCGGGCGTTGGCGCACTGGCCTTCACGCTCGGTCTGGGGTGGTGGCAGAGCCGGGACAGCCTGCAACCGGAACCGGGCTCTGCTCTGTTGCCATTGCCCATCGGCAAGATGTCCTTCACCCTGACGAACCACCGTGGCGTGACGGTGACGCCATCAGAGTGGATTGGCCGCCCGACAATGGTCTTTTTCGGCTTTACCTGGTGCCCCGATGTTTGCCCGACAACGCTGAGCGATATTTCGCTCTGGCTGCAAGATCTCGGCCCTGACGCCGACCGGATGAATATCTTTCTGGTCAGTGTCGACCCGGAGCGCGACACTCAACAGGTTCTTGCCGACTACCTGTCGAACTTCGATCCAAGAATCACCGGCCTGACGGGGTCACTTGCTGAGATCAAGCGCGCCGCGGAAGAATTCCGCGCAACATTCGAGAAGGTGCCGACGGAGGATGACTATACCATGGACCATACCGCCGGCGTGTTCCTGTTTCGGGCCGACGGGCGATTTGGCGGGATTATCGATTATCACGAGGATCGGCGTGTGGCTCTGCTGAAGATCCAGAGGTTGTTGAAAGCAGCTAGCTGACCGGCTCTGTTGGCTTGGTGTTGTGGTCGCAAAACAAGCCGCCTTCACGACGAAACTCATGCTGTGCTCTTGAAGAGTTCCGACATTGATCCGGCTTGCGGCGACAGGTTGCCTTTCGATCCTGTTGGACCCCACAAGCTCTGATATTCATCCTGCCTGTGGGAAGTCGGATACTTCCTCACTCGTCGCTAAACTGTTGTGGGTGGAAGCACGTTCGCGACATCTGCAACCAATCAATGCGGCTGCGTTGCATGCCCCACCGCTGAGGAGACCGAAGCCCCCCAAATCACCTGCACGCTGGATGCGCCGACTTCAAGGCGCGCATGGCATAGATTGCGTCACTCACATCCCGCTATTGGGTCTGACAAAAAGATGGGCGCCACCGGGATAGCCATTCCCGTAATTCCATATAGACCTTCCCCGAAGCCAAAATGACAAACGAAAGAGTTCAATTGACCCTCCTGCGTGAAACCCTCGAAAACCATCAGGTCCGCATCTATTTTGGCGCTGTCGTCCTCGGCATGATTGCGGCGGTCACTCTCAACGGAACGACGGCGCTGGAGGTCGGCATCAATCCCGCACTGGCCTTCATGCTATTCGTGACCTTCCTCCAGGTCCCGCTTGCCGAGTTGCGACTGGCCTTCTCTCGCTTCCGCTTTCTTGGGGTCCTGCTGCTGACCAACTTCGTTGTGGTTCCAGTTTTGGTTGGAGTCCTTGTCCAGTTTCTGCCGCCCGATCCGATGATAAGGCTGGGCGTGCTGATGGTGCTTCTCGCGCCATGCATCGACTATGTCGTAACGTTCTCGCATCTCGGTCGTGCCGATGCCCGTCTCCTGCTGGCTGCAACGCCCGCGCTCCTGATCATCCAGATGATAATGCTTCCCGTCTATCTCAGTTTTTTCCTTGGCCCTGAGGCTGGGTCTCTTGTGAAGGTGGGGCCATTTGTTCACGCATTCGTCTGGTTGATTGCGGTCCCACTTGTCTTCGCCGCTCTCGTGCAGTTTTGGGCCATCAAAAGTGCCGCGGGGGCACGCGCATCCTCGGTTCTTGGGCTGCTCCCAGTTCCCGCGACAGCGTTTGTGTTATTTGTTGTCGTGGCCGCTGTGGTGCCGCAACTCGGCCCCGCACTCGATGACACGTTCCGGGTCGTACCGATTTACGTGGCATATGCGGTTATTGCACCCTTGGCAGGATGGGGTATGAGCAGGCTGTTTCGCCTCGATGCGCCAGCGGGGCGGGCCGTCGCGTTTAGTGCCGCAACTCGCAATTCTCTCGTCGTCCTTCCGCTGGCATTCGCTGTTCCCGGCGCTGTCCCACTGCTTCCGGCGATCATTGTCACGCAGACTTTGATCGAACTTGTAAGCGAGCTGGCATATGTCCGTCTGGCGCCAATGTTCGGTTCCAAAATGGCTGCATGACGGATCCAGCGGCGGAGACCGTGATACGAAACAACGGCAACAATTCCGGCATGGCGCTGATGCAGCTGACTTGAGACGGAAGGGAGCATTTTGATCTCTGCGCATGTTATACTAGGCTTCATTGATAGGAACCTATTTTACCGGGATTATTTTGCCCGCAGGCTAGGAGCGTCTGGCGCGGTAGTGCCGGGCACTTCAAGCCGGGCGCAACGCCGCCTGCGGGCAAAGGAACCCGGCCTCTGGTGACATGAAACCGGCCATCGGCTGCGTTGCGATGCTTGCCCGATGCCCAGCACCGCGTCTGCACGAATGAACCGGATTGATGTCATGAGATAGGTTCCTATCAATGAAGCTTGGTATTACTCTACCCGAAGACTGCGCTTTTTGCCGCTCAGCCGTGCCTTCATGAACCTATCTCCGACGAGATTGAGGAAACATCTTCGGGACAAAGCATGCGACCGCAGGATGCGATACCTGCAAGCTGATCCTGACGACATGACAGCATGAAAAGTCGCAGATTGAGAGATTAAATTCAGCCGCAACCGCGCGGCGACCCAGCGATTCATCAGGATGCTCCGCAGAAGCGGAAATGCCCAACCACGAACGATGGGGTCTCGCAATGAAATTGGATAAATTTTTAGAGAAATAAGTATAAATTCGTTAAATATGCCCATTTGCGGGATATTATACTCTGCATTGTATTCTTCTCCTCAACGAAGGGGAGAATAATAAGATGAATATTCAATATAAAGCGAAATCATATTCCAATGTATCTGCATCCGCACTCGTGTTGCTCTGCGCTTCATTCGCACAGGCTTATGCCTACGAAACACTCGAAACAAATCCTGAAGTTCTTATGAGCTCCAGTGCCGCCGCTCCCCTCGTGCAGAACCGGAATGTCGCCCGGGGTTCAGCGTGGCTGAGCACGGCATACCTCACCACGACCCTTGACCTGACCCAAGCCGGCCTCGCTCCCCTTGATCTTGATGTCGATCCTGTCTTTGACCTTGCTTCCACCAACGACCTCGCACTACCATCGGCGCTCACAAAACTTGCCGATCAGGGCCTGGCGGAGAATCCGGCTCTCAATGAAAAGACGATCGACCAGGCCCAGATCATCACCGCCTCGATTCCTGCGATGTCGGTTCCCGCTAGAGTGTCGATCAGCCAGACAATTCGTCAGGAAGCGCCTTTGTTCGGCGCCTACAGGATCCGCTTCGGCAAGATCAAGAGTGGTGCCCGCATATCCGGCCTGATCAAGAAGGCTGTCGCTTCCGGCACGTCCGACGACATTTGCACCGAAAAGTGCGCAGACCTTGCCGATCAACTTGCGTTGAGCGGATCAACGGTCAGCGAGCAACTCCGCCACGTTTCAGCTTCAGTCAACAGAATTGTCGCCTACAAGGCAGACGACCAGAACCATGACCGGGTTGACTATTGGTCGACGCCCGGTGAAATTCTGGATCGCAGCAGTGGCGATTGCGAAGACTACGCCATCCTGAAAATGGCTTTGCTGGCGCGCCTCGATGTTCCTATGAGCGCCATGGAAATAGTCGTGCTCAAGGATACCAGCCGTAATCTGTTTCACGCCGTCCTGTCTGTTGCTTTTGAAAATCGTAGTCTGATCCTCGACAACGTGACTGATGCTGTTGAAGCAGACACAGCGAAGGAAAGCTATAAGCCGCTGTTTTCGATTTCTGGCACCGCAAACTACGTGTTCGGCTACAAGGGCGGCAAGTCCAACCTTACGGCGTCTCTCAAGGACCTCGCAGCAATCGCACCAGGTGCAGGTTTCTGAGTGCAAAGGCTTTGGCACAGTTCTCCAATCGAACTTGCATTTCCGGATGAAGCGAAATTTCGGTCCGCTCAAGCCGCGCCACGTTCTTCGCTTCGAGAATGACATTTGATGTGTTCTTGACGCGCCGGACTTGGCCCGAGGACAAGATGCGTGTGGTGTGCTCGAAACCTATCGACTACAGCGCCGCGCATCCAATCGGATGCGCAAAAGGACGCTGTAACTCTTTGAATCTATGCATGTCCGTTATCGTTCAAATGAGTCCATTTGAACGCGACATGCATTAGATAGATAATTGCCGGCAGATTCACCCGCCACTCCTCTTTGGCCCCATGAAGGGCTCGTTTTCCTGGCGCGTATAAGCCGGCTCACCAGAATTGGGCTCGGGGCTAGCTTAGCACCGAGAAGGGACCACGCGATTTGGGGGCGGTGGGCAGTCCTAGCCATTGAAACTGTTAAGGCGCAATACTGCGGTACCAGCAGGGACTCCCGAGCTTGCTATGCTGACGAAGGAGGTCTCGCTCGAATGCGAAAACGGTCCTTACCTTTGCCAAACGCGATAGGGCGTGGTGAATTGCCGCCCGTATTAGGGACGGGCATTTCCGTGCTCCGATCCCGCTTGGGACTTTGCGGTCGGCCTAGAATATTGGCTAGGCCGTCGTGCGGTCAGCCAAGACTGGAGACATATGCCAATCCAGGGCCCCGGCTCGCTCACGGCGTTTTTCTCCGCACCGAGTTCCATCCACCCGAGAGCCTGCTCGGACAACATCTAGTAGCAATGACGTTCATCCATCCGATTGCGATACCGGGTCGTACATCCGGGCTGGGAACCAGCTTTTCTTGGAAGCGCGCCGCAGTCTTTTGGGGCAGCATGCCTTCCCGTGACGAGCAGCTTCGTGTATCTATCTCGACAAATTGGCAAGATCAGGTAATGGACAAAAATGACCGACACTTCTCTGCGACTTTCGATCGAAGAATCGCACACGTTGGCGCGACAGCGCAAGCGCTGGAACATTTATCTGCTATTGGCGCTGTGCTGCTTCGCAGTAACCGTGTTTGGCGTGAGCATCACTCACCTGCAGTCGGAAACCCAGATGGATCCGTTGCCTTCACAGCCAATCACCGACAAGTGATTGGCTGTGTGCCGATGGTGCATCCATAATTTGGCGATGGATCACACCGGACTCTCTCACCTGCTGGCACGTATTGGCCTTTTCAGCGCGACGACTCTGGCGGCCTATTCGGGCTTTGCAATCCTGTTTGGCCTTTTTTGTCTTGTCGGAGGCCATAACATGATGGAAGCATTGTACGGAGGGTTCGCGAGCTTTTTGCTAGCTCTTGTTGTAGGCGCTGGAAGTGTTTGGATATCGACCTCCAGCCCACGATTCAACCAGAGACGAGACTGACCCATGTGTTGGGGTCATGTTGCGATTGGCGCTTGAGGAAATAGAGTTCTGCTTCTTTCCAGAGCAAAACCCGAGGTTCAACGTTGTCCAGAACGAAATCCCCCCGGTCGGTGACAACGGTCAGGACGGCATGTCCGCCTCCGTTGGCGTCCCGTGCAACCGTCATAGATAGTGCACCCAGCGGCACTCCCCGCTGATTTAGGCGCTTACGCTTCTCCAGTGCGTAGTCCTCGCAATCGCCTACATTGGTGGGATACTCCCAACGCTCTTCAATCCCGAAAATCTCGCTGTCGGGCAGGGGAGCAACGGCTGTATTCACATCATGGTTGGTTTGGATGATGTCCTTCCAGAGTTCGCGGGTCAATTCGGCGATCTGACCACCTGCCGGGCGGTCACAGCGGTCGGCGTAGCGCTGGCAATAGTCATAATAACCGATAGGTATTGTCGTTCTGCCGAACGTTTCCATATTAGCGGCGCTGGCGGGCTGCGTCGGATTGAGATGGAGTGCATTGGCACCGGCGGCGCCGCAGGACAAGGCGAGCGCAAGCGCCGCAATAACTAACTTTCCCATGTTGAACCTTTCCCCAAAGTTGATGGGAGAAGGCTACCGAAATCAGATCAAAACTGTGGAAAATCAGAGGCTTGGATTTAGTTCAAATACACTGCGAATGCGATAGTGGCAACATACGATTTGGAAACCATGCGATAGCCCAATACGAAGCGAGAACCGACCCTGTACAATTCTCTTTGGTCGGTGAGTGGTTTCGCACCCTTCCATTTTGTTGTTGACCAAATTGGCAGTCTGGCGTCGCCTTCATGCTGTGTTGCTAGCGAAACTGAAGCCGTTGCGTGGCATCACTGACACGGTGCGGGTGGATAGGACGTAGGTAGCCGTGAACCTGGATGGCCGCTTGCGCGCGGCGGCCGGCAAGGGAGGCTGCGCCGCGTCTGAAGCACTAATACCCTGTCACAACTGCCGGCTTTACCGCCGCGCCCTTGCCTGCCTTGCTCTTCGCGGCCTCCGGGTGCCGCCCCGAAAAGTGAGGGAGCGGAAACCCGGACAGAGGACCGCGCGGAACGCGGAGAGTGAATGAAAAAAGCCGAATTGGAAGAACTGAGGGAAAAAGTCGCCTGCGGAGCCGTCCTGGAATCCGCCGGATTTGCCGTCGATCTGAAGGAAAGCACCCGCAAGGCGGTCAAGTACCGCCACGGTGACGACATCGTCATCGTCATTCATGAGGGCAGGGGCTGGTTTGACCCCTTGTCGGACGCCAAGGGCGACGTGTTCCGCCTTGTTGAACATCTCGACGGGATCTCGTTCGCCGCCGCCCTTTATGTTGTCGCCGACCTCATCGGCTTCACGCCGTCAGAGCCCGCCTGGACCCGTCAGGCCAGGGAGAGGACGCTGGACCAGACCGTGGTGGAACGCTGGCAAAGCCGCCGCAAGCCGTGGCGCGGCTCGGCGACATGGCGCTATCTCAGCGAGATGCGCGGTATTCCCGACCCGGTTCTGCGCCAAGCGATTGCTTCCGATGTGCTGCGCGAAGGCCCGCATGGCAGTATGTGGGCCGGCCATGTCGATGAGGCCGGTCACGTCACCGGCTGGGAGGAACGAGGTCCGGAGTGGCGCGGGTTCGCGTCCGGCGGCGCAAAGGTCCTATTCCGGTTCGGACCCGCCGGCGCGCTGCGGCTTTGCGTCAACGAGGCAGCGATCGACGCCATGAGCCTTGCGGCGATCGAACGCTTGTCGCCCGGAACGCTCTATCTCAGCACCGGCGGCGGCTGGTCGCCATCGACCGAAGCCGCCCTTCGCGGGCTTGCCGCCCGCCCGGACGCTCTCTTGGTCGCGGCGACCGACGCCAACAGCCAGGGCGAGACATTTGCCGAACGCCTGCGGATCCTCGCCGAGAAGCAAGGCTGCAACTGGCAGCGGCTCAGGCCACCGTCTGATGACTGGAACGCCAGTCTGAAAAAGAGGGAATGAGAAGAAGAGAGAGGAGGAAGGCGGCGTGCCGCATGCCCGCCGTCCACCTCAAGGGTGCGCTTCGCCCGGCTGACGCCGGCCCTTGACCTGGCCGGACGGAGAGGCGGCCGCGGGAAGGGGTCCGGAAGGGCTGAAGAGGATGGTGAGCCGAGGACGGCGCCGCGCTCCAGCCCGTGACAGGCCTCGAAGGAGCCCGCCATGACCTCTCTTGCACCCATCCGAAAAATCTATTTCGGCATCGCCGACCGCCGTCAGATGTTCAGACTCTTCGACCGCCATGCTGGGCGACCCGACCGCTGGCAGAAAGACGACAGTGCGCTTTACGCCGGCGAATGGTTCGAAATTGCACAAGCCCAACATGACTCCATGCTGGAAATCCTGCCCCCGTTGTGGATGCGCGGCGAGATGTTCGCCATGCGCGAATTCCTGACCGGCAGCATCACCAGCGTCTTCTACACGCTCAGCATCAATAGAGTGACGCGGTTCTTTCACGCCTATTGCGATCTTGCAGATCCACGCTCGCCGTACGAGATGCGCGACGCGATTGTCGAGCGCGAACGCTGGCCGGTCAAGGCGATGACCCGCGAAGAACGGATCGAGCACATCTGGAGTGCCACGCAGGACGACTATCGAGGCTATGCCGGCGAGGCCTTCCGGCCCGAGCATCGTGGCAAGCGAACGGTCATCCTCTACGGTCGGTCGGAGACCAGCTTCCAGCTGCTCGACGACCTGACGGATGCGCAGATCGCGGAAAAGCTGCCCGTTCATTTGCGGCACCTTCCGCTGCCAGTCGCCGCGTGAGGTTCGCTATGTTCACATTTCCAATAATGGCGGTGCGCAAGGTCATTGCACGCGGCGAAGCGGATGCGGCCGCCAATGGCGGTTTCCGCAATCCATACTACGGCACCAGGCCCGGTGAGGGCGAAAAACCGGGGTTCTGGCTCGTCGGCGACGAGGGCGTTTACATCATCTCCAATGGCAAGCTGGCGCAGGGCCAAAAGCCACTCGTCGTTTATTCGAACGAATGCCACCCGAAGGGCAGTGACGATTGGTGGGATTACAAGCGCCGGCACTTCGGCGGCGATGACGGGATCGAGTTCATCGATGCCGGCCTCGTCCTACCGAGTTTCAACCGGAACTTCGCCGCACCCTATCTAGGGATCCAGCTCACCGAGAACGAGATCTCGTTCTCGCTGATCACCCGCTAACCGCACTTCCAACTCCGCACGTCCCCCACGCGGCCGGTTCGCCCGGCGGCGCGGCTCCGTGCGTTCGCATCACAGGAGACATCATCAATGTCCGACCACGATCCCTTTACCCTCGACATGTTTGGCAGTTCGCAGAGCGCACTGTCTTCCGGCCTGGGCCTTGGCGTCACCGTATTTGCCAAAAGTCCGGCGATCGAACCCGACGAGGGCGTACCACCGCCGGCAGCACCGTCCAAGCGGTCCAAGAGCCGGCAACCCGCGGAACGACAGGCCGTCGAAGCGCCCGAGCGCGGCAGCAATTTCCACCTTTCCGGAAACCGCGACCTGGCGAAGGGCTGGAAGGCCCGCGCCCGCGACAATCTCGACGCTATCTCCCTCGCTGCGGCGATCGCGGCCGAGGACCGACCGGCGACGCATGACGAACAGGCGCGCCTCATTCGGTTCACTGGCTTCGGCGCTTCCGATCTCGCCAAAGCCATCTTCACCCGGCCCGGCGACGGCGGGTTTCGGAAAGGATGGGAGGAACTTGGCCAAGACCTGCAGGAGGCTGTCAGCAAAGCCGACTACGCCTCGCTTGCCCGCTGCACGCAATATGCCCATTTCACGCCCGAGTTCATCGTCCGGGCGATCTGGAAGGGCCTCGAACGTCTCGGCTGGCGCGGCGGCCGCGTGCTCGAACCGGGCATCGGCACGGGGCTGTTCCCAGCCCTCATGCCGGAAGCGCTTCGCGGTCAGTCATTCGTCACCGGCGTCGAGCTCGATCCGGTCACCGCGCGGATCGCCCAGCTCCTCCAGCCGGTCGCCCGTATCATCGAAGGTGATTTCGCGCGTACCGGTCTGCCGGCGCACTTCGATTTGGCGATTGGCAATCCGCCGTTCTCGGACAGGACCGTACGCTCCGACCGCGCATACCGGTCAATGGGCCTGCGGCTGCATGACTATTTCATTGCGCGATCGATCGATCTCCTGAAACCCGGTGCACTTGCCGCCTTCGTCACCTCGTCGGGCACGATGGACAAGGCGGACGCCGCGGCCCGCGAGCACATCTCCAAATCCGCGGATCTGATTTCCGCAATTCGCCTGCCCGAAGGCAGCTTCCGGCAGGACGCGGGGACGGATGTGGTGGTCGACATCCTGTTCTTCCGCAAGCGCAAGCCGGGAGAGTCCCGGAGCGACGCGGCGTGGCTGGACCTGGCCGAGGTCATTCCGGCCAGCGAGGACAGCGAAGCTTTCCGCGTCAATCGCTGGTTTGTAGATCATCCCGACCATGTGCTCGGCCGTAATGCAAGCACCGCAGGTCCTTTCGGTGAGACCTATACCTGCCTGGCCGGTGACGGCGATCTCAAAGCTGCGTTGGACGCCGCAATCCATCTTCTTCCGGAAGCGCTCTATGACGGCGAACCCGGAGAGATCGATTTCGATCTCGAATTCGGTACGACGCCGACCGATGTCGCCAGACCAGGGGACGCCCATGTCCGCGAGGGCAGCTTCTTCATCGACCCACCGAAAGGGCTGTTGCAGGTTCTCGACGGCAAGCCCGCGCCGGTTCCCGTCCGCAAGGGCCGGACAGGCGAGGGGATTTCGGAAAAGCAGATCAACATCGTCAGGAAGCTGATCCCGGTCCGCGATGCGGTGCGGGCGGTCCTCAAGGCTCAAGAGAGCGATCAGCCGTGGCGCGATCTTCAGGTGAAGCTGCGCATCGCCTGGTCGAGCTTCGTGCGCGATTTCGGGCCGATCAACCACACCAGGGTGTCGATCTCGGAGAGCGATGCGACGGGCGAAACCCGCGAGACGCATCGCCGCCCGAACCTGCAGCCCTTCCTCGACGATCCCGATTGCTGGCTGGTCGCCTCCATCGAGAATTACGATCTCGATACGGATACCGCGAAGCCCGGTCCGATCTTCTCCGAACGAGTCATTGCCCCGCCATCGCCCCCGGTGATCACCAGCGCCGCCGATGCGCTCGCCGTCGTCTTGAACGAACGCGGCCATGTCGATCCCGACCACATCGCCGAACTGCTGCATCAAGACCGGGAGACCGTCATCGCGGAACTCGGCAGCGCGATTTATCGCGATCCGACAGACGGGTCCTGGCAGACATCCGACGCCTACCTATCCGGACCGGCCCGCGACAAACTGGCGATCGCGGAAGCGGCCGCCGAGCTGGATCCGGCCTACAGGCGCAATGTCGAGGCGCTGGAGGCGGTGCAGCCGGCCGATCTCAGCCCGTCCGAGATCACCGCCCGGCTCGGTGCACCATGGATTCCGGCAAGTGATGTCGTCGATTTTGTGAAGGAGTCGATGGGAACGGATATCACGATCCGGCACATGCCGGAACTCGCCTCCTGGACGGTCGATGCCCGCATGCTGGCCTTCCGGGCCGAGGGCACTTCGGAATGGGGCACCAAGCGCCGGCATGCCGGCGAACTGCTCGCCGATGCCCTCAACAGCCGTATTCCGCAGATCTTCGACACGATCAAAGACGGCGACAGCGAGCGGCGCGTCCTCAATGTCGTAGATACCGAGGCGGCAAAGGAGAAGCTCACCAAGATCAAGGCCGCCTTCCAGCGCTGGGTCTGGTCCGATCCGGGCCGGACTGACCGGCTGGCGCGTGTCTATAACGACTGCTTCAACAATATCGCGCCCCGATCCTTCAACGGGGACCATCTCCAGCTACCGGGCGCATCAGGCGCCTTTGTTCTTTATGGCCACCAGAAACGCGGTATCTGGCGCATCATCTCGTCCGGCGCAACCTATCTCGCCCACGCCGTCGGCGCCGGCAAGACCATGACGATGGCGGCCGCCATCATGGAACAACGTCGGCTCGGCCTGATCTCGAAAGCCATGCTGGTCGTGCCCGGCCATTGCCTGACCCAGGCCGCCCGCGAGTTCCTGACGCTTTATCCGACTGCGCGGATACTCGTCGCCGATGAGACGAATTTTTCCAAAGACAAACGTCACCGCTTCCTGTCGCGCGCCGCGACGGCCAGTTGGGACGCGATCATCATCACCCATTCGGCCTTCAAGTTCATCGCCGTACCGGCAGTCTTCGAAAAGCAGCTGATCGAGGATGAACTCACGCTTTATGAACATATGCTCACCAGGGTAGAGGGCGACGATCGGGTGTCGCGCAAACGCCTTGAACGGCTGAAAGAGGGCCTGAAGGATCGGCTGGAATCGCTGGCGACCGTCAAGGACGATCTCCTGACCATTTCCGAGATCGGCGTCGATCAGATCATCGTCGACGAGGCGCAGGAGTTCCGGAAACTCTCCTTCGCCACCAACATGTCGACACTGAAAGGCGTCGATCCGAACGGGTCGCAGCGGGCCTGGGACCTCTATGTCAAATCCCGCTTCATCGAGACCAAGAACCCGGGTCGGGCGCTGGTGCTGGCCTCGGGCACGCCGATCACCAATACGCTCGGCGAGATGTTCTCGGTTCAGCGCTTCCTCGGATTTGAGGCGCTCAAGGAACGCGGCCTGCACGAATTCGACGCCTGGGCCTCGACTTTCGGCGACGTGGCGACCGAGCTCGAACTGCAACCGTCGGGCAAATACAAGCCCGTCTCGCGCTTTGCGACCTTCGTCAATGTGCCGGAACTGATCGCCATGTTCCGCGGCTTCGCCGATGTCGTGTTGCCGGAGGATCTAAAGCAGTACGTGAAAATCCCCACCGTCTCGACGGGCAAACGACAGATTGTCACCGCCAAGCCGACCGACAACTTCAAGCTCTATCAGCAGGTCCTCGAGGCCCGTATCAAGGCCATCGAAAAGCGCGAAGGTCCGGCCCAACCCGGCGACGACATTCTGCTTTCCGTCATTACCGATGGGCGCCATGCGGCGATTGATCTGCGGCTGGTCGATCCCGACAATGACAATGAGCCCGCCAACAAGCTCAACAAGCTGATCGCCAACGCCTATCGCATCTGGCGCGAGTCCGGAGAAAACGAGTACCTGACCCGTGAGGGCAAGCCTTTCGACCTGCCCGGCGCGGCGCAGATGATCTTTTCCGATCTCGGCACGATCAGCGTCGAGAAATCACGCGGCTTTTCCGCCTATCGCTGGATCCGCGACGAGCTCGTTCGGCTCGGTGTCCCGCCGTCGGAAATCGCGTTCATGCAGGATTACAAGAAGACCGAGGCCAAGCACCGGCTGTTTGCCGACGTGAACGCGGGCAAGGTCCGCTTCCTGATCGGCTCATCCGAGACCATGGGTACAGGTGTCAACGCTCAGCTTCGCTTGAAGGCGCTTCACCATCTCGACGTGCCCTGGCTTCCCTCCCAGATCGAACAGCGCGAGGGCCGCATCGAGCGGCAGGGCAATCAGCATGACGAGATCGACATTTTCGCCTACGCCACCGAAGGCTCGATGGATGCGCAGATGTGGCAGAACAACGAGCGCAAGGCCCGGTTCATCGCCGCGGCGCTGTCCGGCGACACGTCCGTTCGCCGGCTCGAAGATCTGGGCGAGGGGCAGGCCAACCAGTTCGCCATGGCCAAAGCGATCGCTTCCGGCGATCAGCGCCTGATGCGGAAGGCAGGCCTCGAGGCCGATATCGCCCGGCTCGAACGCTTGCGCGCCGCGCACCGAGATGATCTCTTTGCCGTGCGTCGTCAAATCCGCAACGCCGACCGCGATATCGAGCACGACGCGCGGCGGATCTCCGAGATCGGCAAGGACATCGAACGCAGGATTCCGACTTCAGGTGCCGACTTCACAATGACAGTTGGCGGACAATCCTTCGCCGAGCGCAAGCCAGCCGGCCGCGCGCTGATGAAGGAAATCATGACGCTGGTACATCTTCAGGAAGAGGGCAAAACGGTCATCGCAAATATAGGCGGCTTCGATCTCGTCTTCTCCGGCAAGCGCTACGTTCAGGGCGACTTCCAATATGACGTTGCACTCGTCCGGACCGGCGTGGAGACCGACATCGACCTTGCGCTAACCGTCACGCCTCTCGGTGCGGTCTCGCGCATCGAGCATGTGCTTTCCGGTTTCGAGGACGAGCGCTCGCAATATCGCTTCCGCCTCGATGACGCGGAGCGCCGGTTGGCCTCATACCAGACCCGCCAGGGTGGAGAATTCGGCTTCGAAGACGAGCTTGCAGAGAAGCGCCAACAACTCGCCAAAATCGAGGCCGATCTGGCGGATGAGGTATTGAAGGAGGGGGAGAAGGCCGGGGAGGCGGCCTGAAGAAGAAGTAGGAAGGGGACCGGTCGCAGATCGGTCGAACCGGTGATGCTGTCGCTCAACCGCCGCCTGCGCCATCCCGGCCCGTCGTTCCTCGCAGGGCTGGCCAGCCCCGCTCACCTGGCCGGGCAGGGACGCTCGGCCGCAGTTGCACCGGCCCGCCCGCTCCGCGGTCCCGGGGATGTCTTTGAGAAGAAGACGAAAAAGGGAACCGGCGGCGTGCCGGGTCCTCAATCCCCAACCAGGAGCTTCCCATGCATATCATCAAGATCGACCCGCGCGCGCTGAAGGAAAATCCCGACGATGCCCGCAAATCCAAATCCACACCGCAGGGCGATGCGCTGCTGGCCGCGACCATCAAGGCCGTCGGCATCATCCAGCCGCCCGTCGTTTCCCCCGAAGCCGATGGCGGTAACGGCTTCATCATCCAGGCCGGACATCGCCGCACCAGGGGAGCAATCGCCGCCGAACTTGAAGAGATCGAGGTCATCGTGACCGATGCGGCAGACGACGGCGGCGCCATGCGCTCCATGGTCGAGAACATCGCCCGTGAGCCGCTCAATCCCGTGGACCAGTGGCGTGCCATCGAACGGCTTGTCGCACTCGGCTGGACCGAGGAAGGCATCGCCGCGGCGCTGTCGCTTTCGGTCCGCCAGATCAAGAAGCTCCGCCTTCTCGCCAATGTGCTTCCCGCCATGCTGGACCAGATGGCCAAGGGCGACATGCCGGATGAACGGCAGCTCAGGACCATTGCCGCAGCCTCGATCGCGGAGCAGAAGGAGGTCTGGAAGGCCCACAAGCCCAAGAAGAACGAAACGACGTCCTGGTGGTCGGTTGCCAACGGCCTGTCCAAGACCCGCATGTATGCGCGCGACGCCAATTTCGACGCCGAACTGGCGCAGGCCTACGGCATCGCCTGGGTCGAGGACCTCTTCGCCCCCGCCGACGAGGACAGCCGCTATACGACCGATGTCGAGGCCTTTCTCGGCGCCCAGCAGGAATGGATGACCAACAACCTGCCCAAGAACGGCATGATTACCGAGCTTAATGGTTGGAACGGTCCGGAACTCCCCAAGAAGGCCGAACGCGTCTACGGCAAGCCAAAGAAGTCCGACCATACGGCCATGTATCTCGATCGCGATGGCAAGGTGCAGTCCGTCGTCTACCGGCTGCCGGAGCCGAAAACTGGCAAGGGCAAGACAGAGCAGGGAACGACCGCCCAGCCTGTGCAGCGCCCGGACGTTACCCAGAAAGGCCAGGACATGATCGGCGATTTCCGCACCGACGCGCTTCATGAAGCGCTTGGCCGCGCACCGATTGAAGACGACACGCTGATGGCGCTGCTCGTCATCGCCTTTGCCGGTCAGAACGTCCGCGTTGATACCGGGTCCGGCAATACGGGTTCATTCCGAAGCCAGATCGCGCCCCATGCCGCAACCCTGGTCGATGAAACCGGCAATCTTGCCTTCGACCCGGAGACGCTCAGGGTCGCGGCCCGCTCGGTTCTGATCGAGGTGCTGTCGTGCCGCCGCAACATGTCGAACAGCGGCATAGTCTCGCGGATTGCCGGCGCCGTGATCGGAGCCGACAGCTTCCTGCCCAACATGGGGACCGAAGACTTTCTTCTGTGCCTCACCCGGCAGGCTCTCGAAGGGGCATGCGGGGATACCTCGGTGCTGCCGCGCAACAAGGTCCGCGACACCCGCGCCGCGCTCGTCGAGCATTTCAAGGAGGCGCGTTTCGTTCACGCCTCCGCGCACTTCGCGCCGGAGGCAAACGAACTCGCCGACTGGAAGGCCCGCAACGAGTTCACCGAGGACGAGGACGCCGGTGATGCCGACGGCTCCATCGACGAGCCGGATGAGAGCGACATCGGCTCGGGCGCCGTCTTCGAGGGTTTCCGCGAAGCCGCCGAATAGCGCTTTTCTTCCTTCCGAACGCACGTCACGCCGCCGGCATTGCCCGGCGGCGTTTCCGTTTCATCCACCAGGAGGGCATCACTCATGTCCGCACAACTGATTTTCGACACTGCACCGCTCGGTGCGATCATCCGCTATTCAGACGGCACACCCCGTCCCCCTGAGCGGCACCGCCGCAAGCTCCAAGCCTGGGAGCGCCACAACAACACCGGCCGTCTCGTCAAGAGACAGGCGGGTGCCCGCGTCGGGGAAACCATCATTCCCGGAAGCTTTACCCTGCATGAGGGCGACTACGGCACCAAGGCGGTGATCGTACTGAAGGTCTTCAAGACCTTCTCACTCGACAGCGATCTCGACTTCACCGTCATCGAGCGTCCTTCGGCCGGCTCCGTTGTCGTGCTCAGCCGGCCCGGCGATGCGGGCGAACTGGTTCACGTCGCGGTCAGCAGGGCCGCGGCCGATGAATGGCTGTCGCGCCACGGCTACCCCGATGCGGTGCTGCATGAGGTGACCGCCGACCAGGTGGCCGCCGATCATGTCGAGCGGAGGGCGGTATGACCAATTCCGCTCAATCCCACCCTTCCGCCTCACAGCTCACCGTCATGTCCGGGGTTGAGTTCGGGACCAGCGCTGAGGGATTTCCCGTGGCGCGCCTCAATGACACCGCCTACGCCATGCTGACTAGCCGGAATGGAACCCACCACCTTGCCGCGGCATGGTTGGTGCGCCGGCCCTTGCACGAGCTCGCGCGGGGAGACTTCTACGGGTTTCACGGCGCTCTCGCCGACGAGCCGGCTTTCCGTGCCAAAATGGCCGAGAAGGCCGAGCACATCCTCGAGAAAAATGCTCTCGGCCGCCGGGAAATCCACTCCCGCGCGCATACGCCCTGGGGACCCTCGCAGGGCGCCACGGTCTTTGCCGAAGGGATCGTCTGCCATTCGACCGCCGGTCATGGCGGATTCCATCTTGCGGACGATCGCAATGCAAGGGTCGATGGGCGGCTTCGCAATGCCAATAGCTGGTACGAAGAAGACGTCGAGTGGGCGATCGTTGCGATCACCTTCCCGGAATTGTTTACCAGCTTCGAACGGCGCTGCGCCGACCAGACGGTCAAGGACAGTTGGCCGGACGAATTCGAGACGATCGCGGGAACCGTGCTCGAACCCGGTCAATCCCACGAAAAGGATCGCCGGGCCTTCCAGTCACGCCATGCCGGCGACTGGATCGTGATCTCCGCTATCAGGTCGGATCATCACGACGGCTTTGTCGAGGTCGTCGCGACGCTTGGCAGCACGCGCGATCACGCTGCGGAGGAGCGCCGATTTCTGGTTCCCTCGGCGGAATACACGGTCGGCCCATTTGGTTTCGTCATCGATCCCGCCCGCCACGATGTCTATGACGGGCCCTCCAGCTTTATCGGATGGGGGCGCTGATGTCCGTCCCCTGGAAATTTATCGCCATTGCCTTCGGCTGGCACGCCAGCTTCCGGATGGAGGGCGCCTATCCGAAGCTCATCATCCATCACAGGCGGCACAGCACCCGGTTCGCGGGGGCCGACGCGTGGAAGCGCGCGGCTCTGACGTCGATCCACGCTCCCCGCTTCATGACCCGAACAGGAGACCCAGACCATGACCACATGGCTCGTTGCAGTCCATATTCTAGTGACGGCCGATACCACCAATCCCCGTGCGCACATCGCCGAAGCGCTCGAAGCCCATCTTGACGGATCGTCACCATTTCCCGATCAGGCCAACGTCGCCATCATCGACTGGGCAGTCGCCGGCGAGGACCTTGCGGCGTCCATGGCCCCAGCCGCCATCCCGCCAGACTATAAACCCGGAAGCATGCCCTTCCCGCAATGGCCGGTAGGCAAGGGTTAGCGCAGCGATCTCCCGAACCGCATCGGCAGACGCAGCGGTGGTTTGGTCGGGTGAGCGGTCCGGTTGGCGATCGTCATTTCCTTCACACATCGCCGCCAGTGGAACGCCATGTCTGCCGGCCTTCCCTTCGGGACAGGCTGCGGTCGTAAACCGGCGGTCGGAGCCTTCAAGGCCGCTGGCGCGCCGCGGTGCGGCCGCACGCACCATCCTCGCCAAACCAGCCCCGCGGGACGGCGCGAGGGCTAAAGGCCCTGCTGGCCCGCGGGACGGGTTCGCTCGTCATGGTCCGCGCGGACCCTGAAGCCTCCTTCTTTCCGCCGGTTTTTCCTGACCGCGCCCGAAGGGAAGGCCGGCAGTTCGGCTTGAGCCTTCGGCCATACCGTGAAGGAAAGGAAACTCACATGACCAGTACCGCTCGTTCTTCCCGTCAATCCGCCAAGGTCACCCAGCTTCGCAAGGGCGCTTCGCTCGAAATGGTCCGACTTGCCTGCCCCGATAGCGCCCAGGCCTCCCTCATCTCCGAAAGCTTCGGTCTTCCGGTTATCGACGGCGACGGCATTCGCGAACTCCATCACAAGATCATCGTCGACACGGCCGACGCCCTCAACGAGGGTCTCGGCGAACGGGCGATGCACATCCACCTGCAGCGCATCGTCGGTTCGTTTGTCGGCTCCGCCCACGGGGCCGGACAATTCTACAGCCGCGCCGTCACCGAGGCCCGCGATGCCTCGGCCAAGGGATCCAATGACACTCGGGACGAGGACATCGATGGCCCAGTCGGCTTCGATGGGGCAGCCCAACGCAAGCGCGAATTCGCAGCCGATATGGGCCTGCAAGCCCACGCGCTCCGCTGCGCCGCCGAAGGCGTCGTGACCGCTTACGAAGAGGTGGTCGGCGAGGCCTGGAAGCCCTTCCAGCGCCCGATCGACAACCCCGGCCAGACCGTCGATCGCAAGGCGGCAGAACTGCAGATGGCCGCACTCAGCTAGGCCATACGGGCGGAGCTTCGGCTCCGCCCCTTCTTTGTCGACACGAAGACTCGAATTGACAAAACAACGTAAAATACCTATTTTACGTGGAATACAGGAGCCATGAGATGAAGCACTACACTTTTTCCGACATGAACCGCTCTTCGGGTGAAATTCTTGAGGCGGCAATGATCGAACCGGTCGTGCTCACCAAGCACGGCAAGGAGAAGCTCTTTGTTCTCTCCGCCCGCGACTATCACAGGATGCGCGGCGAACCGAGCCCGACGAAGTCATATTCCCTGCATAATGCGCCGGACGATGTCAGTGCGGAATTGATATCCGGCATCGACGCCATTCTCGAACCTGCCAAAGACGATGCTTGAGCAGGGCGACGTCGCCGAGTTTCATTATCTCTGGCATCGCGAAGCTCAGAAGGGCGAGGAATCCGGCCGGAAACCGCGCCCAGTCTGCATCGTCATCAAAACATCCGGCAATCCTGATGTCGTGTTTCTCTTTCCTTTTACCTCCAAGCAGCCGTTTGTCGGCCAGCTCGCATTGATCGTCCCGGAAATCGAGTGCCGGCGCATCGGCCTCGCCGCGCCGTGCTGGATCATTCTCGACGAGTTCAATCGCGTCGAGATGGATAAGGACTATGATTTCGTGTCCACCGAGCCGATCGGTTCTGTCAGCGCGGCGTTCCTCCGCGAGATAGCCATGACAATCAAGCAAGCGGCCCGCGCGTCCGCGATCAAGGCCGTGAAGCGGACCTGACACCCGCTCCGAACATTCCCCGACAAGAAGTCCTCATATCCTGCACTGTGTTAGGCCTGTCATCAGGCGAACGGAGAGTGTACCTGGCGATCCAGCCTCGGCCCGGCCAATCCGACTGCACATGGCCAGAACTCTATCTCGGACGCAACCCAATCCCGCTCTTTTGAGAGATGGCATTCCTGGTGCGGCGCGGACTTCCACGATCAACCCGTAAAGGGTCCGCTCGCAAGCGGCGGCCGCTTGGCTTTTGCCTGCGCGGTGATCGCGTCCGCTAAGCCGCACACTGACGGAGCCATCAAGAGCGGGGTTGGCCCGCTCCAACGATGGAGCCTTCACATGCAGCACGATCTTTCCCTCGCCCAAAAACACGCCTGGAACCTCGCTCGCACCCTCATGACCCCAATCGTCCTCTTCAAGTCCGACGGCGAATACGGCGTCCTCCCCGCCGACGAGGTCGAAGAGGCAGAGATCGTCATCCTCTTCGAATACGACCCCTACACTGGCGGTCACCCGGTCCACTGACAGCTCAACCATTTCCTGTCTCGAAGGCGGCGCAATGCGCCGCCTTTCCGCTTTGCCGACACTCCGACCGTGGTCCGTCCCGGGAAAGGTCCGGGCGGAGCCGGCAGGAGCGTCAACGGCTTTGCCGTCCTCCCCTTCGTTCCGGCCCTTCGCCACCCCGCCGCGCTGCGCGCACCGGGGCCGCGGCTCGCGTGCCGCTCCGGCCTTGAGCCCCGCCGTTTTCGGACCTCGTGACGGACCGCGATCGGCGCGGTCGTGAAATCAGGAGGTCTGAAAATGAAAAGGAAAGTGAAAAGCTCGCGCATAGATATATATGCGCGGATCACCGAAACGATTGTCACTGAACTGGAAAAAGGTGTCCGGCCCTGGATGAAACCCTGGAGCGCGGGCGGGCTCGAAGGCCGGATCACGCGACCACTTCGCGCCACCGGCGAGCCGTACACGGGCATCAATGTCCTCCTGCTCTGGTCCGAAAGCCTCGCCCGAGGCTTCGAAGCGCCACTGTGGATGACCTACCGGCAGGCCGGTCAGATCGGGGCACAGGTCCGCAAGGGCGAGACCGGCGCAACCGTCGTCTATGCCAGCCGCTTCACCAAGACCGAAACGGATTCCCGTGGCGACGAGGTCGAGCGGGATATCCCGTTCCTCAAGACCTACACCGTCTTCAACTGCGATCAGATCGATGGATTGCCTGAGCATTTTTATCACCGGCCGGACAAGATCACCGATCCGATATCGCGCATCGAGCACGCGGACCGCTTCTTCGAACATACCGGCGCTGTGATCCGCCACGGCGGCGCACAAGCATTTTTCGCTCCCGCAAGCGATCACATCCAGATGCCACCCTTCGAGACGTTCCGGGACGCCGAATCCTACGTCGCGGTCCTCAGCCATGAAACCGTGCACTGGACAGCACCGGAGCACAGGGTCGGACGCGATCTGTCGCGCTATCACAAGGACCGCAGCGAACGCGCTCGAGAGGAACTCATTGCCGAGCTCGGAAGTTGCTTCCTGTGCGCCGATCTTGGTGTTGTGCCTGAGCTGGAGCCCCGGCCGGATCACGCCAGCTACCTTCAGTCCTGGTTGCGGATCCTGAAGGACGACAGACGGGCGATCTTTCAGGCGGCGGCGCATGCACAACGCGCCGTGACCTATCTTCATGGTCTTCAACCGGCTCAGCTTACTGAAGAGCAAGAGGCGGCGTAATGCATTCCTTCCGAATGACCCTGGCGGAGTGCGATCAGCTCTCCGCCGGGCTTGTATCCCGGCTTTGCAGTGCTCGTGTCTACCACAGCAATGATACCGCTTCCTCATCGGCTATATCGAGGTTGTGAATAAGGGATCAAAAGGCTTTGGTCATCACGGCCCTTGCGTCGATGTACCTGCTCATTCCCTTTCGATCGCCACAACATCCAAACTTAGTTCAACGCACTGTGGGGGATGAGAGCGGTGTCGCATTCTGTGAGAAAGGCTCGACAGCGCCACATGGTAACCTCGTCGTTGGCAAGGGCTTCATGTTATGCTGTCCGATCATATTTCGGATCCGGAGTTGCGACACGACGGTTGCCGGTCTTCACACCCGTTCAAATGTTACCAATGCGCCGCTCAATGCGGTCTCGATTGAGGCATGTCTGACCGGAAAACGGCTTCGCCTCGCTCGGCCTGACGCAACGGCGCTTCGAAACTTTCTTCCCCTTCGAACTTCATTCGAATTCCTCGCGAGCCAAGAAAGTGTCTCCCCGCCATCCTCCATTTCATTTCGGCCCCTTTGGGGTGCGCGCCGATCGCTCCCGGTCTCCTGACAGCCATCGAGGCCGCGATAGGCGCGGCCCGAAACATCGAAAGGATGAAGACAATGGCAAACATCGGCACTTTCACCACCGCGAAGAACGGTTTCACCGGTCAGATCAAGACTCTCGCCCTAAACGTCAAGGCCCGCCTCGAACGCGTCGAAACCCCTTCCGAGAACGGCCCGCAGTTCCGCATCTTCTCGGGTGCGGTGGAACTGGGCGCCGGGTGGCAGAAGCAGGCAAAGGGAACCGAGCGGGATTACATCTCGGTCAAGCTGGATGACCCGAGCTTCCCTGCTCCGATCTACGCAACCCTGATCGAGGTGGACGGCCAGGAAGGGTTGCAACTGATCTGGTCCCGCCCGAACGGCAACCGCGACTGATCACCAACGGAGGGCCTCGTCGCAAGACGGGGCCTTCCGCGCGATGGGGTGTATTGAACTTCGGCTGTAAATGAACTAAGTTAAATGGACTAAGCAGGAGCGCCGCTATGCACACCGTTAATATCCACGAGGCCAAGACACACCTGTCGCGTCTGATAGAGAAGGCCGCGAAGGGCGAACCCTTTATCATCGCCAAAGCGGGCAAGCCGCTTGTGAAGGTCATGGCGCTGGATGCGCCGATGCCCGGCGCAACAAAGCGCACCGGCTTCATGGCCGGTCAGTTCACCGTGCCGGATGACTTTGATTGCATGGGTGAGGAAGACATCGAGGCAATGTTTGGAGGCGATGCGTGAGGCTCCTTCTCGATACCCATCTTCTTTTGTGGGCGGCAAGCGATCCTGAGCGTTTGCCCGCACAAGCGCGCGCCGAAATCGAGAACTCCGACAACGATTTGATCTTTAGCGCGGCAAGTCTTTGGGAAGTCGCTATCAAGACAGGCCTGGGACGTCCCGATTTCGCGGTCGATCCACGGTTACTGAGGCGTGGGTTGGTGGACAATGGCTATCATGAACTGGCGATCACCGGTGAACATGCGATCGGCCTTTTGGTGCTTCCTCCCATACACAAGGATCCTTTCGATCGTATTCTGATTTCGCAGGCCGTTGCCGAGGAAATTGTCCTGATGACCGTGGATGAGAAGATTGCGCGATATCCGGCGCCGGTCCGGTGCTTTTGATTGTTCGCAACATCGGTGGGCGTCAAAGCTATCAGCGCCGCTGTACTGCCGCATCGCGATATCCGCGGCGCCTTTTGCTACGCTCAAGACGGTGCAGTGCGGACCCTGCATCGGCATTCGTATCGAATGTTTCCATCATCGTCTGACCGCGTCTTCCAATCCTTCCCCAGTCGCGAATGAGCGACGCACCGCCGAACAGCGTGGGCTGAAGGCTCAGGCTGTAAAAGCGGCGCATATTCTGGGCCGGGTCGATGCGACGAAGATGAACCTGGTCGGGAGTGAGTGTCTGCATGCGAAGAGTCTCTTCGACACCGCAACCGAAGTCCAATGAGTTGTGTGAATCAAAGCAGGACAATCGATTCACAACGTTGATACACATTCCTCGCGATCAGCGATGGAACCGGTTCTTGCCAACGACGCTTTTCATGTCATTGCGCCGAAACCAGATGGCGCGTCCGCATCTGAGCGGCGGATTACCCGACGTGAAAACGATCTGTTCGTCACCGCGCATGCGCAGCACTTCCTCCGGCAGGATCAGGGGCCGTGCCGCCAACTGCTTGGAGCGCGTTCGCGACGACCCCGACATCTGCGATGTGCGGCTCAACTGGTCGACCTCCACCGTGGTGTTGCCGCAGCGTCGCGAGATGTAGTCGGCGGTCTCGGGATCGTTGATCGCCGCGAAGGATACCCACGACGCGCTCTCGAACCATTTCGATGCGGCGTCACGCCCACCATAGGTTTCGCGCATCTGGCCGATCGACTGGAAAAGCAGAAGCAGGCTGATGCCGTATTTGCGACCGGCATCGCGCGCGGTTTCCAGAATGCGCAGGTAACCGAGCCGAGCCACCTCATCGAGCAGGAACAGGGTGCGGCCGCCGATCTCGCCATTTCGGTTGTAGATGGCGTTGAGAAGCGCGCCGATGATCGTGCGGGCCAACCCCGGATGGGCCTCCAGTGTTTTAAGGTCGAGGTTGACGAAGATGTCGGTCTTGCCGCCGGCAATGTCATTGGTCGAGAAACTCGAACCTGAAACGAGCGCAGCATAGTTCGGGTAGCTCAGCCAGTGTGTTTCCTTGATCGCGTTGGCGTAAACACCGGAGAAGGTTTCCGGCGTCATGTTAACGAAGGCGGCGACGTTCTCTCGAACGAATACGGATTCTGAATTGTCGTGGATCCTCTGCAATCGCTCGCGCAATTTGGGCTCAGGTTCTGACAGGTTCATGCGCATCTGGCGCAGCGTCTGGTTTTCCTTTTCCGTATGCCCTGACAGGCAGACGTCGGCGATCAGCGCGGTGATGAGTTGCAGGGCGGAGGCGCGGAAGAAGTCGTCGCGCATCGAAGTCTGACGTCCGGTATCGGTCACAACCCAGCTAGCGACGGCGACGACATCCTCCTCCTTGGTACCGCCGAACCTGCCGATCCAGTCGAGTACATTGAACCCGACCGAAGCGTCCTTGGGGCTGAGCACGAAAACATCGTGCCCAGCACGCCGCCGCTGATCGATCACCATGGGTGCGGCCTCGTTTGACGGATCGAGCGCAACGAGGCCTCCACCCCATTTGAGCGCAGTAGGGATCGTCACCGAAGTGGTCTTGAACCCGCCCGATCCGGCAAAGACCAGTCCGTGCGTCGATCCGAATGAGGCGTCGAAGCATAGGAGGGGTGACTTGCCACCAGCACCCCATGTCTGCTTGTCGCCAGCACGGAAGGTGTGGCTCGCCACACTGTCCTGGTCGACGCGATATGCCTCGCCAAGGACAATGCCGCCACCCTCACCGAACATATTCTTGGCGGCGGCGACGGACATCCAGTCGGCTGATCCGTGGATTGCGCGCTTTCCCGTCATCCGCCGCGGCTTCATTGTCGCGAACG
>CAXBIE010000039.1:0-44643 GCA_963975635.1 uncultured Hoeflea sp. | reverse complement strand
ATGGCAGGCGGTCTGGACCAGCCCTACCCCCCGGAGAACAATGAACTCTACACCGAAATCTGCGCTGGCCAGGGGCTGGCAATCAGCGAAATGCCGATGGGCTGGGAGCCGCGCGCACGGGATTTTCCCAGACGCAACCGGCTGATCGCCGGCATCGGGCTAGGGCTGGTGGTGATTGAAGCGGCACAGCGCTCCGGCTCCCTGATCACCGCCCGGCGCGCCGCCGATTTCGGCAGGCTGGTTTTCGCAGTTCCCGGATCACCACTGGATCCGCGAGCAGCCGGTACCAACGGCCTGCTCAAGGACGGCGCAATCCTGACGACTGAAAGCCGAGACGTGATTGATGCGCTGGCACCCTCAAGCCGATTGTTCCCCGATGACGAACCTTTGTTCGAGGAACCGACTAACGACGGAGACGCACCCTTCGCCGAGCCGCAGGAGGATGACCGCAACCGGGTGATAGATGCCCTTGGCCCCTCACCCGCTGAAATCGACGACATCATCCGGCACACCGGCGTCGCGCCACAGACTGTCTATCTGGTGCTCATTGAACTTGATCTCGCTGGGCGGTTGCACCGTCATCCCGGCGGCATGGTGTCGCTGGCATTCGACGAGGAATAGACTACCTCGAGCTTTTGGCCACGTTCATTTTGACCACATTCAACGGCCTGGTTCCTGCCAACACATCACCCGCCTCGAGATAGGCCATTTCGATGAGATAGCACAACATATCGGCTTTTTCATTTCGAGCGACGGTACCCAATTCCCCCAGCATCTGCCTGATATAGGCAATGTTCTGCTCGGTTTGAGCTTTCTCCAAATTGCCTCGGGAGGAGTGGCTCGGCATCGTTGTTCCCTTGCTTGTGACAGCGCCGCCATCGTTCGCTTGCGCCTTATGCATCCTGAAAACACGATAATCCGATTATCTAAAATTGCAATACAGTTGCAATCGCGCATTGGTTGTATTCGGGTTGCGAAATGGGCGTAAATGGGAAGATGGACTTGACCGCGCCGCATTCGATGTACATTTCGTGGGCCAAATCGGTACGGCGCGAATTCGCGCGGCATGCCGGATCTCATGGCCGAATGCGAGCAACCTTATGAATGTAGTGGTAGTGGAATCGCCTGCGAAGGCAAAAACGATCAATAAATACCTCGGAAGCGGTTACAAGGTTCTGGCCTCGTTCGGCCATGTTCGGGACTTGCCGGCCAAAGATGGATCGGTGCTTCCAGATGAAGACTTCGCCATGTCATGGGAAGTCGACACAGCTTCCAACAAGCGGCTCAAAGACATTACCGAAGCACTCAAGGGCGCTGATTCCCTCATTCTGGCAACTGACCCGGATCGCGAAGGCGAGGCCATTTCCTGGCACGTGCTTGAGGTTCTCAACAAGAAAAAGGCGCTCAAGGACAAGAAAGTCTCGCGCGTGGTGTTCAACGCGATCACCAAGAAGTCGGTTCTCGACGCCATGGCCAACCCGCGCGAGATCGACACGCCGCTGGTCGACGCCTATCTGGCGCGCCGGGCGCTCGACTATCTGGTCGGTTTCAATCTGTCACCGGTCCTGTGGCGCAAATTGCCCGGCGCCCGCTCGGCCGGACGCGTTCAATCGGTGGCGCTGCGGCTGGTTTGCGACCGGGAAAGCGAGATCGAACGCTTCATCTCGGAAGAATACTGGCAGATTGCGGCGGATCTGAAGACGCCGCGCGGCGATGGTTTCACTGCCCGCCTGACAGCGCATGACGGTGAGAAGATCACCAAGATGTCGGTCACCAACGGCGATCTCGCCGGACAGATCCGGGAGATGCTCGAAGGTGCGTCGTTTGTCGCCGACAGCGTCGAAGCCAAACCGACCCGGCGCAACCCATCGCCGCCATTCACCACCTCGACATTGCAGCAGGCCGCCTCCTCCAAGCTCGGCTTCAACGCCTCGCGCACCATGCAGGTGGCGCAGAAGCTTTATGAGGGCATCGACATCGGTGGCGAGACCCTTGGTCTGATCACCTATATGCGTACCGACGGCGTGCAAATGGCTCCGGAAGCCATCGAAGAGGCCCGCGCCGCCATCGCAACGCGATTTGGTGACCGCTATGTGCCTGAGAAGGCCCGCATCTACTCGACCAAGGCAAAGAATGCGCAGGAAGCCCATGAGGCCATCCGCCCGACCGGTTTCGAGCGGGCGCCGGACGAGCTGAAGAAATATCTCGATGCCGACCAGCTCAAGCTCTACGACCTGATCTGGAAGCGCGCCACCGCCAGCCAGATGGCGTCGGCCGAGATAGAACGGACCACGGTCGACATCACCGCCTCCAAGGACGACAAGACAGCCGGCTTGCGCGCCACGGGTTCCGTGGTCCGCTTCGATGGCTTCATTGCGGCTTACACCGATGCCAAGGAAGACGGCGAGCAATCGGACGGCGACGGTGATGATGACGCACGGCTGCCCCAGATCAATGCGCAGGAAGCACTGGCCAAGGACAAGATCAACGCCACGCAGCACTTCACCGAACCGCCACCCCGTTTTTCCGAAGCCTCGCTGATCAAGAAAATGGAAGAGCTCGGCATCGGCCGTCCATCGACCTATGCCTCGACGCTGGCGACGCTGCGCGACCGGGACTACGTGACGATCGAGAACCGCAGACTGACGCCTGAGCCCAAGGGACGCCTGGTCATCGCGTTCCTGGAAAACTTCTTCAACCGTTATGTCGAGTTCGGCTTCACCGCCGATCTGGAAGAGAAACTCGACCGGATTTCCGCAGGCGAACTGGCGTGGAAGGATGTCTTGCGGGAATTCTGGACGGAATTCCATGCCCATATCGACGACACGAAGGAATTGCGGGTTACCCAGGTGCTCGATGCGCTGAACGAGGCACTTGCACCGCTGGTGTTCCCTGAGCGCGAAGATGGTTCCAATCCGCGCATCTGTCCGACTTGCGGCACCGGCAACCTGTCGCTCAAACTGGGCAAGTACGGTGCCTTTGTAGGGTGCTCGAACTATCCCGACTGCAATTTCACAAGGCAGCTGTCGTCCGATGGCGCAAATGCTGACGCCGCACTCTCCAACGAGCCGCAGGAACTGGGTCTGGACCCGGTCACCAACGAGCCCGTGACCCTGCGCACCGGCCGCTTCGGTCCTTACGTGCAGCGCGGCGATGGCAAGGAAGCCAAACGCTCAAGCCTGCCCAAGGGCTGGGAAGTGGCGAGCATCGATTTCGAAAAGGCGCTGTCACTGCTGGCGCTGCCCCGTGAGGTCGGCGAACACCCTGAAACAAACAAGATGATCACAGCCGGACTTGGCCGCTATGGTCCGTTCGTGCTGCATGACGGCACCTATGCCAACCTCGAAAGTGTCGAAGACGTTTTTACCATCGGCCTCAATCACGCCGTTACCGTCATCGCCGAGAAGAAGGCCAAGGGGCCCGGACGCGGCCGTAGCACACCAACGGCACTCAAAGCACTGGGCGACCATCCCGATGGCGGCCCGATCACGGTGCGCGACGGCAAGTACGGACCCTACGTCAACTGGGGCAAGATCAACGCGACCCTGCCCAAGGACAAGGTGCCTGCCGAAGTCACGGTCGAGGAAGCGCTTGAAATGATCGCCGCCAAGGCTGCCACTTCGGGCAAGAAGACCAAGGCGCCGGCCAAAAAGGTCACCAAGGCCAAGCCAAAGGCAGCGGCCAAAAAACCGGCTGCCGCCAAGAAGCCCGCTGCTGCCAAGAAAACCGCAGCCGCCACGGCAAAGAAGGACTGAATTTGGGACATCCTCCGCGCAAACCAGGGACCGGCAAGCCGCCGGCCCGAATCAGTGACGGAGCGGCGGCTGATGCACGCCCGGCTTTCCGCCGCGGTGACATGCCCGACAAGGAAACCATCCTGCGTTTTCTCAGCGAAAACCCGGACCGTGCTTCCAAACGTGATGTCGCCAAGGCCTTCGGAATCAAGGGCGACACAAGGGCCGAACTGAAGGATGTGCTGAGGGAACTGGAAGAAGAAGGCCTGATCGAGCGGGACAAGAAGATGCTCCGACGGCCCGGCACCCTGCCGGCGGTTGCAGTGCTTGAGATCACCATGCGCAACAGCGATGGCGATCTCATCGCCCGCCCGGCGGAGTGGCTTGAGGATCATGGCGCAGCGCCCGCGGTAATAGTACGCCAGTCCAACGCCGGGCGTGAGCGCGGCAAGAGCCGCACGCCATCCACTGCAGCCAGTATCGGCGACCGGGTGCTGGCGCGGATCTTCCCGGCCCAGCACGGCAAGAGCACCAGCTACACCGCCCGGATCATGAAGATCCTCGACCGGCGCGACGGGTTGATCCTCGGCGTGTTCCGCTCTGCTCCCGGTGGCGGCGGACGTCTGATGCCGATCGAACGGCGAGGCGAAGAATTTACCATCGACCCCGATTTCACCGGCGACGCCAAGGATGGCGACCTGGTTGAGGCGGAACCCGCACGTCTGGGCCGGATGGGGCTTCCCCGCGCCAAGGTTCACGCTGTGCTGGGCTCGGTCGACGGCGAGAAGGCGATCTCGATGATCGCCATCCACTCGCACGGCATCCCGCATGTGTTCCCGGCCGAGGTGATCGAGGCTGCGGAGAATGCCAAGCCCGCGCCGCTTCAGGGCCGTGAAGACTGGCGCCACATCCCGCTGATCACCATCGACCCGCATGATGCCAAGGATCATGACGACGCGGTCTATGCGGAAGAGGACCCCTCGCCCGAAAATCCCGGCGGCATCATCGCAACGGTCGCGATCGCCGATGTATCCTGGTATGTGCGCCCCGGATCGGCGCTCGACCGCGAAGCGCTGAAGCGCGGCAACTCGGCCTATTTTCCCGACCGCGTCGTGCCGATGCTTCCCGAGCGGATTTCCAACGATCTGTGCTCCTTGCGCGAAGGCGAGGATCGTCCGGCGCTAGCGCTGCGAATGGTGTTTTCCGCCGACGGCCGGAAGATCAGCCATCGCTTCCACCGGGTGATGATGAAGAGCGCGGTGAAACTGTCCTATCAGCAGGCTCAGGCAGCGATTGACGGCAATCCGGATGACAAGTCCGGGCCAGTGCTGGACAACGTCCTGAAGCCGCTTTGGAAAGCCTATGCGGTGCTCAAGCGCGAGCGCGACCGGCGCCAGCCGCTCGATCTCGACATGCCGGAGCGCAAGATCCTGCTGACCCCGGACGGCAAGGTCGACAAGGTGATCGTGCCGGAACGGCTCGATGCCCACAGGCTGATCGAAGAATTCATGATCCAGTCCAACGTCGCGGCTGCGGAAACGCTGGAAAGGCGCAAACAGGCTCTGATCTACCGGGTGCACGACCAGCCATCGCTGGCAAAGCAGGAAGTGCTGCGCGAGTTTCTCGGCACGCTGGGTCTGTCGCTGGCGCGTGGGGCAGCGATCCGGGCCAATGCCTTCAACGGGATCCTGTCCAAGGCCGTCGGCCAGCCCTATCAGGGCATGGTCAACGAGATGGTTCTGCGCAGCCAGAGCCAGGCAGTCTATTCGCCTGAGAATCTCGGGCATTTTGGCCTCAACCTGATGAAATATGCGCACTTCACCTCACCAATCCGCCGCTATGCGGATTTGATCGTGCATCGGGCGCTGGTTAGTTCGCTGGGCCTGGGCGAAGGCGGCATCACGCCGGCCGAGGAAGCGGCGCTTGAGAACATCGCTGCGGAAATCTCCGTCACCGAACGGCGCGCCATGGCGGCCGAACGTGATACGGTTGACCGGCTGGTGGCACACCATCTGGCCGGTCGCCTGAATGAAGCATTCGAGGGCCGGATTTCCGGTGTGACGAAGTCGGGGCTTTTTGTCAGCCTGCCTCAATTTGGCGCAGATGGATTTATTCCGGTTTCCACATTGGGATTGGACTATTATCACTACGATGAGGCGCATCAGGCGTTAACGGGAGAGAAAACCGGTCTCGGATATCGTCTGGGCGACGAAGTGGAGGTCAAACTGGTCGAAGTGATCCCGCTTGCGGGTTCGATGCGGTTCGAGATGCTCAGCGACGGACAGAAGATGCCCACCGGCACCCGCTCGTTTCACAAATCCGGTCGCGCCCGGCGCGGCGGACTAAAAAAACCAGGCACGCGGCCACCTCGTAGACGGCGCTGAGATAGCGCCGGGCGACATACCGGCAGCGTGCCAAGCGCTTGCTCAAGTTCAGGAGAACCAAGATGCTCGAATTCGGCGGCAACAGGGTTGATAGCGATAGCGCCCCACGGGACACATGGCGGGCGGTCAAGCGTGGCCTGCTCTGCCGCTGCCCGAATTGTGGCGACGGCAAACTGTTTCGGGCCTTTCTGAAGCCCGTGGACGCCTGCGCGGTCTGTGGCGAGGACATGACGCCTCAACGCGCCGATGATTTTCCGGCCTATCTGGCAATCTTCATTGTCGGCCACATCGTGGTGGCCGGTTTCATGGCGACAGACACCTGGCTGATGCTTGAAAGCTGGCAACATCTGATGATCTGGATCCCGATCACCATCATTCTGACTCTGGCGATATTGCCGTCCATCAAGGGCGGCGTCATCGGACTGCAATGGGGATTGCGTATGCACGGGTTCAGCGGCGAGGCGGAGGAACCAATGCTTGCGGAACCTGCTCATGAGGATGCGCGATGAAGAATAGCGATGCCGCGCGAACCGCACTCCTGACCGAGGACCACCTGGCCAGGACAAGCGAAAAGCGGCATCCGCCGCGGACTCCACGGGATGCCGCATCACTGATACTCATGGACCGGAGCGGCAATGTACCGCGCGCTTTGCTGGGAAAGCGCGGCAAAGCACACGCCTTCATGCCCGATCTGTATGTCTTTCCCGGCGGCCGGCGGGATCCGGGCGACAACAGGGCGCCGCTTGCCCGTCCTTTGCGGGATGAAGTCCTGGACAAGCTTCTGGCCAGGACAAAGACCCGGTTTCGTGACCATGCTGCACGTGGCCTGGCCGTGGCGGCGGCCCGTGAAATGATGGAAGAGGCACATCTTTCGCTTACCCCGTCCGAATATGCCGACTCATTGCGCCCGGACGTCTCGCATTTCCGCTTTCTCGCCCGGGCAATCACGCCACCGGGCCAATCCCGCAGGTTTGACACCCGCTTCTTCGCGTGTTTTTGCGACGAGCTTGGCCTCGACCCCTCCACGGTTCGCGACAGCGAGGAACTGCATGACCTGACCTGGCTTCCGGTCAATGCCCATGAAAGCCATCCGTTGCCACGGATCACCAAAGTGATCCTCACCGATCTGGTTCAGGCGCTTGAGGATGACCCTTCTTTACCATTTGGCAAAACGGTTCCGTTCTACTACTTCCGAAACGGACGATTCGTTCGCGAATTGATTTAAGGCGACCCAGATGGACAATTCATCCTCACGTACCCCCGTGATCCGCGAGGAGATTCACTGGCCAGCACTGCTTGCCGCTGTTTCGGCCATCACCGCGGTCGGGATCGCCATCGGGCTCGGGCTGCCGCTGCTGTCCATCATTCTTGAAAAACGCGGTGTTTCGTCCTCCATGATCGGACTGAACTCGGCCATGGCCGGTGTCGCCGCAATGGTGGCTGCACCGATTTCGACCATGATTGCGCAACGCCTGAGCGTGACCACCACCATGGTGCTGTCGATCATTGCCGCGTCGGCAAGCGCGTTGGGATTCTACTACGCCGAAGCGCTGTGGATGTGGTTTCCGTTGCGCATCGTGTTTCACGGCGCCATCACCATTTTGTTCGTTCTTTCCGAATTCTGGATCAACACCGCAGCTCCGCCGTCCCGGCGAGGACTGGTTCTGGGCATCTATGCAACCGTGCTCTCCCTGGGTTTTGCCGCAGGTCCGTTGATCTTCTCTGTCATCGGGTCAGAGGGTATTCTGCCTTTTGCGATCGGCGCCGGAATCATTCTGCTGGCGGCGGTCCCTATTCTCATGGCACGCCAGGAAAATCCGGCGATCGATACGGCGCCGAGCCATTCCTTCATGCGCTATGTATTCTTGGTTCCCACCGCGACGGCTGCAGTGTTCATTTTCGGCGCGGTCGAATCCGGAGGGCTGGCGCTGTTTCCGGTCTATGCAAGCCGGACCGGCTTTACCGAATCACAGGGCGCGCTGCTGTTGATGATGATGGGGCTGGGCAATGTGCTGTTTCAGATCCCCGTTGGCCTGATCGCCGACCGGATGAAAGACAGGCGGCCGCTGCTGTCGCTGTTTGCCTTCATCGGACTGACCGGCTCACTCGCCCTGCCCTTCCTCATCCACGACTGGCTGCTGACGGCGGTGATCCTGCTGTTCTGGGGGGGCAGTGTCGCGGGTCTCTATACCGTCGGACTGGCGCATCTGGGTGACAAACTGCATGGTTCCGACCTCGCATCGGCCAATGCCGCGTTTGTCTTTTGCTACGCGCTGGGCATGCTGGTCGGCCCGCAGACCATCGGCGTGTCGATGGATATTGCGGGGGACCACGGGTTTTCGTGGGCGCTGGCGTTCTTTTTCGCAATATATGTGGCTCTGACGCTGTTTCGCATGATGATACGGCCAAAACAGACTTGACTTTCCCTGCGGCTTTTGTAGTTTCCGCGCAAGTTTCGCCGTGGAGCCTTGTGCGCTGTCCGCGGCTTCATTTTTGAAGAAGGCAAGACACCATGGCCAAGGCGACTACAATCAAGATCAAGCTCCTGTCGACTGCCGACACCGGTTTTTTCTACGTTACCAAGAAGAACAGCCGTACATTCACCGACAAGATGGTGAAGACCAAGTACGACCCGATTGCCAAGAAGCACGTTGAATTCAAGGAAGCCAAGATCAAGTAATCTGGCTTACCTGCCTGCCTTGTTGCAGGATCTTGACCGCAGACAAAAAAACCCGCCTCCTTCCGGAAGCGGGTTTTTTCGTATCAAGGGCCGATCGAAACAAAGGCGTGGAACGAGGATACCACTTGTGCGCTTGATCTCAATCGGCCACCCCACGACCCAGGAGATGCGGCGGACCTGAACATCATGGGGTATTGGATATTGTCTCCAGCGGTGTGAACCATCGTCTAGACAGTCCCATAACGCTACATGTGAGTGTAATATTTGACAAGACAGCGAAAAAATCAATAGTTTCTTAAGACTCCCCGCAACATGTTGCCGGTAGTGGTTAATAATAGATTCAATTTTAACTAATTAAAATCTGAAAAAAAGATAATTTAGAAATCTGTTCAGGCAGTTTTATTTGCCAGAACAACTTTCAAAACAGTTCTGGGATAAGTTTCAGGCGGCTTGCCCAACAACCCGGTTGCGACCATTATTCTTGGCCTGATACAGCGCCTTGTCTGCCCGGCGAAGCAACGCATCAGCGCCTTCTCCATCCGCCTCAAGCGTTGCAATACCCACCGAGGTGGTTACTGGCGCAGCGGCCCCGGTTGCCGATATCTTGAACGGTGCGGCAGCCACTGCCTCGCGTAACCGTTCGGCCACCTGTGCCGCAATGTCCGCGGTGGTGTCAGGCATCACCACGACAAATTCCTCTCCGCCATAACGGCAGGCAAGGTCAGCACCGCGAACCGCTCCACGCACCCGCCGGGCAAAATCACGCAGCACGTCGTCGCCGCCCTCATGACCATGCGTGTCGTTGATGAACTTGAAATGATCTATATCGGTGATCAGCACCGACAGAGGCCGGCCACGCCGGTTTGACCGATCCACCAGCGTTGCCAGATGGGTGTCGAGATAACGGCGGTTGTTAAGGCCGGTGAGCGCATCCGTGACGGCAAATTCCACCGATTCGGAAAGGCTTGCGCGCAACTTGTCCGAATAGCGCTTGCGACGGATCTGGGTCACGCTGCGTGCCAGCAGCTCATTGGGATCGAGCGGCCGCAGCAGGTAATCATTGACGCCAAGCTCAAGCGCGCGGATCACCAGCTGTTCCTCGCCCTGCTCGGCCACTACCAGCATCGGAATGAAGCGGGTTCGCTCCAGCGAGCGCAACTGCGAACACAGCCGCAGAGGATCATAGTCTTCAAGCGACGACGACACGATGACCAGTTCGTAAGGTTTGTCTGCGGCTTCGAAAAGGGCTGCCTGCGGATCGGCGATCGCGGTGATCTCGGCAACGCCGCCGAGCGCCCGCGACATGCGCTCCTGGGTGTTGGCGCGGCTCTCGACCAGCAACACCATGCCGGGATCCTCCAGCTTGCCCTGGTGGGGCGAGAGAAGCGTTTCCAATCCCATGCCGCGTGCGGTCTCGGCCCGCAGCCGAAGCTCGTCACTCAGCGCCTTGAAGCGGATCAGGCTCTTGACCCGGGTCATCAGCTGCAGATCATTGACCGGCTTGGTCAAAAAATCATCAGCTCCAGCCTTGAGTCCGCGAACCCGGTCGGCAGGCTGATCAAGTGCGGTCACCATGACGACGGGAATATGTGCGGTCCGGGGATTGGTCTTGAGCCTCTCACAGACCTCAAAGCCATCGATGCCCGGCATCATGATGTCGAGCAGAATCAGATCAACCGGCGTCTGGTCGCAAATGGAGAGCGCGGTCATGCCGTCGGCGGCGGTCAACACCTCGAAATATTCGGCGAGCAGGCGAGCTTCGAGAAGCTTCACATTGGCCGGAATATCGTCAACCACCAGAATGCGCGCGGTCATGTCAGTTCTCCACTCTCACGCGTCACCGAGATAGGTCTTGATGGTTTCTATGAATTTGGGCACCGAGATGGGCTTGGAAATATAGGCTTCGCAGCCCCCCTGGCGGATACGTTCTTCATCGCCCTTCATCGCAAAGGCGGTAACGGCAATGATCGGGATGACGTGGAGATCATCATCCTGCTTGAGCCATTTTGTGACTTCCAGGCCCGAGACTTCCGGCAGCTGGATGTCCATCAAGATGAGATCCGGACGGTGCTTGCGGGCAAGATCCATTGCTTCCAAACCGTTGCGGGTCTGGATCGTCTTGTAACCTGACGCCTCGATCAGGTCCCGGAAGAGTTTCATGTTGAGTTCATTGTCCTCAACAATCATAACCTGCTTTGTCATATCCGACCCCATTGCCGATCCAGGCAGACCATCCGCCTGCCAGATCCTGTTGTCACCGCGCGCAGGCGACCATAGTCACCGGCTTTCGGCTGTCCCGGCATGCGGAAAATAGCATCCGCAGAGCCGGCCAACGCGGTCACCTTAGTTCCATTAGGTTGAAAAAGTGGTAATCGGTCATTTCGAATACTTTGGATGGAATTCAGGAAGGATGAAACAGCCATGGCGGATGCAGAAGACACAGCGATTGCCGTGCTGGTCTGGCTTGCGGGAGAGCCGGAACTGTTGGGCCGGTTCCTGACGCTTACCGGCCTGGAGGCTTCCAGCTTGCGCGAGGCCGCAAAAGAGCCGGGATTCCTCGCCGGTGTACTCGGATTTCTGATGAGCCATGAACCGACGCTGCTGGATTTCTGTGCCGCGACCAACACCCGGCCCGAAACGATTTCCCGCGCCTTCCAGGCGCTTGGCGGCGCCAGCGAGGCGGGGTGATGCTGATCCCTGATGCCGAACACGACGAGTTGCGCCTGAGCGAGCGTCCGCTGATTGTCTGCGATATCGATGAGGTCGTGCTGGAATTCATCACGCCGTTCGAGGCCTTCCTGACCGACCGGGGCTACGAATTGCGGGCCACATCGTTTCGTCTGCATGGCAATGTGTTCAAGCGCACTGACGGAAGCAGGACGCCGGACGATGATGTCAGCCAGTTGCTCGAAGCCTTCTTCGAGAGCCACGATGACTGGCAGACACCGGTTATTGAGGCTGCCAACAGCCTTGGCCGGTTGTCCGCGCATGCCGACATCATTTTCCTCACCGCGATGCCGCCGCGTCATCGCGATGTGCGCAGACGCCTGCTCTCGCGGCATGGATTTGACTATCCGATGATCGCGACGGAGTCTCCGAAAGGGCCAGCCGTTCTGGCCCTGCATGGGGACCGCCCGCATCCGGTGGTGTTCATCGACGATATTTTCGTCAATCTGCAATCTGTGCGCACACATGTTCCCCAAACCCTGCTGGTCAACCTGATGGCCAATGAGACGTTTCGTGCCTTGGCTCCGCATCCCGGCGACGGTGTCGACATCGCGACCGACTGGGCGCATGCCGAAGCGCTGATCAAAACCCATATTGGCGCGCCCCAGGACTGACGAGACCATCACCAAACCCGCTGCAGCCTGCAAAGCTCTTCACGCCAGCACTTTGCGCATCAGCGGACGACCGGGTTTGCGTTCGATGACCGTCTCGAAGCCGGCTTTTTCAAAGATCGAAACCGATCCAACAAAAAGACTTGTAGATTTGGACTGCTTGGCCTTGAGCATGGGACAAGCTTCGATGATCCGGGCGCCATTGTTACCGGCATGGGTGACGGCTGCCTCAAGCAGGGCATGGCTGATCCCCTGCCCGCGACGCTTCGACTGGATGAAGAAGCAGGATATCGCCCACAGACCGGGATCTGACGGATCGTCGCTATCCAGTGGCCGGGACACGGTGCGGTCGGTGTTCCAGCGCGGCACATGCGCGCGCGGCGTGACCTGCACCCAGCCCACCGGCGAGCCGTCATCGAACGCGATCAGGCCCGGCGGCAGCGATGCCTCCGCGGCGTGCTTGAGCACCTGCTTCTTCCCGTCCGCGCTCAAGGCCTCTCGCTGTTTTGGCGCCAGACGGAAATAGGTACACCAGCAGCCGTAACAGGCGCCCTGCGGACCAAACAGGGTTTCGAGCGATGGCCAGAGATCGGTCGTAAGGGGGCGAATAACAAGGGTCACGTGGTGCGGTCTCCGGCTTTTCGGGCAGGCTTGTGAGTCTGAAGATTATTGCGTAATCTGCAAATGTTCAACCTTTGTTCTCATGCGCGAATCGATGTCACAAGTACCACCTGCTTCAGATTCGGTTCCCGGCTTTTGCCGCGATTGCCTGACGCCGGCCGGCGCCGGACGGCGCTGCTTGAAATGCGGCAGCCCGCGCATCATCCGCCATGCCGAAATTGATGCCCTTTCGCTGGCGCATGTGGATTGTGACGCGTTTTACGCGACGGTTGAAAAACGCGACAATCCGGAGCTGGCTGACAAGCCGGTGATCATTGGCGGCGGAAAACGCGGAGTGGTGTCGACCTGCTGCTATATCGCGCGCATTCATGGCGTGCGCTCGGCCATGCCCATGTTCAAGGCGCTGGACGCCTGCCCGGATGCAATCGTGATCAAGCCCGACATGGAGAAATATGTGCGTGTCGGGCGCCAGGTCCGGCAGCTGATGGAAGAACTGACACCGCTGGTGCAGCCGATCTCGATCGACGAGGCGTTTCTCGATCTGGCAGGGACAGAAAAACTGCACAAGGAGAGTTCGGCGCGCACGCTGGCGCGCTTTGCGGCACGGGTTGAAGCCGAGATCGGCATCAGCCTTTCGGTCGGGCTTTCCTATTGCAAGTTTCTGGCAAAGGTTGCCTCCGATCTCGACAAGCCGCGTGGTTATTCGGTGATCGGCAGAGAAGAGGCGCTGGAATTTCTCAAACCTCGCCCGGTGTCCCTGATCTGGGGTGTCGGCAAGGCCTTCACCGAGACCCTGGCGCGCGACGGCATTCGCACCATCGGGCAATTGCAGGGCATGGAACAGACAGTGCTGATGCGCAAATACGGCGTCATGGGCAAGCGGCTCTACCATCTGGCGCGGGGCGAGGACGACCGCACGGTTCACGCCAATGAAGGCGCCAAGAGCGTATCGGCGGAAACCACCTTCAACAGCGATCTATCGGAGGCAAAGGATCTGGTGCCGGTGCTGCGGCGTCTTTCGGAAAAGGTGTCAGCGCGGCTCAAGGCCTCGGGCATTGCCGGCCAGACGGTGGTGCTCAAGCTCAAGACCGCCGACTTCAAGAGCCGGACACGCAACTTCAAGCTGGAGGATCCGACGGTGCTGGCGGACCGGATCTTCCGCACCGGGTTGCATCTGCTCGAGCGCGAACTGGGCGCCGACCGGTTCCGGCTGATCGGCATCGGCGTCACCGATCTCACCGATGCGAGCCGCGCCGATCCGCCGGACCTTGTCGATCCGGCCGCCGCACGCCGGGCGGTGGCGGAAAGCGCCATCGACAAGGTGCGGCAGAAATTCGGCCGCGACATCGTCGAGACCGGCTACACCTTCGGAACCTCGCGCAAGACGCGCCAGGCGGACGAGGATTGAACTCACAGCCATCTGCGAGAACGGGCTTTTAGACGAGCTCCACGTCGAGAACGCCGGGCGCCGCCTTGAGCGCCGAGGCGAGTTGCGGCGAAATCTTGTAGCGATCCGGCAATGTCACCTCGATCTCGCGACGGCCATCATCCTTGATCATGACGAAGGAGACCTGCCCCTCCCCGCGTGATTTCAGGTGGGTCGAGACCGAACCGAGCGGTTTGGCATCGCGCATATAGACTCTCAGCGCAGACTGGCCCCGCGCCGCGCGGTCCTCAAGCGAGTCTGCCGTCTGGATGCGCAACCCGATCCCCTCGGGGCGTTCCTCGGCGGTAACCGTGATAACGATGGATTTACCCGGCTCAAGCAACTCCCGGTAAAGCGCAAGACCTTCGGAAAACAGCACCGCCTCATACTGACCGGAGCTGTCGGAGAAAGCCACGATACCCATCTTGTTGCCGGTGCGGGTCTTGCGCTCCTGCTTGCTGGTCACAGTACCTGCGAGCCGCCCGGCAGTAGCCCCCGCCTTCACCGAGACCGAGAAATCCGCCCAGGTTTGCACCCGCATTTTGGCCAGCAGATCATTATAGGAATCAAGCGGATGAGCCGAGAGATAGAAGCCAAGCGCCTGGTATTCGCGATGCAGTTTTTCCGCCGGCAACCACGGCATTGCGGCCGGCAACTGGATGGTCTCCGCTTCTCCGGTCCCGCTGCCGCTGCCAAACATGTCACTCTGGCCGCTGATACGGTTTTCCTGCGCGCGCTGGGCAAAGCCCAACACCCGGTCAAGACCACCGCTGAGCATGGCCCGGTCGTGGCCGAAGCAGTCAAAAGCGCCGGCGGCGATCAGACTTTCGAGCACCCGGCGATTGACCTGGCGCGGATCGATCCGGGTGCAGAAATCCTCAAGCGATGCGAAGGGCGCGTCACCGCGAACCTCGACAATATGCTCGACAGCCGCGTCGCCGACGCCCTTGATGGCGGCCAGCGCGTAGTAGATCTTGTTGTCGCCGGTTTCGAAATGACGGAAACTGGTCTGCACCGAAGGCGCCACGACCTCAATTCCCAGCCGCCGGGCGTCCTGCCGGAAATCCACCAGCTTGTCGGTGTTGGACATGTCGAGCGTCATGGACGCGGCGAGGAACTCGACCGGATAGTGCGCCTTGAGATAGGCCGTCTGATAGGAGACGATGCCGTAGGCTGCCGCGTGGGATTTGTTGAAGCCGTAATTGGCAAACTTGGCCAGCAAGTCGAAGATCATGTCGGCCTGCGGCTTGGACACCTTGCGCTCAACTGCGCCCTCGACGAAGCGGGCGCGCTGCTTGTCCATCTCCTCCTTGATCTTCTTGCCCATGGCGCGGCGCAGAAGGTCAGCTTCGCCGAGCGAGTAGCCGGCCAGAACCTGGGCGATCTGCATCACCTGTTCCTGGTACACGATAACGCCCTGGGTTTCGGCCAGCAGACCGTCGATCTTGGGATGGATCGAGGCCAGCTCCTCTTCGCCATGCTTGCGGGCATTGTAGACCGGGATGTTTTCCATCGGACCCGGACGGTAAAGCGCAACGAGAGCGATGATGTCCTCGATGCGGTCAGGCCGCATGCCGATAAGCGCCTTGCGCATACCCGCCGATTCCACCTGGAACACACCGACCGTTTCACCGCGTGAGAGCATTTCATAGGTCGGCTGATCGTCAAGCGGCAGGGCTTCGAGATCGATTGTAATGTTGCGTTTGGCGATGAAGCCAACCGCGGTCTTGAGCACGGTGAGAGTTTTGAGGCCAAGAAAGTCGAACTTGACCAGACCCGCCTGCTCCACCCATTTCATGTTGAACTGGGTTACCGGCATGTCGGAGCGCGGGTCGCGGTACATTGGCACCAGTTGCGACAGCGGCCGGTCGCCAATGACGATACCGGCAGCATGGGTCGAGGCGTGACGGTAAAGGCCTTCAAGCTTCTGGGCGATATCGAGAAGCCGGCCGACGGCGGGTTCCTTCTCGACTTCCTCGTTGAACCGCGGCTCTTCCTCAATCGCCTTGTTCAATGGCGTCGGGTTGGCCGGATTGTTGGGGACCAGCTTGCAGATACGGTCGACCAGGCCATAGGGCATTTCCAGCACCCGGCCGACGTCACGCAACGCTGCGCGCGCCTGCAGACTTCCGAAGGTGATGATCTGTCCCACCTGTTCGCGGCCATATTTCTTCTGCACATAGCGGATCACCTCTTCCCGGCGATCCTGGCAGAAGTCGATATCGAAGTCCGGCATCGACACGCGGGCGGGATTGAGAAAGCGTTCGAACAGCAGAGAAAAGCGCAAGGGATCGACATCAGTGATGGTCAGCGCATAGGCGACAAGCGATCCCGCACCCGAACCGCGGCCCGGACCAACCGGGATGTCATGATCCTTGGCCCATTTGATAAAGTCGGCAACGATCAGGAAGTAGCCCGGAAACTTCATGTTCTCGATGATATCGAGCTCGACCTTCAACCGCTCGCGGTAGTCGGCTTCCGAATATCCCTCAGCCAAGCCGATGCGGGCCAGCCTTCGCTCCAGCCCTTCAATTGATTGGCGTCTCAACTCGGCGGCTTCGGCTGCAAGGGCTGCGGCCGGATCTTCCTCGCCGCCGCCGGTGAAGCGCGGCAGGATCGGATCCCGGCGTTCGACGATGGCACTGCAACGGCGTGAAATTTCGATTGTGTTTTCGAGCGCTTCCGGAATATCGGCAAAGAGTTCCGCCATCTCCGAGCGGGACTTGAGGCAATTGTCGACACTCAGCCGCGGACGGCGATCGTCCGACATCACCGCGTTGTTGGCCACCGCCATCAGCGCGTCATGGGCTTCGAAATCGTCAGGCGTTGGAAAGAAAGCTTCGTTGGTGGCAACGAGTGGCACCTCGGCGTCATACGCCAAAGCGATCATCTTGGCCTCATGGGCGCGGTCATACCCACCCTGGCGCTGCAATTCGAGATAAAGCCGGTCGCCAAACACTTGCCCCAGAGTGTCCAGACGCGCACGGGCCTGCTCTGGGTGGCCGTCACGGATCGCCTGATCGACAGGGCCTCCAGCTGCGCCGGTGAGCGCTATCAGGCCATCAGCTCCCTGCTGCAGCCAGGACAGCATGATATGCGTCCTGTCATTGCTTTCGGTGTTTCCGCCGAGATAGGCCTGACTGACGAGCGCGACCAAACGGTCATAACCGGCTGGTGTGGCGGCGTATAAAACGATCGAGGGCAGTTTTTGAAGATGATCACGGTGTGACCGGCGCTCCCCGGTCTGACCATCCTCCATGTCAATATCAAGCTGGCAACCGATGAGCGGCTGGATGCCTGCTTCCATCGCCTTGACCGAAAACTCCAGCGCGCCGAACAGATTGTTGGTGTCGGTAATGGCCAGCGCCGGCTGATCATCGGCAACGGCCCGCTTGATCAGGGTCTTGATCGGCAGCGCGCCTTCGAGCAGCGAATAGGCGGAATGCACGCGCAGATGCACAAAACCGGGCCAAACGCCGGCTCCACGGTCCTCAGCCTGCTTTCCGCGTTCCCGCGCCTGCTGGGTTCCCGCAGCCAGATTGGCCAGCAATTTCGCCGACTTGCTTTCCCGTGCCATTGATGCCCTCTGCCGTCTCGTCCGCGGCGCGGCACCATGGTGGTGCGACCCGAGACTCAAACGCCAATTGTGAGGAGCCGGACCGTAAAGTCCAGAGCGCAGGCAGGCAAAAAACGCGAAGACACAGCTTCATTTCAAGCCGAGTGTACCGAGACCTCCACAGCCGGCCCTCAAGACAACTTCAAGGCAAAAGCGAAAGCGGCAAGTGCCCAAAGGAGCCGCCCACATCGCAAGCGACGCGTCTTCATTGCGGCCGGAATGAACATCTCCAAGCCGGGCCTCCCGCAGCAGCAACGGCGCTGCCAGACCAGACCCGACAGTCTGCATGCCGCCGCCATCGGCGACATGAAATTTACAGGATTTGCTTGAAATCAAAACGCCATCGCAAGAACAGCAAAGGACGCCACAAACAGCGACATGGAAACAAAAGCGGCAATGTCACGGGCAAATGCGGTCATGATCAACTCCTATTAATTCCCTTTATGTTTTCATCTTGTTCTATTTTTGTTCCCTCGTCAAGCGCTTTTGACTCAAATAATTTCCAACAGGCCCGCCGCCGTCCAAGGGCGCTGATCCAGCCTCTTTTCAGGAGATCGGAATACAAAAAAGCCCGGGCATTGCTGCCCGGGCTTGTCGTCATGAAATCAGAAATCTGAAGCTTAGTTGCAAGCGTCCTTCAGACCCTTGCCGGCCGAGAACTTCGGCACGTTACGTGCAGGAATATCAACTTCCTTGCCGGTCTGCGGGTTACGGCCCTTCGAAGCTTCGCGACGCGAAACCGTGAAGTTGCCGAAGCCGATCAGACGGACGTCGCCGCCATTCTTCAGTTCACCGGTCACGGTTTCAAAAACGGCTTCAACAGCCGAAGTTGCATCACCCTTGCTCAGGCCCGATTTCTCGGCCACAGCGGCCACGAGTTCATTCTTGTTCATTTCCGTCCCTTTCTGGCGTTATGTCGACTCATTTCGTTCGATGCGGTGATCCTACGCATCTATCGGTTCCGTGCAACCAAACTCCCCGGAAACCCGCGTTTTATAAAGGGTTTTCACCGGCAATTTGCAGTTTACCGGCTGTTGCAAGCCGGTAGAGTTAAGGAAGCAGTCCGAGACGGGCGAATCCTGTGCAGATTCGGTGCAGGTCAATGCTCACTGCACGGCCTGAAACGGCAAACGGGCGGGAAAGTTCCCGCCCGTCCGTTCATTGCATGAGGCGTGATGCCTGTGGATCAGTGAGCGATGGTCGCTCCGCCCTCTTCGCCGGCATCAGCGGCAATCGCCGCTTCAGGCTTTGCATCGGGATCCCAGGTGATTGCCTCGGGCATCCGGACCAGAGCGTGACGCAGAACATCTCCCATCTTGGCGACAGGAATGATCTCCAGCCCGTTTTTGACGTTGTCCGGAATCTCGGGGAGATCCTTGGCATTGTCTTCGGGGATCATCACGGTCTTGATGCCGCCTCGCAGCGCTGCAAGCAGCTTCTCCTTGAGACCACCAATCGGCAGCACACGGCCACGCAGCGTGATTTCGCCGGTCATGGCAACATCGCGGCGCACCGGAATGCCGGTCATGATCGAGACGATTGCCGTTGCCATGCCGACGCCGGCCGACGGCCCGTCCTTCGGGGTTGCCCCTTCCGGCACGTGGACGTGGATGTCGCGCTTGTCGAACAGTGGCGGCTCGATGCCGAAATCAACCGCCCGCGAGCGGACATAGGATGCCGCAGCCGAAATTGATTCCTTCATCACGTCGCGCAAATTGCCGGTGACGGTCATCTTGCCCTTGCCCGGCATCATGACACCTTCAATGGTCAGCAGCTCGCCGCCCACTTCAGTCCATGCCAGTCCGGTAACAACACCAATCTGATCGTCGAATTCGGCCTCGCCATAGCGGAAGCGCGGAACGCCGAGATAGTCGGACAGGTTTTCAGCGGTCACACTGACCTTCTTGACGCCGGTCTTGAGGATCTCTGTCACCGCCTTGCGCGAAAGCTTCATCAACTCACGCTCGAAGTTACGCACACCAGCTTCGCGGGTGTAGGTCCGGACGATCTGCAACAGCGCCTCGTCGGTAACCTCGAATTCCTCGGGCTTGAGGGCGTGATCACGCACGGCCTTGGGCAGCAGATGCCTGCGGGCAATCTCCACCTTTTCGTCTTCGGTGTACCCGGCGATGCGGATGACCTCCATCCGGTCCATAAGCGGAGCCGGGATGTTGAGGGTGTTGGCCGTGGTGATGAACATCACGTTGGACAGATCATACTCAACCTCAAGATAGTGGTCCATGAAGGTTGAGTTCTGTTCCGGATCCAGCACCTCAAGCAGCGCTGAGGACGGATCGCCACGGAAATCCTGGCCCATCTTGTCGATTTCATCGAGCAGGAAGAGCGGATTGATCTTCTTGGCCTTCTTCATCGACTGGACCACCTTGCCGGGCATCGAGCCGATATAGGTACGACGGTGGCCACGGATTTCCGCTTCATCACGAACGCCACCCAGTGCCATGCGCACATATTCGCGGCCGGTCGCCTTGGCGATCGACTTGGCAAGTGACGTCTTGCCGACGCCGGGAGGTCCGACGAGGCAGAGGATCGGGCCCTTGATCTTGGACGACCGTGCCTGCACGGCAAGATATTCGACGATCCGCTCCTTGACCTTTTCAAGGCCGAAGTGATCCTCATCGAGCACCTTCTCGGCGGCATTGAGATCTATCTTAACCCGGGACTTCTTGCCCCAGGGCAGACCCAGCAACCAATCGAGATAATTGCGCACGACAGTGGCTTCCGCCGACATCGGGCTCATCTGCTTGAGTTTCTTGAACTCGGCATCAGCCTTTTCGCGGGCTTCCTTGGACAGCTTGGTCTTGGCAATCCGGCCTTCCATTTCGGCCATCTCGTCGCGGCCGTCCTCGCCGTCGCCAAGCTCCTTCTGGATCGCCTTCATCTGCTCATTGAGATAATATTCGCGCTGGGTCTTCTCCATCTGCCGCTTGACGCGGGAGCGGATGCGCTTCTCCACCTGCAGAACCGAGATCTCGCCTTCCATGAAGCCGAGCGACTTTTCCAGCCGGCCCTTGACCGAGACCGTCGAGAGCATGTCCTGTTTTTCAGGGATCTTGATCGACAGATGCGATGCGACCGTATCGGCCAGCTTCGAATAGTCGTCGATCTGGCTCGCGGCACCGACCACTTCGGGTGAAATCTTCTTGTTGAGCTTGACGTAGTTTTCGAACTCGGAAACCACGGAGCGCGACAGGGCTTCGATCTCGACCGGGTCCTCTTCAGGCTCGGCGAGCTCGACAGCGCGGGCTTCATAATAGTCTTCGCGATCGGTGTATTCCACGATCTCGGCACGCGCGCGCCCTTCGACAAGCACCTTGACGGTGCCGTCGGGCAGCTTCAGCAATTGCAGCACATTGGCAATTGTACCGATTTCATAAATACCTGATGGCTCCGGATCATCATCACCGGCATTGATCTGGGTGGCGAGCATGATCTGCTTGTCAGACCCCATCACCTCTTCAAGTGCCTTGATCGACTTCTCACGACCGACAAACAGCGGCACGATCATGTGCGGGAAGACAACGATATCGCGCAATGGAAGAACGGGATAAGTACCTGCCTCTTCAGGGGCGTGTGATGAGCTCACATTTTTTTCCGGCATATTGTTTCCTTTCGTGGCCTGTTCAGACCGATTGGCAACGCGGCACGCGATCCCGGTTCATCCAGCAACCGCTTTTTGCGTCCTTATAAGGGTCAGAGCCCTTTGCAGTCTAATTGGAGAACCGGCGCCCCGGTTTCAAGTCGGATCATAACGGCAAATGAAATCATCACCGAATCGTAAGGATAATAGACCGCGAAAGTGGCGGGAAGCTGGAGTGTGGCAAAAATCATCACCCAATCCTGCCCAAACAGCGCCGGTAGCGGCGGTCGACGCGCCGTGCGAACCACTCGGTGGTCAGCGGCCGGTCCAGTTTTACGCTCTCGAGTTGGATTTGCGGCACACGCGCAAAAGGAGGATCGCTCCCGTAGTTCGATCTGTAGATCCTGACCATATGCAGGTAGGTCGCCGTCTCGGTGAATTCAAACTCTTTCTCGCGGTTGAGATCCTGGCGGATCGCCTTGGCTCCCAGACCGAGACCGAGTTTTTTGTCAATCCGGTTTATCGCGCGCTCCGACTGGCTGATCCGGGATGACGTCGATTGCCCCTGATAGATCAGCAGATCCCCGTCGAGCACCAATGCGGCACCATCTATCTTGGATACCACCCATTGAAACGCGGCGTTGCGGCTTGAATAGCGCCCGGCATTGTAGTCGGCAAACCTGTGCAGTTTGCTTGCATAGCCGCTTTGGTAACCGAGCAGCTGCCGTGTGCCTGCCAGCAAGCCACCTCTGCGGGTGTAGAGGTAGTCTCTTACCCGGTAGATATCCTCGAAATACAGCGACCTGCCCAAATAGCGCCGCTCGAATGCAAGCGCCGAGGCCACCGAAACCTGCATGGATCCGATGGTGGTGATCTCATTCCGGGCTTCAAAAAACTCTGCGGCGCCCAATCCATAGTCGCTGTCGAGGCGGATTATGGATTCAACGGTGAGGATCTCGCCGACCAGTTTCCTGTAAGCCACATCGATGTCACGTTCGGTTCTGGCACGGCGCAGGCGGGCAAACAGGTTCCTCTTTATGGATGGATCTGCGGCAAAAAGGCTGCGCAGCACCAGTGATTTGAAATCGCTTCCGTCCAGCTTCACCTTCAATGCCTCAAGCGAGCGCCGTCCCAGTCCCTCGACCGGTGGATTGGCCTTGAAGTTCGATTCCTGATCGACCGTTGCAATCATCGCGCATACGTTTTCAGGGGAATGAGGAATTCCCGAGAATTCCAGGGACCAAAGAATATCGGTGGCCCACCCTTCGGGATCGGCAAGCCTGGGCTGCGCCAGACTGATCAGCCGGCTGGTCTGATCCAATCCCAGAGAATTGTCATCCGCCGCAAGCGCTTCTGCACCGGTCCGGAACGCCATCGGAGGCAATGAGCACAGCACCAGAGCGGCGACCATGAGGACTGCCCCTACCCGGCGGGTCCGCGCCAAGCATTCGTCTATCACACCCGCCTCCCCGAATGTTCCAAACAGCAGATTGCAGTTTATGCATTATCGGGATTGGCACACAACAATGCAGCGCCGTTAGAGCGCTTCATGACTAGATGGGACGCTCTAAATTGCTTCGCCTCAAACCGGTTCCGGGTTAAGCGCTGAGTGTCGCATCTGGACATGCGAACGGGCCCCGAAGGGCCCGCTCAAAACAGATAGACGATGATCCTGACCGGCAGATTACGCCGAGGCAGAATCCTTGGTCTCGCCGTCACGCTCGGCATAGATGTAAAGCGGACGGGCGTTGCCGGTTACCACTTCATCGGAAATGACCACTTCGCGCACACCTTCCAGGGTAGGAAGTTCGAACATTGTGTCGAGCAGGATCTTCTCCATGATCGAACGCAGTCCACGTGCGCCGGTTGCACGGATGATACCGCGCTTGGCGATTTCCTTCAGAGCGCTTTCGTGGAAGGTGAGCTCCACATCTTCCATCTCGAACAGACGCTGATACTGCTTGACCAGCGCGTTCTTCGGCTGGGTCAGGATCTGGATCAGCGCATCCTCATCAAGATCTTCGAGCGTTGCCAACACCGGCAGACGGCCGATGAATTCCGGGATCAGGCCGAATTTCACCAGATCTTCGGGCTCGAGTTCGCGCAACACCGCACCAACGCGGCGTTCGTCCTGGGCGCGGACATTGGCGCCGAAGCCGATCGAGGTTTTTTCACCCCGCGCGGAGATGATCTTGTCGAGACCGGCGAAGGCTCCACCGCAGACAAACAGGATGTTGGTGGTGTCGACCTGCAGGAATTCCTGCTGCGGATGCTTGCGGCCGCCCTGCGGCGGTACCGAGGCAACCGTGCCTTCCATGATCTTCAGAAGCGCCTGCTGCACGCCCTCGCCCGACACGTCACGGGTGATCGACGGATTGTCCGACTTGCGCGAGATCTTGTCGACCTCGTCGATATAGACAATGCCGCGCTGGGCGCGTTCGACGTTGTAATCGGCCGACTGAAGCAGCTTGAGAATGATGTTCTCAACGTCTTCACCAACATAACCGGCTTCGGTCAGCGTCGTGGCGTCAGCCATGGTGAAGGGCACGTCGATGATACGCGCCAGCGTCTGGGCCAGATAGGTCTTGCCGCAGCCGGTGGGTCCGACGAGCAGAATGTTGGACTTGGCCAGTTCCACTTCGCCGGATTTCGACGAGTGGTTGAGACGCTTGTAATGGTTGTGAACCGCCACAGACAGGATCTTCTTGGCCTGATGCTGGCCAATCACATACTCATCGAGAGTTGCGATGATATCCTGCGGGGTGGGCACACCATCGCTCGCCTTCACCATCGAGGATTTGTTTTCCTCGCGGATGATGTCCATGCACAATTCCACGCATTCATCGCAGATGAATACAGTAGGACCGGCAATGAGTTTGCGCACTTCATGCTGGCTCTTGCCGCAGAAAGAGCAATAAAGGGTATTTTTGGAGTCGCCGCCGTTGCTGCCGCTAACCTTGCTCATTTCACTTTCCTTCCCGCAATCCAGGCATCAAGCCCGGATGTATGGCGCCTGACCGCCCCAACGCCTCAGCGTCGGAACCTACAGGCAATCTCGGGGTACAAACCCGACCATCAGGTAACCATTCCTGCGGCCGGTGGCAACGAATCCCCGTCTCACTGGCAATGCTACGCCAGAGAAATTGAACATAGACTTAACGTCTATATTAGCGCGATGCGGAACTTGTACCACCCCAAGCACACACAAACATGTTGCAGGAGTAGCGCATCGTTCCGAAAACAACGCCTGATTCAGACCAAACGACCCCGATCGGTCGCTTAAGAATCCGTCTCGACATATTCGCGCTTATCAATAACGCGGTCGATAAGACCAAAGCCGAGCGCTTCATCTGCAGTCATGAAGTGGTCGCGGTCCAGGGTCTTTTCAACTGTTTCGTAGTCCTGGCCGGTGTGCGTGACATAGATATCATTGAGCCGGCGCTTCATCTTGATGATGTCCTGCGCATGACGCTCGATGTCCGAAGCCTGCCCCTGGAACCCGCCGGAAGGCTGGTGCACCATAATGCGGGCGTTGGGCGTGGCAAAGCGCATGTCCTTGTGACCGGCAGCAAGCAGAAGCGATCCCATGGACGCTGCCTGACCGACGCACAGGGTCGACACGGCCGGCCGGATGAACTGCATGGTGTCGTAAATCGCCATGCCGGCGGTCACCACACCACCGGGCGAATTGATGTAGATGGCGATTTCCTTCTTCGGATTCTCGGCTTCGAGAAACAGAAGCTGGGCGCAGACCAGCGTCGCCATGTGATCTTCAACCGGACCGGTGATGAAGATGATCCGCTCCTTGAGGAGCCGCGAAAAAATATCGTAGGACCGTTCGCCGCGGTTTGTCTGTTCAACGACCATGGGCACCAGGGCCATGGCGGTATCAACTGTATTTTTCATTGCGCTTCCCTTGTCAAACGGCCCGGCAGATACAAAAGCCTGCCCAGAATCAGTCTCATTGAACCCACTACATAGAGTGTGCCCCCCCGCCGCTTCAAGACGCAAGGCGCCGAAACGGTTTGGAACTGTTGTTCACGACGGGCGTTAAGACCGAGTTACGGTTTTCGATTGTTCTCGATTATGTCGGATTTTCGGCGTCGGCACGCTGCTGTTTGCGCCATTTACCGGGACCGGTACCGAAGATCGCAGCAAATCGCCGGCCAAAGGCCGGGACCGACTGGTAGCCACACCGTTCAGCCACTTCGGCCATACCGAGGCCCGGCCGCTGCAGAAGCTGCCGTGCCCTGGTCATGCGCCAGTTGGTGAGATAGGCCATCGGTGCGACACCGACCAACCGGTTGAACCGGTGCGCGAAGCGGGATCGCGACATGCCGGCAACAGCGGCAAGCGTGCCGATGTTCCACGGGCGCTCGGGATTGGCGTGGATCGCAGAAAGCGCCCTGGCGAGCCTATAATCCGAAAGGGCTGCGGAAAAACTGTCCGCATCGGCCCGATGCACGCCGCGACCGGCGCGCAGTAACTGCATCAGCAATATCTCCACCGTCCTGAGCACGATCGCCTGCTGTCCGTCCTGCCCGTTTTCCGCCTCGGCGCGCAGCAGGTCGAGCGCCATGCTCGTGCCTTCTGTCAGCGGACCGTGCGCCGGCGGACATATGATCATCTCCGGGAGGCCGCCGAACACGGGATGAGCAAGCGCCTCATCGAAGCCGAGAAATCCGCACAGAAGTATGCATGCCGGCCCGGCGTCTCCGAAACTGAGCTTCCCTTCCACCGGCGGGTGTCGCGACAGCACCGCATCGAGATCCAGCGCCGGACCGGGATCTTCTAGCGAAGACAGGATTTGTGCGGCCCCGTGCGGGATCAACACCAAGTCGCCGCGACCGAGACGGACCGGCGGGCACCCTGCAACGGTGACGACGCAGTTTCCCTCGCGCACGAGATGAAAGCGAATGCGCTTGAGTTCGGGCGCAAGACGAACGGCAAAATCGCCCTTGAAGCTGGCGCTGAAATAGAGCCCGGCCTCGACACGCAGGGCGGAGAAGATGTCTGAGAGAACGTCCATGGCGGTTGATGAAGCAGAAAACGGGACTATCTGCAAATCAAATAGGCGTTTCGAGCAGTGTTCCACCCGTCATGGATCGATACAAGGCCTTCGTGAACCCATCAGCCACGGAGCTCAGGCCTTGCCCCTCGACACGATCTTCGCCCTAGCAGGCTTTGCCTTTGTCATGTCGGTTTCCCCCGGCCCCGGCAATTTCCTGTTGCTCGCATCGGGCGCCAATTTCGGCTTCATTCGCTCCCTGCCGCTGGTTCTGGGGATCAGCCTGGGTTTCCTGTACATGGTGGTGCTAGTCGGGCTAGGCCTTGGGCAGGTATTCGACATCTTTCCGCTTACCGGCCACATCATCAGACTGACCTGCGGGATCTATGTTGTCTGGCTGGCGGTCAAGATGGCGCGCAGCGGTTCGCTGGGTCCGCAGGGAGAGCAGCCCATCGGCAAGCCGTTCTCCTTTGCCCAGGCGGCGGCGCTGCAACTGGTCAATCCCAAGGCCTGGACGGTGGCCTTCATCCTCACCGCATCCTATGTCGACCCGAACAGGCCAGCGGCGAGCCTTGCCACGCTGGTTCCGATATTTGCCTTTGTAAACCTACCATCTATCAGCCTGTGGGCGATTTCCGGCAAGGCGCTGCGCCGCTTTCTCGGCCAGGGCCAGCGGCTTTTCGTATTCAACATTCTGATGGCAGCTTTATTGGTGCTGTCCATGGTGCCGGTTCTCCTGGGGTCGACGTCCTGACCCATTCGCCCCCGGCGATTGCTCAATGCCGCAAAAGTTAACGTTTTGCTTTCCTTGCGCAGTAGAGTGAGTCACACTTGCTTTTCAAGTCGCGGAGACGGCCACCAAGAAAGCCGCTGCCGCAACAGGGGAGTGAGTAAAATGTTCGAGTTATCAAAAGCTTGCCGCATTCTTTCCGCGACCATTGTCGCTTTTTCCTTCGCCTCACCGGCCCTTGCCGGCGGCAAGACCCTGGCCTGCTACCAACAGGTTCATCAGCCGGCGGTCTATAAAACCGTGCATCAGCAGGTCGTCGTTCGCCCTGGCGGCGTGATCCATGAAACCATCCCCGCACGCTATGGCCAGGTGACTGAAAAGGTCCTGGTCACACCCGCACATGTGGTTGCCCGGCACATTCCGGCGGTCACACGGACCGTTCACCAAACGGTAATGGTGCGGCCAAAATCTGTCGGGTGGGAATGGCGCCACGTGCATGGCAAGAGAACCCTGTGCAAGGTTGTTCACCCGGCGCAATACGCCACGCGCGCCCGGACCGTGATCGTGCAGCCTGCCCGCACCGTGCATGAACGGGTACCCGCACGCTATGCGCATCGCACCCGTACTGTGGTGATTGAGCCCGCCCGCACCATCGCGCGGCAGGTGCCGCCGGTGATCAAGACGGTTGCGCGCACGGTGGAAGTCCAGCCAGCCTCCTCCGGCTGGATACAGGTATCAGGCCGCAGCCGCTGCCATTGATGCGATCGCGGGGCATCGCCTGATGGGGCGTTTCCCGATAGGGATGCCGGGACTTAAGCGCCCGGCGTCTGTTTCAGGTCGGAGCACGACCTCAATATTCGGCGTAGATCTCGATGAGATTGTCTTCAGGATCGCGGAAATACAGCGTCCGGTGACGCCAGTCCGGCAGATCGGTCGGCCGACGCAGGATTTCGACGCCAACAGCGACAAGCTCCGAATGGCAAGTGTCGACGGCGGGAAGCGGTACGCGGAATGCCAGCTGAACGCCAGCCGCCCCCGTTTCCGTATTGCCATCATCCCACGCCGACCATTTGCCGCGCGGTCTCAGACTCAACAGTGTGGCGCCGACGCGGAAACTGGCCCAGTTTTCGCGATCCACTTCCAGAGTGAGCTTCATGACATCGCGGTAAAAAGACCGCGTTTCCGCCATGTTACGGCAGAGAATGACGGTGTGATCAAGACTGTGGATCTCATTCATGGACATGTGGACCTCCTTCATGTTGAGCTGCCAGAGGATGGAAAAACAGAGCACTGGCGATCTAAAAACTGGTCACGGCGAAAATTACCGATTTTGTCGAGTTTCATTCCGCGCTAAAGGCTCGGCCATGACCCTACACACGCTTTCCGTCTCCCAGGATCCCTCAGCGCCTGACTTTGTTCAGGATCCTTACCGCTTTTACGCCGAGAGGCACCGCAACTCGCCGGTGTTCTACTGGGAAGAGTATGGCATGTGGTGCGTGGCGGCCTATGATCAGGTCAATGGATTTTTGCGCGACCGGCGGTTTGGCCGTGAGAACCGCTGGGGGGCGCCGCTCAATCCGGTCGAGGGACGCGGCCATCTGGCTGATTTTGACCGCATTGAAAGCGGTTCGCTGCTTGAGCGCGAACCACCGGCCCACACGCGGCTGAGAACGCTGGTCAATCGCGCCTTTGTATCGCGCTCAGTGGAGAGATTGCGGCCCCGTATCAGTGCGCTGGCCAATGAGCTCGTCGATGCACTGCCCACGGACCAGCCGTTTGATCTGCTGCCGTCCTTTGCCACGCCGATCCCGCTGACAATCATCTGCGAGTTGCTCGGCGTGCCGGTCAACCGTGCAAATGACCTGCTCGCCTGGTCGCATGCCATGTGCGAAATGTATGTGCCGCAGCGCTCGCGGAAGACCGAGGAACGCGCCAACCATGCCTCGGCCGCGTTCGGCGCATTTCTGACTGCCCACATCGAAGAGCACCGTCACAACAAAGCCGATGATCTTTTGTCGGCGCTGATTGCCGTGCGCGACACCGGCGAGAAACTGACCGATGACGAGCTCATCTCGACCTGCGTGCTGTTGCTCAATGCCGGACATGAAGCCACCGTGCACCAGACCGGCAATGCGGTAAAAACCATCCTCGAACAAGGAGGCGATCCTCGCCGCTTTTTCGACACGCCAGAAGCCGCCGCAGCTTCGGTTGAAGAGGCGCTGCGATATGACGCGCCGCTGCACATGTTCACCCGATATGCCTATGAGGATATCGACCTCGGACCGGTGACGCTGAAGCCGGGCGAGCAGGTGGCGTTGCTGCTCGGAGCTGCCAATCGCGACCCCTCAGCCTTCGATGCGCCTGGCGAGTTCCGTCCCGGTCGCGCGGACCAGAAAAATGTGAGTTTCGGAGCGGGCCTGCATTTTTGCATCGGCGCGCCACTGGCGCGGCTTGAGCTGCAGCAATCGCTGTCCGTGCTGTTTTCACGCCTGCCGGAGCTCAAGCTGGAGGCAGCGCCACACTATCGCGACAGCTACCATTTCCATGGGCTTGAGCGCCTGATTGTCCGTTGAGCGTTGTCGTGAATCGTCCCGCCATTGTCCGGAAAGTGGATCAATCGCAGTGCGTTCGACATCGCATTTATCAGAACTTTCTAATTTTTTACATTAGATTTTTATAACATAATCTTTTCGAGTCGTTTCAAGTACTTCCCAGCTTCCCTTGAAGCCCGGCCTGAGGATGAAACTGTCGCCCTTTCTGACGGTCATTGCCTCGCCTCCATCCTCGGCAATGACGGACACGCCATCGAGGATGTGGCAATACTCCCACTCGTCATAAGCGATCCGCCATTTGCCCGGCGTCGACTGCCAGATGCCGCAATAGAGCCCGTTGCGCTCTTCCAGATTCCAGCTGGTATGAACCGGATCCCCTGCAAGAATCTTATGAGCATCCGGTCTGGACACCTCAGGCTGGACAGAGGGACTGACCGGAATGAAATTTGTCTTTGTCATGATAATGCACCCTCAAAATTGAACCGGCAGCCGCCTCGTCCGCACATAGGGATCAGACGGTGCCGCGGCGATTGACTGCCCGGGGTACCGTCCGGACCGAGGGCACGAGCGATGAGCAAGGATGCATCAATGCGACTGGACAAAGCAATTGAAAGATCGATGATGATGAGCGACGCGACCTGGGCGCGTCATGCCAATCCCTGGAGCTTCTGGACCAGGGTGCCCATATTGGCGCTGCTGTCGCTTGCTATCTGGTCCCGCGTCTGGATCGGCTGGTGGTGCTTGGCGCCCCTTGGCCTGCTTGTCCTTTGGACCATCATCAATCCGCGCGCCTACCCGCCACCTGTCCGGTTGGACAACTGGGCGTCGAAGGCGGTGCTGGGCGAGCGTTACTGGCTGGCGCGCAAGACAAGCCCAATCCCGGCGCATCACGCAAAGGCAGCCATGGCACTGAGCAGCCTGTCGGGACTTTCGATCATTCCCCTCGCCTACGGCCTGTGGGCACTTGACCCATGGGCAAGCTTCGCCGGCGCCATGCTGGCCTCGATGTTCAAATTGTGGTTCTGTGATCGGATGGCTTGGCTAGCCGCCGATATGGCAGACCAGCGCGGGAGATGATCGGCTGGCCTCAGCACACCTGCACGTCGCATTCGCTGATGCTGAAACTGTCGGCAGGTTCGGTCAGCGCCCCGTCAAACTGACGTCCATCGGCGCACTGCGCACGCGCTTCAAATGTCAGGCGTCCCGCCAGCTCTCCTTCCTTCATGTTGAGGAAATAGTCGACTTCACAGCCCTTCTCCACGGCAAGTTGCTCGGAGAGTTTATCCAGCCAGGCAGGATTGGCCGATTGGGCCTGAACCGGCGGGACCACCGACAACGCGACAAGCGCCGCGGCCATCAGGGTTCGTACAGTGTTATCAGACATGAGAGGCCTCCATCATTTGCTTGGAATGAGAGCCTATCGCGATTTTCAGCCGCCGTAATTGCGGGAGATCAAGCAGATCTTTATTGCCCCATCGCCGCGTCAAGGCTTTCCGGCGCGGCATATTTCAGTTCCTCGGATGAAAATCTCACTCTGAAACTGCCCGGAGCATTGGGATTTGTGCTTTCCACCTTGCGAACCAGCAGATCACCAAAGAGTCCGGGGCCTGGAACGGGATCAGTGAACACCTCGTAGATGTGACTGTAGCAGATCCCCAAACCATCTCCACAGGTGCCGGCATTGTCCGAATGGGTCGGTATCGCGCCAAGGTCGGCGATCCTGTCGCCCAGCAGACCGAACACCGTGACATTGCCCTCGGTATAGCCCTGCCCGGTATAGGCAAATGCCATCAGCCAGCCGTGGTTGTTGTTCCCCAGCGGGACCACGCGAAACGCGTCTTCTGATGGAACATGCCCCCAGGAGCCCACATCGGCTGAGAGGCTGTTGCTGGCAACCAGTGCAAGTCTGTCGCCTTGGGGTCTGAGAACCACCAGCCCGAGCTTGCCACCGCAGGCATGACAGTCAGCACGCCCACCCTGTGGGGTCACCGCGTAGCCAGCCATGGCGACATAGAGGGTTTGAACACCGTTCTCGACCACGCTGGACAGCAGATGCGGGCGCATGCACAGCGGCTCAGACGCTCCTCCTGCAACCCAGCATTTGCGGCCATTGTCATAGCGACCGTAAAACTCCTCCATGGCCGCACGCCAGAAGGACTTGGGATCGTCGATGCTGGCAGACGATATGGAGGTGAGTATCTCGGCCTTGGCAGGAGCCATGCCCAACAGCAAAATCCACAGTAGCTGACAAATGAAACGTGTCATCGAACGCTCCCCTCTTGGCCTGCATAAGAGCAGCACCAGGCCTCCCGGACAACCCCACGAGCAATGTTCAAGGATGCATTCTTGCGCCCTTGGTGATCTTGTCGACCAGCTTGCGCTCTTCGCGCAGTGCGAGACCCACAATGTTCAAATCAGCGGCATGGAATTGAGCGACAGCGGCGCGGTTTGCAGCATCATGCCCGGTTGAAAACATCTCGTGTGTATAAAGCGAGAGCCTGGCGTTGCGGGTCATGGCACGCTCATAGATTTTCCGGATTGTCGCCGCGTCCGCAGCCAGCACGATCATCGGCTGGATGGCCAGCGCATGATAGGCATTGCCGTCTGCATCCATGTAGGGCTCGCCAAGCAGATCATCATTCGCACCCACAAGTCCGGACGTCAAAAACGCGGTGACGTTCAACTTTTGCCATGTGGCCAGATCATCACGCACCACAATGGCAATCTTGCTGTCAAAATTCATTCCTGTGCACCGCCGTTCTGGTCAGTGAACGCGCGGCGCTTGAGAGCGCTAACCGTCAACTCACTCTCCACGTCACCGGTATTCAGGGTTGTCGCGGGCTCAAACATCAAGACAAGAGGTTCATGGGTCAGGGATCGCGGGCGGTGCTCCACCCCGTGCGGGACGACCAGGAAATCGCCCTCGCCCAGCTCGACGCTGCCATCTCTGAAATCAAGGGCGATTTTGCCGCGTAAGATCAGGAATGCTTCATCCTCGGCCGCATGGGAATGCCAGTCAAAGACATCACCGAATTTGGCCACTTTGACTTGGTAGTCATTGATATCGCCGACAATATGCGGATCAAAAGTCTTGGATATCTGTTTATCAGCCGAGGCTATGATATTAAGTTTGGCGGGGGGCAATGCAGTCTCCTGGATATGTATGGCTGATATCGAACGTGACACAGGCAAGCCTTATTCAAACAGATCCGGTGGCAACCGGTCTTGAACGATCGTGCGCAGAGGACTGGCTGGTGTTTGCTCCACACCAAACCGGCATTCAGCGGATCGAGGCCTATTTTTCCGGCAAGGCCTATAGACCACATCGCCACGACACCTATTCAATTGGCTATACGATCAATGGCGTGCAGAGCTTTCACTACCGTGGCGCGCGATCTGACAGCACATCAGGCGATGTCATTGTTCTTCACCCCGATGAAGTGCATGACGGGCATGCCGGTTCAAGTTCCGGGTTTCGCTACCGTATGCTCTATATAGAGCCTTCGCTCGTTCGCGATGCTTTGGGCGCCTCGGCATCGGCCCTGCCCTTTGTCAAAAATGCAGTGCTTGGCGACACTCGGCTCTTGAGCGTGTTGCAAACCGCCTTGGGCGATATGGACAACCCGCTTGAGCCGATGCAGTTCGATCAGATTACGCTGTTGCTCGCGGAAAGCCTGTTGGCACAGGATCAATCCGCCGGACGGTTGCAGCCGGCTCCGATTGATGCGCGCGCGATCGCAATTGCCCGGGACTATCTCAATGCCAATATCGATCGCGTTGTTCGCTCCGAGGAATTGGAGCATGTCACCCAGCATGACCGCTACAGCCTGGCGCGCCAGTTTCGAACAGCACTGGGTACCAGTCCCTATCGCTACCTGACCATGCGCCGGCTGGACCGGGCACGCGATGCGATTTCGCGAGGCGTGACTCTGGCAGACGCTGCGGCCCTGAGCGGGTTTAGCGACCAATCGCATATGACACGGCAGTTTACATCGGCATTCGGTGTTTCGCCGGGTCGGTGGCGGGCGCTTCAGACGCGCTTGTGAACTGAAACCAAAACGGCCCGGTTTTGAAAGACCGGGCCGCTTGATTTGCATTCAGTAAAGTTCTGGCTCAGGCCTTGGCGAGCGCCTGTTCGAGGTCAGCGATGATGTCCTTGACGTCTTCGATGCCGATCGACAGCCGCACCACATCAGGGCCGGCGCCGGCGGCAACCTGCTGCTCGGGCGTGAGCTGACGGTGGGTGGTCGAGGCCGGATGGATGACCAGCGAACGGGTGTCGCCGATATTGGCCAGGTGCGAGAACATCTCGAGACCTTCAACAAACTTGACGCCTGCGTCGTAGCCGCCCTTGAGGCCGAAGGTGAAGACCGAGCCGGCCCCCTTGGGAGAATAGCGCTGCTGCAAGGCATGGTTTTCATGATCGGGCAGACCGGCATAATGCACCCAGTCGACCTTGTCGTGCTTGGTCAGCCATTCGGCCACAGCCAGCGCATTGTCACAATGGCGCTGCATGCGAAGCGCCAGGGTTTCTGCTCCGGTCAGGATCATGAAGGCATTGAACGGCGAGATTGCCGGACCAAGGTCACGCAGGCCAAGCACACGGCAGGCAATGGCGAAGGCAAAGTTGCCAAAGCTCTCATGCAAAACGATGTCGCCATATTCCGAGCGTGGCTCGGACAGGGCCGGATATTTGCCGGATTTCGACCAGTCGAACGATCCGCCATCGACAATCACGCCGCCCATCGAATTGCCGTGGCCGCCGATAAACTTGGTCAGAGAGTGCAGGACAATGTCGGCACCGTGCTCGATCGGGCGGATGAGGTAAGGTGACGCCATGGTGTTGTCGACGATCAGCGGCAAACCGTGCTTGCGCGCGACTTCGGCAATGGCATTGATATCGACAAAGGTGCCACCAGGGTTGGCAAGGCTTTCGACGAAAATAGCCTTGGTGCGCTCATCGATCTGACTTTCGATGCTGCCCATATCCGCCGGATCGGCCCAGCGCACATGCCAGTCAAATGACTGGAAGGCTTTTCCGAACTGGTTGATCGATCCGCCGTAGAGCCGGTTGGCGGCGACAAAATTGTCACCAGGGCTCATGATGGTGTGAAACACGATCAGCTGTGCCGCGTGGCCCGACGCGACCGCGAGTGCCGCTGTGCCGCCTTCGAGCGCTGCAACCCGCTCTTCAAGCACGGCCTGGGTCGGGTTCATGATGCGGGTGTAAATGTTGCCAAAGGCCTTCAGGCCGAACAAGGAGGCTGCATGATCAGCGTCATCAAACACGAAAGCCGTGGTCTGATAGATGGGTGTGGCGCGCGCGCCCGTTGCTGGATCGGGCTGCGCCCCCGCGTGAATGGCTAGTGTATCAAAACCTGGCTGATTGTTCGACATGGACTTCTCCCTTAGTACCCGACGTAAACGTGGAGGAGGTTATCCCGCATGTCCGCGCCATGGTCAAAGAAGATTTTTGCGCCGCAGCCGCATTCGCGCCCTTCCCACCCATCAAAGACACAAGCAGAAGGAAAATAAATTCCACCACACAAAAGCTACGTGAAATCCAAGAGAAGGGCGCAGAAGTCCGATCTCAAACGTCCACACGAGGCGGCGTCCGGCTTCAATTGCCGGCAAGATCCTGGCCTGTGGCTTGTGTCTCACAGCTTGGAACCCGTGACAGAAGCCACCCCTTTGACGGGCGCACCGCCTCGGGCAAATCCTGCAACACTTCATCGATCACTTCCGTCGACACAGCACTTAGCTCACAGCCATATTGCTCGAGATCACCTTCAGGATTATCTTCCTTCCATTCCAGATAATCCTGCCTTTCAAACGCCGCCGCTGCGGCGATGCCTGCTATCGGCAAGATAACGAGAGCACGGCGCAATCTTGCCTTTGCCTTGGTGCGCACGACTGCGGCGGCGATGGCTTTTCGATGGGCAATTGCGGTGGCAGCGGCGCTCGCAGTCATGGTTGTGACCTGCGCTGTCAGTGACACCGCCCAAATCCCCATACTCACGGCAGTTGTCGCAAGCGATACACACAGCACCGCGAGAAAACTGGCTGTCCGCAACAGGCTGAACAGCCGCTTCACCATCCCCATACGCCAGGTTCCATCTTTTTCGGTCCGTTCCGAGCTGAAACAAGGGTCTCAGACAGACCATCCTACAGCGCAATGGTTCAGAACTATGACCAGCGCTCGCGAATGCGGGACCTGGCCTTGCGAGCTATCGTTGGAAAGATCCCGTAAACAACGAACTATTGCGACTCTCCGCTGCCACCGGGCTTCACCCGAAGCCCATAACTCTGAAATCCGGAACGCATCACCGGCTTGCGGGAGGAAATCAGGCCTGAGTTGACGCCGTTCCAGCCGATTTCGCCGGACAAGCGCCCATACTCAATCTTCGGGCAGCGGTTCATGACCACCTTTATGCCCGCGGCTTCCGCGCGAGCGGCAGCCTCATCATGGCGCACCGTCAACTGCATCCAGACAACCTTCGGCAGAGGAGCGAGCGCCAACATCTCCTCGACAATGCCGGGCACGGCATCGGACGCACGAAAAATGTCGACCATATCGATGGCGACTGGGATGTCGCTGAGCTTCGCGTAAGTCATCTGGCCAAGGATTTCACGCCCCGCCTGCCCCGGATTGACGGGAATGACCTGATAGCCCTTGTCGAGCATATATTTCATGACGAAATAGCTCGGGCGCACGTCGTTGGCAGATGCGCCGACCACAGCAATGGTTTTCACTGACTGCAGGATTCCGGAAATATAGGAATTGTCGTACGCATCGTGGTTCATAGTCGGGTTTCCGAAATTCTGGTCCGCTGTTTGTGGCAATGACGCAGAGCAGCGTCAAGCACCAGATTGCGGGCCGTCTTCCAAACCGCCGCCACAATCCTTCCGCATGATGGATTGCATTCACTAGGCGGAGTCCCCGATGAAACCGAAATCAAAAATCACCCAGAGCATGTTTTTGAGCGCTGCAGCGCTGGTGGCAATGCTTTCAGCCACAGTCAGCCCGGCAAGCGCGATCAGCCGCATCGAGACCACGAAAAACAATTGCAGCGACATTCGCGCGGCCCTCATTCATGAAGGTGAAGCGATCCTCAGGCACACCTCAAAACGCGGATTGCCGATCTATGACCGCTATGTCAGTTCGTCGCTGATGTGCGAAAGTCCGTCGATCGGTGTCTGGGCCAGCGTGCCGGCACGCGACACGAACTCCTGCCGGGTGATCCGCTGCGATCCGACTGCGGCCGATTATGATGAGGATAGTTTGTTCAAAACCCGCCCGTTGCTCCGGTTGAGGCCATGACCGGGCGGCGTCACGGTTACGGCTGGCGCATATAGAAGTAGTCGAACAGCACATCCGCGAAGCCGAGCGAACGATAAAGTGCCCGTGCCGGCGCATTGTCGGTAACGACCTGCAGCACCGCCCGGTCAACGGTTTGTGCCGCGGCCCAATGCAACAGCGATCCGACCGCTTGCCTGGCGAGCCCCCTGCCCCTGTAAACTTCTTCGGTGGCAACGGACTCGACCACAAGCATACGGTCGACGATCACGCCATAAGCCAACGACCGGATTTCCCCGTCAACCTCCATGCCGGCAAACCGCCTTGGAGGCTCGATCAGCTGCAGCATCTTGGCGAAGATCGCCGGGTCGGACACCGCGACCCGGTTGCGTGCCGCAAGCCATGCGGGATCAGGGTGCTCCCACAGTCTTGCGCGGGAAGCTACAACAGGTGCCGGATTCCCGAGGTCGGCACATAACGTGGTGGTTGCGCCCTCGCGCCGATACCCGCGGCGCGCCAACAGATCGGACGAGGCGGCTCCGGCAAACGACATCAGCCGGACAAGCGCGGGCTGTCCGAAGCTCCTGTAGAAGGCCTCGGTCCGGTCGATCACTGCTTCATCGAGCCCGGTGAAGCCGGGCAACGGGTTGAGTGAATTGACACGGCGGATGTTTCCGCCGCTGCGTCTGGCACTCCAGCCGGCAAAGCAGAAATCCGTTTCGGCCGGCCACGCCGCACGGCAGGCCATTTCAGAGCGCCAGAGAACATCCTCGTTCATAGAACCTGTGGCTCCTTTGCCGGTCAATGATCTAGTCAGGCAAGGTCATGTGGCCATTTGCGTCCAATTCCATGAACGGATTGTGGGCCAGTTCCCACAGGTGGCCATCCGGATCGGCGAAATAGCCGGAATATCCACCCCAGAACACCTCGTGCGGCTTTTTCACCGGCTCGGCACCGCATTGAACCGCGAACTCCCAGGCTGCATCAACGGCTTCGCGTGATCCCAGATTGTGCGCCAGCGCCGTGCCTTCAAAGCCTTGCGGCGCGGTCGGTTCACGCCCGGCGTCAGCAGCCAGCGCGTCCCTGCCGAACAGCCCCAACACCGTGCCGTTCATATGGAAGAAGGTAACATCATCGTTGGACGCGGAAGACCGCTTGAACCCGAGCCGCTGATAAAATGCAGTCGCGGCGGACACGTCGGCAACGCCAAGCGTGATCATGGTGATGCGTGGTTCAATACTCATCGCGAAATCTCCCTGGATGGTGATGATACAAAACCATCCCCGTTTTGGTTGCCTTGGAACAAAAAGTGAACATACGAATGGGACACCAAACTGTCAACGTTCGGACGACTGCCAGACCACGCTCGCCTATTCCCCGGTCCATTCCGGTGTGCGCTTGGCGATGAAAGCACCGATGCCTTCTTCCGCATCCCGCGCCATCATGTTCTCGACCATCACGCCGGCGGTGTATTCATAGGCATCTTCCAGCGACATCTCGGCCTGGCGGTAGAACGCTTCCTTGCCGATCTTCACGGTCAGGGGAGATTTGGAGGCAATCACATCGGCGTATTTCATCACCACCTGATTGAGATACTGGCGCGGCATGATGCGGTTGATCAGCCCGAATTCACGTGCGGTCGAGGCGTCGATGGTTTCACCGGTGAGCAGCATTTCCATGGCCTGCTTGCGGTGCACATTGCGGCTCAACGCCACCATCGGGGTGGAGCAGAACAGGCCGATATTGACGCCCGGCGTGCAGAAAGCGGACGTGTCGGTACAAAACGCCAGGTCACATGAGGCCACAAGCTGGCATCCGGCAGCAGTTGCCAGGCCATCGACTTCGGCGATCACCGGAACCGGCAAATGGACGATTGCCTGCATCAGTTCGGCGCAGAGTTTCATGGTGCGGGCGAAGAACGCCCTGCCACGGTCCTCATCGGCGCGATGGAGGGTCAACTCCTTGAGATCATGGCCGGCGGAGAACAGCTTTCCCGGCGTTGCCGAAGCAATGATCACCGCGCGGATGGACTTGTCTTGGCGGGTCGCGTCCAGCTTAGCCTTCAACGCCTGCATCATGGCGACAGACAGCGCGTTGGCAGGCGGATTGTTCATCTCCAGCCGCAAGACACTGCCAATTTTTTCCGACGTGACCAAAGCCGCCGTATCCTGGTTCAACTCGACGATACTCATGCTTAAAACCCTTTGTTTAATTTGCCTTGAGCTTAACCCGCGCAACAGGCGGCGAGAACCCCGTGCGGCGTTGACCATCCAATCAATTTTCGCAATTTTGACCGCAACACAGATTCTGGCCTAGCGTACGAGGCAAGGACGCCACGCCGTGGTATCCCGGCAAGCGACATTGCTGCCTAACGGGGCCACATCCCTCACCCTCCTTACAGGAACCCGCACATGCCCGCACCCGCCGCTCCCGTGATGTCTGCTCCAGAGGTCTCAAGCTACCTCGACGAGGTGTTTCCGCAGATCAAGACGAACGGGGACAACATCACGGTTGTCGACGTGGCGCCGGGAACGGCCCTGGTCCGCCTCGAAGCTGACACCAAGCATCTCCGGCCCGGCGGAACGGTGAGCGGGCCAACGATGTTCATGCTGGCCGACCTTGCGGCCTATTCGGTGATCCTTGCCCATATCGGCCGGGTAGCGCTTGCTGTGACCACCAATCTCAACATCAACTTCCTGATGAAGCCCGAGCCCGGGCCGCTAGACGCAACGGCCACGATCCTCAAACTCGGCAAACGGCTTGTGGTCACCGACATCGCCATCAGCGATTCCGGCGGAGAATTGGTGGCGCATGCCACGGCGACCTATTCGATTCCGCCACGTGTGTGAGCAACTTTGATGTCGATTTTTACGGTATCAAAATACCGTACATGTACCACCTTGTTTTTATTGACTTATTTGATGATCCCGCCGAAATGCGTCGCTTGACGACAATTTTCACCTCACCTATAAGCACGCAGCGTCGGAATTCTAGGATTTCGGCGCATCCGTTGTTATGGGAAGCTGCATTGCAACCTTCCGGAACAACACAAGCAACAAGAAACGTCCGTCGACTGACTTGATCAGCTCCGGATCCTGAATGAAGAGAGAACTCCAATGAAAACCTTCTCGCAGAAGCCTGCAGAGGTGGAAAAGAAGTGGTTGATCATCGACGCGACAGATCTCGTCGTCGGTCGTCTGGCCACTGTTGTTGCCAACCGCCTGCGCGGCAAGCACAAAGCCACCTTTACCCCTCACGTTGACGATGGCGACAATGTCGTGATCATCAATGCCGAAAAGGCGGTCCTGACCGGCAAGAAGTACACAGACAAGAAGTACTACTGGCACACCGGCTATCCCGGCGGCATCAAGGAGCGCACCGCGCGCCAGATTTTCGAAGGCCGTTTTCCGGAACGCATCATCGAAAAGGCTGTCGAGCGTATGGTTCCCCGCGGCCCGCTTGGCCGTCGCCAGATGAAAAACCTGCGCGTTTACGCCGGTGCGGAACATCCGCATGAAGCCCAGCAGCCGACCGTCCTCGACGTCGCCTCGCTGAACACCAAGAACAAAAGGAGCGCCTGATAATGGCTGAACTCAATTCGCTTGAGGAGCTCGGCGCATCCGTGACCGCTGCTGAAGCTGAACCGGCAGCACCTGTGCACGTGCGCAAGGTCGACGACCTTGGCCGCTCATACGCAACCGGCAAGCGCAAGAACGCGATTGCCCGCGTCTGGGTCAAGCCCGGCACCGGCAAGATCACCGTCAACGGCCGTGATTTCGTGACCTACTTCGCACGCCCCGTGCTGCAGATGGTTGTCCAGCAGCCGGTCGTCGCCGCTGCCCGCCAGGGCCAGTTCGACGTTGTCTGCACCGTTGTCGGCGGTGGCCTTTCCGGCCAGGCCGGTGCGGTTCGTCACGGCATCTCCAAGGCGCTGACCTACTACGAGCCGGGCCTGCGCCCAGTTCTCAAGAAGGGCGGCTTCCTGACCCGCGACAGCCGTGTTGTCGAACGTAAGAAATACGGCAAGGCCAAGGCCCGCCGCTCGTTCCAGTTCTCCAAGCGTTAAGTCGCCGGACAACAATGGAATGTATTTTTGGACGGGGCTTCGGCCCCGTCTTTTTTATGACTGATCGGAAAACTGCCGACATGGCACCGCGGCCTGGCCGACCGGCAGTCAGGCAGATCTGACTGACGCTTCCCGCGGCGCAGCAGGATCGCCGCCTCGCATCTTGCGCAGTGTCCAGCGCGACAATGGACGCTCCACTAAACCATGGAAAACCGCCGCCACTGCGCAAGCTGACACAACGAGGATCAGATAGTGAACCTGCCAGGGAAGCTCGATGAAGGTAACCCGTGAAACGATATGCTTGATATAGAGCGAAACCACAAAGACGTGGGTCAAATAAAGCGCATATGACCAGTCACCCAGGCGAGCCAGAAAAGCACTGCGGAAAGTCAGCGTTCCCAGAGCACCATAGAGTATGGCAGCTGCCGGCACGCCCCAGAACAGCATGCGCATGTCTCCGACCGGGCGCTCCCACTGGAGGAACAACAGGACGCAGCCAGCGCCAAAGACCGCCAGCGGTGCGAGTCCCTGCCCTGTTGCACGTGTCTGGTTCCAGGTCTTGAACACAAGTATTCCCAGAACGAATTCGAGCAGGATCGGATCGGTGTAGAAAAGCAGTGTTTGATTTGCCGGACTGAGCCATTGCCCCACCGCAACCAGGGCGATGATGACCCCTGATGTCCCAATCAACCGCCGGTCGCCAAACAGCCCGGCTGTCAGGGCAACAATGCCATAAAAGAACATCTCGTAATTCAGGGTCCAGCCCACCACAAGCAACGGGCCGGTATCACCATTGCCGTGTTCGAGAGCAACAAAAGACAGTGAAATCAGAAGGGCCGGCAGGTCGGTCGTGGCTTCGTTGAACAGGTGCGGCATGCCCCAGGCCAACAGGAACACCGCCAGTGTGATCACCCAATAGGCCGGCACCACCCGCGCAATGCGCCGCAACCAGAAATCCCCGCCGTCGAAATCCCCGGGCCGGGCGACAATCATCGCCATGACAAAACCGGAGATGACAAAGAACAGGTCAACACCAGCAGCCCCGACATGGTCCACACGCTCGGGGTCAAGGCCCCAGGCATCCTGCGACGAAGCCGAAATATGATAAAGCAGCACTGCCAACGCGGCTGCCGCGCGCAAATACTGGACAGCATACAGCGTTTCTGATGAAGCCGATGGCGGCCTGGCAGCGCTCATGCTCAACTCCGTCTCCTGACTTCTGGAAGCTGTTTTCTGCTTCTGATCATAGCTTGCAAAGCTTCCCAAACCCTGAATCCGCCGATCTGGCGGTATTAGACCAAAGCGCGCCATGCCGTCAGTCCGGCTTTATCATGCCGCGTGATTGGGTTAGACAGACCAAAAGCTTTCTCGCATCCGGAACCAGACCATGGCCAACAAATCCATCGATCATGCCTTTACCGCTCGTTCGCTGACATCGGCGGCGAGCGATCCGACCTATGCCGGGGCATTGTCGTTCATGCGGCGCAAATACACCAAGTCGCTCAAGGGCGCGGATGCCGTGGTCTGGGGCATCCCGTTCGACGCCGCAGTCTCCAACCGTCCGGGCGCGCGGTTCGGGCCGCAGGCAATCCGGAGAGCGGCGGCTATCTTTGACAATGATCCGCAATATCCCTTTGACCGTGACCTGTTCGAGGCCATGGCGGTGATCGACTATGGCGACTGCCTGCTCGATTACGGCAATCACCAGAAGACACCGGCAACAATCGAACGCGAGGCTGCGAAAATCCTGGCATCCGGCGCCTTCCTGATGAGCATGGGCGGCGACCATTTTGTTACCTGGCCGCTGCTCAAGGCGCATGCGGCCAAATACGGGCCGCTGGCCCTGGTGCAGTTCGATGCACATCAGGACACCTGGTTCGATGATGGCAAGCGCATCGATCACGGCTCATTTGTCGGCCGTGCCGTTCGCGATGGCGTGATCGACCCGACACGCTCGATCCAGGTCGGCATCCGCACCCATGCGCCCGAGGACTGCGGAATTCGTATCCTCTATGGACACGAGGTGGAGGACATGACCGCCGCCCAGATCGCCTCCACCATCCTCGAGCATGTCGGCGATGCGGCCTGCTACATCACCTTCGATATCGACTGCCTCGATCCTGCTTTCGCACCCGGCACCGGAACCCCTGTCGCCGGCGGCCCCTCCAGCGCGAAAATGCTGTCGGTGCTGCAGAAGCTTGGAGGGCTTGATATGAAGGGGGCTGATATTGTAGAAGTTGCTCCAGCCTATGATCACGCGGACATCACCGCGATTGCCGGAGCCTCTGTCGCCATGCATTATCTCGGACTTCTCGCAGAACGCCGCTCGCGACGATAAAGTCGCGCCAGCTCCCTTTCAGCTTCCGATATCATATCCGAAGCTCTGCCCAAGTCCCTGAATTTCATGCATGAACGGAGAAGCCCGATGGCTCCCAAGATCTTTATTGACGGCGAACACGGAACAACAGGCCTGCAGATTGTCTCGCGGCTGCAGGACCGGACGGATATCAACCTGATGTCGATGCCGGCAGAACAGCGGCGGGATGCCGATGTGCGCAAGACATTTCTGCGCGATGCCGACATTGCCATTCTGTGCCTTCCAGACGATGCAGCGCGGGAAGCCGTTGCGCTGGCCGCTGATGCAGGAACCCGTTTCATCGACGCATCGACCGCGCACAGGAGCAATCCGGACTGGGCCTATGGATTTGCCGAGCTCTCTCCCGGACAGGCGGAGCGCATTGCCAGCGCCCAGTTCGTCTCAAATCCGGGCTGCTATTCAACCGGCGCCATAGCGCTCATCGCGCCGCTTGTATCAGCAGGCCTGCTGCCGGCAGATTATCCTGTGACCGTCAATGCGGTCTCGGGCTATACCGGCGGCGGCAAGCAGCTGATCGCGCAGCTGGAAGACGCCTCGCACGACAACGCGATCGGGGCCGCTTATTTTGCCTACGCGCTCACATTGGCGCACAAGCATGTGCCCGAAATCATGACCCACACCGGAATCACGCGGCGGCCGATCTTCACGCCGGCTGTGGGCCGGTTTGCGCAGGGCATGCTGGTCAATGTGCCGCTGCATCTCGACCTCATGATCGGCAATCCGTCGATGGCGGATGTGCATTCGGCACTCGAGAAGCACTATGCAGCGGGCGGTGAAGTCAGCGTCGTGCCATTGGCAGAAAGCGCCGGTCTGGCCCGGCTTGATCCGGAGGAACTCGTGGGCACAAACCGGATGAAGCTCTATGTCTGCGGCGCAGAGGGCTCCGGCCAGGTCAATCTCGTGGCTTCGCTGGACAATCTCGGCAAGGGCGCTTCGGGTGCTGCTGTGCAGAACCTCGATCTGATGATCGGCGGCTAAGACGACGGCATACCCGAACCCGATTGAGCTCCACTCAGCTTTGTTGAATGCGCGGAGCATTGAATCTTCGCCAAGATGGACCGCTGACAATCCTGCAGCCGGTCATTGCAGCGCGACCGCGCTTGCGGACGCCTCGCCTTCAGCCGACTACGCGACGCTTCGACATCGCCTCGGATTTGGTGACTAGATGTGGAGCCTCAATAGGTTGTCCGGGGCCAAGTTGAGGCGACTGATCGGC
>CAXBIE010000038.1:0-44797 GCA_963975635.1 uncultured Hoeflea sp. | reverse complement strand
TGTCCGACGAAGCCTATGACCATTGGGTCAACGCCATCGGCACGGTCTATGACAGCGCTGAGTGGAAGGACGTGATGGCTCAGAATGGTCTCGCACCGCTGAACCTGCGCGGCGCTGACTTTCAGGCCTTTGTTGCCGACTCGGTCGACTCGATCACGATGATTTCCAAGGAAATCGGGCTGATCCAGTAGCGATTGCCGAATTGCCTCCGCCCGGTCGTCGGGCGGAGGTTTTTTGGTTCCGTTGACATCTGCGGAGCATTGAGGGGGAGGGCGCCATGAGCGACCGGATAATGGGGGGGCTGGGCCTCCTCTTGGCACTGTTTTTCATCTGGCAGGCGACACTGATCAAGGAAAGCTTCATTTCCGATCCCGTCGGCCCGAAGGTTTTTCCGATCATCATCGGTGTTCTGGTTGGCATCTCCAGCCTGGCGATTTTCTTCAAGCCTGACGACGAGCCGGAATGGCCGGAGTTCAGCCGGCTGTTTGAAGTCGGCATGACGGTTGCCGTGATGATTGCCTATGCCTATGCGCTGCCGATCGCCGGTTTCGTCGTGTCCACCGCGTTTGCCGGCGGGTTCCTGTCCTGGCGGCTTGGCACGCCGCCGGTCAAGGCCGTGATTGCGGGTGTGACAATATCTGTCGGTATTTATGTCGTTTTCCATCTTATCCTGGGTCTGTCGCTTGCGCGCGGCCCATGGGGTTTCTGAGGCAGGGTCATGGACACACTTTCCGCACTTGCAGACGGCTTTTCCATTGCGCTGACGTTTCAGAACCTCGGTCTGGCGCTGATCGGCTGCTTTCTCGGCACCATCATCGGCGCGCTGCCGGGGCTGGGGCCATCGAACGGGGTTGCAATCCTCATTCCACTGGCGTTCTCGCTCGGCCTGCCGGCGACGCCGGCGCTGATCCTGCTGACAAGCGTTTATTATGGCGCGATGTATGGCGGCCGCATCTCTTCGATTCTGCTCAACATTCCCGGTGACGAACCGGCGCTGATGACCACGCTCGACGGTTACCCGATGGCCAAGAAGGGCATGGCCGGCGAAGCGCTGGCGCTGTCGGGGCTTGCCTCTTTTGTTGGCGCGTTCTTTGCCACCTGGGGGCTGGTTTTCCTGGCGCCGCAGCTGGTAAAGGTGGCGTTGCTGTTCGGCCCGGCCGAGTATTTCGCGCTGTTTGCGCTGGCTTTCGCCACGCTTGGCGGCATCGCCAGCAAGAACCAGGCAAAGGCTGCGATTGCGGCCGGTCTTGGGCTTGGCATCGCCATGATCGGCGTCGACGGCCAGACCGGGGTGCCGCGCTTTTCCTTTGGTGAAGTTCACCTGTATGACGGCATCGATTTCCTGGTGGCGATCGTCGGTCTGTTCGCGCTCTCGGAAGTGTTCATCTTTCTCGAGCATCGCGGCACGGCAAAAGCCACCGGCGACGCCAGCGGTATCAAGCTGGGCCGTGTGACGCCGCCCTGGTCGATGATCAAGCAGACCACCCCGACCATGGCGCGGTCCACCGTGCTGGGCTTCATCGCCGGCGTGCTTCCAGGCGCGGGCGCCTCGCTGGGCTCGTTCATTGCCTATTCGGTCGAAAAGCGGCTGGTCGACAAGAAGGGCACATTCGGTACCGGTGATCCGCGTGGCGTGGCTGCCCCCGAGGCCGGCAACAATGCCGCAGCCGGCGGCGCGCTTGTGCCGATGCTGGCGCTCGGCGTGCCGGGATCGGGCACCACGGCGGTGCTGCTTGCCATGCTGCTGGCGCTCAACATCACACCCGGTCCGCTGCTGTTCACCAACAATCCGGATGTGGTCTGGGGCCTGATCGCGGCGCTGTTCATCGGCAACCTGATGCTACTGGTCATGAACATTCCGATGGTCAGCCTGTTTGTGCGGGTGCTGCTGGTGCCGCCGCGCTATCTGATGCCGGCCGTGGCGATGATCTCCTTTGTCGGCATCTATGGCATCTCCGGCTCGACCTTCGATCTCATGGTCATGGTGTTCTTCGGCGTGCTGGGCTGGCTTCTGAGAAAGCTGGAAGTACCGCTGGTTCCGGTGATTCTCGGCATCCTGCTGGGCAACCAGATGGAAGCCAATATGCGCCGCGCGATGACGATTTCGGATGGCGACTGGAGCACGCTGTTTGCGTCCCCCCTGTCGATCGGGCTCTGGCTGTTCGCATTCTTCGGCTTCATCCTGCCGATCATCGCCGGACGGTTCTTCCGCTCGAAGCTGCCACGGACCGACAGCGAAGCTGATCCGGATTGAGGGGGCGGGGCGCACTTCAGCACCTGAACAGGGCCGACCAATAGACGTTGGCCCTGTGGGGAGCAGGCCAGATGTACCGAAGAGACCTCTTTCCCGCACGCCCCAACCCTCTCTGGATGTGATCACAGGTCACCGCGCCACTTGAGCACGAAATTACCCTGGTTGCGGAGAGGCTCTTGGTTCTGCCTCAGAGGGATTCTTAGCCGACAATTCCGATAGACCGGAGGGTGTCCTGATATGCAGGTCGCGCTGCGGGAATGGTATCTCGATGCCGGCCTTGTCCAACTCCCGGTAGACGCCCGCGAGCAGATCGGACCGGACAGTCAGCCCCAGCCCGACATTGGAGATGAAGCAGCGAAGCTCGAAATCAAGAGCGCTGTCGCCGAGACCCCTGAACAGAACTGCAGGCGCCGGCTCTCGTAGGACATCCGGATGTGCCGACATGATGTCGACAAATATACTTTTCGCCTTCTCTATGTCGCTTCCGTAGGCGATGCCGACAGGGACGATCACGCGCCCGGTGATCGTGCTCAGCGTCATGTTCTTTACCGTTCCGGTGATCAGATCCGTATTGGGCACGATGACATCGTCGCGATCGAAGGTTTCCAGTCGGGTAAAGCGTACCGCGATCTTGCGGACGATGCCGCTGTAGCCTGAAACCTCGATCCAGTCGCCTTCCTTGAATGGGCGTTCTATCAGCAGGATGATGCCGCAGATGAAGTTCGAGACGACGGCCTGAAGGCCGAAACCGAGCCCGACGGAGAGGGCACCGAAAACGATGGCAAGGCTGGACAGATCGATGCCAGCGAAGCCAACGGCCAGCATGAACGACACAGTGGCTCCGAGATAGCCAATCCCGGTCCGCAATGCCGATTGTGCGCCGCTGTCGAGATGGGTGTGCGGCAGCACCGCGGATCCGAGGAACCGTTGTAGCCAGCGCGACGCCACCAGTCCGACAAGAAGTGTGACGGCGAAGACAAGCACCACGGTGGCTGACAATCGGGTTCCGCCGACAACCACCCCTTCGGTCATCAAGCGCCAGAACTCGGAGATGTCGGCCGGACGGGCACCCCAGATGAGAGCGATCACCGGCAAGGCGGCGATGCTCATCGTTAGTCCGATGGCAATGGAGAGGAAACTCTGCCGCGTTTCCCCATATTGCCGCCCGGATACCCCCGCGGCCAGTCCCAGTGCCGAAACAATCAGTCTGTCGGTCACCAGCAGAATGCCGATGACGCCCAGCGACAGCGCACAGCCCGAAAGCACGAACCGCGCCAGCGCGGTAAAGCCGGAGAGCGCCAGCACCACAATGGCTATGGCCAACACCTGCAGTGTCCGCGCCAGCAACAGCACCAGCGCTGCTGTGTAGCTTGGGTCCTCGAGGCTGTCGCTCTCATTCTGCGTCTTGGTGGAACGTTGCGCCATCGAGCCGAATACCCACAGCAAGAACGCACCTGGCAGCAGCGCAAACACACTGGCCACGGCATGAGTGCCCGGAAGAAAGGTCATGTCCTTTTCGGATGCTTCAATGGCGAGTTCGACGACGAGAACCAAGCCGACACCCATGACGATCCAGAAGCCCGTACGGGCTTCTGGATCCGGCAGTTTCATAAGCCGGCACCGGGCATCCCCGGATGCTGCGGGAACGCAGCGTCCGGGTTTCTCTCAGTGGTTGAAGCAGCGGAGACGGCGACAGCCGCTGCACGATGCGCAAGCAGCTATGTGCGTTGGCGCGTTACCGATGGGCGTCGATCAGGCCCTGCAGGATGTCCAGTTCCTCGGGTGTCAGATCGACGAGCGGCGCACGAACCGGGCCGGCATCGTAACCCACGAGACGGACGCCGGCCTTGATCGCCGAGACGGCATAGCCCTTCTGCCGCGACCGAAGCGCCATGAAGGGATAGAAGAAGGAGTTCAGCAGCGCCGTGCAGGTGTGGTTCTCGCCGGCGCGCAGCGCGGTATAGAACCGGTTGGCCAGGGCGGGAACGAAGTTGAAGACGGCTGAGGAGTAGGTGGTAAACCCAGCGCCCAGATAGGCCTCGGCGAAAAGCTCGGCCGTGGGCATGCCACCCAGATATGTCAGCCTGTCACCCATCTTGGCCGTGATCTGCCGCACCAATCCGATATCGCCGGTGCCGTCCTTGAAGCCGACAAGATTGGGGCAATCGTCGCAAAGCCGCGCCAGGGTGTCGGGTTGCAGCACCGCGTTGTCACGGTTGTATACCATCACGCCGAAGTCGACCGAATTGCAGATCGCGGCAACATGGGCGTAGAGCCCTTCCTGCGGGGCGTCGATGAGGTAATGCGGCAGCAGCAGGATGCCATCGGCGCCGGCGTCCTGGGCGGATCTGGCAATCCCGACGGCGGTCGTCGTCCCGTATCCGCATCCGGAGACGATGGCCGTACGGCCGGCAGCCTCCTTGGCCGCGCGCAGGATCGCGGGGATCTCATCCGGCGAAAGCGAGAAGAATTCTCCGGTGCCGCCAGCGGCAAACAGTACCGGCGCGTCATAACCCGCCAGCCAGTCGACATGGCGCTGGTAGCTTTCCGCGGCGAAGTGTCCCTCGGCATCGAAATGGGTGACTGGAAATGAAAGAAGACCGGAGCCGAGGGTGGTTTTTAGCTCTTCGGGGGTCATTGTATACTCCGTTTTGTTGTCTGGACGTCAGAGGCGGGAAAGGCTGAGGATCAGGTCTGGAAAAGCCACGGTGGCGACCAGCGCAAGCGTCAGCACAAGGAAGAATGGCAACTGGTAGCGGATCACTTCGCTGACTGAGCATTTCGCGATGGTGGCAGTCAGGAACAGCAACAGCCCCACAGGTGGAGTGACGTTGCCATAGACCAGCGCGATGCAAAGGATGACGCCGAAATGCACCGGGTCGAAGCCATAGGCGGCTCCCAGAGGGGCGAAGACCGGTACAAGGATGATCACCGCAGCTGTCACGTCGACCACGCAGCCGATAGCCAGAACGAATGCCACGATCAGCATTACGGCCAGTGCCGGGCTCTGCGTGACGCTCTGTACCCAATCGACAATGGTCTGCGGCACTTGCTCCAGCGCAAGCACCCAGCCGAAGATGCCTGCCGAAGCGATGATCAGTCCGATGATTCCCGTGGTCATCGCCGCGCTGCGCATGACGTCGAGAAGCTCGGCGATGCCGATTTCGCGGTAGATGACGACACTGACCAGCGCGGCATAGACCACGGCAACGGCCCCTGCCTCGGTCGGTGTGAAGACGCCGCCTAAGATGCCCCCGATGATGATGATCGGCGCCAGCAGGGCCGCTCCGGCCTCGCGCGCCGCTGCCAGACGGGCACGGAACGAGACGCGTGCGCCGCCACCCCAGCCGTGGCGACGCGCCATGACAGCGTTCACCACAAAAAGCCCCAGCGTGATCAGCAGGCCCGGCACGACGCCCGACAGGAACAGCGCGCCGACCGAAACGCCGGCAAGCGAACCGTAGATCACCATGATGATCGATGGCGGTATGATGGGGCCGATCGCGGCACTGGAGGCTTCCAGTGCGGCCGCGTAACCGGCCGGATACCCGGCGCGCTTCATCGCCGGAATCAGGATCGAGCCGGTGGCGGAGGCGCTGGCGGCGCTCGACCCGGTCAGCGAGGAAAAGATGGTGCTGGCCAGTACGTCGACCTGCGCCAGCCCGCCGCGCCAATGGCCCACCAGTGTCTCGGCGAAATGGATCATCCGGCGCGCCATGCCGCCCTTTTCCATGATCGCACCGGCCAGGATGAAGAACGGGATTGCCAGCAGCGAGGTGCTGTCCAGCATAACGAAGATCCGCTGAGGCGCCACAGCCAGTGGCAGGTTCATGTCGGAGCTCAGCAAGGCGATTGCGCCTGACAAACCCATCGCCGCGGCAACCGGCACGCGCAGGATCAGGAAGATGGCGAAGGACGACAGGAGTGCGGGCAGCATGTCAGTATCCCTCTTCCGGGGTGTCGTCGTCCGAACCGCCACGGAGCAGCCAGACAAAATGCTCCGCGACAAACAGCGCGGTCAGGATGCCGAACAGCGGCAGCACCATTTGGACATAGGCGATGGGTATCTGAAGCGCGGGCGAGAGCGATGTCCAGTTCAGCTGCATCAATTGCCACCCGCCGACGCCCAGGAGAACGGCGAAGACGAAAAGGCCGACATCACCGACAAGCTGGAGCGGTCGGCGCCATCGTTTGCCGGCGTACTCTTCCAGCAGAGTGATCGCCATGTGGTTGCCCCGCCGCGCGGCGATCGCGCCTGCTATGGCCACCATCCAGATGAAGCCATAGCGCGATGCCTCGTCGATCCAGCCGAGCGAGTTGGCAAAGCCGTAACGCAACACCACCTGCAGAAATGTCAGCAGGACAAAACTCCCGAAGATGGCCGTGACGATATACCCGGCTAGTCGTTCCAGAAACTGCATGCCACCCCCGTTCGATCCGTCCGGCGGGGCAGCGCCCCGCCGACCGGATTCTTGTCACATTTTTCCGGTGTCATGCGAGCAGCATGTCGACCAGCGCTTGTCCCTCGGCACCCAGCGGTTTGATGAGCGGCTCCCAGGTCGGAATGACGATCTGGCGAATTTCGGAAACGTCAACCGTGTTCACCTCCAGGCCACCATCGCGCAGTGCGGTCAAGGCGGCGGTATTGTCCGCCCTTGCCTGGGTGCGCTGCGCCTGGAAGGCGGCCACGGCCGCAGCCTGAACAGCCACTTGCTCTTCACCGGACAGGCCGCCGAAGACGCGGTCGCCAATCACCAGATGCAGCGGGTTGTAGAGATGTTGCGTCAGCGAATAGTATTTCGACACCTCGTTGAACTTCTGCTGGGTAACGGCGGATGGCGTACCTTCTGCGCCATCGACCACTCCCGTTTGCATCGACGTATAGACGTCGGAATAGGGAATCGGTGTCGGCGCTGCACCCAGCGCCGTCATCGGCAGGATGTGCAGCTGTGCCTCGGGCACACGAAGCTTCAGCCCGGCGAAATCATCGGCTGACTGGATCGGCCGGACGGTGTTGAAGACCGACCTCCAGCCCAGTTCGCCCCAGGCCAGAATGCGCATGCCGGCCTGCTTGGCCAAAGCCTCCGACAATGCCGCCGAGAAGGCGCCGTCCAGCATTCTGTCGGCATGGGCGTCGTCGCGATACGAGAAATACAGCGCCGCCGCCACCATGATCGGCGCGATGTTGGCAGAATAGTCGGGGCCCGACGAGGTCATGTCGACCGAGCCCAGCTTGATCCCTTCGTACAGGTCGCGCAGGTTGCCCAGCTGGCCGGCCGGAAAGACCTTGACCTCGACCGAGCCGCCCGTCGTCTCGGCCACGCGTTCGGCAAAGTCGACATAGCCCTTGTGAGTGGCGCTCTCGGTCGATTCGATGTGTGCCGCTCGCAGTGTCTTGCCCGCTTGAGCGCGGGCGATCATCGGAGCGCCCAGCAGCGCCGCACCGGCCAGCCCGGACTTCAGGATCATGCGACGCGTCGGCGTCAGCACAGGATTATGTTTCATGTCGGCTCCTCCCTTTCAGCTCTCGCCCCCTCTGGGACGACGGGTTCAGACTTGACGTCCAAAATTGTTCCTGTCAAGAGATTGGTTGGACCACTGGACCAATATAATTTCAGAAAGGACAATTTACGCATGCGAGGACAGCACCCGGCCAACACCCGTATCGCGGCTTTCGATGTATCTGTGTTCCGCGTGCCGCTGGCGAAGCCCTGGGTTTCTGCCGCGCACGCCATCACCCATCATGAGCACATCCTGGTAGAGATATCGCTGGAAGACGGGACCACCGGAACCGGCTGGAGCTCCACGATGGGCAATGGAGGCATCGCGGTCGCCGCGCTGGCGCGGAGCTACCTCGGACCGATGCTCATTGGCCGTGACGTCCACGACCACGAAGCGCTGTGGAACGAGTTGTGGCGCCGCAGCCATCAGCCCGGACCGGGAGGGATTGCGGCGCTGGCGGTGGCGGGATTCGACCTGGCGCTGTGGGACCTGCGCGGAAGGCTGGCCGGGCTGCCGGTGCGCAAGCTCATTGGCAGCGCCACCGACAGTCTCGAGGTCTATGCCAGCGCGGTCAACCTGCACCTTAGCGAAGCCGCACTCGTCGAACAGACCCGCGGGTTTCTCGACGCCGGCAATCGTCTGTTCAAGATCAAGGTCGGACGTCCCGAGCTGGAAGATGACATGTCGCGGATCGCCGCGGTGCGAGAGGTGATCGGAAGCCGGCCGCTGATGCTGGATGCCAACCAGCGGTTCAAGCCGGGGGAGGCGCTGCGCCGCATACAGGCCTATGCCCGCTTCGATCCGGTCTGGATGGAAGAACCCATGGCCTCCGACGATATCGAGAGCCACGCCCGTCTGGCGGCCGTCTCGCCGGTGCCGATCGCCCTGGGAGAGGAGGTGTCGACACGCTACGAGTTCTGGCGCTATGTCGCCTCGGGCGGCGTGCATTATCTGCAGCCTAACGTGCTGAAGGTGGGCGGCATCACGGAATGGTTGAAGATCGCGCATCTGGGCAATTGCGCCAACCTGACCATCGCCCCGCACGGGACACTGGAATCGTCGATCATTGTTGCCGCTGCCATACCGGGATGTTATCCAGTCGAGAACATTGACGGAGGCAGTTTCATGGATCAGGGCATCGCCGAATTTTCCGCCGTGCCGAAGGATGGCCGGATTGCGCTGTCGGACATGCCAGGTCTCGGCGTCGTCTTCGACCGGGCCGCCCTGGAACCTTTCCGTGCCGGCTCCGACACAACGGTTCGGCTGGCGGATCCGGCGGCTTTCTATGGACAGGACTAAGTCGCTTCAGCCGCCGGGAAGTCGCCTCGTCCGCCAGGTCCGGGTCTATCGGCAGATCGCCGACAATCTGGAATCCAGAATTGCGCTGGCCGAGTTCGAACCCGGCCAGCGGCTGCCGACCGAACGCGAACTGGCACGCGATTACGGCGTGTCTCGCACCTGCGTCCGCGAAGCCCTGTTGGCGCTGGAGATTGCCGGCCTTGTCACCATCCGGGTCGGCTCCGGCGTCTTCGTCAATGCGCCTCCTTCACCGGACACGGCGCAGGCGCGGCCGCATGCCGTGATCGACCAGCACAGCCCCAGCGACCTGCTGCAGGCGCGGCTGGCACTGGAGCCCGAAGTCTGCGGTCTGGCCGCAGTCAACGCAACACCCGGGGACATCGAGGCAATCGAGAGCTTCCTGCAAAAGATGCGCGAAGAGCATCGGATGGCGACCGAGACCGAGCAGGGCGACCGGGAATTTCACTTCGCCATTGCCCGCGCCACACAAAATCCTGTGCTGGTGCAGTTGATCCAGCGCATCTGGGACGAGATGACAGGGCCGATGTGGCAGGGTCTTCAGAAGCATGTCCGCAGCCCGATCCTGCGGCTGCGCTGGATCGAGGACCATGAAGCCATCGTCAAGGCCCTGCGCAGCGGCGAGCGCCGCCGCGCCCAAACAGCCATGCGAGCGCATATCCGGAACGTGATCAGTGCGTTCGACAAGGCCCGCTTCCCCTGAACCTGCCACGCGCCAGCTCCAGTCGCTGTCGCCAGGTTCAACGAGCCAAGCTGACCGCGAGCGTTTTTCCTTACTCGCTCACACTCTGGACCGCTGCGATGCTTTGTTCCGATGGCTGCAGCGTCGGCCGGGCATTGAGATGGATCCCGATCGAGATTCGGAACCGGCCATCATCGCAGTGTTGAACACGACCGGCATTCGCGTGGCGGCGTTGCGCACACTTCGCGGCAAACACGTGAACATTTGGACCAGATGCATCAAGCAGGATCCGTGTGAGGTGAGCACCAAATTCGGAAAGCATATTCGCGCCTGTTGTCTGGATCTTGGCTCCGGGCTTCCCGACGCAATCTGCAATTGGGCATGATGGCGTGAGATGAATGGCTTTGGCGCGAATGCGCCGTTCTTCCTGACTGATCGCTACATTCAGCCGAACGGGATCGGTCTCGGCTACCGGTCTGCTGAAACCGATGCGCCGGAATGCGTGAAATTGGATGCCCCAATTCAGCGGATTATCAGGGATGCAGCCCAAGCCGCGGGAAGCCTGGTGAAGGGCATCTCCTCGCATGACTTCCGCAAGGTCTTGCATCCGTTTCTCTCCAACCAAGGTAACATGATGATCATCGAGGAAGTGGCACTGCAGTTCAATCTCGGGCACACTCCAACTGAAATGATCCGCAAGCACTACGCATCCATCCAGGATGATGAGCGTCAAGCTATCCTTGATGAGCTTTGCCGTCGGGCTCTTTCCCACCGGAGCAACGTCGCGCTCTATCTCGCCATAGAGCGCAACTGGATCACCGAAGCAGATCCTGACGACACGCGGGCAAAGAGGATCGACGAGCGGAATGCGGCGGGGTGAATGGCTGGAATTCAAGCGCCTCGGCAATGGTCTTGTTAAAAGATACTCTTGGTGACGTCCGGTAGGATTTTCCACGGCATTGACGCAAATTTTTCGGCGTTGATGGAAATGTTGGATCTCCATTCCCGTGGTTTGCTGAATACTCAGCCGACGGCCCTTTTCAGGGGGGCAACAGTATCGGATGTCAGCTGACCGAGGCGGACATTCATTCGTGCCACCTACGCTGCTGGTCCCGGCCTCGTCTTCATTCCTTCGTCACGAAGATGAAACCAAAACCCTCCCTCCATCTCAATCCCAATTGGGGGCCAGAGCTGCTGACCGGGAACATTTACCCTTGAAACCCCCAATGTCTGGGGCGAGGTCGCGTTAAGTGTGCATCCGCATTATTTTTTGCACGCCAGTGCGCTCCTGCATGGCGGCAAAATGCGCGGTGATGAGCGGGAAGTCATCGAGATTGACGCCGTCGACCTTCATCCAGCGAGTAATGACGAACAGATAGGCGTCGCACATCGAGTAGGTTTCACCCATGACCCATGGGCCCTTGAAGTAGTGCCGTTCGATGATGCGGGCGCAGTCGGTCATGTTGGACGGCACCTTCTGCCGCATTTTCTCCTGCGCAGCTTCATCATCGGTCCAGCGGCCGCCGCGTTGCTTGTGGGCGTGGTTCACATGCACTGTGGCGGCGAGATAGAGATTGAAGGCCTGCGCTTGCGCAAAGCCGAAGGCATCCGCCGGCGCCAGATTGGCGTCCGGATAGAGTTGCGCGATATAGGCCAGGATCGCGGGCGTTTCGGTGAGAGTGCCTTCCGCGGTGATCAGCGCCGGTACCCGTCCCTTGGGATTGATCGCCAGAAAGTCGGGCGATTGCTGTTCGGCGGCTGAGAAGTCCACCAGCCTGGCGTCATATGTGGCACCGGCGTCTTCGAGCAGAATGTGTGGCGCCAGTGCTGCGGTACCCTTGGCATAGCATAACGTGATCATGATTTGGCCTTCTTGGAATTGAGAGCTGGCCATCGACACTAGCCAAAACCGGAGCATTGCAAAGCATTTTATATGTAAGGAGTAATTACATATTGAGTTAGCAATTATTCCTTTTTGTTAGAAACGCTCACAGCTATAAATGCCGTTCCACCATTCATGGATCGAGGCGGTTTTGTTGGAAAGCACGCAGGAAATGGACGTATCAGTCTGGCGCGGCGACGCGGCCGGCGGCGAGCTCGAGCATTTCAAGGTGCCGGCCCAGGACAGCCAGACCATTCTCGATGTTGTGGCCTGGATACAGCAATATGCCGATCCGACGCTTTCGTATCGCTATGCCTGCCGCGTCGGCATGTGCGGCTCGTGCGCGATGATGGTCAACGGCGTGCCGCGCTGGACCTGCCGAACCCATGTCAAGAAAGTGCTCAAGGACAACGCCATCACCATTGCGCCGCTGCGCAATCTGCCGGTGATCAAGGACCTGGCCGCCGACATGGATCCGTTTTTTGACAAATGGGTTGCCGCTGGCGGTGTGCACCATCCTACCAAAAGCCGCGACGACGCCATCGAGATCCTCGATCCAGCGATGCCTGCGCGGGTCGAAACCGACACAGGCATCGAGTGCATCAATTGCTCGGTCTGTTATGCCGCCTGCGATACCGTCGCCAACAATGTCGATTTTCTCGGACCGGCAGCACTGCAGCGGGCCTGGACCCTCTATCTCGATCCAAAAGATGCCGATCCGAACGTCATTCTGGACGCGGTTTCGGGCAAGGGCGGCTGCCACAATTGCCACAGTCAGGGCAGCTGCACGCTGCATTGCCCCAACAGTCTCGACCCGATGAAGGCGATCGCCGGCCTCAAGCGCGCCACCGTCTCCGCCTTTTTCAAGAGAGGGCGCTAGCATGATCGGCCTCAGGCTTTACATGGCGCAACGGCTCAGCGCGATGGTGATGATCCCGCTGACGCTGGGACACATCGCGGTGATGATCTACGCCGTCCAGGGCGGGTTGAGCGCCGCGGAAATTCTTTCTCGGACACAGGGCAGCCTTATCTGGTTTCTGTTTTACGGCGTGTTCGTGCTGTCGGTGTCGCTGCATGCGGCCATTGGCCTGCGCGTCATCGTGCACGAGACGTTGGGCCTTGAGGGGCGCTGGCTGGAGATCTTCATGTGGCTCGCAGGATTTGCTCTGCTTGTCATGGGGCTGCGCGCCCTGTTCGCGGTGACGCTATGATCAGACCGCACCGATCGCATCCGCTTTGGATAGCCTATGTTCTGCACCGGCTGTCGGGGTTGGGTCTGGCGCTGTTCCTTCCCGTGCATTTCTATGTGCTGGCTTTCGCGCTCAATCAGCCCGAGAGGCTCGATGGGTTTTTGCGCTTTGCCGACAATCCGCTGGTCAAGCTTGCCGAGTTCGGTCTGGTGTTCCTTTTGGCGGTTCATGTCTTTGGCGGCATGCGGCTGCTGGCGCTGGAATTCCTGCCCTGGTCGCCGCGGCAAAAGACCCTGGCGGCATCGGCTGTTGCGGCCGCCTTGATGGTGGCCGGTACATTCTTTCTGCAGGCGGTATGAGCATGGGCAAGATCGACATTGATCGTCACGACACCGATATTCTGATTCTGGGCACCGGCGGCGCCGGCATGTTCGCTGCATTGCACGCCCTGCAGACGGCGCCTTCGGGCACGAAAGTCACCATTGCGGTCAAGGGTCTGATCGGCAAATGCGGGTGCACCCGCATGGTGCAGGGCGGCTACAATGTAGCGCTGGGTGGAGGTGATACGGTCGAGCGGCACTTCATGGACACCATCAATGGCGGCAAGTGGCTGCCCAACCAGGACATGGCCTGGAAGCTGTGCGAGCAGGCGGTGGTGCGGGTGCGCGAACTCGAAAACGAGATCGGCTGTTTTTTCGACCGCAATGCCGACGGCACGCTGCATCACAAGGCCTTTGCAGGCCAGACCGCCGACCGCACCGTGCACAAGGGCGATCTCACCGGCATCGAGATCATCAACCGGCTGATGGAGCAGGTGCTCTCGCGCCCGGTGGAGAAGCTGCAGGAACATCGCGCCATCGGCCTGATCCCGACGAAAGATGGTTCGGCGCTGGCCGGCGTGCTGATGATCGACATGCGCACCGGCAAATTCCGCTTCGTTCGCGCCAAAACAGTGCTGATGGCCACCGGCGGCGGTCCGACCATGTACAAGTATCACACCCCATCGGGCGACAAGACCATGGACGGTCTGGCCATGGCGCTGCGTGCAGGCCTGCCGCTGCGCGACATGGAAATGGTGCAGTTTCACCCGACCGGGCTTCTGGCCGGTGACCACACCAAGATGACCGGCACTGTACTGGAGGAGGGGCTGCGCGGAGCGGGCGGGCAGTTGCTCAACGGCGCCGAACGCCGCTTCATGTTCGACTATGACGACCGCGGCGAACGCGCCACCCGCGACGTGGTCTCGCGCGGCATCTATGCCGAAATGAAGAAATCCAACACAACGACCAATGGCGGTGTCTACATCAAAATGAGCCATCTCGGCGCCGAAATGGTGCGGCAGAAATTCTCCGGCATGGTCAAGCGCTGCGCCGATTCAGGCTTCGATCTGGCCGGCGGCCTGGTCGAGGTGGTGCCGACGGCGCATTACTTCATGGGTGGCGTGGTGGTCGATACCGACACCCGCACCGAGATGGAAGGTCTTTATGTCGCCGGCGAGGATGCCGGTGGCGCCCATGGCTCCAACCGGCTTGGCGGCAACGGGGTGGCCAATTCCACCGTCTATGGCGGGGTGGCCGGCGACGTCATGGGCATGGACATCCGCAAGATGGGCGCGCTGCGCGATCCCGACGAGAGTGTGCTCGACGCCGAAATCGCGCGCGCCTGCCAGCCTCTCGGCCAGAAGCCTGCCAATATCCAGGATCTGCGGCACCGGCTGCAGGAAGCGATGTGGGAGGATGTCGGTGTCATCCGCACCAGTCGCGGCATGCAGCGCGGCATCAACCGTGTCGCAGAGATTTCCGACGAGCTGATGCAGTCAGGTGTGGCTTCTTCCAATCTGGCCTTCAATTTGACCTGGCACGACTGGCTTAATGTTCGCTCCCTCTGTGATGTGTCTGAAGTGATCGCCGAAGCGGGATTGGCGCGGGAGAACTCGCGCGGCGCCCACTTCCGCGAAGACTTCCCGGAGCAGGGTGATCTCGACAGTTCCTATTTCACCGTTGCCCGGCAGCGGCACGGCGACATCGATGTCAGCCGCGAGCCGGTGCAATTTTCCATCGTCCGGCCGGGTGAGACCATCCTGCCCGCCGGCGAACCCGAAACCCTGGTGGAGGCAAGCTGATGATCCCCATAGATCTCGTTCAAAAGACCGCCGAGACCCTGATGGACAAGGCGGCGATCGAAATCCCGCAGGACTATCTCGACGGGCTGCAGGCGGCCGCCAATGTCGAGGACGGCGACCTGTCGTCCTTCGTGCTCGAGGCGATGCTTGAAAACTACAAGGCGGCCAAGGAAGATCGCCGCGCCATGTGCGGCGACACCGGCACGCCGCGCTGGTATGTCAAGATGGGCAATGAAACCCAAATCGAGGGGGGGCCGATCGCGCTGGAGGCGGCGCTGCGCCGGGCGACTGCCAATGCCACCAACGGTGTGCCGCTCAGGCCCAACCGGGTGCATCCGCTGTGGCGCACCGACCATGACAACAATGTCGGCATCGGCGCGCCGGAGATCGAATATGGCTATGAGCCGGGCGGTGAGTGGATCGATCTGATCACCGTGCACAAGGGTGGTCTGTTCGGCACGGATTATCGCATGCTGTTTCCGTCCGACGGCATCCAGGGCATCAAACGATTTTATCTCGATTGCCTGGTCGCTTTCGGCAAACGCGGGCTCGCCTGCCAGCCGGCGATCATCGGCATCGGGCTTGGCGGCTGCAAGGACACCTGCATGGTGCTGGGCAAGCGCGCCGCCTGCCTGCGCGTTGTCGGATCACGCAATTCCGATCCGCGCATTGCCGAACTGGAGCTGGAACTCAAGGAGTTGGGCAATTCCATCGGCATGGGCGCCATGGGATTTGTCGGCAAGTCCATGGTTATCGACGCCAATATCGAGGTAGGCTACTGCCACACCGGCGGCATGCAGATGTCCGTGCATGCCTTCTGCCTCTCCTCACGCCGCGCGGTGGCGCGCGTGTTCGCCGACGGACGGGTGGAATACCGCACCGATCCGGACTGGTTCACCGATTATCAACGCCGGGAGACAGTGGAATGGGAAATGCCTCAAAACCACGAAAAATCCGCCTGAGCACCACACCGACGCCGGAAGCACTGGCGGAACTGCGGCTGGGCGATGTGGTCTATCTCGACGGGCTGATCTATACGGCGCGCGAAGGTGTCTACAAGCGCGCCCTGGAAGACAATGCCAATATTCCGATGGAGCTTCCTTCGGAAAGTGCCGCCAACTTCCATTGCTCGCCCGCCGCCGCCATCAACGAAGACGGCACATTTCGTCTCGGCGCGGTTACCGCCACCGCCTCATTCCGCTTCAGCAAGTGGATTGGCGACTGGATGGCGCGATCGGGTGCCAAGCTGATCATCGGTAAGGGTGGCATGAGCGCCACGGACTACAAGGATCACTTCGTCCCCAACGGCGCCATCTACCTGACCACGGTGGGTTACGGCACCGGTGCGCTGCTCGGCCGCGGCGTCAAGCGGGTCAAGACAGTGCACTGGAACAAGGAACTGGGATTAGCCCAGGCCATGTGGGTGCTGGAGGCCGACAATATGGGCCCGTTCATCGTTGAAAGCGATCTCGCCGGTAACTCGCTGTTCGAGCGCGAGAACGCCAAGATTTCGGCCAACCTCGCCAAGGTCTATGAGGGTACGGTTCCCGCAGTGCTCAAGCGTTTCGGTGAAACGGATGACCGTTCCGATGAAATGATCGGCTAGACCATGACAGTGAACGACAACCCGTTTTCAGGCTATAGCGGTCGCATTGCCACCCAGGACGGTCTCTACAGCCAGTCCGAAGTGGGGCTCGCCAACCGCAATTCCGGGATTTTACTGGAAACCCTGGCGCTTGATGTCACGCCGACGGGCCTGCATTATCTTCTCACCCATTTCGATGTGCCGCTGATCGACGAAAGCCGCCACAAGCTGAAATTCGCGGGCGCTTTCGACACTCCGTTCGAGCTCTGCCTCGACGAGATCAGGACACTGCCGCAGGTAACGCTGCCGGTGACGCTCGAATGCGCCGGCAATGGCCGCTCCGGCGTTTCGCCGCGCTCGCATTCGATGCCCTGGGCCTACGAGGCTGTCGGCACTTCGGAATGGACCGGCACGCCGCTCAAACCTTTGATCGAGCGCGCCGGTCCGAATTCCGATACGATGGAGATTGCTTTTTTCGGCACAGACTACGGCTTTGACAAGGGCGTCGGGCATTATTTCGGTCGCTCGTTGACCCTCAAGCAACTCGCCGAGCTCGACGTCATGCTGGTCCATGCCATGAATGGCCAGCCCTTGCTGCCGCAGCATGGCGCGCCGCTCAGACTCATCGTACCCGGCTGGTACGGCATGGCCAGCGTCAAATGGCTGGGCCGGATCGAGGCGTTGACCAAGCCTTTCGACGGTTTTCAGCAGGTGCGCACCTACCGCTTCCGCGAGAGTGATGAGGATCCGGGCCGGCCGGTGACGGAAATGCGGGTGAAATCGCTGATGGTACCGCCCGGTGTTCCCGATTGGGGGTCGCGCAAACGCTGGCTCGAGCCCGGGCCGGTGACGATCATTGGCCGTGCCTGGTCCGGCGGCGGCGTGCCGATCAGCAAGGTGGAAGTGGATCTTGATGGCGAATGGTGTGAAGCTCGCCTTGAACCGCAGGTCTCCAATTATGCCTGGAGCAAGTGGAGCTGTGAGTGGAAGGCCACACCCGGCACCCATGTGCTGCGCTGCCGCGCCACCGATGTGCAGGGCAATGTGCAACCGCTCGATCCGCCCTGGGACGTAGCCGGCTTTGCCAACAACGCGGCGCAAAAAGTGCAAGTCTTCGTCGGCCAGCCCTGAATCCGCAACTTCTACTCCTCCTTCGGGCGTCGGCCTGAATCCCTGCCAAATGTGAATGATCGCGGTGTCTGCCGGCTGGTCCAATCCCGAAATGTGAAATGAATCGATGAGCCAGTTCGCCGATCTTGCCTATGTTCGCAAAGCCAGAATCTTGTTTCCGGGGGTTCTCACCTCGCTGACCGTGGCGTTTGCGGCAAAGTTCATCTCCGAGCATTATGGCGCGCCGGTGATGCTGATGGCGTTGCTGATCGGCATGGCCTTCAATTTTCTGGTCGAGGACGGAGGCTCCTGCGTCGCCGGCATCGAGTTCTCTTCGAAAGTACTGTTGCGCTTCGGCGTAGCGCTGCTCGGTCTTGGCATCACCGTGCAGCAGATCGCCTCCACCGGCTCGGAGGTGTTGCTGATCACGCTCGGCGGAGTAGCGCTCACCATCACCATGGGACTGACGCTGTCGCGCATTCTTGGTCGAGGGGCCCGCTTCGGCCTGCTGATCGGCGGCGCGGTGGCAATCTGCGGTGCTTCCGCGGCGCTGGCGATCTCTTCGGTGCTGCCCAAGAGCGAGACGCTGGAGCGGGACACCATTTTCACCGTCATAGGGGTGACGGCGCTCAGCACTTTGGCGATGATCCTCTATCCGCTGATCGCCGACATTATGCATCTGTCGGAAGTTGCCACCGGCGTCTTTTTTGGCGCTACCATCCATGATGTCGCGCAAGTTGTCGGCGCCGGCTATTCGGTCTCGGACCTGGCTGGCGAAACCGCCACCTTCGTCAAGTTGCTGCGCGTTGCGCTGCTGGTGCCGATTGTCGTGGTGCTGTCGCTGGTGTTTTCCGGCTCGCGCGAGTCTGGCGCCAAGCGCTCGCTGCCGATTCCGTTTTTCGTCATCGGCTTTGCCGCGCTGGTGATCGCGGGCTCCTATGATTTCATCCCCGTTCCGGTCAAGGACGGGTTGCTGTCATTCTCGCGCTGGTGCCTCGTGGTGGCAATAGCCGCGCTGGGCATGAAGACATCGCTGAGAAGGCTCGGCGATGTCGGCGGAAGCGCCATCGTGCTGATCTGCGCGCTCACCGGCATTCTCGCCATCTTCGCGCTGACGGCGATCAAGCTCTATATGAGCTGAGATCTGTCGGCTGCGCGGTTCAGTGGCGGCTCAGCTCCAGTGTCCGGTATTGCGCCAGTTCCCCGGGCAGCTCTTCGAAGCCCAGCCCGGGTGCATCCGTAATGGGGAAAAAGCCCTCCTTGCACATGCCCTCGGGAAAGAAAACGTCGCGTAGCGGATTGGCGTTGACATCGACCTCCAGCAAGCCGTCGCCGCCGGTGGCTGCCAGCAGATGGCCCGAGGCGATAAGCCCAATTCCGCCGCCGAGGAAATGCGGACAATAGGTACGTTCGCCCGCGAGAATCGCCTGACCGATCTGGAAGCAACCGGTGACGCCGCCCCATTTGGCCACGTCCGGCTGGATGAAGCCGAAATTGCCCGAGCCTATGGCGAAGTCAAAATCATCAAAGCCGGTGATGTTCTCGCCTGCGGCCAGCGGAATGTGGCTGGCTCTGGCCAGTTCTGCCCATTGTTCGGCCGGCACGTCGGCGCGGATCGGCTCTTCCAGCCAGCCCAGTCCGAGGTCGCCGGTCTGGTCGACAAAGCTCAGCGCCTGAGCGAGATCCCAGGCCTGGTTGGCGTCGGTGAACAGCCGTTCGCCCTCGGGCAGGTCTGAGCAGAGTTCGCGCAACAGATCGAGGTCTGTTTTGGCATCGAAGCCGATCTTCACCTTCATCGCCCGGTAGCCCAGACTGCGCACCTTCGGAACCACCGCAGCGGCAGCTCCGATGTGGATGCCGCTGGCATAGGCTGGCACTGCGGTGGCTGCGTCCACATTTAGATGGCGGGCCAGCGAGACGCCAGCGCGGCGGGCGAAGAGATCGTGCAGGGCGGTATCGAGCCCGGCGATCACCTGGGCGAAGGGACCCCATTCACCGCATTGCAGCGCGCGGATATGGGTTCTGGCCATCAGATGATGGAACAGATCGGAAGCCGCCTCGGCACGAAATCCGATGACCAGATCGGCGATGTCTTCCATCAGCAGTCGCGCCCGGTGTTCAGCGCCGGCGGCAGGCCAGTTGGCGAAGATTTCGCCCCAGCCGAAAGCACCGTCGGAATCGGTCAATCGCACGAAAACCGCCGGGCGGTTGGTCATGGCGCCGAATGAGGTCATCACCGGAGTGGCGATTGGCACCCGGTAGGCCGAGATTTCGATGCGGGTGATGTTGGAATGGTTCACCAGAAAAGCTCCCTTGCAAGCAGGACCGTGCCGGAGACGAACATCAGTGCGATGATCAGCCGGCGGAATTGGTCATCGTGGAGCCGTTTGAAGGTGATGATGCCGATCTGGGCGAAGGTCAGCGTCACCGGTAACGTCACCGCGATCAGCTTCAGTGTGTCCAGACTATAAACGCCCTTGATTGCGAAGCCCACGGCCGTGAACCCCAGCACGATGACGTTGAAGGGCTGCAGCACGGCGCGGATTTCCGCCTTCGGCCAGGGCCGCATCGAGCACCACATGGTGGGCAGCGCGCCCGAAAGCGATGCGGCGCCGCCCAGTACTCCGCCAAGAAAGCCGACGACACTATCGGCGACAGGCGTTGGCCGCTCGAACCGGGGAAGGGCGCTGCGGAGCGAAAAGAAGCCACCGTAGAGGATCATCATCGCCGCGATGACCAGCTTGATCACCAGCGGCGGAAAGATTGATAGCGCTGCAATGCCGGCCGGAATGCCGAACAGCGCAGGCACCAGAAAGCGGGCCAGTCGTCGCGGATTGTCGAGCACCGAGCGCCGCACCACCCAGACACCCTGTAGACCGCTGATCACCGACATTATGGCGATCAGCGAGACCGCTTCCAGCGGCGGCAGGATCTGCAGCCAGAAACCCAGCGCGAACATGGCGGTACCGAACCCCGCCAGGCCGTTGACGAAGCCGCCCAGGGCGGCGCCGGCGGCCAGGATGGCGATGAACTCAAGTGTCACTTGGGGGAGGTGTCCTTAATGTCCTGATTGGGAAGGAGCCAATCTCCACAGCTTCGAGCAGCTTGCCATGGATTTCCTCGATCACCCGCGACTTGGTGGTGTCGGCGCGGCTGATGAGGCCGAGAAGGCGCACCGGGTCGTTGGGCAGCGACAGGCGTTTGATAGGTAACGGATTGGCGCTCTGGAAACAGCGGCGCGGGGCGATGGAAACGCCGAGATTGCAGAGCACCATGGTGGAGATCGCCTCCAATCCTTCCAGCTCCATGCTGTCACGCACGTCAATTTTCTGCTCTTGCAGCCAGGTTTCGATCAGGTGGCCGACGACTGCGTCGCGGGTGAAGCGGATGAACGGGTTGGATTTGAGCAGATGCACCGGATCGTCGCTGTCGGTTTCCAGTGACGCCAGAAGCTGAAGCGGCTCGACGGCGATTTCGAGCCAGTTGAGGCCGCGGGGGATCAGTTTCGGCTTGGAGATGACGGCGGCGTCGAGGTGGCCGCGCTCGACCTGGTGTAGAAGTTCGTTGGTCAATCCGGGCTGCACGGCAACATGCAGGTCGGGAAAGGCCGTTTTCAACAGCGAGATTGCCATTGGCGCCAACCCCGCGAGCGTCGTCGGCACTGCGCCGAGCATCAGATCGCCCTTGAGCCCGTCATCGCCGAGCACCGAAGGCACCAGATTGTCGTAGGCGCGCACCACTTCGCGTGCCTTCTCCACCAGGGTTCGGCCGATGGGGGTGAGTTCCGATGTGCGTTTGGAGCGGTCGAAGATGGTAATTTTCCATTCTTCTTCCAAGGCTTTCATCTGTTGGCTGACGGCGGCATGGGTGACGAAAACGGCGTCGGCGGCGGCACTGAATGTTCCGTGCTCCGCCACGGCCAGGAGTGTCTTGAGCAAACGTATCGACATCAGTTTTCCAGAATTTAGTGTAAGTAAAAATTACACAAGCTGTAATCATTTGTAGCTTTCTACAAATGTGACTTACCAATATGGTTTTTGCAATGGCTTACTTGTCCGGGCGGAGGAAAAAAGGCGTTTGGGCAATTCTCAGGTCATGCAACCGGGAGGAAGTTATGAATATCAAGAAAATCGGCATGGCGTGCGCACTCACGCTCGGAATGACGGCGACGGCGGCCCTGGCGGAATATCCTGATCGCCCGATCAACATGATCATCCCTTACGGCGCTGGTGGCGCTACCGACATTTCCGCGCGCGCAATTGCCGAGGCTCTGACTGCAGCCGCCGGCACACCGATGGTAATGTCCAACGTGACCGGCGCCGGTGGTGCCACCGGTTCCGTGGCTGTGCAAAACGCCAAGGGCGATGGCTACACCATGCTGTTTGCCCGTGTCGGCTCGCATACCGTCAACCCGGCCATGAAGGCGACGCTGCCTTACACGCTTGATGATTTCCGCTTTGTCACCGTTTATGAAATCAACCCGGTCGTTTGTGCGGTAACGCCGGCCTCGGGCATCAATTCGATGGACGACCTGATTGCCAAGGTCAATGAAGGCGGCGTCTCCTATTCCTCCTCCGGCGTCGGGTCACTGCTGCAATTGGCAGCCGTGATGGTTCTCAAGGAATTCGGCATCGAGAATCCGCTCAAGTCGACTGTCCACATTCCGCAGAAGGGCGGCGGAGCGGCGGCAACGGCTGTGCTCAACGGCACCGTGACCTTTATTTGCACCAACTCTTCGGCGCTTGCGGGCTTTGTTGCCAATGGTCAGCTCAAGCCGCTGCTGGTGACCACCCCCGATCGTCTCAACGGTTTTGATGCGCCGACAGCCGCCGAACTCGGCAAACCGGCGCTGGAACAGCTGGTTGGCTGGACCGGCATTGCCGGCCCGGCGTCGCTGACCGATGATGTTGCGGTCAAATGGGGAGAGTGGATGGCCACCGCCGTCAAGGACGAGAAGTTTCTTGCCGTCATGGAAAAGGCCGGTTCGGTCATTGACCTGATGTCCCCCGAGGAAGCCAAGGCCTTCATTGATGGTCAGTACAACACCTTCCGCAAACTGGTCGATGACCTGGGCATGCGCATCGAAGGCTAGCTCGATCAAGGACCGAGATTGAAGAATGCGCCGGATCGGGTCATAAACCGGCGCATTTTCCGCGGAGGAGGAGCTTGAGGTGCACGATCGGACAATTCAACTTCAACTGGGCATCGGGGCAGTCGTTGCCGCCGCTTTGCTCTTGCTTGTGGCTATCCCGGTCTGGGTTTCGTCTCCCAGCAATGTTCCCAACATCATTCTGTCTCCGCTGTTCTGGCCATGGGCGCTTGCCGGGCTGACCGGAGTTACCGGATTCGGCATGATCCTGACCGCGATCCGCGAACCCGCACTCGCCGAGCCTGTAATTTCCGATGTCGATGACAAGCCGAAGGCCTGGGGCCGTCTGGCAAGCATTGCCGCGGTGATGATCGTCACCATGCTGATCATGCCCCGCATCGGCATGGTCTGGACTTCTATGCTGGTGTTTGCCGTCACCGCTTTTCTCGTCCGCACCAGCCATCCGAAAACCGCGCTGATCAGCGCGGTTCTGGTTCCGCTGGTTCTCTATGCGTTCTTTGCCCATGTCGCCGGGGTTGCGATACCGCAAGGCGATTTCGTGAGGCTTCCATGAGTTTTGCCGACAATCTGTTGATGGGTCTCTCGCTGGTAGCCAACATCGAGAGCTTCCTTGCCCTTGGCATGGGCGTCGCAGTCGGCGTCGTCGCCGGTGCCATTCCCGGCATGTCGGCCACCATGGCCGTGGCGCTGACCTTGCCGTTTACCTTCGCGCTGCAGCCGATCACCGGCATCCTGCTGCTGCTCGGTGTCTACAAGGGCGGCATCTTTGGCGGTTCCATTCCTGCCATCCTGATCAAGACGCCGGGCACACCGGCCTCGTCGGCCACCGTGCTTGACGGCTATCCGCTGGCCGAGATGGGACAGGCCGGCAAGGCGCTCGGTATGGCGCTGTGGGCTTCGTGCACCGCAGATCTGATTTCCAATCTGGCGCTGATTCTGTTCGCCGGCTTTCTGGCGTCCTTTGCGCTCAGTTTTGGCCCACCGGAATTCTTCACCCTGATGCTGTTTTCGCTGACCATCATCGCCGGCGTCTCGGGCGAGAGTCTGCTGCGCGGTGCATTGTCGGCAATGTTGGGCCTTTTGCTTGCCACGGTCGGTCTCGATCTCATCTATGGGACCAACCGCTTCACCTTCGGTAACGCCAATCTGATGGGCGGACTCAATTTCATCGCCGTGCTCATCGGACTGTTTGCCATTCCTGAAATCATCGCCATGGTCTGGAACCCGAAGGCCTTTGATGGTCAGAAGCGCTCGATGGGCAAGAGCTGGGTGTCCTTCGCTGAATACAGGCGGTGCTTCAAGTCGATCGTCCGCGGCAGTTTCATCGGTGTCTTTCTGGGCGCCATTCCCGGCATCGGTGCTGCCCCGTCCGCCTTCCTGTCCTATTCTGAAGCCCGGCGGACCTCGCCCAACAAGGAAAACTTCGGCAAGGGCGAACTCGAAGGCGTCGCCGCCGCAGAAGCCGGCAACAATGGCGTCGCCGGCGCGACATTGATCCCGCTGCTGGCGCTCGGCATCCCGGGGGACGTCATCACCGCCATCATCATCGGGGCCTTCATGATTCACGGTCTGCAGCCCGGGCCGATGATGTTTATTCTCAATGCCGACATCATCTATGCGCTGTTCATTGGCCTGATCGTGAGTTCCGTGTTTTTGTTCTTCATCGGGTCGGTGGCCATCCACGGCTTCAAATATGTTGCAGACATTCCGCGCGGCGTTCTGTTTCCCGCCGTGCTGGTGCTCTGCATCTTCGGCGTGTTCGCGGTGAACAATTCGATCTTCGACGTTGGCGTGATGTTCGCCATGGGCTGGGTTGGCTATTTCATGCTGTGCTACAAGATCCCCGCCGCCCCCTTTCTCATTGCCTTCATCCTCGGGCCGCTGCTGGAAGACAATTTCCGCCAGGCCATGCTGATGTCGGGCAGTTCCCCGCTGATCCTGTTCCGCGGACCGATCACCTGGTTCTTCTGGACGCTGACAACGATCACGGTGTTTGCCATCGTCCGCGCAGGCATCAAGGCGACGCGGAAGCACGTTCCGCTGCACACGGCAAACCAGGAATGAGACGGCCCGCCGGCTCCACCCGGCGACCGCCTGCTTCCCTTTAAAATGAAACAGGCCTGACCCGCGGGGCATGGCCGAAGAAGGATGAATTCGATGCGCGGTGCCGATCTTCTGGTGCAGACCCTGGCCATGGCCGGAGTGACAAAGATATTCTCGCTGTCCGGCAACCAGATAATGCCGGTCTATGACGCATGTTTCGATGCAGGCATCGAGATCATCCATACCCGCCATGAGGGCGCCGCCGTCTTTATGGCCGACGCCTGGGCGCAACTGACGGGTGAGATCGGCATTGCCCTGGTGACCGCGGCCCCCGGTGCCGCCAACGCCATGGGGCCGCTGTATTCGGCACGGCAGTCGGAAAGCCCGGTGCTGTTGCTGACCGGGGATTCACCGCGCGGGCAGGACGACAAGGGCGCCTTTCAGGAGTTCGATCAGGTGCCCATGACAGCGCCGCTGACCAAAATGTCAATCCGCGCCCAATCCGCAGCCACGCTTGGTGATACGGTCGCGCTGGCGATCCGCACCGCGCTGTCGGGCAGGCCGGGACCGGTGCATGTGGCGTTGCCTTTCGACGTGGTCGAAGCCGATACTGGTGGCGTGCATGTGCCGGCTGCCGCGTCGATGGTGCGTCAACACCATGCTCTCGCGGAAGAGGACCTCGCGCGGCTGCTGGAGGCAATGTCGAAGGCCAAGGCGCCGCTGGTGCTTTGCGGTCCGGCAATGAACGACACCCGTCAAGGCACGGTGCTGACAGCGTTGCGCGATGCGCTTGATGCGCCGGTGGTGGCAATGGAAAGTCCGCGTGGTCTCAAGGATCCGTCGCTGGGTGATTTCGCACGCGCGCTCAAGCAGGCGGATCTTGTCGTCTCGCTGGGCAAACCTGTCAATTTCACACTCGGCTTTGGCGCCGCTGCCGTTTGCGCCGCCGGTTGCCGCTGGATCGTCATCGACAATGAAGCCGCCGAACGCGACCGCGCCGCGCTCAATCTCGGCGAACGCCTTGCGTTGGTGATTGACGCCAATCCGCTCGACGCCGCGGGTCAATTGATGGATGCGGGCGAAGGGGGCGGTGCTCGCAAGGGCTGGTGCAACGAGGTGGCTGCGCTGATTGCTGCCCGCTCCTATGATATCTCAGCACCCGGTGCAGATGGCAAGATCACATCGGCGCAACTTGCCGCTGCTGTGCAGCGTCAGATCGAGGCCGCCAACGAGGCTGTGCTGATCTGTGATGGCGGTGAGTTTGGCCAATGGGCCCAAGCCGGTGCCAATGCCGCCGATCGGATCATCAATGGCCCCTCCGGCGCAATCGGAGGCGGGCTTTGCTATGCGCTCGCCGCTCGCGCCGGCCGCCCCAACGCTACTGTTTTCGCGCTGATGGGCGACGGCACCGTCGGCTTCCATTTCGCCGAATTCGAGACCGCGGCGCGTGAGGATCTGCCTTTTGTTGCCGTCATCGGCAATGACACCTGCTGGAACGCCGAACATCAGATCCAGCTGCGCGAATACGGCGAGGGCCGGCTGATCGGCTGTAAACTCAGCGACGCCCGCTACGACCAGGCAGTGGTAGCACTCGGCGGCCATGGCGAATATGTCACCGATCTTGGCGATCTCGATGCGGCGCTCAGCCGTGCGGTGGCGTCCGGCAAGGTCGCCTGCGTTAATATCGTCATCGATGGTCAACCGGCCCCGAGCGGCTCGGCGCACTAAGTGAGGTCCGGCTGCACGCCACCAGCCTTGAGCAGGCCGGCAAGATCCTCGGGGACAAATTCGCGGAAAATCGGTGCGATACTCTGGTTCCGCCAGGCGAGCCGCCGCAAGCCAGCGCTCAGAAATGCTGAATCGGTAAGGCCGCGCCGAGAAACTGGCGACCGATCTCCAACCATTTCAACCTGGAGCGCTACCTTTACAGCCGAGAAAATTTCAAACTCAAACGCCCGATGGCGTTGTTCGAATGGCGTCGGCTTGCCGCCCCAACTCGCCAAGATCGTACCATAAAACGAACGTCTCCAACCTCCGAAACATTGACCTCTGGCGCCGCGGTTTGCAGTGTCTGCTTTCGGGAAAAAATGGAGCTGGCTTCAATGGCCGACATGGGGGCGAAAAGCTGCGCGGCAGCCTTGCTGGATTAGGGGGGATGCATGGCCCCACGTTGCGCGGGGCCGCTCACGATCAAATCCCGGTATGCTCAGCCAATTCCAGGACGTTTTCGATGTCGACGCCGAGATATCTGACGGTGTTTTCGATCTTGGCGTGGCCAGGCAGAATTTCGATCGCCCGGAGATTGCCAGTCGCCGTGTAGATCAACATCGCCTTTGTCCTATGCAGGGAGTGGGTGCCATAGTCCTGCGGCCGCAGACCGGTTGCCGTGACCCATTCATCAACAAGCCGCGCATGCTGCCGGATGCTCAGGTGACCTGCCGGATCAACGCGGCTTGGGAAGGCATGGTCGTCAACAGCTCCACCCCTCCGTTCCAACCAGGCTCGCCCTCACATCCGCTGCGATCTCGAACTGTATCGGACGTCCGACTACGACCCGCACGCTGGAGTGCAAATTTCCGGAAGCTTCCGTTCGCTTGTTCAGCGTCATCGCCTCCGACTCGCGAACGGCCAGGCGAGTAGGGTCTGTGCCTCAATCCTGATTTATCGCGAAAGCCTGCAAGAAACGGTCAATTGCATGTTCGATGGCCAGGCTTGGATCGTCCGGGCAGGGCATGCGGTAAATATGCTGGCGAATGCCGATATAGACAATCCCGCCGTGCAGATTCCACAGGTCCTCCATGTCGGGCATCATGGATTTGGACGATGCTGCGTGGATCTCATCAAGCAGTGGATGCAAAATCATCTTGTTCAGGTGTTCAAGATAGCGGCGGTTGAGCTCGGCTCCGGCAAGGCCCGAAAACATGAAAATCCGCATCCATTCATATTCAAAGATCAGCTTGCTGTAATCATTGTAGAAGGCCAGCAATCGGGACCTTAGCGGAACACTCCGATCAACCAGGCGGCGCGGCCATTCCGGTGAAAGCCGGTCAATATAGACCTGGGCATAGACGGCCTCGATCAAGGAATCCTTGTTCTCGAAATAGTTGAAAAGCAGCGATTGGGTGATCCCCAGATGCTTGGCCAAATCACGGGTTTTGCCCTCAAGCCCGACTTCAGCAAAGAACGCCACAGCTCCATCGACAATCTGCTGACGTCGCTCGTCCGGTGGTAGCCGCCGCCGTTTCGCAGTTCCTTGGATGGTGTCGACTTTGAGCGGATCCATGCCGGGGTTTGTGCTTAAAAAAAAATCTTCTTGCAATCTAATTCTTTTAAAGATCATATGATCAATAAGGTAGATCATCTGATCAACAATCGATGCCGGGAGAGCGTCGATGCCGAGGGAGGACAGCAAATGAAAGCATCGCCGGGCGGGTATGCCCGAGCCAATGACCTGTCACACGCGATGTCGCTCTTGGCGTCGGCGGATGGCATGGGACGCGTGCTTGCTGGTGGCCAGAGCCTCATTGCGGCGATGAACATGCGGCTTTCGACTGGTGACATGCTCGTCGACATTTCACGCATTGCAGAGCTTTCGGGCGTGTCTGACGAGGAAACAACCCTGCGCATCGGCGCCCTTACCAGGCATGCGGAAATCGGCACCAGTCCGTTGATCCGAAAGCACGCTCCGCTGCTTGCCGAGGCTGTCACCTATATCGCGCATGCCGCTATTCGCAATCGGGGGACCATCGGAGGCGCGCTGGCGCATGCCGATCCAGCCGCGGAATTCCCGGCCTGCATACTGGCGCTGGGGGCAACATTGCACATTCACGGGCCAGACGGGGAGCGGAGTGTTGCAGCCGAAGATTTCTTTCAGGGTCTGTTCGAGACCTCACTTGAAGACGGCGAGATACTGACCGCGATTTCTGTTCCAAAGGCAGAAGCCGAAGAACGCCAGCTACTGCAAGAGATCACGCGCCGGTCTGGAGATTACGCCCTTGCAGGCTTGTGCCTTGTGGCAAGAAGCACTGGACATCGAATTTCATTGCTGTCGGTCGGTTCAATGCCGGTTCTGGCGCGCAATGCGATGGTTGAACTTGACCGGGGGGATGTTGACGCTGCTGTCGCAGCCCTGCGCAAAGAAATTGACCCGCCTTCGGACACTCAGGCCAGCGCAGGTTATCGCCGCCATATCGCAGGGGTTCTATTGCGTCGCGCCGCGGCGCAGTTGAGGGGAGACGTTGCATGACCAGGCCATTCGCCGACTGGATTGATATTGACCTGACTGTCAATAATGAGCGGGTTGAGGCACGTGTGCCCGCCGGACAGCATGCTATCGATTTTCTGCGCCAGGAACTTGGCCTGACGGGAGCGCATGCCAGTTGTGAACATGGTGTCTGCGGCGCCTGTACCGTGCGCGTGGATGGGACTGCTGTACGTGGTTGTCTCATGCTGGCCGCGCAGTTGGATGGCGCCGAAGTCTGGACCATCGAAGGGTTGTCCGACAACGAGGCTGTTCGTGATCTGCAGGAAGCGTTCATTGCGCGCAACGCATTGCAATGCGGGTTCTGCACGCCTGGAATGCTGGTCGCAGCAGAAGAGCTTCTGGCACAAGGCGGAATGCCTGAGCGGGCGGCGATCCGCGAGCATCTCTCTGGCAATTACTGCCGCTGCACAGGATACGAGGCGATTGTCGATGCGGTTGAAACCGTGGCGCGGCAACGGGCCGGGCAGGTGCAGGCATGACAGTTCAGTTTGGCAATCCCGACCGCCCCAACTCCTACATCGGCAAGACTGTCCCGCGCCCCAATGCCGGGCGATTGGTGGAAGGCAGAGGCAAGTATGTCGACGACATCACCTTGCCGCGCATGGTGCATGTCGCCTTTGTCCGGTCACCATTTGCGCATGCCAAAATCCTTGGCATTGACGCGAAGGAGGCAAAATCCGTCAAAGGCGTCCTGCGGGTCTTCACCGGGGCCGATCTGGCCGAAGTGTGCACGCCTTGGGTTGCCGTCCTGGCCCATCTCAAGGGGTTGAAGTCGCCACCCGAACATCCGATGGCCATGGACCGGTCCTGCTGGGTTGGCGAGCCGGTGGTTGCCGTGGTTGCAACGTCCCGCGCCGCGGCGGAAGATGGCGCGGCGTTGGTTGAAGTGGATTATGATCCGCTCCCGGTTGTCACAGACATGATGACCGCGCTGGACGCGTCCACGCCGGTTCTGCATCCCGAGATGGGTGACAATCTGGCCTTTCAACGGCTGCATGAAGAGGGCGATGTAGACAGCGTATTTGCGATGGCGCACAAGGTTGTGTCTGCGCGCTTCAAGACCGGGCGGCACACAGGTGTCACGCTGGAACCCCGGTCAATTCTGGTCGACTGGAATCCTGCCGAAAGGCAAATGACAGCCTATCATGCGACCCAGGCGCCGCACATGATGCAGACCGTTCTGGCCAATCATCTGGACGTGCCGGAATCCCGGGTGCGGGTTATCTGCGGCGACGTCGGCGGGTCATACGGGATAAAGGTTCATGTCTATCCTGACGAGGTTGCGACCGCGGCGATTGCAAAGATCATGGGGCGCCCCGTCAAGTTCATTGCCGACCGCCTGGAGAGCTTTACCACTGATATTCACGCTCGTGACCATGAGATCGAGGCGAAGATCGCGGTAGATGCGAACGGTAAAATTCTCGCATTCGATGTCGACGACTGGACCGCTATTGGCGCGTATTCGGTCTATCCACGAACCTCGGCAATCGAAGGCAACCAGGTGGTAAACCTGTGTGGGGGCCCTTATGATTTCGCCAACTACCGCGCCAAGACCACCGTGGTGTTTCAGAACAAGACACCGACCTGCCAATACCGTGCTGTCGGCCATCCGATTGCGGTGGCCGTGACCGAAGGCCTGGTCGATATGGCTGCGGCGGAGCTTGGCATGGATCCGGTCGAGATCCGTCGCAGGAATATGTATGCCGATGACATCTATCCCGTCACCTCGCCTGCAAAGATGCGCTTCGAGGGGCTGTCGCATCACCAAAGCATGGATAAGCTGGTGCAGCTCATGGACTACGATGCTCTACGCCGCGACCAGGCAGAGGCGCGGGCGCGCGGTGTGCATCGTGGCATCGGCATTGCAAGCTTCATCGAACTGACCAACCCGTCGCCATTTATGTACGGCATCGGCGGCGCACGCATCTCGGCGCAGGATGGCTGCACGGTGCGGATGGACCCGGATGGCTCAATCGTGGCGCTGTCCGGGGTGACGGAGCAAGGGCAGGGCACCGAAGCGATGCTTTCGCAGATCGTCGCCGAAGGTGTGGGCGTGTTGCCTGGCAATGTTCGGGTGATCACGGGCGACACCCAGGTCACGCCGTATGGTGGTGGCACCTGGGCGTCTCGCGGGGCGGGCATCGGTGGAGAAGCGGCCTTGCGGTCCGCACGGGCGCTGCGGGATTCGATCCTCGAAGTGGCCGCGGCGATGTTGCAGGCCGATCAGGCGTCTCTGGATATTCGGGATGGTCACATTGTGGACGCCGAAACCGGAGCAGGACGCATGCCCCTCGCAGAGCTTGGCCGCATTGTCTATTTCCGCGGTGATACGCTGCCCGAGGGTTTGCCGCGCGAGCTGGTACAGACCCGGCATTACATCACATCCGAGTATCCGTTTGCTTTCACCAACGGAGTGCAGGCCAGTTACCTTGAAGTTGATGTCGAGACCGGGATCGTGAAACTTCTCAAGCATTGGTGCGTGGAGGACTGCGGACGGGTCATCAACCCGCAATTGGTGGATGAACAGATCAGAGGCGGCATCGTGCAAGGGCTTGGAGGCGCGTTGTTTGAAGAAATTCATTACGATGACGAAGGACAGCTGCTCAACGGGTCGATGGCTGACTATCTGGTGCCAATGGCGGGTGAAATGCCCGATATGGTCGTGGGACATGTGGAAACCCCGACCAAGGAAAGCATGCTTGGCGCCAAAGGGGCGGGTGAGGCAGGAACTGCTGGTGCTCCGGCTGCTGTGATGAATGCGATCAATGATGCCTTGCGGCCCCTGGGTGCGCAGGTCACCCAAATGCCATTCACACCGGAGCGCATCTTGCGTGCGCTTGGTGCAATTGACGACTGAGATCACAAGGGGATGCGTGGGAGCATCCATGTTCAGGGAGGAACACACATGAAATACGTGACATTTACCACGGTTGCCGCACTGGGGATCACCGCTGCAGGATGGGCAGCGGCCCAGGAGCAAATCACGGTCAATATCGGCTCGTCACACCCGGAGGCCAATATCTGGGTCTACGCAATGAAGAACACCTTCCAGCCGGAGGTGAACCGCATTCTTGCAGAAGCGGGCGACTATCAGGTCAACTGGAATGAGGCCTATGCCGGAACGCTGTACAAGTTCACCGACACCCGCGAGGCGGTGATGGACGGGATCGTTGATGTCGGCATGGTCGGTACAGTCTGGGAAGGGGCGAATATGCCGCTCCAGAACGTCACCTACTTCACCCCCTTTGCGACATCTGATCACAAGATGATCATCGAGATTTTTGATGATCTGAGCCAGAACCTGCCCGAACTGGCCAACAGCTGGTCCGAAAATGGCATGGTCCATCTGTCGTCGCTGATCACCGACAGCTATGACATCTACGCGACCTTCCCGGTCAACACGATGGCAGATCTGCAAAACCGCAAACTGAACGCGCCGGGAACCTCGGCAAACTGGCTCCGCGAAACCGGCGCGACGCCTGTCGATGGCGCGCTGACCACCTATTACACCAACATCCAGACCGGTGTGACCGAAGGCACATTGTCCTTTGCGTCAGGAATCTTGCCCACCCGCGTCTACGAAGTCGCACCCGAGCTCACCCGGGTGGGGATCGGGTCGATGTATTTTGGTGGCATCGCCGCAAATGAAGACTTCTTCAACGGATTGCCCGAGCCCGTCCAGCAGGCGTTCCGCGATGCGGCCAAGGCCACTTCGATCGCGCATGGCGACTATGTGGCCAGTCTGGCTGAACGCGCGATGACCGAAATGCAGGCTGCGGGTCTTAAGGTTCACGAACTGCCCGAGGCGGAAAAGACGGCATGGGTGGAGGGGCTTCCCGACATCGTGGAGCCTTGGCTCGAGCAAACAGGCGATGCCGGTAAAGTGGTGCTCAAGGCCTATTTCGACGCGCTGCGTGAGCGGGGCGCCACACCATTGCGCAACTGGGACGAAGGCCGCTAAATCTTGGTCTTGAACAAGGAGGTTCCGGCCGGACAGGATCTGGCCGGAGCCTTTTGCACCCCGAAAGAGCCACGAGCGCGCTGACATGAGCCAGGACTATCCCAGCAACGATACGGACCGCTTCATCCCCAGCTTCGCAGAGGCTCCGGTGGGCGCCATTCTGGGCAGTCTGGCGGCGGTCATGTTCTCTGTCGGGACGCTGTGCATTGGCGGGCTCATGGCATTGGTCGTGGCCGATGTGCTGGGCCGCAACTTCCTTGATGCACCAATCACCGGTGTGTCCGAGATTGCAGCCCGCACAGTCGTGGCCATCGTGTTCCTGCAGGTGGCTGCGGCGATCCAGCAGAAACGGCTGACCCGAGCCGATTTTCTGGTGCGCAGGCTGGAGCGGGGGGCGCCGAAGACGGTGTGCTTGCTTGAGATGTTTTTTGCGCTGACAGGGGCCATCGTGTTTGCCCTGATCTTCTGGGCCTCATGGCCCAAAATGATGGATGCCTGGACTGCGGCCGAATATTTTGGCGTGCAGGGTGTCTTCACCATACCAACCTTTCCGTTCCGCGCGATAACCGTGCTCGGATCGGCAGTGGCATCGCTATCGGCGCTCTATCGCCTGGCCGATGAAATCCGCAGCTTTCGGAGCAACGGCACATGAGCACGCTTGCCATCGGCTTCATTCTCATTGCCGCCCTTGTCGGGCTGGTCCTGCTGGGGATGCAGATCGCCTATGCTTTGATTGCGGTTGCGTTCGCCGGCATCTGGATCATTCGCAACAACATGGATCTTGCGTTCAAGATGCTGGAACTGACCGCCTATAGCGGGATCGCGGACTATCTTTTTGCGACGATACCGCTGTTTGTGTTGATGGGACTTCTGGTGAACGTTTCAAATGTCGGGCGTGATACCTTTGAGGTGGCGGAAGAGTTGTTGCGGCGAATGATCTGCGGACTTGGCGTCGCCACCGTTGCTGCAAACACCATCTTTGCAGCCGTAACCGGCGTATCCATCGCGTCGGCTGCGGTCTTCACGCGGGTCGCCGTGCCGGAAATGACGCGCCACGGGTATCGGCCGGCGTTCTCTGCCGGCACCGTGGCGGGGTCGTCAGTTCTCGGGATGCTGATTCCGCCGAGCCTCTTGCTCATCATCTACGGTGTGCTGGCCGAGGTCTCGATCGGTGGCATGTTTCTTGCCGGTATCCTGCCGGGCCTGATGCTCGCCGGCGGTTTCGTTGCGATGTTGATCGGCGTCACGATCCTGTTTCCACGCTTTGTGCTGACGGATCCCGCCGCAACCAGGGCGCGGCGGCTGGATATCAATGCCGAGAGGATGCCGCCGCACATAATGCTGGGCAAGTTGATTCCGATTATCCTGCTGGTCGTTCTGGTGCTGGGCGGGCTTTATTCCGGGTACTTCACTCCAACCGAGGCCGGCGGGATCGGCGCATTTGGCGCACTGATCGTCGCCTTGTTCCGGAAGTCGCTGGATCGCAAGCGGTTGTGGGAGGTGATGAAGCAAACGGCGATTATTTCTGTGTCGATCCTTTTGCTGCTGATCGCGGCAAGCTTTTATTCCCGCATGTTGTCGATCGCCGGGCTGCCCAATGCCATTGCCGGCCTTGTACAGGGATCCGGGTTCGGACCCATGGGATTTCTGTTGATTTATGCGGTGATCATCCTGCTGATGGGCATGATCCTCGACAGCACATCGATCCTGCTGATCATGGTGCCGATTGCAGCCCCCATCGCACAAGGCATGGGCATTGATCTGAGCCATTTTGGAATCATCACGGTGCTTGCCGTCGAGATCGGGTTGCTGACACCGCCATTCGGGATATCGGTCTTTACCGTTCACAATACGCTCAATGACCCGAATGTCTCAGTCGAGCAGATCTTTGCGGCCACCTTGCCATTTGTCGGCGTGATGTTGATTGTCTTGCTGGTGGTTTCGGTGTTCCCGATTACAGCGACAGCTTTCCTGTAGGCGTTTCAGCACGACGCAGAGGCACCAGTATATCGGTGGTGTCGATATCGCCTGTCGGCTTGGCTTGCAGATCCTTGAGCGCAAGCCCGTTCAGCCAGCGCTTCTGATTTTCCTTCGCGGCTGTTCTTTTTGAGAAACTCCTCGGCGAGAAACAGGCCGCCGCCGTCTCCGTGCTTGGTTGGTCTGTCGCCCGGTTTGAACCCGCGAAACCTGGTGTCAGTGAGTGGCGTGTGATGGCATGGTGCTGCGGTGCCATCAATTATGCCATCAAATTCTCTGGGTGCGATCACATGCCGATGGACGGTGCAGGGCGTGAAGCCTGCCAAACCCAACAAAAAACCCCGCTTTCGCGGGGTTTTTGGATTTTCCGGGACTTTCCGGAACATTGAATTGGTGCCAGAAGAGGACCCGCACCGGCAGCGCCCCGAGGATAACCCGAGGACCCGCTGAGGAAACCGATAGCTCCTATTTGCTGCGGGTGGCTGGAGACGCCTCCCCACGGGCTGAATTGGCGCAGAGAGCAATGATTGATTGCCGCATCACAACCTAGGCTGAAATGGCGCTGGTCTGTTGGCGCGGTGTGTCTTTGGGTTGGCACTGGGGGGCTTGGGGGAACACGGGGCAGCCACTTCGAACCTCGATTGTGCATAAAACACTGCCATACAGAACAGAAAACGCTGCATAACCGAATAGCCCTTATTTCGAAGGGTCCGCGCAGCGAGATCAAACGATGCTACCCCAACACTTCAGATACAGTGCATGTCCACTGAGCATGTAAACAAGCATAAAAATTCCGGAACGCCTTTCCAAGCCGGTGAATTTTAAAACTGGCTCATACAGAGGACATCATATAAAACGGGCCCATACTGCAGACATCATTTAAAACCCGCTCATACAGAACGAACCACCAGCACGTTACAAAACAGTGAAACGCTTCCATAAGTAAAGACCGCATTGCGAAACTTGCTATTGCGGTTTCGCGTTTGTCGGCTTTGAAATGCGATGTTCTGTTGAAGGCGATTGGTCCCGACTTATCTGGCGATAACCGGATCGTGCAGGTTGGCTTGGCCGAGCTACGTGGTGTTCATGTGCCACCATTTATAAACAGCGATCGATAACACTTCTCTTGTCGAGCCACTGATCAGCATTCTGCCAAGATGTTTCGTTGTTGTTGAGCGTGGTCCCCACCGGTTCCCCAGCAACCTCCCAGAACGCGTTACCCGTCCTGTCTTCAAACGGACAGCAGAAGAAACCCTACGCCTTCTGACAACATTGGACTAATCGACTACGAGTTGGTGAGCGCACGTAAGTCACTCCAGAGCGGTTCCGGACCCCGCACACCTAACAACCACTATCAAGGAATGCGGTCACGGATTGACCGGTTGGTCGACCGGCACCTGGAAAAATGATGCTGGGGTTATGCGGAGTACTTCGCTGGTGAACTGCAGATCAGGTTTTCGCGGCCCATAGCCTTGAGACATCGATCCACCAACATGCACAGCCCTTGGTTGGCTGCTTTGCTGCTGGCTGAAGTATTGCTCAGACCAGCCGTTACTAAAGGCATTCAAGCCCTTCAACAGCTCGGAGCTTCTGGGACTAAGCCAGCTCCGCACCACATTATGTTCGTCGCTCATACTCGCGAAACAGGTAGCAGACCGTTTGCGCAGGACTTGGTGTGAGTTCGGCGAAATGATCATTCCCATTGAAATCTGGTATGGCCGCAATGGGACGTAAGTAGCGCCCCAAGTCCCTCGAAAAGTCTTATATTACAAGGCGTTGAGAGGCTTCCCCTTAAAGAATATTCAACATCAAGAAGTCAGCCCAGTGGATACCTTCAGGTTCCGCTGCGCGTCTTCTATTCCGCCCCCCAAGGAACAACCCAATGAGACCAATCGCAAAACCACACCTGACCATTGTCGACCGACCATGCGGTTCGGGCAAGACGACCCAGTTCATCAAATCCTTCGAAAGCGACAACAGGTACTTGGTGGTCACTCCACTGTTAAGTGAAGTCCAGCGCATCAAAGACCAAGCGGCTATCGAGTTTCATGAGCCTGAAACAACAGACACGGCTGCCAACAAAACCGAAAGCCTTGAACAACTACTGGCGGAAGGCTTGAATGTCGTTACCACCCACGCCCTCTTCGCGGACATCGCCTTTCTGGCGCGACAAGGACTTTTAGACGATTATCATATCATCATCGACGAGGTGCTGGATGTCTGTCATCAGGTGAACGGAAAATCGCCACGTTCGTTCCAGCGGTTTTACTGCCAAAATGGCTATACCAAGGTCGACAAAACCGGAAAGGTCAGGCCTACGCCAATTTGGGACGCGGAGCATGAAGCAATCAAGGACACGCTGTCTTTGAACCTGTACCGATTGGCCAAGGCCGGGATGTTGTATGTGGTCGAGGACACCTTCTTCATGTGGGTGCTGCCAGAAGAGCTTTTAAGGGCTGGTCGCTCGATCACCATCTACACCTACCTCGCAGAAGGGTCGCTGTTGTCTGCCTATCTTCGGAAACTTGGGATACCATACGCCCACGATGTTGACCCCGACGTAGACTTGGAGTTTCGCAGGAAAGCGAAAGAGTTGATCACGGTCGAGCAAATCCCGTCACTGGCGAAGGCCCACTTCTCCTACACCGGTCAAAAAAGCAGTCGGGCTGGAATGGCTGAGAAGGTCGGCTGTGCCCTGAAGAAACTCAAGGAGCGCAAGTTGCGTGATGTGTCCGATGATCACGTCTTAATCACTTGCGCGAAGGAGAACTGGTTCAAAGATGGGAATGATGACGTCAATAAGCGCAAGGCGGGATGTTTTGCCAAGGGCTCTAGGATGTTTGCGTCGGCTAGATGGATCGCCAATACGACCCGTGGCACCAACGACCATGCCCACTGCTCGCACATGATCTATCTCTACGATCAGCACATGAACCCTTACGTCCGGCGGTGGCTTGGTCTCGCGTGGGACAAATCGGCTGATGACCGGTATGCCCTCACAGAATTGATCCAGTGGATCTATCGGAGCCGTGTCCGCAAAGGAGAACCCGTGACAATCTACATCCCTAGCAAGCGAATGCGGGATCTGCTTGATGGATGGCTGAACGCCACCAATGAAGAGATGGCGTGGTCCGGAACGCTGGTCAGGGTCTGAGCGTCAGCAAACAAAGGTGGCCCCGGAATACCCCCCGGGGCCGCCGCCGTCTGCTTTCAGGCATCATGTGTCTCACCCCACCTTTTTTGGTCGACGGATGTACTGCCATCCTTTCTCGGAATGAACTGGTTTAGTTCAATTCGCATACAGCCGCTCCTGCATCCGCCTGTAGGCGTCCTTGATCGAGGCGATGTCGCCGAGTTTGGCCTTGCCTTCGCCGACACTGCCATAACGCGCTGTCAGGTAGTGTGTGAGCTTCTTGCTTCCGAGTTCGGTCTCTCCCCGGTCTACATAGGCTTGCAGGACAGCCATGAGCAGGATTTTCATTTCCCCCTCAAAGCCGTCAAGGCCAGACTGTTGCAATCCATCCGCCCGGTCCTCCCGGGTCTTCGGCGGGCTGGTGAACAGCACGTAGGACAGCACGTCAAACAGGTCTGACTGTGGTGCGTCAACCAGTTGCCTTATGTCATTGAGCCGGTCTGGGTCGTAGCCCCTGTCTGAGAGTTGATCGAGGAAGTGGTCACGGCTGTCGGGGTCGCTCCAGATCGTCCTAAGCTGGTCTTCATCGGTGATCATGCCCGACAGGTCGCCAAAGAGGCGTTTTAGGAACTCCGCCGCCGAGATGGGCTTGCCGTCGGCGCTCCAGTAGGTTGTCGAGGCTATGTATTTGATGGCCCGCTCCTTGCCATCGGCGAGCTTGATCATGATCTTTTCCGGAGGACCTTCCCCTCCGCCTTCGCCGGGATCACCTTCACCCCCTTCGTCGCCGCCGTCGTCGCCACCGGGACCCGGATCCCCTCTGGTGCGCGGAGGGACAGGCTCAAGCGGTTCGCCATCCCATTCGGGATCGTTGAAGTTCTCATGCGCCTTGACGAAGTCCCAGATCGTGAAGAAGTCCTTTCCCTCATAGGTCCGGGTGCCGCGTCCGATGATCTGCTTGAACTCGATCATCGAGCGGATCGGGCGCATCAGCACGATGTGGCGGATGTTGAGCGCATCGACGCCGGTGGAAAGTTTCTGGGAAGTGGTCAGGATCGTTGGGATCGTCTTCTCGTTGTCCTGGAAGTCCCTCAAGTGTTGATCACCGATTGCCCCGTCATCAGCCGTCACGCGGTGGCAATAGTTGGGGTTGGTGCTGTCTTTCACCTGATTGATCAGGTCCCGCACCAGAGCTGCATGGTCCTGCGTGGCGCAAAACACCAGTGTCTTCTGGCGTTGATCGATCTGGCTCATGAACTCCTTCACACGGCTCAGCTCTCGTTCGGGAATGATGATGCGGGTGTTGAAATCCTGTTCCCTGAAAGCCTCGCCGATTTCGACATCACCAGCGACCAACTTGTCCGAGCCGTCATAGACATAGGCGTCGATGGTGCTGGCCATCTGGCGCACCTTGAACGGAGTGAGAAAGCCGTCCTCGATCCCGGCCTTCAGCGCATAGGTGTAAACCGGCTCGCCAAAATAGGCGTAGGTGTCGGCATTGTGTTTGCGCTTGGGCGTTGCCGTCAGACCGAGCTGCACCGCTGGTTCAAAATACTCCAGCAGACCGCGCCATTCGCCTTCGTCCTTCGCCCCACCCCGATGGCACTCGTCGATGACGATGAAGTCAAAGAAATCGGGCGGGTACTGGGTGTAGATGGGGTCGCCTTCGCCGGTCATGAAGGTCTGGAAAATGGTGAAGAACAGGCTCGCGTTCTTGGGTGGCTTGCCATGGTTCTTGCGGATTGTGTCGGGGTCGATCCGGGTGACCGCGTCATTGGGGAAAGCCGAGAAGGAGTTGTAAGCCTGATCGGCGAGAATGTTGCGGTCGGCGAGGAACAGGATGCGCGGGCGGCGGGTGGGCTCGCCCGTGAGGTTCCACTTGGCTTGAAACAGCTTCCACGCGATCTGGAACGCGATGGAGGTCTTGCCTGTGCCGGTGGCGAGCGTCAACAGGAGACGCCTGTCGCCCTTTGCGATGGCCTCCAGTGCCGCCGTGATGGCCTTGTGCTGGTAGTAGCGCAGCTCCCACTTGCCGCCGTCCGTCTCGAAATCAACGGCCCCGAAGCGGTCGCGCCACTCGTTGCGATCTGCAAAGGCACGATCCCACAGCTCGTCAGGCGTAGGGAACGGCAGGGAGACGTCTCCCTCCGCCCCGCTGTTCATATCGATCTGGTACCAGTCAATCCCGTTCGAGGCGTATGCGAAGCGTGAGCCCAGTCTCGTGGCGTAGTCCTTGGCCTGTCCAACACCGTTTCGGTGGCTTACTCCAGCCCGCTTGGCTTCCAGCACGGCAAGCTTATGGCCTTTGTGGATCAGGACATAATCGGCGCTCAGCCCCTTACCGCGTGTTCCACCGGACTGGATGCGCCCCGGGCAAATCAACTCACGGCGAACCCGGGAGCCTTCGACGGTCCCCCATCCGGCAGCCCTAAGCACCGGGTCAATCCGGTCGGCGCGGGTTTCGGCTTCGGTTTCACCGTAAATCGACATGGGCGTAGCAAATCACTTTTCTGTAGTTTCAATCACTTTCAGCAATTCGGCCTTCGTTGTATAGATGAACCTTACAACCTCGCAGACATTCTTCGCCGCATCCGTCGTTTCGGCATATTGATTGGCATGGGAGAGGCTGTCTCTCAGATCTCTAATGTCACGAAAACTCTTTCCCAATCTGGTTCGTCCTTGGCTGAGCATACGACCCTTGAAAATCAAGTCTGCTTTATCGCTGAACTGGGTGTACGCTATTTCATTGACGAAGCTGTCTCGGGCTCTTGCGTCTTCAATCGCTGTCATAAGTTTTTCACGTCTGCCATTACTGAGCAGCGACAACCAGTCCGTTGACGAGGGCCAACGTTTAGTTATGGCAAGCCCCATTGCCATCTCCAGACTGGTGATCAACGCGAACAGTGCCGCCCTGACTGGCAGTTTCTGCAGATCGGACAGGCTAACCAGTCCCGCAATCTGATTGCCCGACACGACAAGATTGGTTGAGTTGACGTCTGCCTGCATCACAAAGTCAAAAATGCTGGCGTCAGCGCCGATGACTATATCCTCGGAAAGGCGATCGAAGTCTTTACCAATTGGGGTATTCGGCGCGTCCGCATCGAACCAGCGTTCGGCATAGTACAGGCCTACGACGCGTTTCTGCTCATCGACAACGGGAAAGTAGCTGAATTGGTCTACGTTGCGGGCTTTGATCTGCGCAGCCGTCTCACCCGGAGTGCAGGTTTCAAACGATGATCGGGGAACCATAATCAAGTCGACCGTCAGGCTCCCCTGAACTTCCCTAAGCACCTCAAGGCTCGCGCCGTGGTTTGCAGCCCACGTCATGTCAATTCGCCTGCGAAGGCTTTCTGCAACAGGGATTGGCGGAGCTCTTCAATATCACGAATTGATTGTGAGTAGCGTTCCGTCAAGATGGCGACTTCGTCGCTCAACCGCTTGAGTTGCTCTACGATATGCAATTGTTCCGCAGTCGATTTCGGTACGGGAAGCTCGAATTTCACAAGAGATCTGATTGGGAGTTGAGGTTGTGCAGCACCTGATACGTGCTCAGCGATTTGCTCCTTGATAACACTTGAACGAAGCAGTTCGAACAAGAACTCGGCGCGTATTAGTTTTTCATTCGGACGAAGAACCAGCATTCCGGAGTTTATTCGAATGTGCTCGAAAGGCACGGTTTCGTCGAAGAAAGCAATATTTCCAATCGTACCGCGAGTGGTCAAAAGTACGTCGCGAGCCTGCAGTTTGCCCTTTCTGAGTGCCCGATCCTTCTCCAATGAAATGAACATTGTTTCATTGAAATTGAAACCATCGGGTCTTACGTTCTTGGTACTCAGGAACAGGCAGTGGCCTTCCTGCATGAAATCCGATTTCTTAGGATAATTGGCTCCACGATCTCCGTCGATGATCTGTAGGACATTTCGATCTCCGAAATTGTAGGTTGTCCACTCATCAGATTTAGAAGCCATCAGTCCGGAGAGAAAATTCTCAAACAACTCCCGGGCATTCTGGAGGTTCGCTTCTGCGTGGGCGCGGGCGCGGGCCAGACCCTCGAAGGCCTCGTCCAGAACCGCAACAATCCGCTGTTGTTCTTCGACGGAGCTCGGCACAGCAATCACTTCGCCATGCACATCGTTTCTGTTGAGGGTTGGAACGCCAGCGCCCGAAGCGAAGCGTCCGAGGTCAATAAGTTGCAACAGATAGTGGACAAAGCGGGGGTCGTTTCCGTGGAAGTCTTTAACGTAAAGAGCCGTGTTGAGGGGCCAGAAGTCCTTCTCGACGTAGAAGACGTTTCCAATACTGCCGCTTCGCCCGGTTACCACCCCGGGTCCTTTCACCTTTGCTACATTGTGAGTATCAGACAGGCCGCTTGACGTGACCAGCGGGAATGGGCCCTCGGTTCTTTGCGCTTTGGGTAGATCAAAACCACGCTGCAGCGTTCCGATTTCGCTGAGTGGCTTAAATTCCCACCCCGCCTTCACAGCATCCCCCTGATATTATCCAGAATGTCCGCTGTCTCGGCATCCCGCGCCAGCATGTCGGCGATGATCTCCTCGGGACTGCGCAGTGCCGCAGCCTCGGCCGCGTTGGGGTTCTTGACAGACAGGTCGTATGTCTCCTCGTTGAGATCCGAGCGGTTGACGATCCAGCTCTTCGACCCGGTCGCCCGGCTCCGCTGCAATTCGACAAACTCGGCAAGGTCGGCATCGTTGAGCGGGTTGGTCTTGCCCATGCTGCGGCCAGGATCGAGCTGATAGAACCAGATTTCCCGCGTTGGCGCTCCCTTGTCGAAGAACAGCACCACGGTCTTCACACCGGCCCCCTGAAATGTGCCTGACGGACAATCGAGGATGGTGTGCAGCTCCGCCGCCTCCAGCAGCTCCTTGCGCAGGGCAACAGAGGCGTTGTCGGTGTTGCTGAGGAACGTGTTCTTGATCACCACCGCGCCACGGCCACCGGCCCGGAGTTTGCGGATGAAGTGCTGCAGGAACAGATAGGCCGTCTCGCCTGTGCGGATCGGGAAGTTTTGCTGCACCTCGCGTCGCTCGCCACCGCCAAAGGGGGGATTGGCGAGAATAATGTCGTGCCGGTCCTTCTCCTGAATATCCATCACGTTCTCATTGAGCGTGTTGGAGTGGATAAGGTTCGGGGCCTCGATGCCGTGCAGAACCATGTTCATGATCCCGATGATGTAGGCCAGCCCCTTCTTCTCCTGCCCATAGAAGGTGCGGGTCTGCAACGTCTGGAAGTCCGCCGCCGACAGTCCGTCATGGCGCATGTAGTCATAGGCCTCGCAGAGGAAGCCCGCAGAGCCCACTGCGCCGTCGTAGATGGTCTCGCCGATCTTGGGGTCGGTGACCTTGATCATGGCCCGGATCAACGGGCGGGGCGTGTAGTACTCGCCACCATTTCGTCCTGCGTTGCCCATGCGGCGGATACGGGTTTCGTAAAGCTGGGAAAGTTCATGCCGCTGCGCTTGGGTGCCGAAGGACAGTTCGTCGAGCGTCTCCAGCACGTCGCGCAGGATGTACCCGGAGCGGAACTTGGAGCGCAGTTCGGTGAAGACCTCGCCAATCTTGTACTGGATCGTCTGAGGACCTGTGGCCGATTGCCGGAAGGCGGCGAGATAGGGGAACAGCTCCTGATCCACGAACTTGATCAGGTCATCGCCGATCAGGGCCGTGTTGTGATCGAACTCGCCATCCGATGTCCTCGGAGCGGCCCAGAGATCCCAGCGGAAATCGTCTTCGATGATCGGAGTGTATGTTTCCCCGTCCAGTTCCGCCCGGTCCTGCCGCTCAAGCTCAAGGTCGTGGAGGTATTTCAGGAACAGAACCCATGAGGTCTGTTCGACATAGTCGAGCTCGTTGGCGATACCCTCTTCAGCCCGAAGGTCGCGTTCGATCTTGTTGAATGCGTTCTCGTACATGGAATTTAAGCTGGGTCCTGTTGATCAGTGCTTTGCGGTGCGCGATCTCCAAGCCAATACCAAGAAATTTGATGATTGTGCAGTGACCCGACAACACCACCTTTCTTTGAATACTCCTCCGAATGCAACCTTCTACGTTCCCCCAAGCCCCCCAGTGCCAACCCAAAGACACACCGCGCCAACAGACCAGCGCCATTTCAGCCTAGGTTGTGATGCGGCAATCAATCATTGCTCTCTGCGCCAATTCAGCCCGTGGGGAGGCGTCTCCAGCCACCCGCAGCAAATAGGAGCTATCGGTTTCCTCAGCGGGTCCTCGGGTTATCCTCGGGGCGCTGCCGGTGCGGGTCCTCTTCTGGCACCAGCACTAGCGGACATTTTTTCCAAAAAATCTGTCAGCCCATATTGCCTATAAGTCTTCTCGATCTTCCCCCGGTGCCCCTCGGGTGCCGTGAGAAACACGATGGGCGGCTGAGCCGCACTTAGGCCGGTCGGGTTCTTGCGCCGGAATGGCGATGGTCACTGCAAGTCACCCGGGGTCCACTTGGGGTAGACCAAAGGGTAGACCAAAAGTGCCCCTTCACATCGAACCTGCAATTGGCTAAGATCTTGATTGTATTGGATGTCATCGGAAACCCGATGCCTGTGATGGGAAACGAACCCATCTTCTGGGCACCATTCCCACAGGTTAACTCGTTGATATCCAATCGGTTTCTGTCAGATCCCGAGCGGAGGGTAG
>CAXBIE010000037.1:0-44965 GCA_963975635.1 uncultured Hoeflea sp. | reverse complement strand
AGGACAACCGGTCGAAGGTCAGAACCCCATCGGGCTTCGGATAGTTGATCTTCTTGTGCTGGGCTGCCGGCTCAAGTGCCGCGTAATCCGGCTTGCCGTACCCCATCGTGCCGAACGGCGAAATGCCCACAGCATCGCGGTTGCATCCGTATAACGGGCTTCACATCGATCTGGCTTGTCACGGTTCCATCGAACACAGCGAATGCATGCCGACGTCTTTACGGCTCACTCGTCGTCAAGGTTACGTTCATTGGCGGCATCATACTTGCGAATGTCACCTCGCATACGTCCCTGCCAGTGATTGACAAAAGCCAACGTGTCTTCAGCTTCGAGATGAGCCGTGAGCGCGGCCTGGTCAGCCCATCGTTCCGCGATAAGCAGTCGGCTGTCTCCAGGATTATCCAGGACCGCGTCATAGGATATGTTGCCCTCACGTTGGCGTGTGGCCGCTGCCAGGGATTTCAGGTCCACGCTGAATTCCGCCAGATCAGCGGGATCGACATGCATGTATCCAATGACAATCAACATTTGAAGTTTTCCTCTGGTTCAGTTTTCCCCGACCGCATGGCGATCGGGGAGCAACATGGTCAACCGGTTGCGGGTTCACTTGGCGATGAGAACGATCTTGCCCTGGATACTCCCCTTTAACGCTCGACTGTGCGCGGCGGAGGCCTCTGGCAGCGGAAACTCGCTGTCGATCACGACCCGGATCGTCCCGTCGCCAAGCAGGCGTCCCACTTCTGCCAACTGCGCGCCGTTGGAACGCACTTGGGTCGCAGAAACCGTGATGCCGCGTTTTGCCGCTTCCTCATAGCCGGAGAAGCCCAGGGGATTGACCAGATAGAGCGCGCCACCCGTCTTGATCACGGTCAGGAAGCGTTCCATGTCTGAGCCGCCGACAGCATCGATGACCAGATCAACATCCTGTGCGACTGTCTCGGCAGCTTGCCGGGTGTAGTCGATGAAGGCATCAGCGCCGAGATCGCGCAGCACGGTTTCGTGCCTGGCGGAGGCAACAGCGATGACGTGGGCACCCTTCCATTTGGCCACCTGAACCGCCAGGTGACCGACACCGCCACCGGCGCCATTGACCAGCACGGTTTTTCCTTCAAGCGCGATCGGCGCATGGTTAAAGTCCTGGAAGGGATTTGGCGCTTCATGACCGACATCGACGAGGAACTGCCAAGCCGTCAGAAGCGACATCGGGGCGCCTGCTGCGTGGGCGTGGCTGATACCCGCCGGTTTCAGCGCAAGGTTGGAGACCGGGACCTTGACATAGTCGGCGTAGGCATTGCTTCCGGTCATCAGATCATGCGGGAAGCGCACCATCGAAAAGACCTCATCCCCGAGTCCGACCCCCGAAACATTTTCTCCGACGGCTGCGACGACACCGGAAATATCCGTGCCAAGAATCAATGGAAAGTCCGGGTTGGGGCGCCATTCGGGCGGCAGCGCGCGAAAGCCATCGCGCAGATAAAGATCCGGGGGATTGAGACCGGCGGCATGCAGGCAGACAACCACCTCTCCGCTGGCTGGCACCGGCTTTGGAGCTTCCTCGTAGCGCAGGACATCGGGGCCGCCAAATTCATGCAGGCGCACTGCTTTCATCATCTCGGTCATCTCAACCTCTTTTGGTTCTGGTTTCGTTGACCGGATGTATATCTTGACTTCTAGGTTGATAATGGCTCTCCAATTCGCTTTAATAGTGCCATGAAGGAACAAGTGGGAATTGAAAGACTGACCGGCCTTATCGCCTTTGCCCGCTCTGGCTCGCTGGGCAGCTATACCGCTGCTGCGCGATCACTTTCGGTTTCCCCTTCCGCGGTGAGCAAGAGCGTCCAGCGTCTGGAACGACAACTTGGCGTCTCCCTCTTCACCCGCACGACACGCTCCCTCACTCTCACAAACGAGGGCCGCGATCTGCACGAGCGCGCACTGAAACTGCTGTGTGATGCCGAGGAGATCGAACAGGTTGCCAAGGCCGCCCGGGCGGAGCCTGCCGGCGTCTTGCGCATTGCGGCTTCCCTTCCGATCGGGCTGCATGTCATCGCCCCATTGCTGCCGCGCTTTCGCGCGCTCCATCAGAAGGTGTCGATCGACCTCAGACTGAGCGATCACAGGGTGGATCTGATCGAGGAAGGTATCGACATTGCCGTGCGCATCGGTGACCTTCCTGACTCGCGCCTCCTGTCACGGAAACTCTGGCCGCACCGGCTTTGCTGTTATGCCTCGCCAGACTATCTGGCCGCGGCAGGGACGCCCGCCCATCCGGATGACCTGCAGGCTCACCAGACGGTGAACCTGCGCTATCAAAGCAGCGGCCAATTGTTCCGCTGGCCATTCCGGATCGGAGACCGCGATATCGAGATCGTGCCGTCATCCGCGATCATCGTAGATGCGAGCGAGGCGGTGATCTCGACCATCGCGGCGGGAGCCGGCATTGGCATGGCCACCAGCTTCATGGCTACACCCTGGATCAAGCGCGGTGAACTGGTTCCCGTTCTTGCCGGTTTTTCCGTCGAGAGGCACAACGTCACGGCTGTCTGGCCGGAAAGCCGCCGGGCCAATCCAACTGTTCGAGCCTTCCTGACAATGCTGACAGAGGCATTGTAAGGCCAAGGCCTCCGCACATGCATGTAGCTGCAGCCCGGCGCGCCTCATGGCCGAGGTCGAGGGAGGGCTTGCATCCGTCCTCGTGTGGAGGCCAATCGGCGTTTGCTTCCACAAGACAGTCGGGCCACCACGGTGAGCGGCTTGAAGCGCAAACGCGATGTGATGTCTCAGGCAGAGCGATGTCTGCTTTCGGATCAACGCGACGGGCGCCCGTATGCCCACCTTGAGAGTGCAAAGCTGTCGCTTGGCTGGAGTCGTCCGAATGTCGGCAAAGGGCCGTGAATGAGAGCCGGCCATAAAGGCCGAAGGTCCCAGAAGGGTTCGAAGCGGACCAACACGGCAGTGGACAAATGATAAACGGCCGCACTTGCGCGGCCGTTTATCAACAAGTCATCCGGCCGGAGCCGCTGGCCCCGCCCCGTCCTCACATATTCGTATAGACCGGCCCCTCGCCGCCCTGCGGCGGCACCCAGTTGATGTTCTGGTTCGGATCCTTGATGTCGCAGGTCTTGCAGTGCACGCAGTTCTGCGCGTTGATCACGAAGGTCGGCGTGCCGTCGGTTTCCACCCATTCATAGACGCCCGCCGGACAATAGCGATTGGACGGACCGCCATAGACCTCGAGCTCCGAGGATTTCTGCAACGCCGGATCCTTGACCTGCAGATGCACCGGCTCATTTTCCTCGTGATTGGTGTTGGACAGAAACACCGAGGACAACCGGTCGAAGGTCAGAACCCCATCGGGCTTCGGATAGTTGATCTTCTTATGCTGGGCTGCCGGCTCAAGTGCCGCGTAATCCGGCTTGCCGTGCTTCATCGTGCCGAATGGCGAGATGCCAAACAGCGTATTGAGCCACATGTCGATACCGCCCAGCGCCACGCCGCCGATGGTACCGAGTTTTGACCACAGCGGCTTGACATTGCGCACCTTTTTCAGATCCGCACCGATTTCAGAGGCCTGCCATGCCGCATCATAGCCTTCCAGCGTATCCTGCGCGCGGCCATTGGCAATCGCCTCGGCCGCGTGTTCCGCCGCCATCATGCCTGACAGCACGGCGTTGTGTGATCCCTTGATCCGGGCCACATTGACGAAACCGGCCGAACAGCCGATCAGCGCGCCGCCAGGGAAAGCCAGCTTCGGCACCGACTGCCATCCACCCTCGGAAATGGCCCGCGCGCCATAGCCCAGCCGCTTGCCGCCTTCGAACACCGGGGCGATTGCCTGATGGGTCTTGAACCGCTGGAATTCTTCAAACGGAGACAGCCAAGGATTCTTGTAGTTGAGGTGAACGACAAAGCCGACCGCCACCTGATTGTCCTCGAGATGGTACAGGAACGACCCGCCACCGGTCTTGAGATCCAGCGGCCATCCGAAGGAATGCTGCACCAGTCCCGGCTTGTGATGCTCCGGTTTGACCTGCCAGAGTTCCTTCAGGCCGATGCCGTATTTTTGCGGCTCGCGGTCTTCGTCAAGCTTGAACTTCGAGATCAGCTGCTTGGCCAGCGATCCGCGAACGCCCTCGCCGATCAGCACGTATTTGCCTAAGAGCGCCATGCCACGGGCATAGTTGGGGCCAGGCTCTCCATTGCGCTCCACGCCCATATCGCCAGTGGCGACGCCGATCACCGCGCCTTCATCATTGGTCAGCACGTCCGTGGCGGCGAAGCCCGGATAAATTTCCACGCCCAACGCCTCGGCCCGCTCACCAAGCCATTTGGTCACGTTGGAAAGCGAAACGATGAAATTGCCATGATTGTTCATCAAGGGAGGCATCATGAAATTCGGCAACCGGATCGAACCAGCCGGCCCGAGCACAAGAAAGTGGTCGGCGGATACCGGAGTCTTGAACGGATGCTCGGGATCATCGCGCCAATCCGGGATCAGCTTGTCGATGCCGATCGGATCAACCACAGCGCCCGAGAGAATGTGTGCTCCGACTTCACCGCCCTTTTCCAGAACCACTACGGTCAGCTCAGGGTTGACCTGCTTGAGTCTGATCGCCGCCGACAACCCCGCAGGGCCCGCACCGACGATCACGACATCAAATTCCATGCTCTCGCGCTCGGGAAGCTCATTCACATCAGTCATCGGACGTCCTTACCTCTTCGATCCTGCAGCACCTTGAAAGGCACCTATCAGATCAATCCAATATCGAGCTCGGTGGCAGCCCGGAGCCGGACATAAGGTCCCTCTCCATTGCCACCGGCTGGCTTTGCAGCCGGTTTATCCTGTTTGACAAATGATGCGTGCGAAGTCGAGACGGGTACAACAGGATTTGCATTGTTTCCTAGCAAATACTGACGTTCACGTAAACGTCAACTCTTGCCGGACGCCTTTTGCTCTGATGCTCTGACCGGCGCGACATGCCTCGAGTTGATACGTGAAGATGCGCGCATCCACCTTGATGCACGACGATAAAGAGCTCGCATGAGGAAACATGTACAAGATCTCAGCTGAGCGTCAGGCTTCAGCGGATCTGTCGGATTATTGCGTCATACTGGCAAACATGGGCTGCATATTCAGTACCAGCACCGCACCGCCGACCACATTGTCCGGCCCGGTCAGCGGAGTCATGCGGCAATGGACCTCGAAAAGCCGGCCATGTGCATCGGACACTTCATAGGTGTAGCTGATACGCGCCCCGCCGAAGCACTGATCGATACGCGGCTTCGCTCTCGATTGAAACCGTTTCTGGTCAATCACGTCGAGCATGTGCTTGCCGATGAAATCGGAAGGTTGCTTGTTATGAAACTCGGCATTGCGCTGATTGCAGTAAATGTAGCGATAGTCGAGCCCGATAACCGCCACCCTTTCCGGTATCGAATCCAGAACAAGTTCCTGCACAGACGGATCGTACCCTGGGTCAAGGCAGACTTGCTCCAGCCGGGATCGCATGAATTTCTGTTCGCCACCCGCCTCCAGATAACGCATGAACAATCTCGACATCATTGCCGTATAACGTCTTACACTGAAATCATCCTCACAGTTCATCATCGCGAGGCGATTGAAGAACCCGATCTGAGCCATGATTTCACTGTGGCTACGAGCATCGACATCAAAAATGCGACGGGTCAGGGGCTGAAGCTGCTTGTCAATCAGATCGATCTCGGATTCATCGCCACGGCGAACCGCAAGCAGCAATTCGTCGCTAAGCTGGTCAAATTCTCTAATCAGATCAGACAGCATCGAGCCCTCAATAATTTTCCCCCGGCTACTTTAGATGATCTGTATAGAAACAAATCCGACCTCTCGGCAAGTCGACCAATACCCTGACTTCCAGACATAATTAACTCGTCAAATACCTGGAAATCCCAGGTCGAATGCGGAAAATTGAAAATACATACTGCCTACAAAGAATATACTTAGAAGATATAGTCTTATTCATATGATTTGATTAGCTAATTTCCCTAATTCAACCAACCGGCACGGTGTTCCGCCGGAGACATCCATTGTTTGATCCGCACCGGCAAGCACCCGAAATCTGCGGTTTAAGCCCGGATAAAAAACACAAACAATTGAACATGCTGGGTCTTTTTCGCTCCGTATCACCGGCTTCGCCATGCCATAACCTGGCTGAGCGCCGGCAATGCACATCGTTGGCCGGATGCATTAAAACGCAAAAGAACCAGAATCCCGGGGCACCTGTCTGAAATCTAGTGTGACGCTCTTTCGGCCAGGTGGGCCAGATCAGGCACTTCCACGTGACGATTGTTGTGGATCAGGATGACCTCATCCTTGCGCAGTTTTGTCATCTGTCGGCTGACCGTCTCAATTGTCAGACCAAGGAAATCGGCAATATCGGAGCGAGTCAGCGGCAGCTCAAAGCTCACCGGACCCGCGTCCGCCCCGGTTTCCAGTTCCGGGTTGATATGTGTGGCAATCAGATAGAGAAAACTCGCCACCTTCTCCGATGCTGTTTTGCGCCCCAGTGTCAGCATCCAGTCGCGCGCCTCGTCCAGTTCCTTCAGCGTTTGCTCAAGCAGCCGGTGCTCAAGCTCCGGCGTGTCCTTGATCATCTTGTCGAGCATTGTCTTGGGAAAGCTGCAGACATTGACCTCGGTTGCCGCATCCGCCGTAATTCCGCTTTCGGACCGGAATGGACGCCCCAGAAAATCCGGAGCGAATTGCAAACCCACGATCTGTTGCCGCCCGTCTGCCATCATCTTGGTGAGCTTCACCACCCCCGAGATAATGTTGGAATAACTATCGGCCTGCCGGGTCTCTCCGATCAGCTCGACTCCCGGCTCAACGCGCTTCCGAATCGCCTGCTTGTTGAGATTGATGAGCTGGCTGGCCGACAGAGCCCCGCACACGCCCTTGTGGCGCGCTTCGCACGCCTGGCACAGCACGGGAATATCGGAGTTGTGGATGTCTTTGCGCTTTACGTCCATCAAACCCTCTTTCGCGCGGAGCCTGCACCGCCTGCGCCATACAACACCGCGAACCGGACCACACCAGCGCTATAGCACGCGAGAGATTGTTCCCCAAGGAACAGCGCGGTTTGATCAAAGTCAAGGCGGCGAACCTCTCACCAGGCAATGTACGGCCTGATACAAGAGAGACAGCAAAATGCAGAAAGAATTTGTTCTCAAGCACGGTGGCCCGGCTCCGCGATACACCAGCTACCCTACTGCGCCGCATTTCCACGCCGGCGTAGACGGCGATGTTTATGCGCGCTGGCTCCGTCAACTCACGCCCGGGCAGACGCTGTCCCTGTACATTCATATCCCCTGGTGCGACCGTCTGTGCTGGTTCTGCGGTTGCAACACCAAGCAGACCCTCAAATATGAACCGTTGAAGACCTATCTGTCAGCGCTCGAGAACGAGATGGAGACAATCTCGGGACTGATCAATCCGGGCTGCCGGGTCACGGCTCTGCATCTGGGTGGCGGATCTCCCACCATGTTGCGGCCCGACGACATGCTCGCCCTCAACACCATGCTGCGCAGCCGCTTCAATTTCGATGCAGATGCGGAGATCAGTGTGGAGATGGATCCCAACGACCTGACGGCTGAAAAATATGATGCGCTGGCCGCAATCGGAATGACCCGTGCATCCATCGGGGTTCAGGATTTCGACGAAGACGTTCAAAAGGCAATCAACCGCGAACAGACTTTCGAACAGACCCGCGACGTGGTGGAACAGGTCCGCGCGCGCGGGGTACGGTCCGTCAATTGCGATGTGCTCTATGGGCTGCCGCATCAGACCCGCCAGTCGGTTGACCGGACAATCAGGCAGGTTCTTTCACTTGAACCTGACAGAATAGCTCTTTTCGGCTACGCCCATGTTCCCTGGATGAAAACCCACCAGAAGATGATCGACGAAACCGCTTTGCCGGATCTCACGGAGCGATTCGCGCAAATGAACCGCGCCGCCTCCACCCTCACCTCGGCGGGATATACCCCCATCGGTATCGATCATTTCGCACTGCCCGGCGATAGCCTTGCTGTCGCGGCAGCATCCGGTGCCATGCGCAGAAACTTCCAAGGCTATACCAGTGACACCGCAGACGCACTGATTGGCATGGGTGCCTCCTCGATCGGACAATTGCCCCAGGGCTACGTGCAGAATCAGCCATCGACGGGAGAATACCAACGCAGGGCAAATCTTGGGGAACTTCCAGTGGTTCGCGGCTTCGAGCTTTCCACAGAGGACCGCATCCGTGCACGGATTATCGAACTATTGATGTGTGATTTCGCTTTTTCCTTCGCCGCCATCAGGCATGAGTTCGGGGGCGAATCCGAAAACATACTGGATGAAGCCGAATACCTTGCAGGCTGCGATACCGACGGTATGATCGAGTTCAGCGGCGGCCTGTTCCAGATCACATCGAAAGGCCGTCCGTTTGTACGCTCGGTGGCGTCGGCCTTCGATGGTTATTTCGGTACCGGCGTCGCACGCCATTCGCTTGCAGTCTGATCACGAGAAGGCCTCATTTGTTGCCGTAAAGAAGACTGGTATTGCCGCAAAAAGGGCTGGCCGGAAACAGCAGGGCAAAGAAGCCATTGGCTTTTGTCCCGGATTTTTCTATAGCTGCGGCCAAACCCATCATTAATGAGGAAATGAGCTTGACCGCAACATTTGATAAGGTCGCTGACATCATCGCCGAGACGAGCGAGATTGATCGCGATTCCATCACCACCGAAAGCCACACCATCGACGATCTGGGCATCGACAGCCTCGATTTCCTCGACATCGTGTTTGCTGTCGACAAGGAATTCGGCATCAAGATTCCGCTTGAGCAGTGGACTCAGGAAGTCAATGACGGCAAGGCATCGACGGAAGAGTACTTCGTGCTTGGCAATCTTTGCGCCAAGATCGACGAGCTGAAGGCCGCAAAGGCCTGATCAAAAGGCCGGGCGGGACGAACAATGCAGCTTGAATATTTCCAGATGATCGACCGGATCGAGGCGCTTGACCTTGATGCGGATACGCTGGTTGCTTGCTCGACAGTCCCCGGCAGCAGCACGGTGTTCGAAGGCCATTTCCCCGGAATGCCGCTGGTTCCGGGCGTATTGCTGATTGAAACCATGGCTCAGGCCAGCGGGTTTCTGATTCTGGCAAAGACAGGGTTTGCCGCAATGCCGTTCCTGATGTCGGTTGACAGCGCCAAGATGCGCGATTTTGTCAAACCCGAAACCCTTTTGGAAATCACTGTCACTCTTGAACATCTTGGCTCAGGCTACGCGGTGACCAAGGCAAGGATTACCAGTGCTGGCAAGAAGGTGGCCGACAGCCAGCTGAAGTTCAGAACGGTGGATTTCGATCAGGTTCCACTTGCAGATATCGTTCGAAGCCGGGCCAGCGATGTGGGACTTCTGAACGCCATGGCGAAACTTCCAGGAGACCGGCAATGACAGACACACGCCATGAAGTCGTGGTGACCGGCATCGGACTGGTTACCTCGCTCGGAGTCGGCCGTCAGGCGCACCGCGATCAATTGATGGCGGGCAATACGCCGGTGAAGGTGACCGACAGTGGGAACTTCGCGCCCTACACGGTGCATCCTCTGCCGGACATTGATTGGTCGGAGCAGATTCCACGCCGCGGTGATCAACGCCAGATGGAAAACTGGCAGCGGCTGGGTGTCTATGCAGCCGGCCTCGCGCTCGATGACGCAGGATTCAAGGGCGACCTCGAAGCCTGCGCCTCCATGGACATGATCGTGGCAGCCGGCGGCGGTGAACGCGACATTGATGTCGACACGCTGATCGTTGAGGAAAGCCGCAAGCGCAATGACCGCGAGCAGTTGCTCATTGAGAAACTGACCACCGAGTTGCGCCCGACCCTGTTTCTCGCGCAATTGTCGAATCTGCTCGCCGGCAACATATCCATCGTGCACAAGGTTACCGGCTCTTCGCGAACCCTTATGGGCGAAGAAGGCGCAGGCATATCGGCCGTCGAAACCGGCCATGCCCGCATTGCCGCGGGACAATCGACACATTGCCTTGTGGGCGGCGCCTTCATCTCCGAACGGGTCGACATGCTCATGGTGATGGAAGCCATTCAGGGTTTGGGCAAAGATTCCAAGGCGCCATTCTGGTCCGGCGACGGAACCGCCAGCGGCATGAATCTGGGAACATCGGGCGCGTTTCTGGTTCTCGAATCGCTGGAACACGCCCAGGCGCGCGGCGCACATATTTACGCGCGCCTTGACGCCGTACTGGGAGACCGTGGACCGCGTGATGCGGATCGCCTTGAAACGCGGCTTTCCCGCCTGGCTGACGAGACTGGCGCATCTGCAGGTGGCAAGGACACTGTGGTGTTCTCCGGTGCCAGCGGCTATCCCGAACTCAGCAGCCGCGAGCGAGCCTTCCTTCAGTCACGCTTTCCCGCCACCCCGCTGCGCACGGTCGGCGCGCTGTTCGGCCATTCGCTGGAAGCACATTTTCCCACTGCAGTGGCCCTGGCCTGTCTGGCTCTTGACGATGACACGCCTGTAAGCCCGTTTGCTCCGGGCGAAGACACCGTTGCATCCACCGCAGCCAACGCGGCGATCGTGACCACCATTGGCCATGTTCGCGGTGAAGGCATCGCCCGCCTGACGAGGATGTCATGAGCAAGTCCGCCTACAAAGACCATCTCGGCCGTCCGCTGGTCGCCGTCACCGGCATGGGTGTCGTGTCCTCCCTGGGGCAAGGCGTGAAAGACAACTGGACCGCGCTGACTTCCGGTCAGTCCGGCATCCATCCGATCACCCGGTTCCCCTCAGACGGGCTTTCAACGCGGATTTGCGGCACCGTCGATTTCATCGACATTCCGGCGCCCAACACGGTCGAACGCTCCTTTGCATTTGCGCGCGAGACCACCATCGAGGCACTTGCCCAGGCTGGCATTTCGGGTGATTTCGGTGGCCCGCTGTTTCTCGCAGCCCCGCCGATCGAGCCGGAATGGAGCGCACGCTTCGAACTTGGTGACCGGGTCAAGCCAGATCAGATGACCGGTAATGCCTATGAGCAGTTCCTGGCAGTGCTGCGCGACAAGGCCGACCCTGCATTCCATGAAGCTGTCCTGTTCGGCTCCATTTCAGAGCGCCTGGCGGACCTTTTTGGAACACGCGGTCTTCCCGTCACCCTCTCGACCGCCTGTGCATCCGGCGCCACCGCCATCCAGCTCGGCGTCGAGGCGATCCGCCAGGGTCGTACCCAGCGGGCCTTGAGTGTTGCCACGGACGGCTCTGTCAGCGCAGAAGCCCTGATCCGCTTCTCCCTGCTCTCCGCCCTGTCGACCAACAACGACCCGCCCGAAAAGGCCTCGCGTCCATTCACCAAGGACCGCGATGGTTTCGTCATTGCCGAAGGCTCCGCCAGCCTCGTGCTCGAATCGCTCGAGGCTGCGGTGTCGCGCGGCGCCAGGGTTCTGGGCATCATCAGCGGTTGCGGCGAGAAAGCCGACGATTTCCATCGCACCCGCTCCTCGCCGGGCGGCGCGCCGGCAATTGCCACTATTCGTGCAGCTCTCGAGGACGCCGGTCTGTCGGCCGAAGAAATCGGCTACGTCAACGCTCACGGCACCTCAACGCCTGAAAACGACAAGATGGAATATCTGGCTCTCTCAACCGTGTTTGGGGACCGGATGTCAGACGTTCCGGTTTCATCGAACAAATCGATGATCGGCCATACTCTGACCGCGGCAGGCGCAATCGAGGCTGTGTTCTCATTGTTGACCATCAGCAACGGCATCCTGCCGCCGACCATCAATTACGACAATCCGGACCCTGCCATTCCACTCGATGTGGTGCCCAACGTCAAACGTGACGCCAAGGTCACACACGTCCTTTCCAACTCATTTGGATTTGGCGGACAGAACGCATGCCTTGTCATGTCGGCTGATCCCGCTTAAGTGATCCCCGCTCCGGCAAACCAGCCGGAGCCACACTTAATATGCATCCGCCTCCAGCGTGAACGCGCCAAAGCGACGTTCACCCGGATGCTCGGCGTACAGGTGACCCTGTAAAGACACTGGCGGCTGGCACGGCCCCGCCAAGCGGCGAAGGACAAATCCCATGCGGGCATTGCAACTCATCGAAGATCGCAAGCTTGAAACAGTTGACCTGCCTCCACCGCCGCCGCCGGGTATCGGCGAGGCAACGGTTTCGATCAAGGCTGTCGCCCTCAACCACATCGACGTCTGGGGCTGGCGCGGCATGGCCTTTGCCAAACGCAAGATGCCACTGGTTATAGGCGCGGAAGCATCCGGCGTCATCGATGCCATCGGGCATGGTGTGTCCGGACTGGTTCCCGGTCAGCTGGTGTCAATCTACGGCGCGCGCACCTGCGGTCTGTGCCGTCCCTGCCGCGAAGGCCGGGACAATCTGTGCGAACATGTCAGTGGCGTTCACGGCTTCCATCTCGACGGCTTTGCCCAGGAGCGGGTCAATTTGCCGGCACGGCTTCTGGTCCCCGCACCTCCCGGCGTGACCGCGATCGGCGCTGCCGTGGCCCCTGTCACGTTCGGCACCGTCGAACACATGCTGTTTGACAATGCCAGGCTCGAGCCCGGTGAAACCATCCTGATCCACGCTGGCGGCTCCGGCATCGGCTCGGCCGCAATCCAGCTGGCCAAGAAAATCGGCTGCACAGTCATCACCACGGTCGGCTCGGACGCCAAGATCGAGCCGGCCAAGGCACTTGGCGCCGATCATGTAATCAACTACCGCGAAGACCGGTTTGAAGGCGTCGTCCGCAAGCTCACCAAAAAGAGTGGCGTGGATGTGGTGTTCGAGCATGTGGGCGCGGACACCTGGGCCGGCTCCATGCTCTCGCTCAAGCGCGGCGGACGTCTGGTCACCTGCGGCTCGACCTCTGGCGTGTCTACCCAGATGAATCTGATGATGCTGTTCCAGCAGCAGCTCAAGCTGCTCGGTTCCTTTGGTTGCCGCATGGAAAACATGGCGGACGCCATGCAGAAAATGGCGGCAAATCTGGTCCAGCCGGTGATCGACACCGAAGTCGGTTTCGATGACATCGATAAAGCGCTGGCCCGCATGGAAGGCCGTGATGTCTTCGGCAAGATCATCCTGCGGATGGATTGAGTTACGTAACCTCATGACAAGCTCACCCCGCATGGTGCTCACACGCATCGTTATAGCCCTCAGACGCGCCCGGGACTGGGTGATCGCCAACGCGATCTTCAGTCTCTTGCGGGTGATTGCGCTGTTTCCCGCCGACAAGGCGATCAGCTTTGTCGACACAATGGCCCGGCGAATTGGTCCGCTGACGCCGCGCCACAAGCTGGCACTGGCAAATCTGGAACGGGCCTACCCCGAAAAAACCAGGGCGGAACACGAAGCCATCGCACGCGACATGTGGGGAAGCATGTCACGGCTGGCGGCGGAATATGTTTTCCTCGACCAGCTCTTCGATTTCGATCCCGATGCCACCAAACCCGGGCGCATCGAAGTCGGCGGCGCAGATCTGTTCCTCAAGCTTCGCGACACCAACAAGCCGTTCATCGTGTTCACGGCTCACACCGGAAACTTCGAATTGCTGCCCATTGCCGCCGCCACCTACGGACTCGACGTGATGGCGCTGTTCCGCCCGCCCAACAATCCCTACGTCGCCAAGAAGGTACTTGCTGCCCGGCGCACGTCGACAGGACATCTGGTACCCTCACGCGCCGGTGCAGCCTTTACCCTTGCCCGCCGCCTTGAGGCCGGCGGAGGTGTTGGTGTGCTGGTCGATCAAAAATTCCACAAGGGAGCCGAGACCACGTTTTTCGGTCTAAAAGTCCATACCAATCCATTGCTGGCCAAACTGGTGCGTCAGTATGATTGTGATGTCTATCCGGCCCGTTCAATCCGCCTGCCCGGCGGCAGGCACCGGCTTGAGGTAGAGCCGGCGATAACCATTCCCCGCAAGCCCGATGGAAGTGTCGATATCAACGCCACGGCGCAAGTGCTCAATGACAAGGTCGAAAGCTGGGTGCGCGAATATCCCGGGCAGTGGCAATGGTTCCACGACCGCTGGGAAATCAAATATACGCTGAAATGAGAAAAAGGCCCGGCACTTTGCCGGACCTTTTTGTGTTCATGCTCGTCTCAAACGCAGTTTTGCGACCGCAACCCTGTTAGTGATTGATCACGATACGGGTGTTCTTGTTGCCGGTCTTCTGCACAAGAGCAAAAAACTTGGCCGCATTCTCCGGAGCGAGGCGGACACATCCATGCGAAGCAACGCGGCCAAGCCGTTTGGTGTCATAGGTCGCATGCACGGCGTAGCCGCGATGATAAAACACCGCGTAAGGCATTGGCGCATTGTTGTATTTGCGCGACCGGTGATGGCGCGACAACCATTTGGCTGAATAGCTCCCCGTCGGCGTTGAGTACCCCTTGCGCCCGGTCGAGACAGGCCACTTGTATTTCACCCTGCCATTGTGGGTGACCACCATGGTCTGCGATGAAATATCCACCTTGGCGATAAGCTTGGCTGCAAACGCCGATGCCGATGAAAACGGAAGAAGTGAGAGAGCGAAGAGCCCTGCCAAAATCAGATTTCGCATGATTGTTTCCCCATATACCCTATTGCTGACTTTACTAGCCGGAATTCAATCTAAACAGATCAAGTATCGAGTTAAAGTTAAAACCCAATATAGAATTCGATCTAACGATCTAAGCATATGACACTATTGACTTAAAACGACACAAGGATCCCCGCGAAAAACAGCAAAACCAGGCAGTCACAGGCGCGTCGGAAGATTACAAGCGCCTCGACAATGCTCCCGGCATCAGCGTTTCTGCTGCCCGAAGCATTCACACTGGCCTCCATGACCAGCTCACCGTCATAGTGCCGGGGCCCGGCAAGTGACAGACCAAGACCTCCCGCCATTGCCGCTTCCGGCCATCCCGCATTGGGCGAACGGTGCAGACCGGAATCAGTCAGCGCCAATTCCGCAGAACGACGCATGGCAGCTCTTCCCTTGATCAATCCAGCCGCGGCAGCAATCAGCATTGCCGCCAAACGAGCCGCTGGCCAATTGGCCAGATCGTCCAGTTTTGCAGACGCTCGCCCGAAATCCCGGTACCGCTCATTGAGATGACCGATCATCGAATCTGCCGTGTTGAGCATCTTGTAGGCCAGAAGTCCCGGCAATCCCAAAATCGCGTACCAGAGGGCCGGCGCGACAATTCCATCTGAAAAGTTCTCGGCGAGACTTTCGATCGACGCTCTGGCAACACCGGCCTCATCCAGCGCTTCCGGATCGCGACCGACAATCATCGAAACCGCCTTGCGTCCGCCCTCCAGGCCACCCTCGCGAAGCCCGGCTGCCACTGCGGCAACATGATCCGCAAGACTTTTCTGCGCCAGAAATATGGCAACCACGATAACTTCAAGCAGCATCCCGGCAGCGCCGAGATCGCAAAACAGGCGCGCCAGTCCCCAGCCAAGTCCGGCAGCCCCAAGCATCAACCCCGCAATCACAATTTTACCCTTGCGGCGACGCGTGAGGTCCGTATCTGACGGTCTGTTGAAACGCTTCTCCGCAAACCCGATCGCATTGCCGAAGATCACCACCGGGTGGCTGATCCGCCACCACAGCCAGTCCGGATCACCGACAAGACGATCCAGGATCAGCGCGACCAGGAGAACCGCAAGATGGCTCATTATGAGGTCTGCTGGCCCGCAAGCCGCAACGTTTCGCGAAGTCTGACAGCCGAAAGTTCATCGGGAACAAGGCCGATGCGAATGCGCGACGGACTGTGATCAAACGCCCGCACCAGCACCTTGTGGCTGGCAAGCAGATCACGAACTGCTGCCCCGTCACCCACTTCACAGCAGAAGAACAGCTCGCTATCCCCGACGATGGACACCCGTGCCATACTGAGCGCGGACCGCGTCATTGCGTGCGCCTTTTCGATCTTGCCGCAAAGCTCGTTGACGAGATCCCGGCGCGAGAACGCGTGCGCCGCGATCGCCAGCGCCGGACCGGATACAGCCCATGGCCCGAGCCGGTCGCTGAGTATTTTCGCCAGACCGGCCTCCGCGAAGACAAATCCCAGCCGCAATCCGGCAAGCCCGAAAAATTTGCCGAATGACCGCATCACCAGCAGATTGGGCTCCATGCCCGCCGCCCCTGCCATCGACAGGTCCTGCCGCATGTCGGCAAACGCCTCATCAACAACAATCAGCCGGTGGCGCTGCGCCCTGACAAAGCCGAAGATGTCATCCCGTGGCGTCTCTCGGCCATCAGGGTTGTTGGGATTGGCCAGCACCGCTACACCGGCCCGCGTCGCCGACGCAGCATCCAGCGTAGCAACCGGATCGACGACCATGTCCATGCGCTCATAAGCCTGCTGATACTCACCATAGGTCGGCGAGACGATCGCAACCTCCGAGGCATTCGGCGTCAGGAAAGGCAGCAACTGGATCGCAGACTGGGTGCCCGGCACTGCAATCGGCACCACTGCGCCGCCATAGTGCCGCATCGCCAGTTCGCAAACCCGCTGCACCTCGCTCTGCTCCGGAAGCCGCCGCCAGGTGTCAGGCGAGAGCTCCGGCAGCGGCAACGTGAAAGGGCTGATGCCGGTCGACAGGTCAAGCCATTCGGACGGGCTTCCGCCATGGCGTTTGATGGCTTCGGAAAGCGCCCCGCCATGGGCAATTGGTGTATTGGTTTGTTGTGTCATCTAGTCGATCCGGTCGATCACATGCATGAAGGAACCTGCAACATTGCCGCGTCTGAGCCCGGCACCGCCAAGGTCGGCCCCCAGCGCATCCCTTGCGCCGAACAACCGGCCGTCTGCGGCGCCTTCCGACACGACAGTGGCATAATGGAATTCGTGTGCGGAGAGCTCCATGTTCCAGAAGAAACCGGGCGCCGGGGTCAATCGCCGATAGCCCAGATGCCGTTTGGGACTGGCAAAACTCGTCACCAGCGGCAAGGCCCCGAGCATCTCGTGGCTCACGCCGTCGGCATCGATCAGCCCTTCTCCAAGCACCATGTAGCCGCCGCATTCGCCATAGACCGGAACGCCGCGATCGATGGCCACCTGCATGCCAGCCTTGAATTGACTTGCTGCGGCGAGACGCCCCGCGTGAAGTTCGGGATAGCCACCGGGCAGGATCACCGCGTCGCAATCGGCTGCCGGCGCTTCGTCAGCCAGCGGAGAAAAGAACGACAGCTCGGCGCCGCGGCGCTGCCAGCCAAGCAGCATGTGCTCGTAAAAGAACGCAAACGCGACATCCCGCGCCACCGCAATTTTCTGGCCAGGAGGCGGAAGCCTTGGAATATTGGCTGGAGCCGGTTTCGTTGGCCTGCGATGCGCCTGCCTGATGAGCCGGTCGAGATCGATCCGGCTTTCCATCACGTCAGCAGCATCATCAATCAAAGCTGCAAGCTTTTCGTTTTCACCGGCCTGCACCAGCCCCAGATGCCGCTGCGGCAGCACCAGCTTGTCATTGTGCGGCAGTGATCCGAGCACTTCGACACGGGCTTTCTCAAGCGCCTGACGCAGCATGCCATCATGACGTGGACTGGCCACATGATTGAGAATGACCCCGGGCACCAGCACGTCGGGATGGAAATTGGCAAATCCATGCGCCAGCGCCGCCACCGAATGCGACATGCCGGAGCAATCGATCACCAGTATCACCGGCAACCCCAGCAACCCGGCCAGATCACCCGCCGAGCCAGAGCCATCCGCTGCCCCGTCGAACAGGCCCATCATCGCTTCGATGAACAGCATTCGTCCACCTTGCGATTGAAGCGACGCATTGGCCAGCAGCAGATCGCTGCGCATGGCCCACGGATCATAGTTGAGGCAGGCCTGGCCACTGGCCGCGGCATGAAACGCCGGGTCGATGTAATCCGGCCCCGCCTTGCCCGGCGCCAGCGCCACACCCCGGCGTTTGAGCGCCCTGAGCAGCCCCAGCGTCACGGTCGTCTTGCCGGACCCCGAACGGGGCGCAGCAATCATAAGCCCTGTCATGCACTGTCTTTCTGCGCGTCTGCGCGATTTCCCAGAGGATCAGAGGTCAACACCCTGCCGGCTGCCGCCCCCATCCAGTCAAGTGCCGGGCGAAGCCGCACAACCTGGCCAACCACCACGATCGCCGGCGGCTGCAAGCCGGATGCGGCGACGTCGTCCACCGCCCGCGCCAGCGTTGTCTCGAGGACTTTTTGTTCGGGCGTCGATGCATCGGTGACAAACGCCACCGGTTCATCCGCATCCCGGCCTGCGGCAATCAGGCTGGAGGCGATCGTCGCAATATGCTTCATCGCCATATACATGATGATCACCTGGCTGCCGCGCGCCACGCCGTCCCAGTCGATCCGATCCGGCACGACGCCTGACGAATCATGACCGGTCAGAAAGGTCACCGTATGGTTGGTGTCACGATGCGTCACCGGAATGCCGGCATAGGCCAGCCCGCCAATTCCCGCGGTAATGCCGGGCACCACACGGAACGGAACCTGATGCTCCACCAGCGTAAGGGCTTCCTCGCCACCACGGCCGAAGACAAACGGATCACCGCCCTTCAGCCGCAACACGCGATTGCCTTCACGCGCCAGCTCCACCAGCCTGAGCGAAATATCGCGCTGCTTGGCCGATGGCTTGCCACCGCGTTTGCCGGCATATTCCAGCAGCGCGCCTGTTCGCGCCAGCTTGAGACAATCGGCATTGACCAGCGCGTCATGCACAATCACATCCGCCTGCGCGAGCGCATTGGCTGCGTGCAGCGTCAACAGACCGGGGTCACCCGGGCCTGCACCCACGAGCCACACTTCACCCGGTTTCATCTGCGGCAGATTCTGTTGCCAGTCGGTCATGCTTTTCCGTTCACCAGAGCAGGCCATTCCTGCATAACACCATGGGTTACACCCGTACCAATCGCACTCTATAACGGCAACAGGCAAGAAACGACAGAGAACTGCGACATGAGCGCTGGCGAAAGCGAAATCAGGGTGGAAAAACCCGCCACGGCCCTGCGCCGCGGCTGGACCACCGGCGCATGTGCAACGGCAGCAACCAAAGCCGCTCTGACCGCCCTCATCAGCGGCGACTTCCCCGATCCCATTCAGATCACCCTGCCCAAGGGTGAGACCCCGAGCTTTGCCCTCGCCCGCGAATCCCTCAAGGAAGAGCGCGCCATGGCCGGCATTATCAAGGACGCCGGCGATGACCCCGATGTCACTCACGGCGCGCTGGTGATGGCAAGCGTGCGCCGCCTGCCATATGGCGCCGGTATCGTTTTCAAGGCAGGCACCGGTGTCGGCACTGTCACCAAGGCAGGACTGCCGGTTGCGGTTGGCGAACCGGCCATCAATCCGGTCCCCCGGAAAATGATGAGCGAGGTCGTCGCCGCGCTTTGCGCGAAGCACGGCATCCCGGCGGATGTCGAAATCGAGATCGGTATCGAGAACGGCGCAGAACTGGCCTTGCAGACCTGGAACCCGCGGCTCGGCATCATCGGCGGGCTCTCGGTGCTCGGCACCACCGGCATCGTCCATCCGTTTTCCTGCTCGGCCTGGATCCACTCGATCCACCGCGGCATCGATGTCGCCCGCGCCGAAGGCTTTGCCCATGTGCTCGGCGCCACCGGTTCGACATCGGAGAAAACCGCGCAGGCCTTTCACAATCTGTCCGACATCGCCTGTCTCGACATGGGGGACTTCGCCGGTGGCCTGCTCAAATATCTGCGCGTCCATCCGGTGCCGCGCCTGACCATTGCCGGCGGCTTCGCCAAGCTGACCAAGCTGGCGCAGGGCGCGCTGGATCTGCATTCCGGCCGCAGCCAGGTCGACATGGCCTGGCTTGCAACTCAGACTGAAACCCTGGGTGGAAGTCACTTGAAGCAGCAGATTCTCAATGCCAACACCGCGCTGGAAGTGCTTGAATTGACTCAGGATCACGGACTCGATCTTGCCGCCGCAATTGCGATGGCGGCGCGCGAAACGGCGTTGGAAACCTTGCGCGGCGCGCCTGTCGAGGTCGATGTGATGGTCACCAATCGCATCGGAAAACTGCTCGCCCATGCCCGATAATCCGCTGGTCAAAGAGACTATCCTGATCCTCGGCGGCACGAGAGAGGCGGCCGAGCTGGCCCGCGATCTGGTCGAAAATCAACCCGCAGCGCGCGTCATCTCCTCACTTGCCGGCCGCACCAGGGAACCGGCGCCGCTGGCAGGCGAAATCCGCACCGGCGGTTTTGGCGGCATCGAGGGGCTTGTGCGCTATCTACGGGAAACCGGCGTGACACGCCTGATCGACGCCACCCACCCCTTCGCCCGCCAGATCAGCGCCAACGCCGTAGAGGCTGCTAAAATCGCCGGAGTTCCCCTCGACATCCGCACACGCAAACCATGGCCAAAACAGCCCGGCGACGCTTGGATCGAAGTTGAAACACTGGAACAGGCCCGCGACGCGATCCCGCCCCGCGCCCGGGTGTTGCTGGCGCTCGGCTCACAGCACATCGGCGTATTTGCATCCCGCGCTGACGTGCATTTCGTCGTCCGCATGATCGACAAGCCGGAGCAGCCACTTGCGCTCCCCGACCACACCCTGGTGCTCGGACGCCCGGGCGACACCGCGGCGGCGGAAACCATGCTGCTGATCGCCCACTCCATCACCCACATCGTCTGCCGCAATTCAGGCGGCACCGCCGCCTACGCCAAGATCGAAGCAGCGCGGCAATTGGGGCTGCCGGTGATCATGGTCGGGCGGAGCTAATCGCAGCACCTACCCCACCTTCGCCTTCTTCTTTTTCCCGACATTCCTGAGCACATGCGAGTACTCGGAATTGTACAGATCACTGTCGCGGAAGCTGACGTCCCCGAACACCTTGCCGACCAGGATCAGCGCCGTGCGGGTGATCTTGTTCTTGCGGACCTCTTCCTTCATGCCTTCCAGCGTGGTGCGGATATAGAGCTCGTCCGGCCATGTGGCGCGGTAGGCGATCACCACCGGGCAATCGACGCCGTAAAAAGGCTCGAGTGACCTGCGCACATAATCGAGATTGCGGATCGACAGGTGGATCGCCAGCGTTGCCCGCGACTGGCCAAGAATCTCCAGTTGCTCGAATTCCGGCATCGAGGAAGCCTTCATGCCGGTGCGGGTAATGATCACCGTCTGGGCAATCTCCGGCAGCGTCAGTTCGGTCGCGAGCCGCGCCGCGGCCCCGGCAAAAGCCGGCACGCCCGGCACCACTTCATAGTCAATTCCGAGCGCATCGAGCCGCCGCATCTGTTCGGCCACCGCGCCATAGATCGCCGGATCGCCGGAATGGACGCGCGCAACGTCCTGGCCCGCATCATGCGCCGTCTTCATATCGGCAATGATCTCGTCGAGATGCATCGGCGCGGTGTCCTTGACCAGCGCATCTTCGGGCGCCGCATGCACGATCTCCTCGGGCACCAGCGACCCCGCGTAGAGACAGACCGGGCAGCGCTCGATCAGCTTGAGGCCACGCACGGTGATGAGGTCCGGTGCACCGGGACCGGCGCCGATGAAATAGACGGTCATGCCGCGTCTCCTGAAACCATAGATATCATGGCGCTGCCTTCCTTGCGGGCGTAGCCGCGCGGCGTGTAAACCCAGGTCTTGCCGTCGCCTGTGGTCACCGTCGAGGAATTGGATGACCCGACCACAACAACGGTCAGCATGTCGACATCATCGACATTGAGGGATCCCAAAGGCACCACGCGGATCAATTCGCCCTCGCGTCCCAGATTGGTGGCGAGGATCACCGGCGTCGAGGCCGGGCGATGTTCAAGCAGCTTGTCACGCGCCCAAGCCAGTTGCGTCCTGCGCTTCTTCGACACCGGATTGTAAAACGCGATGACAAAATCGCCCTCGCCCGCAGCCGTCACCCGGCGTTTGATGTCTTCCCAAGGCGTCAGAAGATCCGACAGCGAAATGGTGCAGAAGTCATGCCCCAGCGGGGCCCCGGCGCGTGCGGCAGCGGCCTGCAGCGCGGAGATCCCCGGCGACACCGCGATTTCGATCCGGCGCGCTTCTGGCGTCAGCCCCTCCGGCCCATCGGCCTTGTCGAGCAGTTCGAACACCAGTGTCGCCATGGCGTAGATTCCGGCGTCGCCGGAACAGACCAGTGCCACCGATTTGCCCTCGCCCGCCAGTTCCATGGCGTGGCGCACCCGTGCCTCTTCCTTGCCGAGATCGAAATCGTGACGGGTCTTGCCCTTGGCCAGCGGTCCGAGCAGATCGAGATAGAGCGAATAGCCCACCAGGTCGGTCGATGCCGAAACCATCCGGGAAACCTCCGGGGAGCGCCAGCCTTCGGATCCCGGCCCGATGCCGACCACCATCAACTTGCCCCGTGCGCGGCCCGGCAGGTTAGCGGCTGTAAACGCCTCGCGCGCCTGGGCAATAGCACAGGTTGCACGCTTGCTCTTGCGTTTCTCCGCGATCAGTTCCCCCGCCGCACCGACAGCTGCCAGCGCCGCCCCTTCGGACACGCCATGGCAGCCGACTTCGGCAAAAACGATATCGGACGGGTTTTTCAGCCGCGGCGTCTCGGCTTCCAGCGTTGCCGCATCGAAGAACCGTACGGGACAGCCAAAATGGCTCGCCACATGATGTACCGCGGTTTCATCCGCCTTGACATCAATCGACGCCACCAGCCCCACGGATGCAGGCGACAGGCCAGCCTGCCCGAGACTTTCCAGAGCCAGCGCCAATGCCTCATCACCATCTGCACCGCGTTCACAGCCAATCCCGAGAACAAGATTCTTTGGATGATAAAGCAATCCATCTGCCGGAGCGTTGACTGCGTTGGCAGACGCCACAAGGGTGGTCTCGCCTTCAGCCGACAATGGCAATCCGCTGTTTGCAAGCCAGTCCGCCTCGCCCTCAAGCCGCGCGGTCTTGCCGGCCACCAAATCCGCCATCATTTGCTTGGCGGCTTCCGGATTGGCCAGCACCCAGCCTTCCGGCGGCACGTCCAGTGCAATCCCGAATTTCAGATCTCCGGCCGTGGTGATCGCTGCAAATCCGTCCACGACGCGGGCAATCTCGCGTGCCAGATCATTGGCCCCGTGATGACCGCCCAGTAGCGGAACCACGGCAGAGCCATCTTCCGCGACGGCAATCACCGGAGGCTCGTTATGCTTGTCGCCGAGATGCGGCGCCAGCAACCGGATCAGCGCGCCCGAAGCCATCAGCGCCACAATCGGCCGGCCGTCCTGGAACAGGTCCCCCAAATGTTGGCCTGTGTTTGTAAAGGTTGCATCAACACTTTCGGTGATACGTCGAGCCAATCCGTGCACGTCGCCACCGGTCGCCACGGCAATCCGCCGGGCCATCGGCAACGCCGCCTGAGAAAGAATGATGATGGCGGGAGAGATGGTCATGTTTTGCTCCCGGGCAGAGCTTGGATCCAGTCCTCGCCGCCCTTGTAGATCAGGATCATGGAAAAATACGGGGCGGTATCCTCGGCCACATCCGCAAGCGGCATCAGGCGTTCGGAGCCAAGCGAGACCCGTTCGACATAAATTGCATGAGGTAGCAGATTCATTTTGGCAATCAGCGCGCGCAAGCGGTTGAAATGTCTGCCTATCTTAATGATCGCTAATGCATCTGCGGCGTTGAATCGATTTGTGAGCTCTTCATCGCTAAGTGGACCCGGCACGACGCTGAGCACATCGTTGCGCGCGGCCAATGGACGTCCTGCCGCACTCGCCGCAGCCATCATCGAAGAGACCCCCGGCACCACTTCGGTCGGGTAATCCGCGGCCAGCCGCTCGAACACATACATGAACGAGCCGTAGAAGAACGGATCCCCCTCACACAGCACCGCTACATCGCGGCCCGCGTCGAGATGGCCCGCGATTTCCATCGAGGCCTTGTCATAGACATCGCGCGCCGGAAACCTGTCGGTCCGCATCGGCACCACGATCGGCACTTCGATCTGCCCCTCGGGGAGATATGGCGCAGCGATGGACCGGGCGAAACTCGGCCCGGTATCCGGCGCCGGCCAGGCAATCACCGGAACCGACCGCAAGATGCGATACGCCTTCAGCGTGATCAGCTCGGGATCGCCCGGACCAAGTCCGAGCCCGTACAGTTTACCGCTCATGCATCCAGCCCTCTTGTCACCGACCAGATCGTCACTGGCATCAGTGGCTTCCATCCGAGATACCGCCCGACCGGCTCGGCACGGCTGGTCTGCAGCCGGACCAGCTCACCCCCATGCACCGACTGAAGGGCAAACAGACGCGCTTCGCCTTCGACGGTCACAGCATTGGCAACCAGCCGCCCGAACGGCCTGAGGGCCTCCCAGGACGCTTCGAAAACGCCTTCATTGGAAATCCCGCCACCGATGAAAACAGCATCCGGCATTTCCAGATCAGAGAGTGCATCGGGCGCTGTCCCGGCAACAATCTCAAGACCCGGAGCTCCCAGGGAAATCGCGTTGTGGGCCGTCATTTTCCGGCGCGCTTCGCTGGCTTCAATGGCAATGGCCCGTGCCCCGCGCGCAGCCCGGATCCATTCGATCCCGATCGACCCGCAGCCCGCTCCGACGTCCCACATCAAGCCGCCAGGCACAGGCCCGAGCCGCGCCAGCGTCACCGCTCGCACTTCACGCTTGGTCAGTTGTCCGTCATGCTCGAAGGCGTCGTCCGGAAGCCCCGGAACCGACGGCAGCAACACGACTCCCGGCTGCGCCTCGCAGGCAATCGCCAGTGTGTTGAAATCTGCAAAATGCGGCTTGTCAGCGGCAATCCGGTCGGCGCGCATCACCCTGACCCGTTCCTCCGGTCCGCCCATATGCTCAAGCACATGCATCTCGGAACGGCCATAGCCCCGCGCGCTCAGAATCTGCGCCGCCTCGATCACCGTGTGTCCGGCTGATGTCAGGGCAATGATTTTGGCACCGGGATGAACATGCGAAGCCAGCCCGTGCACCGAGCGGCCGTGCAGCGAGATCATCGCCACCTCCTGCAGTGCCCAGCCAAGCCGCGCAGCAGCCAGTGAAAACGCCGACGGTGACGGGATCACCCGCATCTCTGCCGCATCGAGCTGGCGCATCAAAGTGGCGCCGACGCCATAAAACATCGGGTCGCCCGTTGCCAGAATGGTCACCGGCGTACCGCGCCGCGCCATCACCAGCGCAATGGTTTCCTTGATTCCAAATGTCCAGGGGATGGTTTCGCGCGTCCCGCACTCGATCCGCGCCAGCACCCGTTCGGGAGCAATGATGGTTTCAGCCTGGTCAAACAATGTTCGCGCTGCCGGCGTCAGGCTGTCGAGCCCGTCGTCTCCGATGCCGATGATGGTCAGCCAGGGCGCTTCAGCCCCGAGATTCCTAACCATGACCTTCAAGCCCCCCGGCCAGTGCGTTGACAGCCGAACTGGCAAGCGCACTGCCCCCACGGCGTCCCTTGACAGCCAGAAACTCGACCCCGCGCGGATCGGCCGCAAGGGCGTCCTTGCTTTCCACGGCGCCGACAAATCCCACCGGAACACCGATGATGGCCGCCGGTTTCGGCGCGCCCGCATCGATCAGCTCCAGGAGCCGGAACAATGCCGTCGGCGCGTTGCCGATGGCAATCACGGCCCCTTCCATCCGCTCGGCCCACAGATCGACCTGCGCCGCCGAACGCGTGGTCGCATCACGCGCCGCGATCTCGCGAACTCGTGGATCATTGAGCAGGCACAGCACCTCGTTGCCGGCAGGCATCAGCCGGGCGATGACGCCATGGCGGACCATCTCCACGTCACACAATACCGGCGCACCGGCTTGCAGCGCAGCCCGCGCGGATTTGGCAAACCCAGAAGAGACGACGATGTCGCCAGCTAGATCCACCATGCCGCAGGCATGAATCATCCGAACCACCACCGAGCGCGTGTCCGCGTCAAACCGCGTGAGATCCGCCTCCGTCTGTATGATGGCGAAGGACCTGCGGTAGATTTCCGCCGGATCAAGGATGGGCGCAGAGGCGGTCATGCCTCAGACCTTCTTCTTGTCCATCGAGCGCGGACCATGTGGATGGTCAGCATGCGGATAGGGATGATGGTGGTGATCATGCGTGTGGCCATGACCATGGTCATGCGAATGGCCATGATCGTGGCCATGATCATGCGCGTGGTCTTGGCCATGCCCATCATGGTGATGATGATTGTGCCCATGGGAGTGATCGTGGTCATGCCCAAGCGAATGGTCGTGCACCGGCTCCAGATCCGCCGGGCTCGCATGGCTGTGAACCGGCGTCCAGGGCAGCCCGTGCTGCTTGCAGAACTCTTCTTCCCGGCACGATGCGTCACAATCGCCCTTGCAGGGACAATTTTCAAGCCCGCCACCGATGCCTTCGACATGATGGTGATGGCTTTCCTGCGGCAGGCCGACTTCGGCCTCGAAGCCAAGAACCTGCTCGCGATATTTGCACATCTGGCAGTTCATCAGCGCCTGCCCGTCGATGATCTCCTGCACCCGGTCCTGAAAGGTGTCGAGCACCAGCGGATGGTCGCTCAGGTAGGATGCCTTGATGAACTGGATCTCCGGATGGTTGGCGGCCACCGCGTCGGTTTCCGAATAGATCCGCTTGACCAGCACGCCGGTGAACAGAAAATACGGAAACACGATGATGCGTTTGTAGCCGAGCTTTGCCGCATGGCTCAGTCCCGGCCCGACCAGCGGAAAGGTGACGCCGGAATAGCAGGTTTCGGCCCAGCCGAAGCCAAAGCCTTCCCACAGCATCCGCATCACTTTCGAGGCGTTGGAATTGGCGTCCGGATCCGAAGATCCGCGCCCGACCACCATCAGCAAGGTGTCGTGCAGAGCCACGTCACCCTGTTCCTTGTTGGCCGCATCCAGCGCCGCCTGGATCCGTTCGCCGGCGGCGCGGATCATTTTCAGGTCAATGCCCAGCTCACGGCCGTAATTGATCACCATTCCGGGATTTTGCGCCTGATAGGTGTTGAGCACCGAAGGAATGTCGTTTTTGGCGTGGCCAGCTGCAAACAGCATGCCCGGAACTGCCAGCACACGGGTGATGCCCTTGGCGCGAAGCCGGTCGAGGCCTTCCGAAATCACGGGATTGCAGAACTCGAGATAGCCGTATTCCACATGCGTGTCCGGGTACCGCGCCTTCAGCCCTTCCGCCACGGTCGCAAATTCACGCGCCGCGTTCTGGTTGCGGCTGCCATGACCGCACACCATGATGCCGGTCGTCTCGGGGATTGGTGTCTTGCTCACAGCTCAGGCCTCCGCAGCTTCGGGCTGCTTGTCAGCCTCGGCTTCGTTAGGTTCGTCCCGGCCGGCGGTCTTGCTCTTGGTGCCGCGCTTGATGGCCCAGGCGGTGATAGCACCCGCCGCAGCCGCAGCCGCCCAACCGACCCAATGGGAATGCCCCGCCAGATCACCAACATGGCCGCCATGGGCAAACGCAGCATGTGCGCTGGAAACAGACAGGATCAGGGAAAGTACAAGCGTGCGCATCGGGGCCTCCGGACAACGTGACAACAACAGCACGATACGCCGGATGAAAAGACACCAGCCCTTAGAGCCGCATCTCGTCTTACCGAACCGGACAGCTCCGGAGTTGGCCCTTGGAATAAGTCGGCCGCACCGGAATATCTCTCAGCCTGTCATCAGGCGCCGTCGCACTTGGGCTGAGTCATAGGCGCTAAGGTTTTTGAGGTCAAACCCCGATTGCGCCAGCCATTCGCTGATCTGCGTCAGTCCCACAGGAAAGGCTGAAAGCGTTTTCAGGAAAACCCGAGACGCCGGGCGGTGGCTTCAAACAGGCGCCGCTCCCGTTCATCCACCTCGCCATCGGCTTTGGCCACTGTCGCCAGATGATCAAGAATCTCGCGTTTGCGCGCCTCGCTCAGGTCAGCCAGCATGTCAGCTGCCTGTGCATCGGTGGTTTCATAGCCGAAGTCGTTGAGATATTTCAAAATATCAGTCAGCTCATCACCTTTGAGGCCCAACAGACGGGTGCAGATCGCAGCAAATGCGTCAGCCTCTGCTGCTCCAACCGTTTTGTCGGCAAATGACATTCTCACCAGCAGCAGCAGTTCCGCTGTCAGGATCGGGTCATGCGCAACCTCGTTCAACGAACTGCTCTGATCGAGGAAAGCCCGAACCCGTTCACCAAAGCTGGGAGTCTTCCCTTCCGCATTATCCATGAAATCTTCCTTTGTCATCAATACCACCTGCCCCGGGCTCCAGCCCCAGCAAGTCTGCAGTCCGGCGGATCAGCCTGTCCTCACTGTCATTTTTGACGGTGCTGGCGCGGGCAATCCGCATCATGTCCCCAAGAAGTGCTGTTCGCGCCTCTGTGTCAAGCTGGCCGACGAGGGTGAAGGCCTTGGCATCGCACGACCGGGCATTCGGCGATTCGAGAAGCTTGTGCAATTCATCCATATCGCTCCGGCTTATACCGAAGTGCTGTTCACAGATGCGTTCGAAAGCAGTGAGCTGTGAGGCGTGCACAACACCGTCTGCCAGCACCATCCGGAACAGCAGAAGGATTTCGGCCAAAGCGACCGGATCTTCGGAAAGCCGTCCCAACGCGCCCGGCAAATGCTGTTCGCGCTCAAACAACTGTGAAATCGATGCAAGAAGCCCCTTCACTGTCGATGCCCCCTCAGGCTGGAGTGATTCTCCATATTAGTAAAATGTAAAGATCGACCTCCGATTGTCCAGACTCAACCGCCATGTCATAGGTCCGGCGCATTTACGCTATTCCACACCACCACATGGACCGTTGCATGGAAGACCTGACACTCACGCTGACCTTGCTGCTTCTTGGCACAGCATTCATGGCCGGGTTTGTCGACTCGATCGCCGGCGGCGGCGGGTTGATTACGGTGCCGGCCCTGCTGCTCGCCGGCTTTTCTCCGGTCGCAGCGTTGGGCACCAACAAGCTGCAGGGTCTGTTCGGCTCAGCTTCGGCTACGTTCGCCTATGCCAGAAAGGGCCATGTTGATCTCAAGGCCCAATTGCCATCCGCTGCGCTGTCCGCCGCAGGATCAGCGCTCGGAGCGATTTTCGCAACGGTCATCCCCGGTGAGATTTTCCAGGCCTTCCTGCCGTTGCTTCTGGTGGCTATCGCCCTCTACTTCGCCTTCAAGCCAAATATGGGCGAGATAGATCGTGCGCGCCGGTTGTCGCCGTTCCTATTCGGCCTGATCATTGTTCCCTTGATCGGATTCTATGACGGCGTCTTCGGGCCGGGCGCCGGCTCGTTCTTCATGCTCGCCTTTGTCGCGCTGGCTGGCTACGGCCTGCTCAAGGCGACGGCGCACACCAAGCTGCTCAACTTCGCCTCCAATCTCGGCGGGTTCGCAGTCTTCGCCTTTGTCGGCGTCATCTCGTGGAAAATCGGTTTGATGATGGGCGTTGCACAATTCGCCGGAGCCCAGCTTGGCTCCCGGCTGGCCATGAAGAACGGTTCCAGGATCATCAAACCGCTGCTGGTGATCACCTGTATCGCGCTGGCCGTGAAACTGATCGCCGACCCGCTCAATCCGGTCCGGCTCTGGCTTGGCGTTTGAGCCTCGTTAGAATACCGCCAGAAATATTGCGCCGGTGCCGATCAGCGCCACGCCGATCCAGTTCATCACCGACAGATGCTCGCCCAGAAACAGCACTCCGAAAATCGCCACCAGCACGATCGACAGTTTGTCGAGCGGCGCCACCCGCGCCGCATCGCCGATTTTCAGTGCGCGGAAGTAGGCCAGCCATGACGCGCCCGTTGCAAGACCGGATAGCCCGAGAAATATCCAGGTCTTGAGCGGAATCGTTTGCGGTTGCCGCCATTTGCCCATCGCGGTCAGCATCACCGCCAGCACAGCCATGATCACACAAGTGCGAATAAAGGTGGCAAGATCACTGTCAATATCGCTGATCCCGACCTTGGCGAAGATTGCGGTCAGCGCAGCAAAAACCGCCGCGACAAGCGCCCAGAACTGCCAGCTTGCCGTAAGGCTCATGCTCCCGCTCCCCTTGCGTTAGAACTCCACGCCGATCTGCGCCTTCACCCCGGAACGGAACGGATGTTTGATCATCTCCATTTCCGTGACAAGGTCCGCATACTCGATAAGCTCGTCCTTGGCATTGCGGCCGGTGAGCACGACATGGGTCATCGGCGGTTTCTCGGCCTCCAGAAACGCGATCACGTCATTGACGTCGATATAGTCGTAACGGATGGCGATGTTGATCTCGTCAAGCAGCACCATCGAGTTGCGCTCGTCGCGGATCATCTCCTTGGCTTTCTCCCAGGCCGCCTGCGCCATTTCAATATCGCGCGCCTTGTCCTGTGTATCCCAGGTGAAGCCCTCGCCCATGGTGTGAAACTGGCACAGGTCGGAAAAGTGCTGGAGGATCAGATCCCGCTCGCCGGTCGACATCGCGCCCTTGATGAACTGTACAACCGCGCATGGCTTGCCATGGGCGATATGGCGGAAGATCATGCCGAACGCAGCGGATGATTTGCCCTTGCCCTTGCCGGTATGGACAATCACCAGACCTTTTTCGCCGGTCTTGGTGGCCATGATTTTCTCACGCGCCAACTTCTTCTTGGCCATTTTCTCCGCATGGCGGGCATTAAGCTCTTCCTCGCTCATGCCGTCGGTGATTTTTCCGCGTTCGCTCATCTCGGTGTATCCCTGTTTAACGTCGGTCTTGATCCGGCCGGCCATGACCGGCCTCTTTCATGTCCATCGCGGCTGGCTTCATTCCTATGCCGCGTCAAAGGTCTTGGCAAACCAGATCCGTTGCGGTGCGCCGCGATGGGCCGGCAGCCGTCCGCATTCGGTGTAGCCCAGCCCCTGGTAAAACCGTGGCGCCTGAAACTCGAATGTATCGAGATAGACGCCGACAAGCCCCTTCTCCCGGGCATGATCCTCCGCCCTGGCAAGAAGCTTCCGTCCAATTCCGTTGCCGCGCTGATTCTCGGCGACGCCAAGCAGTCTGACAAACAGCCAGCCCTGAACCGTATGCGCGGTCAGGCCGCCAGCCAATCCGCCACCCGCGTCAACAGCCTTGAGCTGCAACGGCAGCGGATCAAACGGGTGCCCCATCTTCGCAGCCGGCTCGTCAACGATGGCTTCCACCGTTTTGGCGAATTCGGCATCCCCGCTTTCATCCGCGGTTATTTCGATTGTCATGCACTGTCCTCATGTTTTGGCATCTGGTCGACAAGAGACCGGGTCAATTTTACCCGACATCTGTTCCGGCCACTTCAGCAAGCGCAAACTTGGCCGAATTGCTCTTGGGCGTCCACAGCCCGCGATCGATTGCCTCTTCAAATTTCGCCGCCATTTCTCTGAGCGCATCGGGGTTCTTGTCGCGCAGAAAGGCGAGCGTGTCCTCATCCATCAGATAGGCCTGATAGACCGCGTCAAAATGTGCGTCGCGCACGGCACCCGTGGTCGCGGCAAAGGCAAACAGATAGTCCACCGTCGCCGCCATTTCGAAAGCGCCCTTGTAGCCGTGGCGCTTGACGCCCTCGATCCATTTCGGATTGACCGCCCGGCCGCGCACCACCCGGGCGATTTCTTCTTCCAGCGAGCGGATCACCGGGCGCTCGGGCCGCGAATGGTCATTGTGGTAGATCGCCGGGCGGGTTCCACGCGCCGCCTCAACCGCCGCGGTCATGCCACCCTCGAACTGGTAGTAATCGTCGGAATCCAGCAGATCGTGCTCGCGGTTGTCCTGGTTCTGCACCACGGCTTCCACCGTCGAAAGCCGGTGTTCGAACAGCTCATGCGCCGCCTGACCTTCTTCGCCCGCCCCATAGGCATAACCGCCCCAGACCACGAACGCCTCGGCCAGATCGGCGCGATCGGTCCAGCCACCCTCATCCATCAGCGCCTGCAACCCCGCGCCATAGGCCCCCGGCTTGGAGCCGAACACCCGGAACGAGGATTGCCGCCCGGCTTCGGCTTCGCTCACTCCGGTGGCGATCAGCCGTGCGCTCTCATCTCTGGCACGCGCCGCCAGAGGATTGTCGGCCTCGTCCTCTTCCAGCGCCGCAACGGCCCGCACCGCCCGGTCAAACAGCGCGATCTGGTCCGGAAAGGCGTCGCGGAAAAATCCGGAAATCCGCAAGGTCACGTCAACCCGCGGCCGGTTCATCATCGCCAGCGGAATGATCTCGTAGCCTGTGACCCGCCGCGATGCCGGATCCCACACCGGCTTTGCCCCGATCAGCGCCAGCGCCTGGGCGATGTCATCGCCGCCGGTGCGCATGTTGGAGGTGCCCCAGGCGGTCAGCGCCATCGAGGTCGGCCATTCGCCGTGGTCCTGCACATGGCGGGTGACCAGCAGCTCCGCCGATTTCTGCCCCAGCTCCCAAGCCGCCGGGGTCGGTACCGCGCGGCTGTCGACCGAATAGAAATTCCGCCCCGTCGGCAAAACATCCGGCCGCCCCCGCGTCGGAGCACCGGAAGGCCCGGGCGCCACGAACCGGCCGTCGAGCGCCGTCAACAGACCGTTGATCTCCGCAGCCCCGCAGGCCTCGACCGAGGGCTTGATCAGGGTCTTTATATTCTCCATCACCGCCCGCGTCGCTGGCCAGTCATCAGGCACAGACAGGCGTCCCGACACGAGCTCGATCGCCAACAGCTCGATCCGCTCCACCGTATCGCCATTTGTGCGCCAAGTATCGCCGGAGACGGACTGCAGTATCGGCGGCTTGTAGCCGGTCCACGGTTCGCCCATCGGGCAATCGAGCGGGTCGAACGCGGCACCCATTCTCCCCCCTTGCGGGGGAGATGTCACCGCAGGTGACAGAGGGGGGTGCAGGTCGGACAAAGGATCTTGCTTTGGAGAGGGACTCGATCCCGCCAGAACCTTCGAAAGCCCCGCATCGCGGGCAATTGCCCGCTGCAGACTGTCCTCACCGGGCGCTTCGCCGCGCTTGATCCTCGCCAGGGCAACCGTGAGATCAATCAACAACCCACCCTCGGGCGAAAGCCCGAAGATGTGCAGCCCGTCGCGGATCTGCATTTCCTTGAGATCGCACAGCCAGGCATCAAGCTTTTCCAGCGCCAGATCGTCATCATCGCCCGGCGCAATTCCAGCATCGGCGTCCAGTCCGATGTCGCGCACCAGATCAAGGATCTGCGCCTTCAACAATTTCAAGCGCCGCGGATCATGGCCCGATGCCTCGTAGAACTCGTCAACCAGCGCTTCCAGGTCCCTGAGCGGTCCGTAGCTCTCGGCCCGGGTCAGGGGCGGCGTCAGATGATCGATGATCACAGCCGATGTGCGCCGCTTGGCCTGCGTCCCCTCGCCCGGATCATTGACGATGAACGGATAGACATGCGGCAGCGGCCCCAGCACCGCTTCCGGATAACAGGCCCGCGACAACGCCAGCGCCTTGCCCGGCAGCCATTCGAGATTGCCGTGCTTGCCCATATGGATGACCGCATGGGTATCGAAATGACCGCGCAACCAGGCATAAAACGCGAAATAGCCATGCGGCGGCACCAGATCCGGCGCGTGATAACTGGCCTTCGGATCGATGTTGTAGCCGCGCGCCGGCTGGATGCCGACGGCGACATTGCCAAATTCAAGCAGCGCCAGATGAAATGCCCCATCGCGGAAGAACGGATCGGCTTCGGGACGGCCCCAGCGCTCGGTCACCGCGCTCTGGATCGAGGGATCGAGTCTGTCGAAAAACGCCTGATAGTCCTTGAGTGCCAGCGGCACGCCACCGCTGCGGTCGGCGCGGATGGCATTGGTCGGCCCGGTTTTCAGTGCCGTTACCAGCGCATCGCCGTCTGACGGAAACTCGCCGGTCTGATATCCGGCTTCGGCCATCGCCCGCAGCACTTCGACAGTGCCCGCAGGGGTATCGAGCCCGACACCATTGGCAATACGGCCGTCCCGGTTGGGATAGTTGGCCAGCACAATCGCCACCCGGCGGTCCGCCACTTGCGTCCGCCGCAACCGCGCCCAGCGCGCCGCCAGTTCGGCGACAAAGCGGACCCGGTCTGCTTCCGGCGCATGGGTGACGATATTGGCTTGAACTGTCTCGTCAAACCGCGCCGCCGATTTGAACGACACCGCACGACTTAAAACCCGGCCATCCACTTCAGGCAACGCCACATGCATCGCCAGATCACGTGAGGTCAACCCCTGCTGCGACCCCGCCCAGGCATCCCGACCGCCACTGGCAAAAACCGCCTGCAAAACCGGCGCGCCGGTCGATTCCAGCACCGTGCCCTTGGTCTGGCCGCCCGGAGACGACACCGCAAAACCGGTGGAATTGATCACCACATCCGGCGGTGCGTCAGCGAAGATCGCCTCCAGAGTGCCCACCGAAACCGGGTCTTTCAGACTGGAGACAAACACCGGCAAGGCGTTGGTGCCCTGCTCGGCCAGAGCCTCGCACAACGCCGCCACCGGCGCGGTCTGGCCGCTTTGCACCAGCGCCCGGTAAAAACACACGGCCGCAACCGGCGCGCCGTCGGTCCATGTCCGGCGCAAATCCACGAGAGCAGGATTGATGGAATCGGGATGCCACAATCCGGCCTTGAGCAAGGGAGCAGCCGGGGCCGGCCTGTCGCCGCCATCGAGCAGGGCTTCGGCGAACTCAACCAGCCCCCGCGCGTTCTCCGCTCCGCCCTCAATCAAATAGGCCCAAAGCTGATCACGTGACGTCTGATCCAGCGTCGAAAACGGCTCCAGCCCCGCATCGGGACGGTCGTCGCCAGGAAGCGCCGCCAGTTTGACGCCATGGGCAGCCGCTGCCGCCTGCAGGCTCTCGAGCGCATAGGAAAAATAGCTGGCCCCGCCAAGCGCCCGGATAATGATCAACCGGGCTTTCGGCGCCATCCGCGCCACGAAGGTATCAACCGACATCGGGTGCTTGAGATCAGACAGGCTCGCCAATCGCCATGCCATCCGGCCCGTCGTCTGCCGGGCCGCGGCAATGCTGGCAAGTTCTGTGTCTGCGGCACTGAGAAACAGGATGTCGCCCGGGCTTTGCCCCAGGTCCACCGCCTCATCGCCGTCGCTCAACGCGCCTTTTTGTGCGACCAGCAAATGCATCGGGCCACTGCCTCCTTGAGCGGATTAACCAGACAGCGCTGTCAGGCTTTCGCGGATCGCTGTTTCATTGATGTCATGCAGGCCGATCACCACAAGCCGGGTTTCCCGTGTTTCGCCGCCAGCCCAGGGCCGGTCGAAATGCGTGTCGATCCGGCTGCCCACAGCCTGGATCACCATCCGCATGGGCTTGCCATTGATGTCGGCAAAGCCCTTGAGCCGCAAAATGTCATGCGCAACGATCAGCTTCTTGAGCCCATCCGTGAAGGCAGCGATGTCGCGGACCGGACCAAACGAAACCACGAAACTCTCGAATTCATCATGATCATGTTCATGGCCGTCTGCATGATGCAGCTCGTGATGAGATTTGCGGTTGGCAATGTCGTCCTCGGTCCCGATGCCAAGCCCGAGCAGAACCTCTGGCGCCACCTCGCCCTGCCGCGCCTCGACGAAAATCGGCTTGCGCGACAGGTGCCCGGCAATTCCGGCGCGGACGCCTTCCAGATCCCCGGCGCTGACCAGGTCCGCCTTGTTGAGTATGATCAGATCCGCGGCCGTCAGCTGATCCTCGAACAATTCCTCCAGCGGGCTTTCGTGATCGAGCCCTTCATCGGCCAGGCGTTGTGCATCCAGCTTGTCATGGTCATGGGCGAAGCGCCCTGCTGCAACTGCGGCGCTATCGACCACCGTGACCACGCCATCGACAGTGACCTGCGTCTTGATGCCGGGCCAGTTGAAGGCGGCGACCAGCGGCTGCGGCAGCGCCAGACCGGAGGTTTCAATCACGATGTGATCGGGCCGGTCCTTGCGCGCCAGCAGCTTTTCCATGGTCGGGATGAAATCATCGGCAACCGTGCAGCAGATGCAGCCATTGGTCAGCTCGACGATGTCCTCTTCACTGCAGACCTCCTCGCCACAGCCTTTCAGCACATCGCCATCAACACCCAGATCGCCAAATTCATTGATGATCAACGCAATCCGCTTGCCCTTGGCATTGGCCAGCATATGCCTGATCAGCGTGGTCTTGCCTGCGCCGAGAAAGCCGGTGATGACGGTGGCGGGAATCTTGGAAGCGACCATGGGGTCAACCCTTCATTTTGAGTGGCAGACCGGCAGCGACGAAATGGACTTCGTCGGCCAGGCTTGCAATTAACTGGTGGAGACGGCCGGCATGATCGCGAAACGCACGCGCCATGGCGTTGTCGGGCACAATGCCGAGGCCGACTTCATTCGAGACAAAGACCACCGGGCCCTTGAGTGTCGGAATTGTTTCGGCGAGGCCGCCGAAAGCGGTATCCATATCATGCTCACCGAGCATCAGATTGGTGACCCACAGCGTCAGACAATCGACCAGGATGGGGCGGCCGGCGCGTGCCTGAGTTTCCAGCGCTTGCGTCAATTCAACCGGGGATTCGATGGTCTCCCAGCCCTCGCCCCGCCGATGCCTGTGCGAAGCGATCCGGTCCCGCATCTCCTCGTCCCAGGCCTGCCCGGTCGCAAGATAAAGCCGGTTGGCCGAAGCACGTTCGACCAACCCTTCGGCAAAGGCTGACTTGCCCGATCTGGCACCGCCCAGCACCAGTGTCACCGGTGACAGGCAATCCGTCACGCCGTGCGTTCCTCAGGAATCCGCGACAGGAAGGATCCCAGCAGACCGCCGAGCAACAGCCAGAAGAACAGCGTCGTTGCCAACGCGGCTGAGGCATATTCCGCCGCAAGCAGGGCCGGCACTGCACTGGAGATGTCATCCGGCTGCGGCGCGCCCCAGACATGCGGCGCCACAATCAGCACCACGCCCGCAAGGTTGAGCACCCATTCGCGACGGACCACAATCAGCCACACACCGGCGGCAGTCAGCGCGACGGTTATCATCCACCAGTTCTGGCGTGCGAACAGATCCGCATATGGAAAGCCCGGAAGTTCGGGAGGCAGCGAGAACGCCGGAGCCAACTGTACGCTGAACCAGCCGGCGGCTCCCAGCAGAACGCCACGAACCACGCCTTCGCGCCCCTTCGGAAACTCGAACCCGGACAACAGGGCAACAGCGGCAAGCATCAGCGCGAACCCGCATCCGGCAACAAGATTGGCCAGAATGGTGTTGCCCAGCCGGCCAAAGCCCAGCACCGATTCTTCGACCCCGTGATCATGCGCGGCATGGTCATGGGCAGCAGGTTCAACCGCAGCAGCAGTTTCAGCGGCGCCGTGGTCGTGACCGGCGTCGCCATTTTCATAGGACTCCGCATGCAAAATCAGCGGAACAATTTTTGCATATTGGGCGGGCGTCATTGCCATACCAGCAATGAGCCCGGCGGCCAGAGCCGCCAGGAGCAATCTGACAATCATGAGATCAGTCCCTTAGTGGCAGGGAAAGCCGTAGGAATGCCGGGTGTCATGCGCTGCATCGTGCAGCGTCTGGGAATTGGCAAGGCCAACTCCGAACACCAGGATCGAGCCGATGACCAATGCCGTCAGGCCGGCAACGGTGCGTGCGCCGATACGATCGGCCAGGGAAAGCGTTTGGATTTTAGCAGACATGACGACAACCTCCGTGAGTGACTTCGAAAGAATGGTTCTTTCGAAGGTCCGGCTCTCAACCGGTGCGAATGGCAGGTCTCCTGGCTCGCGGGTCGCGTCGACGTTGCCGTCGATCATCAGCAAATGCCGGCCTTCCCAACGGTGATGGCGGCCATGAAAACGGGACGATTCGTAGACAAAGAGGCGTCCGCGCCGATTGATCATGCCGCCACGTCAGTGGCTTTGTCCGCTCCGGAGATTCAAGTGATCGGAAAGACACCATTGTCTTTCGTCACTCTGGCCTGCCGGGCCGGTGACATTTGCCTAACCGCTCTACAGTCGCGGGGTCGGCTGCGATAAAGATGCCCTGATTGGGTCCATCCCTTCGCATTCCCTTTTGATCCGGAAATCCAATTTGGATTCCTGGAACCATTCGAACCTTGATTGATAGGCCTGCCACAGCAGGCTGTCAATCGAGACTGCGCCACCTCCCGGCCTGTCAACGACCGATCTGTGCAGAAGTGTTCATCAACCGCTCAAATCCCACCAGGCGGTCAAGATCATCGGCGATGTCGTCAAGCGCACGGTCAACATCCATGCGAAAATTGGTCTCCCCGCCCCGAATCCCGAACTCGGCGAGAAGTTTCGCTCGGTACGGATCCGAATCGAACAGACCGTGCAGATAGGTTCCCGACACCTTTCCGTCGGATGACACCGCACCGTCGGGCCGCCCGTCGATAACCGTCATCGGGCGCATGCAATCCGCTCCCTGACTGACGCCAAGGTGAATCTCGTAGCCCGACAATGCCACGTCATATACAGCCGACCGTGCATCGGTATTGCGCACGGTCTTTTCGGGCGCCATTTCGGTCTCGATGTCGAGTAAGCCCAGCCCCTCGGCAAGCTTTTCGCCGCCTTCAAGCCCCTGCGGGTCGCGCACGCTTTGCCCCAGCATCTGGTAGCCGCCGCAAATTCCGATGATCCGGCCACCGCGCCGGTGGTGCGCCTTCAGATCGGCGTCCCATCCCTGACGGCGGAAATCAGCCAGATCAGAGATTGTCGATTTTGATCCCGGCACAATGACCAGACCTGCGTCATCCGGCAGTCGTTGCCCCGGGCGAACAAATACCAGCTCCACCTCGGGCTCGGCCTTGAACGGGTCGAAGTCATCGAAATTGGCGATCCGTGACAACACCGGAACCGCAATCTTCAAGGCCCGTGCCGATCCCTGCACCAACCGTTCCAAAGCCACGGAATCTTCCGCCGGCAAGCGTGCGGCGGCCTTCAGCCAGGGAACCACGCCGAGGCAGGGCCATCCGGTAAAACCGGCAATGGCGGCAATACCACTGTCAAACAGACTGACATCGCCGCGGAACTTGTTGATCAGATAGCCGGCAATCGTCGCCCGGTCCTCCTCAGGCAGGATCGTGTGCGTCCCGACCACTGACGCAATCACGCCGCCACGATCAATATCACCGACCAGCACCACCGGAACCCCGGCAGCTGTCGCAAATCCCATATTGGCGATGTCGCCTGGCCTGAGATTGATCTCCGCCGGCGAACCTGCCCCCTCGACCAGCACCAGATCAGCCCCATCTGCGACACGGGCAAAACTGTCCATGACGGCAGCCATCAGCTGTGGCTTGAGCTTCTGATAATCACGCCCACGCGCATGGCCGAACACCTTGCCCTGCACCACCACTTGCGAGCCGGTTTCCGACTGTGGTTTGAGCAGAACCGGGTTCATATGCACGCTGGCCGGCACCCGGCAGGCCAGCGCCTGCAGCCATTGCGCCCGGCCGATTTCGCCGCCGTCGTCGGCAACAGCGGCGTTGTTGGACATGTTTTGCGGCTTGAATGGCCGCACCTTCAGCCCATGGTTTGCCGCAAGCCGGCAAAACCCGGCCACAAGCACCGTTTTGCCGACATCCGAACCTGTTCCCTGAAACATCAATGCCCGTGTCATGGCCTGTCGATAGCACTGCAATGCCAGGATCGAAAGCGGTTTGACGCCGGTGCGTTAAGCTTATGAAAACCCTGTTCTGAAAATTCCGGAAGTTTCTTTTTGCAGCATCTGAATTGCGACACTCCGTGGCGGATTTGATGCAGCTCCAGCCACATCATGAGCATAGAGCTGCGACGGATGGCACAAGCCGTTCAGACGTGATCAACACCAGACCGAAAAGGGCATTGCGATGCTTTACGTATTTAATTCAGCCAACCGCGTTCAGATCGCATGGAACAATGAAGTTCCGGCCCAGAAGGCAAATGAGAAGCGCAGCACCGGCGTTCTCAAGAGCTTCATCCGCACATTCTCCGCAGGCTGAAGACGCGACAATCCATTTTTTGTGGCGACACGCCCAAAGAAAAGGCCGGATGACACGATCATCCGGCCTTTTCTTTGATCTGATATCATCAAATGCGAAGGCCGTCCGGTTCGATTGAACCGGACGGCCTGCCAAAAACACTGACGTCCTCACAAATACGCGCGAGGATCGCGACACCCCGGTACGCAATACCTGATCCGGGATGGTCGGCGGTTGTCCCCCGCCGTGGAAACAGATGTAACCGGACATCGTTACCGGAGGGTTATTGAAACCCTAAGCATTTATGAATCGCCCATTTTTTTTGCCCGCCCCACAAAACCATGATGCGGTGCACCACCGGCCGCCGCCTCTTTCACGTTTTATCATCCTTGCTGTTGATTTCTTTGGCCAAGTCCTTACCCTTGTAGGTGGCTTTTAACCGGCCAATCGCCTTTGACAGAGTTCCTTGGGCTCCAATTGCGCCGGTTGATGTCGTCTTTGCGTCCTATTCCGGGCGCAAATTGGTTTTCAATGACCATAAGGCGATCTGCCTTCAATTCCATCGGCGACGGTATACGCAGTGACCGGACTGCCGAACAACGGAACACACCACTGCTCTAATAAGACTGGGAGGTCTTAAATATGAAGAAGCTCCTCGCTTCCACCGTTCTCGCCGTTGGCCTCATCGGCTTTGCTGGCGCTGCATCTGCTGCTTCACACAGTGAATGCGGTCGCGTCACCATCGCCAACATGAACTGGGCTTCGGCCGAGGTTCTGGCCAACATTGACCAAATCATCCTCTCCGAAGGCTATGGCTGCCAGGCCGAGCTGGTTGCCGGTGACACCACACCGACACTGACTTCCATGGTTGAAAAGCAGGAACCGGACGTTGCTCCGGAAGCCTGGATCAACTCGTTGCGCACCCTGCTCGACGCGGCTGTCGGCGAAGGCAAGCTGCATTACGCATCAGAATCGCTCAGCGATGGTGGTGTTGAAGGCTGGTGGATCCCGAAATATTTCGCTGACGAGCATCCCGAGATCAAGACCATCGACGATGCGCTGGCGCACCCGGAACTTTTCCCGGCTCCCGGCATGGAAAACGAAGGCAAGGGTGGCGTCTACAACTGCCCTGAAGGCTGGGGTTGCCGCATCATCACCACCAATCTCTTCAAGGCCTATGGCGCTGAAGAAAAAGGCTGGGTGACGGTCGAAACCGGTTCCGCTGCCGGCCTCGACGGCTCCATCGCCAAGGCATACGAAAGAGAAAATCCGTGGCTGGGCTATTACTGGGCTCCGACCGCAATTCTCGGCAAGTACGAGATGGTCAAGCTTGACCATGGCGTCGAGCACAACAAGGAAGAATGGGATCGCTGCACATCGATCACCGATTGCCCGGATCCCGAAAAGAACGCCTGGTCGAAGTCAGAAGTCTACACGGTCGTGACCGATGATTTCAAAAACCGCGCCGGACCTGCCTATGACTATCTGGCAAACCGCAGCTGGGCCAACTCCACCGTGAACAAGCTGCTTGCCTGGATGGCTGACAATCAGGCCACCGGCGACGCAGGCGCCCGCCACTTCCTCAAGGAAAACGAGGAAATCTGGACCAAATGGGTCTCGCCGGAAGCGGCAGAGAAAGTCAAAAAGTCAGTGATGTAATCTTTCGCTGAATGTGTGGCGGGCCTCGGTCCGCCACACTTTTATCCAGACGGCCGCGGCAGGGGAACACTACATCGCGGCGCACTGGAGCCACGACCGGGGGCACGCGCCAGCAGGCGCATTCATCTGGCCATAGGCAGCGATGAACGGCTGATCCATTGATGATCGGCCACAACTAATTTCCGTATTTGGAGCGTGAATATGGACTGGTTCTCAGAATTTCCCGCGATGGACACCGAAAGACTGACTGCCTTGAAAAAGGCGATCGATCTTGGGTTCCGCGATTTCACCCGTTCCTATGGTGAGGTTTTTGAAACAATCCTCTATCCGGTGCAATGGTTTATGTTCCGGGTCGAACAGCTGCTGACCACATCGCCATGGCCGCTGGTGATCCTGGCTTTTGCTGTGATCGCCTGGCTGGCGAGCCGCAGCTGGAAGATCACCGCAGGTGTTGTCATTACCCTGCTGCTGATCGGCTATTTCGACATGTGGGAAGACACCATGAAAACTGTCGCCATGACGGTTGTTGCGACGATCATGGCCATCATCCTGGGCATACCCATAGGCATTCTCATGGGACGGTCCAACCGGATTCAGGCAATCCTGAACCCGATCCTCGACGTGATGCAAACCATGCCGAGTTTCGTTTATCTCATTCCGGTGGTCATGTTGCTCGGCATTGGCCGCGTTCCTGGTCTGATTGCGGTGATGGTCTACGCCATTCCGCCAATCATCCGCCTGACCAATCTTGGCATCAGGCTCGTCGACAAGGATGTGCTTGAAGCAGCCGACGCCTTTGGATCCTCCAATTGGCAACGGCTCAAGAATGTGCAGATGCCGCTGGCCTTGCCGACCATCATGGCAGGGGTCAACCAGACCATCATGATGGCGCTTGCCATGGTTGTGGTCGCGTCCATGATCGGCGTTCAGGGTCTCGGCCTGCCGGTGCTCAAGGCAATTGCCAACCAGTACTTTACACTCGGAATATTCAACGGCCTCGCCATTGTCGGCATCGCCATCATCTTTGACCGCACCAGCCAGGCCTATGGCAAGCGGCTGCAGAAACACCTGGAGGTGGTTCATGGCTGAGCAACACACTGGAATCGGGATCAGTATCCGCAATCTGTACAAGATTTTCGGTACCAACCCGGAGGCCTATATCGACGCCGTCAAGGGCGGCATGTCGAAAACCGAGCTCAACGACAAGCACAACCATGTGCTGGGGCTCAAGGACATCAATATCGACATGCCGGGCGGTGGCATTCAGGTGGTCATGGGCCTCTCCGGTTCCGGCAAATCCACCCTGATCCGCCATATCAACCGGCTGATCGACCCCACGGCGGGTGAAGTGATTGTTGGCGACGATGATGTCGTCAAGATGAACGAAAACGAGCTGCGGGAATTCCGCCGTCACAAGACCGCCATGGTGTTTCAGAAGTTTGCACTTCTGCCGCACCGCACCGTGCTTGAAAACGCGGTCTACGGCCTGGAAATCCAGGGCGTGTCCCGCGCCGAGCAGGAAAAACAGGCTCGCCGCTGGATTTCCCGCGTCGGCCTTGATGGCTTTGAGGACAATTACCCCAACCAGCTGTCAGGCGGCATGCAGCAGCGCGTGGGGCTTGCCCGCGCTCTGACCAACGATGCCCCGATCCTGCTCATGGATGAAGCCTTTTCGGCGCTCGATCCGCTGATCCGCATGGATATGCAGACGGTGCTGCTGGATTTGCAGAAGGAAATCCGCAAGACCGTTGTCTTCATTACCCATGACCTTGATGAAGCGTTGCGCCTGGGCGATCGCATTGCCATTCTGCGCGATGGCGAAGTGGTTCAGCAGGGCACCAAGCAGGAAATCGTGCTGCATCCAGCCGACGAGTACATCTCGAGCTTCGTGCGCGAGGTCAATCGTGGCCGGGTGATTTCGGTCGATATGGTCATGGCGCCGCTGTCAGGCGAACCGCAGGGCATGCCGATCAAACAGGGAACCGTCCTCGAGGTCGCGGCCAAGGAGATGACCGACACCAATGTCTCCATGGCTCACGTAACCGATAGTGACGGCAAACCGGTTGGTTCACTGGACATCCATGACGTCATTTCGGCCATGGTTACCCCGGTCGATCACGAGACAGCCGCTGCCTGATCTGCATTTGGCAGACTGACGCTGCCGCTGTCAGTCAGCCGGCACAATCCACCCGCAGGCCAGCCATGGCCTGCGGGTTTTTCGTTTCGCCGGTCCCAGCTCGCTTGCAATCACATAAAGATATCCTTATACGATATGCAACTTCACAGGAGATCTGAATGTCCGCACCCAACCCGCTTGCCGACCTGCTGGCTGAAAAAGGCGTCCTGCTTGCAGACGGCGCCACCGGCACCAACCTGTTCGCCATGGGACTGGAATCCGGCGAGGCTCCCGAATTGTGGCTGGAAACGGCTCCGGAAAAAATCACCAAGTTGCACCAGGATTTTGTCGATGCCGGTTCCGACATCATTCTCACCAACAGTTTTGGCGGCACCCGCAACCGGCTCAAGCTGCACCAGGCCGACGACCGGGTGTTCGCGCTCAACAAGAAAGCCGCCGAGATCGCCCGCGCCGTGGCAGACAAGGCGCCGCGCAAGGTGATCGTCGCGGGTTCCGTCGGCCCGACCGGCGACCTGCTGGTGCCGCTGGGCGCCATGACTTACGAGGATGCCGTCGAATCCTTTGTCGAACAGATCGAAGGCCTCAAGGCCGGCGGCATCGATATCGCCTGGATCGAAACCATGTCAGCGCGTGACGAGATTCGCGCTGCCGCGGAAGCTGCTGTGCGCTGCGGACTGCCCTATGTCTACACCGGTTCGTTCGACACTGCCGGCAAGACCATGATGGGTGTGCACCCGCGTGACATCCACTCGATTGCCAGTGACATCGGCGACGGCCCGTTTGCGGTCGGCGCCAATTGCGGTGTTGGCGCTTCAGACATCCTGTCGTCGCTGCTCGACATGACCGGCGCCGATCCGGACGCCATTGTGGTGGTCAAGGGCAATTGCGGCATTCCCGAATTCAAGGGCGCCGAGATCCACTATTCCGGCACACCGCCTCTGATGGCCGATTATGCCCGGCTCGCAATCGACAGCGGCGCTCGCATCATCGGTGGATGCTGCGGCACCTCCTGCGACCACCTCGCTGCCATGCGCGAAGCGGTCGACAACCACATCAAGGCTCAGCGCCCGACCGTTGAAGCCATCGTCGAACGCATCGGCCCGATGCGCAATACGGTCGCCACCGACACCCCTGCCCCGACCCGCGAACGCCGCGGCCGCCGCGGCTGAGTCAGCCAGCTCTGGAACGCAAAAGGCCGGCGCACATGCGCCGGCCTTTTGCGTTCCAGAGCTGTTGATCTCTTAGAGCGCTTCATGGCTAGATGGAACCATTC
>CAXBIE010000036.1:0-45537 GCA_963975635.1 uncultured Hoeflea sp. | reverse complement strand
AAAGCCAGAATGCCAGACCGGATCAGCCCAGGATGTGACATGAGTTTACTTTCGGGCTGATGCCCGCACCGGTGTCTCCCTCTGCCCCGTGCCGCATGATCCGCCCCCTCTCCGTCGTCATCCTCGGGCCCCGTCCAAGACAAGCGAAGCGACGTCGTTGGCTGCGAGGGCCCATTCCGTGATTTTTCACAACCGGTCGCTCGTGGATGGATCACGGTATGGATCCTCGGCTCGGGGGCCGAGGATGACGAAAATGAAGGACAGCCGGAAACCTTGCCGCGCGGCAGGGCCGCCGGGGTGTGACTGGAAACCTTGAGTGCGCCTGTACGTTATCGCTCCAGTGCAAGCACTTTCGCGCGACAGGCGGCAAATCCGGAGGGCCGCGCGCGGGCAGTGCCTCAGGTAACAATAGAGAATTGGGTGGCGCTGTCAGCGCGCGGCCCGGAATTCGCCGGATGGCGTCCCCATCCGACAGGCGTCAGTCTCGCAAACACACGGAGCTGGCTTATCCACCTGCCCCTCTTCAGGGCCCTCCGCCCGGGTTGCCCCGGCCGCGGTCCGGACAGACCGCGGGAGCTGCTTTGGGCGCGTGTTCCGGCACGGACCCTGACGCGAAACACGCGCCATGTCCGCCACAGGCCCGTGACCGCTGTCCCGCGCTCCGCCCGCATGAAACAGGCAGGAACTGGGACCCCGGCCCGGTGGCTGGCTTTGCACGGCACTCTTGTAAGAGTGCCGCCCGCCAGCGGAACCGCGTTGGCCATCGCCTCCCCCGTCAGGCCACGCTGACGTTTGCGCGCCTGGCCGGGGGCATTCCCTCCCACTTGGCTCGAAACGTTCGCGATCCATCCGGCAGCGGGAGTGACCCGAGTCTGACACGGCCATGCAAGGCGGGGACAAAACAGGCGGTTTTTGCGGCGAAGTGTCTGGAATTGCTGGGACGGAGGTGTGGGAATGTCCCCTATCGAGGGGGCTTGGTCACTTCCGGCCTATTCCGTTGAAAAACTCCGCCTCCGAAGTCGGAATTCAAGTATCGCAGAAATTCATTCCTGATAATGACGTTCAACGAACGGTAATTGCTCAGTATCCGCTTGTGCGAAATGGAATGCTAGAATTTGCCGATGCACTCGCTGTCTTGGAGTTTTTCAACAACATCAGCCCTAAGCGGACGTTCGCCCCTGAGCGAAGGCTTTCTTGCAAACAATAGATTGTCGCAACTGAGAAGGCGTCAGTCTCCAGATCGAGGCTCAGCTGACAAGTTGACGTTTCTCGCGTATGCTTGTCAGCAATCGGATTTCTGATGCACAAGGCAAAGACAGTTGTCTTTTTGCCGACATGAGATGTTATAATAGAATACGATTATCAACCTATTCGTCATTGGGTGACGCCCGTTCGAAAATGAAAAACACCGATTCAATTAGACAAGTAGTTATATTGTTGCACGGAATACGAACGCGTGCATGGTGGCAAGGCACGTTGACAACGTTAATCGAGAGCGAAACAAATTCAATTGTAATCCCTATAAAGTATGGCAGATTTGATTTATTCCGATTTATTTTACCTTTCCATTTCTTGAAAAGCCCAACGATTCTAAAAATTGAGAAACGCATCGAGGACACAATTGATCAATTTCCTGATGCCGAAATCACCATAATCGCGCACAGCTTTGGAACATATGCTCTTTCGGAGATATTGTTTCGCAACCCAAGAATCAGATTGAGACGCATCTTATTGTGCGGCGCGATTATCCGAAATGATTTTCCGTGGGATCGCGTGTATTCACAGATTGCGGATACCAACTCCAGAATTTCGATCGTCAACGAGTGCGGACTGAGAGACATTTGGCCAGTTGCTGCTCAATCTTTGACTTGGGGTTATGGGTCTTCGGGGGTTGACGGCTTTGGTACCGTAGGTGTTCGCGATCGATTCCACGATCTTGGGCACAGTGACTTTTTGACGGAAGAGTTTGCACGCACATATTGGCTTCCGCTTATTGAAGCCAACGATTTTGTTGTTTCTGAAGCTGAGGCAGCAGGGCAACGTCCAGCCTGGCTTCTCGGGCTATTGAGAATTCCGTATCGCTACTTGTTTGCTGCCATCGTTGCGTTTGGAGTTTTTGCGGCAGTGAGTACCTATATTGGCCCCATTGTAGGTTGGAGCAACATCGCCCGCGAAATGGCGATAACACCGGGTCTTGCCAAAGTCAGTGCTCCAACAAGGTCTCTAGTCATGTATGCGACATCGCCGGGGGCACCAGCACTGGATGCCAACAATGTGGATGGCCAAACGTCACCGTTTAGCTACGCGCTTTCTGGCGTATGGAACGATGGCGGAACAGCAATTGATCAAATGGTGGCGCAAGTTACTCAAAGAGTGGCGTCGCAAACCAGGGGCTCGCAGGTTCCCCATTACGACAACAAATTGGGTGTAAACCTAGACATCGCTGATAGTCACTTTATGAAAATAGCGATCGTTGTCGGGAATGCAGATTACTTTTTTGCAGCACGCCTAGACACGCCTATTTCCGATGTGGCGGCGATTTCCAAATCGTTGCGCGATCTGGGCTTTCTCACCATGGTCGTTACCGATGCCACGCGCGCCGCACTTCTGAGTGCAATCCAAGACGTAGCTAGTCTGACTGCGAATTCAAAAAAACCGGTGGTTTTGGCCTTTTACTATGCAGGGCATGGCTTTCAAATTGAGCGGACGAACTATTTGTTGCCCATTGACGCAGACATAGACGGAAAAGCTGATGCTGCATCGGAAGCAATCCCGATTACTAGCATTTTGGCCCAACTTCAAAGCTCCGCAGTCCAGTATATGCTGGTCTTCTTGGATGCTTGTAGAGATGACCCCTTTTCGGTGGTGCCATTGGTGCAATCCGATGGACAGTCGATCAGTCCAGTTATGACCAAATCTGAAGGGTTTTCTGTATTTCTGGATAACTTGGAATTAGCGGCACAAGTCAACAATATGTTTCACGCAAAGTGTACGGAATGTCACTCTGGAACAGGGAGGTATCCCGATTTGCGCGACTTGAGTACAATCGCGGATGACAACGCTTTAATTGTCCCTTCAAAACCACAAAAATCGAAGCTTGTAGAAGTATTGCAAGGCAGTTCCAATCACCCCGAGGTCAACATTTTACGCACAGAGATCGAAGTTCTTAAGTGCTGGATATCTCGTGGCGGTCCGGTCAATAGTTCCTCACATCCAACGAGAGGCTTGGTGCTCGTTCCAGCTAATTCCTATTGTTGAACTGAACAACAAGCGGATTCGTGAAAAAGGTCCGGGACCGTGAGTTCTGCGGTGAGTGATCCATGTTGGATGTTGGCACATGATTGGTCCAAAGTTCACCCCGTTTTTGGTTCGGACGTCAGACGAAATTTCGGGTTGTGTTAAAGCGTTCCTCATCTTGAATTGCCTCGGGTCAGAGTTTCCGAGAGAAAGAGCGCACGAGTCAGCATGAGGTTTCGGGCCTACAACAAACGTCCGCTTCCCGCCCCTATCGTCCAAACACCACGACCAAAGCAACAGCACCACGGCCTTCAGCAGCCCCTACCCGATCGCCTCGACGATCTTGCGCAGTTCGGCATTTTTGGCGCCGAGCATGAGGACGTTTTTCAGTGCGGTCATCGGGGCGGCGGTGCGGAACAGAACGCCGTTGTCGCCGATCTCGCGGTTGATCACCTGTTGCAGCGGCGCGGCTTCTTCGCCGTTTTTCATCGCCACGGCGAAATACATGCGGGAATAGCCGGGGCTGATGTGGTGGAAGAAATGCTCTGCGCCGGCGCTGTCCACGCTGTCTGCGTTGCTGCCGGCGACTTGACCGGCATCGGTCTCACCGCCGATTTCGGCGGAGAAATTGGCGATATAGAAGCCCCAGGTGACATCCTTGTGCCCGGCGAAGTCGGTCTTCGAGGCCGTGACATGGACATAGCCGAGATGCGGCGCCGCTTCGAGGGTCTTGTGAAAGATGACCTTGGGAAACCGGATGTTCCTGTGGAACTTGTTGAGCCGCTGATGCGTCATCTTGCCGGCATTTTCCAGCCGGATGCCGGTGCGCTCCGCGACCTCCTTGTGGGTCAGGAAGCGGCGTTCCTCCTCGACCCATTCCTCGGGTCGGGCGATGCGCCCGGTTCTGAGAAAGTTGGTGTGGACCGCCTTTGCAGGAACAGGTGCCTGCCCTGCCCCCTTGGTCGCGTAGTATCTGAACTTCGACATTTCGAGACCGAACTCTGGTTTGCGTAACGCATTTATGCGGCTTGAATGGTTAAGCAAATGCTGCGTTTTCTCCCCCAGAACCAGCCGATGAAATCTTGGCCGGCGCCGCACGGTCGCCGCAGCCTGTCATCAAGCCCCTGCGGCGCGGGCGCGGCGCTCAGGCTGACAGGCCACTGTCGGCTCACCGCCCCTCGAGCGCCAGATAGAGCGCATGCGCAATCATCACATCGAGATGCGCGCCGCCGCCATTCTTGAACACGGTGATCTCGTCGCTCGACCGCCGCCCGGACCTGGCCTGCACCAGATCATGCATGTCGCCCTCAATATCGGCCTCGCTGATCACCCCGGCCGCCATCGGGATCATCACCTCGCCGATATGCCCCACCGTGGTGGCGTGGCTGTCAACGAACAGCCGGCCCCGGGTCAGCGCCGCATCGTCGGCCTCGCGCATGGCCGGCGTATAGGCGCCGACCAGATCGACATGGGTGCCCGGCTTGAGCATGTCGCCGCGGATCAGCGGCTCGGTCGACATTGTCGCCGAGCAGATAAGGTCGGCGCGCGCCACCGCCCGGTCAAGATCGCTGACCACTTCGGCCGCAATGCCGTCAGCCTCCAGCGACCGCACCAGGGCTGCGGCCCGGCCCTCATTGCGGTTCCAGACCAGCACCCGGTCAAGACTCGGCCGCACCGTGCGGTGCGCCTCGATCAGCGGCCGCGCCATCGAGCCGGCGCCGACCATCAGCATGGTGCGCACATCCAGCCGCGACAGGCACGACGAGCCAAGTGCGGAGTCACCGGCCGTCTTCCAGGCCGTCAGGTCAACGCCCTCGAGCACGGCGACCACATGGCCATGGGCCTCGTCAAACAGCAGCACCTGGCCCTGCACCGACGGCCGCGGCGGCACCTGCGAGGGGTTGTCGGGATAGATCGTCACCGCCTTGACGCCGGAGGCCAGTCCGGCGATCCAGGCGGAGCGCACCAGCATCTTGCGGCCGGCGTTTTCGACCAGCGAATCCTTCAGCGCGGCCGGCGTCAGCAGATGGCCGGCGCGCAGCGCCTCCACGGCAAACGGCCACGAACAGACCGAACGGATGTCGTCTCCGGTAACAATGCGCATAATCAGTCCCTTGTGTGAAGCAATGCCGGTTTCCGCCTGTGCCCAAGCGGGCTGCGGGTCATGAAACAGGATTCACCGCAAACAGGCGTTTGAAATCCGGCTTTTTTTGAGCAAATGGCGCCCATTGCATTTTGAAATCGCCCTGACCCGCACCAGACCGCCTGCCGGCGGCGCCAGCAAACCGGTTCCGCCGCTGCCGTTTCAGGCAAGGCCGAACCACGCCCGGCCGGCGGTCCATTCACCGGCCGGCAGGGTCAGGCACATCCTGGACGGGCTATTTCCTGGTCTGGCCCATCATCATCTTGCGGGTTTCCTCAAGCGTCTCCTGCATGTTCTGCTGCAGCACCTTGAAGGCTTCGGTCGAGGATTTCTGCGCCAGCCCGGCAATTTCGCTGGTGTTCTTGATCGCCGTCTCGAACGAGCGTTTGGCAAACTCGGCCTGCGCCGTCATCATCGTCTGCGGATCGGCGCCGCCCTTCATGTTCTGCGCCATGGCGGTGATCTCGTCGAGTGCCTCCTGCACCATCTCGCGCTGGCGCGAGACGATTTCCGTGGCGCCGGAGCCGGCTGTTTTGGCAGCAGTATCAAGCGCCTGCAGGTTCTTCTTGTGACGCTCAACCAGCGCCTCGAGATCGGGCGAAGGAAGCTTCATGTCCTTGCCGAAGTTCATGAACATGGACACCAGATCATCGGTGGCTTTTTTGTCGGTCATGGAATTCCTCCGGGTTGCGGCAGGATCATCCCTGCCGGTTGCAATTGCCCCGACTATACAGATTCAGCCCGCAAACCCAACGGAAGAAATTGCACCTTGCCACTACGGCAAAGGGCCAAGGCCCGGCCTCACCGGGGCTGCCGCTGCAGCACCTGGCACATGCGGTCGATGGTGCGGCGAACCTCCGGCAGGTGCCGGTCGTCCTGATGGGTGACGATCCACCGGTCATGGGCAAGCTCGGGGATGGTTGCGCCGCTGCGCCGCAGGGAGGTCCGGGCGTCGCCGATGAAGGTGGGAAGCAGCGCGATGCCCTTGCCCGCCAGCGCCAGATCAAGGCTGTTGCGCGGCGAGCTGACCTCGCAGACGGCATCATTGCCGATCATCTTGCCAAGCCACCGCGCCGAGGGCGTGTCGGCCAGCACCCTGATCCAGCGCTGCGGCGCATCGGGCCGCGCATAGGGAGCGAACTCGACCCGCGACACGCTGCGTCCGGCCAGAGCGTCCCCGGTGGGCCGGCGGTTGCGGATACCGATCACCACCTCGCGCCGCGCGATATCCAGCGTGGTTTCGGTCGAGATGAACCGCAACCGGACATCGGCCGGCGTTCCGCTGATCTCGTCAAGACTGTCGAGCAGCGCCAGCGTGGTCCAGGAGCCGGCGGAGACTTTCACCAGCCGCCGCCCGGCATCGGCGGGCGGGCCGGTCAGCCGGACGATGCGCGCCTCAACCTCGGTCAGATCATCAAGCAGCTGGCGCGCGTCGGCGGTCAGCGCGTAGCCGCGGTCATGGCGGACAAACAGCTCGCGGCCCATCGCCCGCTCGAGCGCCAGCATCCGCCGACCCAGCGTCGCCGCACTTCGCCCGGTGGCGCGTGCGGCAGGAGACAGCCCGCCTTCCCGCGCCACGGCAAGGAACAGGTGCAGATCATCCCACTCGGCGCTCGTTTCATCCATGAAAAGACCTGTTCATTTCGTTTCATTTCACATGAGGCAGAGAGCCATTAGGATCGGTTCAGGTCAAGCCCCCAGGCACAGCCGCCGGCGGCCTCGAACGAGAGGACACTACATGCGACCGGACATTTTTCCGAAAGGCTACCCCTTCACTCCGTTCCCGGCCGGAAGGCCGTCCGGCGCCCTGAGCGCGGAAGACGAATTCATGCGCATTCACGGCGGACGCGGCAGCCGCGCGGTCTACGCCATCGTCCTGTGGATGGAGGCAGGCTTCGGTGCGGCCTGGCGCATACCGGCCGCCCTGGTGATGCGAACCGGGCAAATGAGGGCAAACAGCACAGGACAACCGGCCTCGCCATCCGCCGCCGGAACAGCGCATGGCATTGACCGCAAACAGGATGGCGGCGCAGATCCGCCATCCACCGAATGGCAGAGTATCTAGTTTTATCAGAGGCTTGCAGAGGCGTTGCGATTCAAAATGTGATCAACTTGAATCAGTGTCTTATGTGAGCGATGCCGCAATTGCCGGCGCTTCCTCGACCGAAAAGGGAGGCGCGGGAAAATTCCGGTTCTCCAGCTTGCGGGCGGCGAGCCTCAGCCCGTCGGCCACATTGATGCGGCCGGTCGACTGCTCCCCGCCAAATTGCATTCTGGCGCCAAACCTGCGCGCCAGCGCCTTCATCGCCTGGTTCTGGGCACCGGTCTCGACGATGATTGTTGCGACATCATTTTCCGACGCGGCACGCAGCAGCACCTTCAACAGCATCGTGCCGAGCCCCTTGTGGCGCCAGTCGGACGCCACCGAAAATGCTGACTCGCCCTGACCCGCCGCAATCCGTCCGCCGGTGTGCAGCTCCGCGACAGCCACCAGATGATCATCCGCAAAGGCGCCGATGACGATCGCCTCGGCGAGGGAGCGTGCGATGTATTTGTCGAGCCAGTAGTCAGACACCAGACCATTGAAGCGGTCGCGGAAATCTTCAAAGTGAAGTTCGTGAATGTGGGTGCGGAAAGCCCCGGCGTCCGATGGGCCCAGATATCTCAGCTTGATATCGTCGCCAAGGGCGAATTGCGGTTCACGCGGTTTGAACAGAAACTTCAAGAGCATTGTCGACCTCCAAAGGTCATTCCTCCCGAATTGTCCTGGCCGGAATCTAATGCTGCATCGCAACAAAAACAAGACACAAATATGTGACTAAAGTAACAGACCGTGTTCGAAGCGCGCGTCCCCGTCGGGTCGAAACTGACTATGCGAGGCTCTGCCCGGATGGCCCTGCCAGCCTGACCCGGCAGCCATCGGTTTGCGCCTCCTCGTCTATTTCACTGTGCGCTCGGAACTATTCATTGTAGGGACATGTACGCCATCCTCAGGCCCGGGATCAGACTGTGCAGCACGAACCATTCTTCGCCTTCAATTCCTACCACGTCGCACTGGCGGTCATCGGGGTGATCGTCATTCTGGCCCGCTGGTTGCCGCGCCTCATCTCCAAGCGCGAACCGGCGGCAGCCCCGCTGATGATCCTGTTCGGCGCCGCAGCGGCCATGCTGATTCCGGGCCTGCCGACGCTGCCCGATCCACGCCAGACACCCCTGCCCTGGGAGCTGGTGAGCGAACTGACGGTGATCGTGGCGCTGTTCGGCGCCGGAATGCGCATCGACAGCCTGCGGCCTTGGAAACGGTGGACGGCGACCTCGCGCATGCTCGGGATCGCCATGCCGCTGACCATTCTGGCCGTCGCCCTGCTGGGCACCGGCTTTGCCGGACTGACGGTGGCCGGCGCCATATTGCTCGGCGCGGTGCTGGCGCCGACCGATCCGGTCCTGGCATCAGATGTCCAGGTCGGCCCGCCGCATGAAGGGGCGGAACACCCGGTCCGCTTCACCCTGACCACCGAAGCAGGCCTGAACGACGGGCTGGCGTTTCCCTTTGTCTATCTCGGATTGATCGTGGCTGCAGAAGGCCTCAACCCCGGCACCTGGGCGCTGGACTGGTTTCTGCGTGATGTCGTCTACCGCATCGCGCTGGGAATAGGCATGGGCTGGCTCGGCGGACGGGCACTGGGATTCGTGCTTTTTTCAGTGCCCAGAGGCGCTGTTCTGGCCAATACCGGTTCCGGGGTGATCGCGCTGGCGGGCGTGCTGCTCTGTTACGGCTCGACCGAACTGATCGAAGGCTATGGCTTCATTGCCGTGGCGGTTCTGGGGCTGACATTGCGGCGCATCGAGGAAGGTCATCTATTCCACCGTCAGTTGCATGATTTTTCCGAATCCATTGAACACGCCTTGACCGCCTTGCTTCTGATCGCGCTGGGCAGCGTCCTGCCCATCCTTTTCGTCGATCTGACCTGGACGCATTTTGCCATTGCCGCTCTGCTGATCCTGGTGGTCCGCCCGCTGTCGGGATGGCTGGCGCTGTCGAAGACCGACCTCGACAATAAAAGCAGGGCCGTCATTTCCGTTTACGGCGTGCGCGGCATCGGCTCGATCTACTATCTGTGCTATGCGGGCAGCCATATGGAGTTCACCAACGAAACCCAGCTCTGGTCGCTCATCGCTCTCGTCATCCTAATGTCGACGATCCTGCACGGCTTCACCGTTGGCTGGGCCATGGATCGGATCAAGGAAGACTGACCGCCGGTATTGTCCGCTTTCCTGCTCCGGGACCCGTGAAAGCCCCGGGCGGGCCGAAACTATCCGCTCAGCTGATCAGACGGATCGCCCGCGACAGACTTTCCGCCAGATCCCGTGCATAGGTCGAAAATACCATCACCTCGAAACTGTCGGCTGCGGTCCGGGTCAATTGCACCGGCACATGGCCGAACAGCGTCGGCGCGCTTGCCCCGGTCCTGAACGTTGCCGGGTGCGTATCGGCCCCCGACTGCGTGGCAATGATCTCCCCGGCTTGCGGCCCCGATAGCGAGAACCGCAGCCGCGCATCGGACAGATCGCACAGGCTCAGCTCTTGCGGCAGTGCCAGCCGGCCGCTGAACGCGTCATAGCTTTCGCCGGGATTTCCCACGGCCAGCGCCTGGCCCGGCTGCACCGGGCGGAGCAGCCCGTCGCCGCCCTTGGTCGCACGCCGCACATTGCGATCTTTCCCGGCCTCGCCCAGCACAGCGGCGACAGGCGCCTCCGGCAGAAGCGACAGCGCCACCCTGTCAGACGCGGCGACCACAAGACCTGCAAGAACATCAGACTCAGCCGTGTCAGCGGGCAAAATCGGGTCATGGTCGCGCATCTGCCGCCCCACCCCGATATCACCGGCCTCCAGGAACACAGGCTCACACACCGTCACCTCGGTCTCGATGCCGCGCAGCGGGTCCCACACGATCAATGACTCGCCATGCCGCTTGCGGCCACGCTTGAGCATTGCAAAAGCAATTGTCGTTTCCAGATGCGGCGACCAGCAGGCCGAGGTCACATGTCCCTGATCATTGGCCATGGCAGGCGCGGCATCCGGCTCGAGCAGATGGCCGCCGGAAAGAATCCGGTGCGCCGGATTGACCGGCCTCAGCCCCACCAGTTGCTCGCGGTCGTCGCGCTGCAGGCCCTCCCGTGAAAGCATCACCCGGCCGATGAAATCATCTTTCTTGGTGCTCACCATCTTGCCAAGCCCGAGATCGCCCGGCGTGGTGCGGCCATCAATCTCGGCATGGGTGATGAACCCCTTCTCGATCCGCAGCACATTGAGCGCTTCCAACCCGTAAGGTACGATGCCGAACGGCTGGCCGGCTTCCATGATTGCGTCGGCCACCGCCTCGCCATGGCGCGCCGGCACCGCCAGTTCGAAGGCCAGTTCGCCGGAAAATGAAATCCGGAACAGCCGCGCCGCCAGCCCCGAATAGAGCTGCACCTCCCGCGCCGCCATGAAGGGCATCGCCTCCTCGGAAAGATCCGCCTCGACAATCCGCGACAGCACATCCCGCGACAGCGGCCCGGCAATGGTGATCTGCGCCCACTGGTCGGTGACCGAGACCAGACGCACATCAAGCTCCGGCCACAGCACTTGCGCGCAGAATTCCATATGCGCCATGGCCTCGCCGGCCGCCGCCGTGGTGGTGGTGATCAGGTAATGGCTTTCGCCCATCCGGCTCACCGTGCCGTCATCCATCAGAAGGCCGTCTTCGCGCAGCATCAGCCCGTAACGCGCCTTGCCGAGCGCCAGCGTCGACATCTTGCCGGTGTAGATCAGATCGAGAAACTGTGCCGCATCCTTGCCCGACAGATCGATCTTGCCCAGCGTCGAGGCATCCGAAATCCCGGCGCCCGAGCGCACAGCCAGCGTCTCGCGGTCGCAAGCCTGTTTCCAGCCTGTCTCGCCATCAACGGGGAAATGCGAGGCCCGCATCCAGGCCCCGGCCTCGATGAACGCAGCACCCTGCTTTTCGGCCCAGCCATGCAGCGGCGAGCGCCGCACCGGGCGGTAGTGAGATCCGCGATGGTCGCCCGCCAGCGCACCGATGCTCACCGGCGTGTAGAACGGCCGGAAAGTCGTGGTGCCAACCTGATCCGGCGTCACGCCCCGGTTTTCAGCCAGAATGCCGATGGCGTTGACATTGGACAGCTTGCCCTGGTCAGTGGCCATGCCGGTGGTGGTGTAGCGCTTGGCAAGCTCGACATGGCCATAGCCCTCGCGCACGGCGAGCCCGAGATCGGCCACGGTGACATCGTTCTGGAAATCGACAAAGGCCTTGCCGCGCGCCTCGCCCACATGCCACAGCGTCGCAAAGCCCGTGGACCCGCCACAGGCGTCACGCGATCCCGGCACATCGGTCTGGCGCGGCTTGAAGCCAAGCTCGCTTGCCGCCTGTGCGCCAGCCTCGGCGCCGCTCTTCAGACATCCGGCAAGATCGAGAATGCCAGCCGCACTGCCTGCAGCCGTCAGACCGTCCCGCGCCTGAGGCGGCAGGAACATGCCTGTTTCCGGAGTCCACACCGGCCTGTCGCCGCGATGGCAGGCAAGGCCCACCACCGGGTTCCAGCCGCCCGACATCGCCAGCGCATTCGCCTTGATCCGCTGACGTTTGCCCGTCGCGCGACCCACGATTTCGACCGCCGAGACCGCCTTGCCGCCCAGCGCATCCGCCACCACATGGCCGGTGAGCAGCCGCGCGCCTTGTGATGCGGCAAGCTCCGCCGCCGGCACATCGGTCCGCGCATCGACAAGCGTTACCTCAAGCCCGCGCGCCAGCAGATCGCGCGCCGTCTCGTGGCCGGAGCCGCCGGTGGCGAATACTGCCACATGATCGCCCGGCCGAACAGCCTGGCCATTGACCAGTCCGCGCAGGCCCGAGGCCGTCATCACGCCGGGGCGGTCATTGCCGCCAAACACCAGCGGCCGTTCTTCGGCACCCGCCGCCAGCACGGCGCGTTTCGCCACGATCCGCCAGACCCGCTGCGCCGGTCCGGACTCCGCGCCATCGCGCCGCTCCACCGCGCCAAACACTGAGCTGTCATAGGCGCCGAAGACGGTCGTGCCGGTCAGGAGCCGCACATTCGCATTCGCGGCCAGCTCGGCAATCACCTCCGCCACGAATGCCGGCCCGTCGGCATCGCCGATCTCGACCCGGTCCTTCAGCAAGCGCCCGCCAAAGCCTGGATTCTCATCGCACAGCACCACCCGCGCCCCGGCCCGCGCCGCGGCAAGTGCTGCCATCAGCCCGGTGGGCCCGGAGCCGATCACCAGCAGGTCGCAATGCGCCCAGCGCTTTTCATACTCCTGCGGGTCCGGCGCGTGGCTCGCCCGCCCCAGCCCCGCCGCCCGGCGGATCAGCGGCTCGTAGAGCTTTTCCCACAGGGCCGCCGGCCACATGAAGGTCTTGTAGTAGAAGCCCGCGCCGAGAAACGGCGACAGCGCCGAATTGACCGCGCCGACATCCAGGCTCAGCGATGGCCAGCGGTTCTGGCTTTCCGCCACCAGCCCCTGACGCAGCGTGACCATTGAGGCCCGCAAATTGGGTTCCCGCGTCGCGCCGTCGCCAATCGTCACCAGCGCATTGGGCTCCGATGCGCCGCCGCTCAACAGCCCGCGCGGCCGGTGATATTTGAACGACCGGCCCATCAGGCTGACGCCATTTGCCAGCAGTGCCGAGCCCAGCGTATCGCCGGCAAAGCCTTCCAGCCGCCTGCCATCGAAGCTGAAGTCGATGCGCTGCGACCGGTCGATCAAGCCGCCATCTGCAAACCGGGAGAAGCTCATGATTGCGCCCTCCCCTTGGCGGGTTTGCCTGCCTTGGAAGCCGGTTTCGCGGCTCGTGCCCGCGCAAATTCCGCAGCGTCCGTCACATCATGCACGTCGTGGCTGAGCGTGTCGCGCCGCACCACCAGCCAGCGCCGGCAGCCGCCCACATGCTGCCAGTGCTCATCCATGACGCCGCGCACATTGCCCCGCAGATGCACATAGGCATCCCAGGCGGCAAACTTCGCCTCCGGCTGCGGCCGCAGCGGGCCGGCGTCGCCGCGGATGGAAAATTCCTCTTTCGGACGGACCCCGCAATGGGGACAGGTGATCAGACTGGCCATCTCGTCCTCCTAATGCAGGTTTGCCTGGGCGCCATGCCCGGTTTCATCAATCTGGTAGCCATGGGTGAAGCGGTCGAGCCGGAAGGCCCTGGCCAGCTCATGCGTCTCGCCGGTGGCGAGCAGATGCGCAAAGCACCAGCCCGAGGCCGGCGTCGCCTTGAAGCCGCCATAGCACCAGCCGCAATTGAGATAGAGATCCTCAACCGGCGTGCGGTCGATGATCGGCGAGCCATCCATCGACATGTCCATCACCCCGCCCCAGGACCTGAGCACCTTGACGCGCGAGACGGCCGGCACCATGGCGCAGGCTGCTTCCATGACGCTTTCTACCGTCGCCAGATTGCCGCGCTGGGCGTAGGAATTGTAAAAATCCAGACTGCCGCCAAACACCAGCCCGCCCTTGTCCGACTGCGACAGGTAAAACAGCGCCGCCCCGAAGGTCACCACCTGGTCGATGAACGGCTTGATGCCTTCCGAGACGAAGGCCTGCAGCACCTGGCTTTCCACCGGCAGCCGCATCCCCGCCATTTCCGCCACCCGGCCGGAATTGCCCGCCGCCGCCAGGCCAAGCCTGGAGCAGCCGATGAAGCCGCGCGATGTCTCGACACCAACCACCTTGCCGCCCTCGCGGCGAATGCCGGTGACCTCGCAATTCTGGATCAGATCCACCCCGCGCATGTCCGCCGCGCGCGCATAGCCCCAGGCAACGCCGTCATGCCGCGCAGTCCCCCCGCGCCGCTGCATCAGCCCGCCATGCACCGGAAACCGCGCATTGTCGAAATCGAGAAACGGCACCAGCTGGCGCACCTCGTCGCGGCTGAGCAGCTCCGCATCCTCGCCCGCCAGCCGCATCGCATTGCCGCGCCGCGCGAACGCATCGCGCTGCCCGTCGGAATGATAGAGATTGATCACCCCGCGCTGCGACATCATCGCATTGAAATTGAGCTCCTGCTCCAGCCCTTCCCAGAGCTTCAGCGAATGGGCGAAAAACGGCTCGTTGCCCTCAAGCAGGTAGTTGGCCCGCACGATCGTGGTGTTGCGCCCGACATTGCCCGAGCCGAGATAGCCCTTCTCAAGCACCGCCACATTGGTGATGCCGTGGTTCTTCGCCAGGTAATAGGCGGTGGCCAGCCCGTGCCCGCCGCCGCCGACAATGATCACATCATAATGGCTTTTGGGCTCCGGCTCCCGCCAGGCCGGCTGCCAGCCCTTGTTGCCGGACAGCGCTTGCTTGAAGATGGAAAATGCGGAATATTTCATGCGCCACGCCCGTGTTCAGAACCCGCTGCATAGGAGAGCCGGAGGGGATGCAGAGTCAATGGGTGGGGAGCGATGAAAACGGGGATTGTTTTTGGGATATCAGGCAGCCTTGAAGCAATTGGTCCGATGCCAATCGAGATAATAGGGATGTGGCCGCAATCGTGGGTTCTCAGGAACAATCGCCTTCATGTCTGGTCTTAACAAATGCGACACATCATGGTTGAGCTGGCGGGATTTCAGTATGGTGTAATCATCATCCAACGACAGCAGTCCGCGATCGAACATCCAGTGCACTGTTCCCGATAGGGCAATGCCATTTTGCACCGAGTCAGGTCCGTTCTCTTCAACCGGCATGATATGCGCAGCTTCGACTTCCGGTCGGCCTTTGCCATTTATCAATCGCAAACCCGTAAATGCACAGCGCCGATCGTAGGCCACGCGAATATGCTGACGGAATTTCACATCCCGGAACCGCCGATTGACCAACTGTTCGACAAAAGGGCGCTCCAGAGGCGTTTGGGGTGCTTCGTCAAACTCATTGATAAGGTCAACTTCATCATAGCGCTCAGGCCACGGGCTCTGTTCGCTCATTCCGGCTCTCAAAATAGCGTCACACTCTTCATCGGTGATCACCCGAACCGCCTGAACCGCTCGCCCTCCATTGACCTTGCCGTCAGCAAGGATCAATTTGTGCTCGAAACCGCCATTTTCCTGGTAGCCAACCAGTCGATCGAAATCGATGTAGCCCTTGAGATCGGCATAGAAATGATCTGGCCGCAACAGGTCTTGGCGTACATGAGTGACGATCGCCGCAGCCCAATAAAATCGCCCTGTCAGGCCGCCTAGGGGACCGTAATAGACAATCGGTTGACCTATGACTTGCTCTACCCGGGAAAGATACTGCTTTGGAAAGTGATAATAGCGGTCCGGCAGGTCGTCATAGACGCTGTTCGGCTTGTGATAGAAAACTGCCGCGACCATAAAACCGATCCAAATATTCCAGATGAGGGTGCAAAACACCTTTGACAAAGGATTGGAAAATAACAAGCTTTCATAACGTTTATCTTCGCGGAACGGGCGAGATCGGGCTCAACCCCAGCGGCACTTTGCCGCCTCTCCCTTGGCGATGGTTTTCGCGCGCGGAGTTGCCGCAGGCGCAAACCCCTCATTGACCCAGCGCAAGCCATCCCATTACATAGGCATATCTGAATATTTGCCCGGCCGCCGCGCATTCTTTGTCGCGAGACGACCGGGCCAGCGAGGAGAAAATGATGACCCGCATGATTGCTCTCATATCAGCGATGTGGCTGCTGCTTGGATCGGGCGCTGCCTTTGCCGCAGACGACACCAAGGAAGTCAACATCCGCCCCGACATCGCCAGTGTCGAGGTCCAGACAGAAGACGGCCCGGTGACCATCGAGCGCATTCAGGACACCGAGCATGAAATCAGCGGCTATTTCGCCAAGACGTCGCGCGCCTGTCCGCCGTTCTGCATTCAGCCGGCAAAGGTTGCCGAGGGCGTTGCCACGATCGGTGAGCTGGAACTGCTCGACATGCTGGCCGACCCCGACGCCATGGTGGTCGACGCCCGCACCGTCGACTGGCACGCCGAGGAAACCATTCCCGGTGCACTCAACATTCCCTACACCGAAATCGCCGGACGTCTGGATGAACTCGGCTGCACCGGCAGCAGCGGAGCCTGGGACTGCACAAACGCGAAGCAGGTTGCGCTTTATTGCAACGGCCTGTGGTGCGGCCAGTCGCCTACCGCGATCCGCGCCATGCTGCGCGAAACCTATCCCGCCGATCGCATCTTCTATTATCGCGGCGGCATGCAGGCCTGGAAGATCCTCGGCCTGACCACGGTCGAAGGCGGACTGTAAAGCATCACCAGTTCGGGCGGGACGTCCCGCCCGCAGCCCTCAATCGTCGATGAGGGCGCCGAGGCGGAGCACGAGTTTGCGGTCGTATTGATGATCGCGCTCGAACATCCAGCTCACGGCATCGGCGACGGCCCGGTCGCCCTTGCCGGGGCGGGCCGTTGTCAGCTTGTCAAAGGCATCGCACACCGTCGCGATGCGGACCAGCTGGCCGATATCCGGTCCGGACTTTCCAGACGGATAGCCGCTGCCATCAAGCGCTTCATGATGATGCAAACAGACATCGAGAACCTCGTCAGGAATGACGGCGTGGCGCTTGAGCAGATGGTGGCCGCGTTGCGAATGGCTGCGCAACAGCTTGCGTTCGACAGCCGTCAACGGTCCCTGTTTTTGCAGGATGTTCTTCGACAGCGTCAGCTTGCCGACATCATGCAACAGGCCAGAAAGAACCAGCTGCGCGACGGTTTCGGTGCCCAGCTCCAGCGCGGTGCCAAGCTTGCCCATCAGGATACCGACTGCCAGCGAATGCTGGAACAGGGCTTCATCCTTTTTCCGGAACCTTGTGATATCGAAATACAGGGAGGAGGTCTCGTCATCCGCCTGGGCAATATCCTCCACCACCTGCGTCAGCTTCTCCATGTCGAGATTTCCACCGACGACAATGTTGATCAGCTCCGCCTTCAGAGCCCGGACCGAACGGGTCAGCCTGGCTGCGGCTTCGGCGCGTTTTTCGGCACGGGTAAGCGGCGGTTTGCCGCCGTGGTGGATCACCTCACTGCCGATCGTCGTGTTGATCACCACAAACTCGGCCGGGCTTTCCAGGATAGCCACGTAGTCGTTGCGTGAATCGAGCAGGAAACGGCGCTTGCCGAAAGCCGCAGCGGAGCATTCGACGGCTTCGACGAACATGCCTCTCTTGATTTCAGCCTTGGGAATGCGTGTGAGCATCAATGAACCTTGAACCAAACAATGTAGACGCCTGTACGACCATGGACCGCAGCCGTTGCAAAAATCTAAATGTTTTTCCAATTTGCCTAAAAAGCAGTTCAATTCTCCGGCAGCCTGCCCGGAGCGTCGTTTGATGGATCAGAGGCTCCTGCCGCCCCCGCGCACAAAAAAGGCGGACCGCATGGCCCGCCTTGATCATCATCGCGATGGCGTTGGAACTCTCAGAAAAACGCCTGAATGCCGGTCTGTGCCCGGCCGAGGATCAGCGCATGCACATCATGCGTGCCCTCATAGGTGTTGACGGTTTCCAGATTCTGGGCATGGCGCATGACATGGTATTCGGCCTGGATGCCGTTGCCGCCGTGCATGTCGCGCGACATCCGTGCGATGTCGAGCGCCTTGCCGCAATTGTTGCGCTTCATGATCGAGATCATCTCCGGTGCGAAGCGGCCATCGTCCATCAGCCGGCCAACGCGCAGCGAGCCCTGCAGCCCCAGCGCGATCTCGGTCTGCATGTCGGCGAGCTTCTTCTGGAACAGCTGCGTGCCGGCCAGCGGCTTGCCGAACTGGTGCCGGTCAAGACCATATTGCCGCGCCCGGTGCCAGCAATCTTCCGCAGCGCCCATCACGCCCCAGGAAATGCCGTAGCGCGCCCGGTTGAGGCAGCCGAACGGTCCCTTGAGGCCCGAGACATTCGGCAGCAGCGCGTCTTCGGAAACTTCGACATTTTCCATGACGATTTCACCGGTGATCGAGGCACGCAGGCTCAGCTTGCCGCCGATCTTCGGTGCGGACAGGCCTTTCATGCCCTTTTCCAGCACGAAACCGCGGATCTCGTTGCCATGCGCTTCCGACTTGGCCCAGACCACAAAGACATCGGCGATCGGCGCGTTGGAGATCCACATTTTCGAGCCGGACAGCACATAACCGCCGTCCACCTTTTTGGCACGGGTCTTCATGCCGCCGGGATCGGAACCGGCATCCGGCTCGGTCAGACCGAAACAGCCGACCCATTCGCCGCTTGCCAGCTTGGGCAGGTATTTCTGCCGCTGCTCTTCGCTGCCATAGGCCTGGATCGGATACATCACCAGCGACGACTGCACGCTCATCATCGAGCGGTAACCCGAATCGACCCGCTCGACCTCGCGCGCCACCAGCCCGTAGGACACATAACCGGCTTCCGCGCCGCCATACTGTTCCGGCACGGTGACACCGAGCAGACCGGCCTGCCCCATCTCCGAGAAAATGTCGCGATCCGTGGTCTCGTTGAGATAGGCTTCGGTCACCCGCGGCGCCAGCTTGTCGGCCGCGAACGCCCTGGCCGCGTCAGCAATCATCCGCTCTTCTTCAGTCAGTTGATCGTCAATCAGGAAAGGATCGTCCCATTGAAACGATGATTTCGCGGATTTGATCGAAACGGCGGGGGACACGGACATCTCAAAACTCCAGTTTGTTCCAGTCAGGATACATTCCGCCCCTGCTCAGGGGCACATTACAGCCTCCGGGCCACTTTAACACGGATCATACGAGATACTATAGGCTTAAAATATAATTCGCGGATCATTCCGCTTCGGCAGCCCGCTCACACGTCCGCCGGCGGCTCCATCACTTCCCACAACGCAATCAGCTCCCGGCCAGCCTCTGTCACAAGCGGCGCAACAAGCCGCGCCAGCGATACCGTATGGCCGCCATGCAGCCAGGACGTTGTCTCGTAATAGTCCGGTATTCCGCTCGCAAGCGTTTCCTCGAAGGCGTTGATGACACGCTTGATGCTCAGCGGCGGAACGCTTTCCATAACCGGCCTGCCTTTTACCGGCGGGCCGAAAGGCCAGGGCTGCCTGGCGGCGAGGTCGCGCCAGACCAGCTGGCGTTCGGGCCCTTCGACGCCGATATGCGCCAGCAGCGGATGCGTATCGCTCAATGTGCCGATGTGGAAGTCAGAGATGTGAGGCAAACCACCCTGGGCTTTTTCAAGCCACAGGCTGTGAAATTCACGCAGGCGTGGATGGGCTTTGTCAGGCAACTCAAACTTGGAAGGCGACATATGGCTGTTCATGCGAAAAAAACACTCATTTCGATACCGGCAACAAAAACACCATAGCTTTGTTCTCGACAGCGTCTCCTGTTCAGCGTTTACTCAATGCGCCGAACACTTAACCTTGGACGCCAATTGCATGAAGCCGACACTGGCAGACCAGTTCAAAGTCGCCGCCGGGCTAGCGTCCGGTATCGGTCGCTATGCAACCAGCATCGGCATTGATTCTGACCCTATAGCGAAGGCCTGCGGACTGGATCCGGACCGGTTTACGGTGATCGGCGAACGGGTCAGTCTCGATCGTGTTTGCCGCTACATGGAAGCGCTGGCGCTGATATCCGGTGACGATCTGTTCGGGCTGAAATCAGCGGCAGCCTTCGAGAGAGGCGCCTCCGGTCCGTTTGGCTACGCCATGATGAATGCACCCACTGTGCGCGATTGTCTTGTCTTCATGGGCCGCAATCTGCAGAAAATCAGCGAAACCAGCATCTGCACGCTGGAAATCGGGCCCCGTGCCGCGCATTTCGAGTGGACCTATTCGCCGTTGATCCTGCGCCGCGCGCAATTTGTCGATCTGGGAACGGCACAGACGTTCCATCATTTCCGCGCCATCCTCGGCGACGACGTTCGCAAGATACGGGTGGAGCTGGAGCGCTCCAAACCGATAAATACAAATTTATTCAAACGCTTGCTAACGCCCAACGCGAGTTTCAACGCTCCTGTCAATTCCCTGATCCTGCCGGCAGAGATCCTTGACCGGACCAACCCCCAGGCTGACCCGCGGCTGTTTGCCATGATGTGCCAGCAAATGGCGGCGATCGAGCCACGCAGTGTCGATATCAATGATCCCGTGGCCATGGTCCGCCTTCATGTCGCCGAAAGCCTGTCAGCCAACACACTCACCCTGGCCAGTGAAGCCGAGAAGCTGGGCATGAGTGCGCGCACGCTGCAGCGCAGGTTGACCGATGCCGGAACCAGCATGCAAACCATTGTGGACGAATGCCGCAAGGAAATGGCGGAAAGACTGTTGCTGGAGACCGACCTCACCCTCTCAAGCATCGGCTACAAGATCGGCTTTTCAGCCCCCGCCGCATTTACCCGCTCAGCGATTCGCTGGTTCGGGGTGACCCCGAGCGAGTTCCGGGAAAACCACATGAAGGCTCGCTGATCAGCGGTCTGGTACAGGCGATGCGGTGCTTCTCTGCCGATTGGCCCGGTCACGGTTTTTGGCGCGCGACGTGAAGGCGGCCTTCCACCTTACAGGGCATAAGCCTCCCAACATATCAAACACAATCTGGTGGTGTTTCGCGGCGGGCTGTCTGCCCCGCCGCGATCGTTTCTTCTGATACGTCAGACCTGGCCACCTCCCGAAAGGACTTCTGATGGATCTTGGAAACAATCACGGGTTTCCCCCATTGACGCGAACAGAACTCTCCTGCCTCCGCCGTTGCGCGGACGGTCAGACCGATCAGGAGATTGGCAAAGACATGGAGCTGAGCCCCAACGAAGTCGCGTCCGTGATTTCCGTGGTCATGCTGAAACTGCGGACTCCCAACCGCATGGCAACCCTGGCCAAGGCCTCCCGGCTCGGCCTTCTCGCCAACACCCCCGAGTAACACGAACAAAAACCGCTGCCCATGTACCTGAGGGGACTGGGTCCGAGGCGCGGTTTTCCAGACGTCAGCCGGAACCATGCGGGGTCCCGGCTGACGTCCATGATTTTGCCGTCAAACCCCTTGTTCAATCCATGCAATTTCCTGGCTCGACTGAATCGGTCCAGGCGCGGCGCCCGTCACAGCCAGGTATCGTAATCCGAAACCAGGAGACGGCCCGGCGCTTCGTCCTCGATGATCGTCGAAAACCGGCCGATCGGCTCGCGAAACACATTGTCGGTCAAATCGTCGTTGACGGTCGAGACCTCCCCGATCAACACATCGCTGCCTTCTCCCCAGAAAGCATGCCAGACGCCCGGCAACAGTGTCACGCTCTCACCCGGATCAAGCTTGAGCAGACCGCCTGCGGAGAATCGCCGCTCCACACCATCGGTCAACACGCTGACATCGGCCGATGGATCGACCGACCCATCCTCCGCCGAGGCAAACAGTTCCAGCACCAGCTTTCCACCGCCCCGATTGATAATGTCCTCGGCCTTGATGTTGTGCCGGTGCATCGGCGACAACTGGTCCTTGCGCGAAATCATGATCTTCTCGGCATAAAGCATCCCCCTGCCCGCAGACAGATCGGCCGCCGACCCATTGCGGACGGTAAACAGGAACAGGCCCAGTTCATCGAACCGGCCCTGTCCGTAGTCGGTAATGTCCCACCCCAGCCTGTTGTCGCGAATGGCGGCCGCGTCCGAGCCTGTGCGCTTGCGCAACTCTTCGGGGCTCCAATAGGCAAAGGGCGGCATGACATACCCGAACGAACGAATGAAGCGGTCGCTTTCCTCCAGTATTTCGTTGATCTGACTGCGTTCCATGACGTCCCTCCGCACCAACTTCCCGCCTTGGCGGCAGAAGATGATTTTCCTCTTGATTTCACCCAGCCTTAAAACCTGGCGGCGCAGGTGGCAATTGCACCGATGGATTTTTCGGGCTAAGCGAGTCCGCAGAACGGTTGCAAGTGCAACAACCTGATGCATGTCGCGTCCAAATGTTTTCATTTGGGCGAAGACGTGGATGCAGCTTTTCAACGTGGTTCAGCGTTCTTTGCATATCCAGCTGGATGGGCGGCGCTATAGGGAGCACCAGAGACTGATGAATTCGCCTGAACAGCAAGCCGCAGACAGTTCGAATGACAATTCGCTGGCATTGGAAGGCTTCCTGCCTTACCGGCTGGCGCGCGCAGCGGAGATCATCAGCCGCCAGTTTGCAACACTCTACCGCGAACGGCACGGACTGACCCGGCCGGAATGGCGGACACTGGCGACAATCGGCCAGTTCGGCCGGATTACAGCCACCCAGATCGGTGCCCATTCATCCATGCACAAAACCAAGGTCAGCCGCGCCATCCGCGCGCTCGAGCAACGCAAATGGGTCACACGCCAGGCTGACGACATCGATCGCCGGGTCGAGCACATCGAATTGACACGCGAAGGCCGCACGCACTACCGCGATCTCGTCACCCTTGCCCGCAGCTATGAGGCCAAGCTGGTCGCAAAGCTGGGCGAGACCGGCGCCGGCCAGCTCGAAGCCGGGATCAGCGCCATTGAAACGAAGATTGCCCGCCCCTGAGCGAAGTTGAGCCCGGAACCCCGGCGCGCCGGCTTGCTTGTCTTGCCTGCTTGCGGCTACCGCTCCATCGCCCCCTTGCCGGCGATGATCTTGTCTCGATACCTGGCGATGCGGTTGATCCGGGTCTGCGCTGTCTTTGCCGAACCCAGCGCGATGACATAGCTCCGCTGGCGGCCCGGCGTCAGCGCGTGGAAGGCTTCGGCGAGTTCAGTGTCGGCATCGAGCGCTTCGGTGAGTTCTTCCGGCAGGTCCAGTCCGTCCTCCGCTTTCGGCTGTTTGAGACCTTGGCGCGCGTAGTCCATCGCTTCTTCCAGATAGGAGCGCAGGATGTCTTCCATCGCAAACACCTGGTCATTGCCGGTGAACCGGATCATGTCGGGATGCCGTGTGTTCGGCCCCTGCCGCTCGAGCACGCCATGCGGATCCTTCATCAGGCCAGCGTTGAAGAAGGTCAGCCGGAAATCGCCGCGCAGGGCGCCGATGATTGCGATGTTGCGTCCGGCGAACATGTAGCACGGATGCCCCCACTTGACTGTTTCCTCAAGCTTCAGGCCCCGGCAGATCCGTCGCAGGTCCTCAAGCCCGCTGCTCCATTGTCTTGCCGAACAGTCGGGCGTATCGAAGCGGGCGCACCGCCCGCAGCCTTTCGAAAAAAAGTCCTCGATGTCGGTGATCATCCTGACGCGCCCCTCTGCCGGGCTGGACGGCTCTAGCTTCCCCAGGGGCCGTGATGTTCGCCTTCGGCATCCAGCCGTTCAAACCCGTGCGCCCCAAAAAAGTCGCGCTGCGCCTGGATCAGATTGGCGGTCCCGCGTTCGCGACGGTAGGTATCGAAATACCCCAGCGCGCAGGCCAGTGCAGGAACCGGAAGGCCGTTCAATGCCGCTTCGGCGACAACCCGCCGCAGCGATTGATCCGTGTCCTCGATCATCTTCGAAAACGCCGGCGTCAGCGCCAGGTTTGGCACGTCGGGATCCTGGGTAAATGCGGTGGCGATTTCGTCCAGAAACCGGGATCTGATGATGCAGCCTGCGCGCCAGATCCGGGCAATCGTTTGCATCGGCAGGTTCCAGCCGAACTCCTGCGAGGCCGCAGCCATGACGGCAAACCCCTGCGCATAGGCTGCCACCTTGCCGGCAAGCAGTGCTTTTTCAAGATCATCGACGACCTGCTGCCCCTCGCGACGCGTCTGCTCGCCGGGAACTCCGAAGCGCGCCTGCGCTTTTGCCCTTTGGGTTCGCATCGCCGAAAGGCTGCGGGCTGCGACAGCGGCCTCGATCGCCGTCGCCGGCACGCCCATCATCTGGCTTTCGATCACCGACCAGCGGCCTGTCCCCTTCTGGCCGGCGGCATCAACGATGATATCGACGATCGGACGGCCCGTCGCCGCATCCTGAACCTTGAGAACTTCCGCGGTAATGTCGATCAGATAGGAATCCAGCGGTCCGGTCGACCAGGCCGAGAAGACCGCCGCAATCGCGGCCGCGTTCATCGCGAGATGGTCGCGCATGACGCCGTAGACCTCGGCGATCATCTGCATGTCGGCATATTCAATGCCGTTGTGAATGGTCTTGACGAAGTGCCCGGCACCGTTCTCGCCAAGCCATGCGGCACATGGTTCGCCCTGGTATTTGGCCGAGATTGCAGTCAGAACCGGTTCAACCCGGCGCCAGGCGTCTTCAGCGCCACCGACCATGATCGATGGCCCGCGGCGGGCACCTTCCTCACCGCCTGATACCCCCATGCCGATGAAGGTGAGACCAGAGCCTTCGAGGTCCGTGAAACGTCGCATGGTGTCGCGGAAGTTGGCATTGCCGGCATCGATGATGATGTCATTGGCGTCGAGCAGCGGCTTCAGCGCAGCGATCTGCTGATCCACCGGCTCGCCGGCCTTGACCATGATGATGACCGGGCGTGGCGGACGGATGGCGGCAATGAAGTCTTCGAGCGTGGCGCAGGCCGTTACGCGGTCGGACAGCTCTCCCGCCGAAGCAGCAAAGGCGTCGGTTCTGGACGCAGTCCTGTTGTAGACGGCAACATGATAGCCATTGTCGGCAATATTGAGCGCCAGATTGGCACCCATGACGCCCAACCCGATAACACCGATTTCCGCTTCGCCCATACGAGCCTCTCCTTTTGAGCCAACGCCCTGTCCCAAGTCCCAGTGCAACCGAAAACCCGACAACGCACAAAATCACATCTGCCGCAGCATGGCGTTTACGCCGCGCGCACCACAACCGTATTACAATAAGAAAAACTGTGACCCAAGCCGCATCATGCAGCAAGCTCCACAGCCCGCAGACTTTTCAAATAGCCACAGATTTGATTTTGAGAACACTGCCATCAGGCGGCGGCGGAGCGTCGCGTTCGATCAATCCGGTTTGGGCTTGTCGTCACCATCGTCCAGCACCCGCCAGGCGGCACCTTCAAGGTCATCATACTGGCCGCTTTTCATCGACCACAAGAACGCAGCCAACCCCATGGCACCGAGAAACAGCGCGATCGGGATCAGGTAGATCAGGATACTCATGCCGATACCTCAAGCCCCGTGCCGGAAGCGGGCGCGGCGGAAACTTGGCCGGGAGTCTGCCGGGCGAAGTTTTCCACCCTGGTCTTGCGGCGCAGTCTCAGCGAATTCAGCACCACCAGGATTGACGAGGATGACATCGCCAACGCAGCAATCAATGGCGTGGCGTGGCCCAGAACCGCAGCCGGGACGGCCACGCAGTTGTAGATCACGGCCAGCGCGAAATTCTGCCGGATCAGGCTGCCTGCCTTTCGCGAAACGGCGATCGCCAGAGGCACCGCTTCGAGCGAATCATGCAGGAACACGAAGTCAGCGGCCATCCGGCCGACATCCGCGGCGCTGGCCGGCGCCATGGATACATGCGCAGCCGACAGGGCCGGCGCGTCATTGAGGCCATCCCCGACCATCAGCGGCTTGCCACCTGCTGCTGCCAGCGCCTGTACCCGGTCAACCTTGCCGCGCGGGCGGACACCGGCAACATAGTGCGTGACGCCGATTTCCGCTGCCAGCGCTTTTACTGGCGCTTCACGATCGCCGGACAGGATTTCAGCATCGACGCCAAGCGCCGACAGGCGCGCCACCGCTTGCGCCGCGCCGCGCCGCGCCTGATCGGAAAACAGGAAGACATCCAGAAACCGGCCATCGCGGGAAAGAATCACCTGGCTTGAGTCGCTCGACCGTTCGAATTCACCGGTTTGACCATCGAGTGCAAATGCACTGCGGCCGAGGCGGTACACCGCGCCGTCTGGCGCTGTCGCTTCCACCCCGTCACCGGGCCTCTCGACAATGTCAAAATCGGGAAGGTCCGTTGCCCCCTGATCGAAGGCCGCAAGTGTTCTGCTCAAGGGATGCCGCGAGGTTCGCGCGATCCGCGCAGCGATGCGCAGATGTTCGGCGGCCACGGACGCGGAATTGATCAGTTGCGGCCTGCCTTGCGTCAACGTCCCGGTCTTGTCGAAAACGACATGGTCGGTCTGCGCCATGCGTTCCATCGCAGAGCCGTCCTTGACCATGATGCCGTTCTCGAACAGGCGGCCTGCGGCAATCACCTGAACCACAGGAACCGCGAGCCCAAGCGCGCAGGGACAGGTGATGATCAGCACCGCGACGGCGGTCAGCATGGCCGTACGCCAGTCGCCCGACACCACCATCCAGCCAATGAATGTGGCGAGCGCCAGAAGATGCACCGCAGGCGCATAGATCGCCGAAGCCCGGTCGGCAATCCGGCGGTAGCCTGCACGGCCGCTCTCGGCGGCTTCCATCATCGAAACCATCTCCGCCAGGAAGGAATTCTGCGCGCTGCGCGTGGCTTCCAGCACAAGCGGACCGGTGAGGTTCAGTGTCCCCGCGGGCGTCAAAGATCCGGCTTCGACCAGCTGCGGCGCGCTTTCGCCATTGACCACCGCAAAATCCATGTCGGAGCGGCCCGAGACAATCCGTCCGTCCACCGGAATCCGGTCGCCCGGCGAAATCGCCAGCCGCATGCCCGGCTCGATCTCGTCGAGCGCCAGATACTCACGGCTGCCGTCATCCTTGATCAACATCGCACCGCGCGGCGACAGGCGCACCAGATTGCGAACCGCCGACCGGGCCTTTTCGCGCATCATGTGGTCAAGCACCCGCCCGGCGAGAAGAAAGAACAGCAATGTCACGGACGCGTCGAAATAGGCATGCTCGCCATGGGTGATCGTCTCGAAAAGCGAAATCCCGTAGGCCAGAATCACACCGAGCGAGATCGGAACATCCATATTGGCCCGGCCATGCCTGAGCGCACCCCAGGCCGACACGAAAAAGACACGCCCGGAATAGATCAATGCAGGCGCCGCGATCAGCGCTGAAATCCAGTGAAACAGGTCTCGTGTTGCCGCTTCCGCCCCGGACCAGACCGAAACCGACAGCAGCATGACATTCATCGAGGCAAAACCGGCCACTGCCAGCGCCTTGAGCAACTCGCGAAACACCGGGTCGCCCGTCTCGTCGGCGCCACCGGGCAAATGCGCAGGATATCCCAGCGCATTGAATTTCTCGCCCAGTGCGGTGAGCACGGTTTCCGGATGATCCCTGTCGTCGAACACCACCGCAACCCGTCTCGTGGACAGGTTGACCCGGGCGTGATCGACATGCGGCAGCTTCGGCAGCTCCCGTTCCAGCAGCGCGATGCAGGCGCCGCAGTGGACGCCGGGAACGATCAGATCGACCTGGCGCAATCCCTCGCCCAAGGCACGGCTGGAGAGCCACATTTCTTCCGCAGACGGTGCTTCGGTTTTCAGCGCCTCAAGCTCGGCCGCGCTTTCCGTGCCCGCTGCGCAACAGCTCACAGTCTCAGGCTCCCATCCGCCCTGACATGAAAACGGTGGCCGCGCTTGTACAGAGTCTCGTTGCCGCGAGTGGCCGTGACAGTGGCGATCCACTCGCCTTCAGCCAAAACGCCGGCAGCCCGGTATATCCCGTCAGCATCGCGCATCAGCACCAGTTCACGGTCCTGATGGGTGCCGACCGGCCGCCGCAACTGGACGAAAATGCTGTCGGCAACAGCCGGGAGTCCGTCGCGGTCGGTGAAGACGATCGAAAGGCCATCGGCGTTCGAATCCAGATCTACCTGATAGCCCAGCGCGGCAATGGCACGAGATTGCGCTGCTCTGCCGTTGAATTCCTGACTGGCCACATAGGTGTTGGGAACAACCAGTCCGCTCCAGGTCGTCACAGCAAACCGCGCCATAACCAGATTGACGGTGATGATTACACCGAAAAACGCCACCATGGTTCCCAGCATGTGCCTGCCGGTGAATTCCTTGGGCCGGAAGATTGCCCGGATCATTTGCATCATCGTGTCTCCGGCCCGTGGAAATTGGCAGTATAGCTGTCGCGTTCGAAGCTCGACTTGTCTTCGGCGATGAAACGGAACGTCGCCGTCTCGGGACTGACATATTCCTTCGGCTGAAGGACATTGACCCGCAGCTCGCGAAGCCGGTCAGGCTCGACCGGAATGGCAAACGCCACACCCGCCGGCTGGTCAATTCCGGGGATCTTCATGGTCGCCCCCGGAAGCCCTTCAATCGACAGGAAAATGGTGCGTGGTTCGGGGATCATGTTGAGGATCTTGACCGAATAGCCGTTGCGGATGTCACCATTGGATTCCAGCACAAATTGCGGATTGCGGTCATGCAGCACATTGACCTCCAGCCGGTCGCGCGACAGCAGCGCAACAACGAGTCCGAGACCAACAGCAGACCATACCCCCATATACAAGAGAGACCGCGCCCGAAACACAATGCGCCAGTTGAAGTGCTTGACCGCATCAATGAAGCCGCCGTCGGGCGTCCGGGCCCGGCGCGGGTCAAGCGTCCCGGTTTCCGGATCCTGGGCAATCGCCATGTTATCGGCATAGTCGGCCAGAGTTGCATAGGAGATCAGCCCGCGCGGCCGGTCCAGCTTGTCCATTATGTTGTCGCAGGCATCAATGCACAGCGCACAGGTGATGCATTCCAGCTGCTGGCCATCGCGGATATCGATGCCCATCGGGCACACCGCGACACAGGCATTGCAGTCAACGCAATCTCCCTGAACGATGCCTTGTGCAGCAGCTTTCTTGGCATGGCGGCCACGGGGTTCGCCGCGCCAGTCGTTATAGGTCACCACCAGCGAGTTTTCATCCAGCATAGCCGCCTGAATGCGCGGCCACGGGCACATATAGATGCACACCTGCTCGCGCATCAGCCCGCCGAAAGTGTAGGTGGTCGCGGTCAAAATAGCCACGGTGATATAGGCAATCGGCGCGGCATTGCCGGTCAGGAACTGGACCAGCAAGGTTGGCGCATCGGCAAAGTAGAAGATCCAGGCACCGCCGGTCGCGACCCCGATAAAGATCCAGATCGCATGCTTGAGCACCCGTTTAAACAGCTTGCCGGCACTCCACGGCGCGCTGTCGAGCTTCATACGCTGATTGCGGTCGCCCTCGATGGCGCGCTCGACCACCAGAAACAGATCGACCCAGACCGTTTGTGGACAGGTGTAGCCGCACCAGGCGCGGCCAACGGCAGAGGTGATCAGGAACAGCCCGAACCCGGCCATCACCAGCAATCCGGCAACGAAGAAGAACTCCTGCGGCCAGATCTCGATGAAAAAGAAATAGAATCGACGGTTGGCGACATCCAGCAGCACCGCCTGATCGGGTGCGAACGGGCCGCGGTCCCATCTCAGCCAGGGCGTGATGTAGTAGATCCCCAGCGTGACCAGCATGACCAGCCACTTGAAGCGGCGATACGTCCCCTCCGCGCGCTTGGGGAATATCTTCTTGCGCGCTTCATACAGCGGTTTTCGCTTCCAGGCGGCATTGACCGCCTCAGCCTCAAGCCGCTCGATCTCATCGGGATCGCTGGAAATGTCGGGGGTTGTCTGCGTGTTCATTTCGGGCACCATAGATTAGGATCGCACAATGCATCCGCGATCGACCATATGCCTTGATCAAGATCAATGCGACATATCCAGCAGCCGGTGCTGCATCCGGTCGCAGGCCAGCGGCGAAGCACCCGGCGCCAAATCTGCGAAAGCCCTTTTTCTTGCAGCCAGACGCTTCAGACCCTGCGTCAGGCGATCATTCCGGTGCGCTCGACAAACCACCACGCCGCCACTGCCGCGATCGCCAGCGACATCGGCATGGTCACGCGCGCCCGATACCAGCTGCGGTCGGAGAACCACGCCCCGAACAGTGCATAGCAGGCGGCCACCACAGCCAGCTGCCCGACTTCCACACCGACATTGAAGCCGATCAGACCGCTGACAAAATGCGCCGGCGACAGGCCGAATTCGGTCAGCACACCGGCAAAGCCCAGACCGTGCAGCAGCCCGAAGCCGAACACCACGAACGGCCGCCAGGGGCTGAGCCGGGTGGTCATCAGGTTCTCCACCGCAATGAACACTATGGAGGCCGCGATCAGTGGTTCGACAATGCTCGAGGGCGCCGAGATGATGCCCAGCATGGCCAGCGCCAGCGTCACCGAATGGGCCACGGTGAACGACGTGATCTGGATCAGCAGCGGCTTGAGCCGCGGCGAGAGCAGGAACAGCCCGACCACGAACAGGATGTGGTCCAGCCCCTTGGGAACGATATGGGTGAAACCGATGCCGATGTAATCCCAGAACACCTGGCCGGCGCTCATGGTCAATCCACCCTCCACCGGGATCGGCTCACTGGTTCCACCATTCTCCAGATAAGCCGAGTAGCTGTATTCCCCCTGCGCATCGGGAACCCGGACAACGCTGGGGCCAAAAGCCGGATCGAAAGAAAACACAACACTTTGCGCGTTTGGCGGCAGATTGCCGGTCAGTTGCAAGCGGCTCAGCCGTGCAAAATCGACATCACCGACCGGATCGAGATCGACGGTCCCGACCACAAGCGGCACAACCGCACCATCCGCTGTCAGCGTTACGCCATTGAGGAACCGGGCCTCGAACCGGGCAAATTCGGTTGCCAGATCGGTCTCGTCCATGAGCCGGAACTGATCGTAACGCTGCGCATTCGGACTGTCGTCCGTATCGCCATGTTCGGCCCCGATCTCCGCCAGGGCCGCTTCCAGAATCAATGACATGTCCAGCTCGACCTTGCCGTCACCGGCAAACACGAGGTCGACGATCGCCGGCCGGATTTCATGAGCCCGCACGCTTGTACAACAGGCAAATACGAGCAGAACGGCAGGCAAAAGGCTGGTCAGCACTTGATTTATCGGACGGGAGAACATCTTCATCTGAAAGACCATATTGGAGAAAACACCTTGGGACTACCGGTACGCCACACGTCAGGCCGCGCCCCGCTTTGGGCGATAATTGGAGCGATACTGGCAGTAAGTCCAGTCTCCGCGCATGAATTCTGGATCGAACCGCATGATTTCTCGGTGGATGCAGAGACGGAAATCCGTGCAGACCTCCGCGTCGGCCAGGACTTCAGGGGCGATGCCTTCCCGTTTGTGGCTTCCCGGTTTACCGCCTTCAAAAGCCACGACGGCCTTGGCGAGCAAGATGTGGACGGCACCACCGGTGATCTGCCGGCTCTCTCCCTGACACCGAGAACGGATGGCCTGACCATCGTCACCTATATCTCGGCCGGTGAGCGGATCCGCTTCCGGGAGTGGGGGAAATTCGCCGCTTATCTGGATCTTGAAGGCCTGACGGCGATCCCCGCGCTTCACGACGCCCGCGGCCTTGCGCGCGACGATATCCGCGAACTCTACACACGCTGCGCCAAGACGCTTGTCTCCGTCGGCAACGGTGCGGACGACCGCGACCGCGCAACCGGCATGCCGCTTGAACTGGTGGCCGCAGAAAACCCGCTGACGCTGACACCGGGTGCGGCAGTCAGTTTCACCCTGCTGTGGCAGGGCGAACCGCTGCCTGACGCACAGGTGGCGCTATTCAGGAAGGACGGAAACACGGAAACCGGGACGAAAATCCTCACCCGCACCGGCGCTGATGGCCGGGCCAGTTTCACCCTCCCCGCCTCCGGCACCTACATGGCCGCGAGCGTCCACATGATCGAGGCCGCGGCGGACCGCAATGCCGATTGGCAAAGCTACTGGGCGTCGCTGACATTTGCCGTTGAGTAAGGAGGCCGGGCAGCGCCGATTGTGTCAGAACTTAATGAATACTTCTGGCAAATTGACCAAATTAAGAATTTTATGGAATACTTAAATAGTATCGCGTTTGGACGTCTTTATTGCAACCGATTCGGCGGAAGCTGCGAATGCGATGCTCGGAAAATTTGTACGATATGCTTATGCCGTCTCCGTCGGATAGAAATAACCGCGGGATTCAGGAAATATTTCAAACAATAATCCTGGAACGGCTCTTGAAACAACCGGTGACCGTCTGCGCGATCACGATCGAAGCCGGAAACAGACCAGGCGCCCGGGTCCTGTGCGAGACATACAAATCCAACACATTGCATGAAAAAAACTGGATCGAATTCGCATCGGTGGACGCTGCCGTTGTCGCGGCAGGCCGGTTGGTCCACAACAAGATGTGCAATGGATTTCACTACAGGGCAGCTTCCGCGGAGACGGGCCTTCGAGACCACGCACCGCTTTTGATCGCCTGAAACCGTTCCGAACCGGGTTTTGGCCCGGAGCCAAAAACCCAGCCAATCCTATGGCGGCTCAAGCGCCGTGCCCCAAGCAAAAACCCCGCCGGACGATCATCCGGCGGGGTTTTGTATTGTCGTCAGCTGGCCGTGAAGCTCAGCACCGATCCGGTGTTACTGACCGCCGCCCAAGGTGTGGACGAAGACCGCCAGCTGCTTGACCGTCGGTTCGCCCAGACGGCCCACCCAGGCCGGCATGACGCCGTGCTTGGGATTGCGGACCTGAGCCGCGATCTGCGCCTCGGTCGATCCCTTCAGCCAGATACCGTCCGACAGACGCGGCGCACCGAAATCGATGAGGCCTTCTGCGTTGTCGCCGTGGCAGGCAGCGCAGTTTTCCGCAAAGACCACCTTGCCGGGCTCTACCATCGCAGGATCAGCAGGCGTATCGCTCAGGCTCACCACATAGGCGGCAACCTCGTTGATCTGCGCAGGCTCCAATATGTCGCCAAAGGCCGGCATTTCAGAGTAGCGGGTGTCATCATCACCATCATAGCGGATGCCATGTGCAATGGTCAGATAGATCTGGTCGATCGTTCCACCCCACAGCCAGTCATCATCATTGAGGTTGGGATAACCGGCGGAACCCGCGGCCCCCGACCCGTGACACTGGGCGCAATTGACCTTGAAGGCGGATGACCCGCCGGCAATGGCAAATTGCAGCAATTCCGGATCGGATGCGATCTCCTCAACCGGGGTCGCGGCGATCTTTTCCAGCAGCGCACCCTGCGCCGCCTTGGCATCTGCCAGTTCTGCAACCACTTCGGCGCGGCTGGAATAGCCCAGCAGACCGGGTGTGGCGCCACTGATCAGCGGGATCGCCGGATAGGCAATCGCATAACCGATGGCCCAGACGATGCAGGCGTAGAACGTCCACAGCCACCAGCGCGGCAGCGGATTGTTCAACTCGCGGATACCATCCCATTCATGGCCGGTGGTCTCGACGCCGGTGATGTCATCAACATGCTTCTCGGACATATCTCAGTCCTCCTTCAACGGGATTTGCGCTGCCTCGTCGGCGGCTTTTCTGGCACCAGGGCGCAGCAGGAAGAGCACGACGCCGACGAAGACGGCAAACATGAAGACGAGTCCCCAGCTGTCGGCGAAGTGGCGCATTGCGGTGTAGGTTTCCATTGCTCAGATCCCCTTACCTGTAGCCGGCGGCTTCGTCGTAGGTCGAAAAGTCGACCAACGTGCCAAGCATTTGCAAATAGGACACCAGGGCATCCATCTCGGTGACAGCGGACGGATCGCCGTCGAAATCGCCCAGCTTGGCCTTCGGATACCGCTCTTCGATGCCCGATGTGTCTGCATCGGGGTCGGACTGCGCCATCAGGTCGGCTTGGGCGTTGGCGATCATATCCTCGGTGTAAGGCACACCGACGGCCACGCTGGCATTAAGGTCAGCGGTGACATTGGCCACCTTCAGCGGGGTCGTCGCCAGGAACGAATAGCTCGGCATGATCGATTCAGGCACCACCGAGCGGGGCTCCTTGAGGTGCTCGACATGCCATTCGTTCGAATAGCGGTTGCCGACGCGGGCGAGGTCAGGCCCCGTCCGCTTCGATCCCCACTGGAAGGGATGGTCGTACATCGATTCCGCCGCAAGGCTGTAATGGCCATAGCGTTCGACCTCGTCCCGGAAGGGACGGATCATCTGGCTGTGGCAGACATAGCAGCCTTCGCGGATGTAGATGTTGCGGCCGGCCAGCTCAAGCGGCGAGTAAGGGCGCATCCCCTCGACTTTCTCGATGGTGTTTTCGAGATAGAAGAGCGGTGCGATCTCGACGATGCCGCCAATGGAGACCACCACGAGGGAGCCGACCAGAAGCAACGTTGCGTTGCGTTCGATGATACCGTGTTTTTCTAACAGTGACATGGTCTTGTCTCCTTACTCTGCCGGCTGCATGGCTGGTTCGCTGCCCGGTATGGGCATCTCGTTGCGTTCATGGCCACGAATGGTCATGAACACGTTCCATCCCATGATGATGCCGCCAGCCAGGTACATCAGGCCGCCAATGGCGCGCAGGAAGTAGTAAGGGAACATCGCCGCCACGGATTCAGCGAAGGAATACACCAGGAAGCCCTGATCATTGTATTCGCGCCACATCAGGCCTTGCTGGATACCGGCAACCCAAAGAACCGCCGCGTAGACAACGATGCCCAGTGTGGCCAGCCAGAAGTGCCAGTTGACCAGACGCATGGAGTAGAGCCGCGGGCGGTTCCACAGTTTCGGCACCAGGTAGTAGATGGCGCCAAACGAGATCATGCCAACCCAGCCCAATGCGCCGGAGTGAACGTGACCGATGGTCCAGTCGGTGTAGTGGCTCAGTGAGTTGACTGCCTTGATCGACATCATCGGACCTTCGAAGGTCGACATGCCGTAGAAGGCCACCGCAATCACCATCATCCGGATGATCGGATCGGTGCGGATCTTGTCCCAGGCGCCCGAGAGCGTCATCAGACCGTTGATCATCCCACCCCAGGACGGCATCCACAGCATGATCGAGAACACCATCCCGAGAGTCTGCGCCCAGTCAGGCAAAGCCGTGTAGTGCAGGTGGTGCGGACCAGCCCAGATGTAGAGGAAGATCAGCGCCCAGAAGTGAATGATCGACAGCCGGTAGGAATAGACCGGGCGGTTGGCCTGCTTGGGGATGAAGTAATACATCATGCCCAGGAAGCCGGCGGTGAGGAAGAACCCGACCGCGTTATGGCCGTACCACCACTGCGTCAGTGCATCCTGCACTCCGGCGAAGGCCGAGTAGCTCTTGACCCCGAGGAACGACACCGGAACCGCCAGATTGTTGACAATGTGCAGCATCGCAATGGTGACGATGAAGGCCAGATAGAACCAGTTGGCCACATAGATATGCGGCTCCTTGCGCTTGATGATCGTGCCAAGGAAGGTGATCAGATAGGCCACCCAGACAACCGTCAGCCAAAGGTCCACATACCATTCAGGCTCGGCATATTCACGCCCCTGGGTAATCCCCAGCAGATAGCCGGTCGCCGCCATCACGATGAACAGCTGATAGCCCCAGAACACGAACCAGCCCAGATCGCCCCCGAACAGCCGGGCGCGGGAGGTGCGCTGGACCACGTAAAACGATGTCGCAATCAGCGCGTTGCCGCCGAATGCGAAGATCACCGCCGAGGTGTGCAGCGGACGCGTGCGCCCGAAGTTCAGCCAAGGCTCGATGTTGAGATCGGGAAAGGCGAGCTGGAAAGCCACGATCACGCCGACCAGGAAGCCGACAATGCCCCAGAAGGTGGTGGCGATGATGCCGTATTTCACCACCTCGTCGAAATATCCCGAGGTGTCGTCGGCTGATTGGCCGGTGGCCGATGAGAAGTTGATTCGCCGCATCAACAGCACGGTTCCGACCAGAAGAACGAAGAACAGGACCCACATATGGGCCGCGAACAGATCGTCCTTGGCGAAAGCCACGCCGAGCAACGCCAGAAAGGCGCTTATGCCCACCGCGATCGTTTCGGTAGCGTATTTCATTTTAGGTATCCCCCTGGGGTATCAAAACAGGGACGGCCAAGCTGCGGTGCCTGCCCCCTTTAGACAAGCTTCGAATCTTCGCCGAACTGTTGCACAATTCGCAGAGAGGTCATCACTGCGCATTGATCCAAGTCAAGGACGCAAGGCCTTGTCACACATACTTTCCAGACCAAGAGGGAAACAACACGAACAAGAATGACCGCTCTTTGACTGGGATGAGGCCTCATGACAGACAACGCCACCATCAAGCTGGCGCATGGCGAAGATCCAATTTCCGCCTTGCGCAAGGCCCACGCGGATCAATTGCTGCTGTGTGACCGGCTTGAAGAAATCGCAGACTCGCTCCCGGAAGCCATCAATCGCCAGAAATGCATGTATGCCGCCCGCGCGCTCGGCCCGATGGTTCGCGGTGTGCACCGTTTCGAGGAAGATGTCGTGTTCCCGATGGTTGCGGAGCGGCTCAAGAACCAGGAGCAAATCGAGCCAACACTCAATCGTTTGCGCTTCGAGCATTGCGAGGACGAGTGTTTCGCCGAGGAATTGACCGAGGCTCTCCACAAGCTGGGGATCGGGGACTCCGACATCAACATCGAGGCAATCGGTTACATGCTGCGCGGATTTTTCGAGGCCATGCGGCGCCATATTGCTTTTGAAAGCGAGATGCTGCTGCCGATGGCCGGCAACCAAAGCGGCGGCAATCGCCACTAGAACGCTTCATGGCGGACAAAAGCACTGCGCGACCAACCGTGCGATGCGCTAGGCCCGCACATCGAGAACGCTGAACCGGCGTCTGTATTCGACCGCAGTCAGGCCGGTGACCGAGCGGAACACCCGGCCAAACGCCGAAATATCCTGATAGCCCACCGCCCAGCCCACTGCACCGACAGGTTCGCGGGTGCGTTCGAGCAGCCCGCGCGCCTTTTCCACCCGGAGCGCCTGCACATAGGCATTCGGGCTTGTACCGGTGGCGGCCTTGAACCGGCGCAGGAAGGTGCGCCCGGACAATTGCGAACGGGCCGCCAGGGCATCCACACTGAGATCCTCCTGGACATGAGCTTCCATCCAGAGCTGCAGATTGAGCACGGCCTGGTCGCCATGGCTCATATTGGGCCGGAAACTGCGATAGTTCCGTTGCTCGCGCTTGCCCGGATCAATCAACAAATGCCGCGCGGTAGCGGTCAGCACATCGGCGCCCTGCCAGCGCTCGACGAAAAACAGTCCGAGGTCGATCCACGCCATCATCCCGCCTGCGGTGACGATGTCATTGTCATCGATCAGCAGATGCTCGGATTGCAGGTCCGCATCGGGAAACGCCGACCGGACTTCGGCCTCCAGCGCCCAATGGGTGGTCACCGGACGCGAGGCGAGCAATCCGGCATGACCAAGCCAGAACAAACCGGCGCAAGCTGATGCGGTCAGTGTCCCTGCCCCATGCCGGGCCCGGATCCAGCCATGCAGATCGGTGTCGTCGTCACCCCGCGCCCCGCTTCTGTTGGGCGGAAGGATGATCGCATCATAGTGCTCGGACCTGGACGGCAATTCACCCGGCCTGACCGTATGAACCGCGATAACGATTCCACCCTGGCCTTTGCTGATCGCGTTTGCGGTATCAAGCAGATCCGCCAGCCCCAGCACTGCGGCTTCCTGTGCACCTCGATAGGCAACAATGGCGAGCGAACGGTCCGGTAGCATCACTGCGGCGTATCTTGCATAATCTTTGTCATATCCGCCAATTTATCGCCGGCTCGGCAGCATGTAAATCCGGGTTATAAATTCAAGGAGAGCCAAGATGACTGACACAGCCCTTATTCTCGTCGACATCCAGAAGGATTATTTCGATGGTGGCCGCTGGACACTGAGCAGGATGGACGAAGCCTGCGGCAATGCGGCAAGAATTCTGGCCCATGCACGTGAAACCGGCGACATGATTGTTCATATCCATCATGAAATCCCGTCAGACGACGCGCCCTTCTTTCGTCCGGGCAGCGAAGGTGCCGAAATTCATCCGAATGTGGCCCCGCAATCCGGTGAAGAGGTGATTCTCAAGCACAAGCCCAACAGTTTTCTCAACACCCGCCTGCAAGATACATTGTCCTCACGCGGTATCACCAACGTGGTCATCGTCGGCGCAATGAGCCAGATGTGCATCGATGCAACCACCCGCGCCGCCGCAGATCTGGGCTACAAGGTCACCGTGGTGCATGACGCCTGTGCCGCGCGAGATGCCGAGTTTGACGGTGTTGCAGTCCCCGCCGCCCAGGTCCACGCCGCGTTCATGAGCGGCCTTTCGGGCACCTATGCAACCGTTGTCGATTGCGAGAATTTTCTCTCGTCCCGTTAAAGGTCACGACTTCCGATTCGGGCTTTGGCGCAACCCGAAGGAGGCACTTTTCCGTCATCCGGCACGGATTGGTGTTTACATGCTGTGGACAAGTGTGGAGAACGGGCACAACATGCAAACTTCGGCGGTTGGCTTTGAATTTGGACTGGTCATGCACTGACATGGCCAGCCACTTTTGCTATTCAATGCCACCGCCCGCACCCAGTTCAGGACAGCCCAGACAATGAATGATGCCGCCCGCAAGATTGAGCCGATCCCGGCCCGCGCCGAGAAAAGCCCCCTGTTTCGCGAGGCTCCGTCAAACATCGAGGCCGAGCAGGCCCTGCTGGGCGCCATGCTCGTCAACAATGACGCGTTTTACCGGGTCTCCGATTTCCTGAAGCCGGAACATTTCCAGGAACCGTTGCACCGCAAGATCTACGAGGTCGGCGGCGACATCATCCGCATGGGCAAGACCGCCAACCCGGTGACCATCAAGACCTTCCTGCCCGCCGACGCCAAGGTCGGCGACATGACGGTGGCACAGTATCTCGCCCGTCTCGCCACCGAAGCCGTCACCATCATCAATGCCGAGGATTACGGCCGGGCTATTTATGATCTGGCGCTGCGCCGCTCGCTGATTTCGATCGGCGAGGACATGGTCAATATCGCATTCGACGCGCCGCTCGACATGCCGCCCGGCACCCAGATCGAGGACGCCGAACGCCGCCTGTTCGAGCTTGCCGAAACCGGCCGTTACGACGGCGGCTTCCAGTCGTTCAACGACGCTGTGTCGCTTGCCATCGACATGGCCGGAGCCGCCTATCAGCGCGACGGCGGCCTGTCCGGCATTTCGACCGGCATCTCCTCGCTCGATGCCCGCATGGGCGGCTTGCAGCATTCCGACTTGATCGTACTTGCCGGACGTCCGGGCATGGGCAAGACCTCGCTTGCCACCAACATCGCCTTCAACATTGCCCAGGCCTATGAGGGCGAGGTGCAGGCCGATGGCTCGATGAAAGCCAAGAACGGTGGCGTGGTCGGGTTCTATTCGCTGGAAATGTCGGCCGAACAGCTCGCCACCCGTATCATTTCCGAGCAGACCGAGATCTCGTCCTCGAAGATCCGTCGTGGTGAGATTTCCGAGGCGGACTTCGAGAAGCTCGTCGGCTGTTCGCAGATGATGCAGAAGATCCCGCTGTTCATCGACCAGACCGGTGGTATTTCCATCGCGCAATTGTCGGCGCGCGCCCGCCGTCTCAAGCGCCAGCGCGGCCTTGATGTGCTGGTGATCGACTACATCCAGCTGATGACCGGTTCGGGCAAGTCGAGCGACAACCGGGTGCAGGAAATCACCCAGATCACCACCGGACTGAAGGCGCTCGGCAAGGAGCTCAATGTTCCCATCATCGCGCTGTCCCAGCTGTCGCGTCAGGTTGAAAGCCGCGAGGACAAGCGCCCGCAGCTCTCCGACTTGCGTGAATCAGGATCGATCGAGCAGGACGCCGACGTTGTGCTGTTCGTTTACCGTGAGGAATACTACGTCAAGAACGGCGAGCCTCGGCGGGCGCAGGACGAGATTGCCGCCGATATCAAGACGCCGGAATATCTGGCCTGGGAAGAAAAGATGCTCAAGGTCAAGGGCACTGCCGACGTCATCATCGCCAAACAGCGCCACGGACCGACGGGCACGGTGCAGCTGGGCTTCCAGGCCGAGTTCACCCGGTTTGCCGATCTCGCCGACAATTCCTATGCTCAGTTCATTCAAGACGAATAGGCAGACGGTTTGACGTCAACGCAGAGCCCCATTGAACACCGGTCCGCCTCTGCGGGCACGACGCGCCTGAGCATTGATCTGGGCGCGCTTGCCGCCAATTGGCGCAAGATGCGTGACCTGTCCGGCAGCGCCCGCTGCGGCGCTGCGGTCAAGGCCGACGCCTATGGCATCGGTGCGGAGATCGCCGCGCCGAGGCTGGCGCGCGAGGGATGCCGCGACTTCTTTGTGGCCGACGCCAATGAGGGCGCGCAGTTGCGTCCGTTGTTGCCCGACGCCCGGATCTACGTGCTCAACGGGGTTTTCGAAGGCTCATTCGCACAAACGCTCGCACATGATCTGGTTCCGATCATAAACTCCCCCGCGCAGGCAGACTTCTGGTGCTCGAACGCCGACAACCGCGCCTATGCCCTGCATATCGACACCGGCATGAACCGGATGGGGCTGACGCCTGAGCAGGCGGTCGCCCATTCCCAAAGCGGCGCCCCTTCTCCCTGTCTTGTGCTCAGCCATTTTGCCTGTGCCGACGAACCGGATCATCCGCTCAACGCGCGGCAGATCAAGCTGTTCGAGGCACTCAAACCCAGCTTTGCCGGGATCGAGGCCAGCCTCGCCAATTCCGGCGGAATTTTTCTGGGCTCCTCCTGCCATCACGATCTGACCCGTCCGGGCATCGCGCTTTATGGCGGCGAGCCGGGCGCGCATCTCCCCAACCGGCTGCACACCGTTGTCACCGCAGAAACACGGGTGCTTCTGATACGCGATGCGAAGGCCGGTGAGTCGGTCAGCTACGGCGCCGCGCACGTGCTCACCCGCGACAGCCGCATTGCCGTCTGTGGCGTGGGCTATGCTGACGGGTTCCACCGCTCCGCTTCCGGCGCCGGTGTGCCGCTCCGCTCTGCCGTTCCTCAGGGAACCTGCGGCGCGATCAACGGCGTCCAGATCCCGGTGATCGGCAAGATAACCATGGACCTGACCATGTTTGACGTGACCGATCTGCCTGAGGACGCCATCAATGCCGGAGACTGGGTCGAGCTTCTGGGCCCGACAATCACGCTGGAACAGGCTGCCGGCGCGGCCGGCACCATCAGCTATGAATTGCTCACAAGTCTCGGCCGCCGCCATACCCGCAGCTATCTGGGCTGAAGGGCAGATCCCGCCCGCACTCCACGGATTTCAACAGCGGGCACAGAAAAATAGAACAAACAGTGGACAAACCGTCATCTTCCTGACAAACCGGCAACAGCAACAAAGGGATACCGCTCTTGGCCAAAGCACGCGTTCAATTCGTCTGTCAGTCCTGTGGCACAGTCCATGCGCGCTGGGCCGGCAAGTGCGATGGTTGCGGCGAATGGAACACCATCGTCGAGGATGACCCGACCGGCGGTGTTGGCGGCGGGCCCGGAACGGCTGCGCGCAAAGGCCGCGCCGTGGCGCTCGCCAGCCTCTCCGGCGAAATCGAGGAAGCGCCCCGCATCTCCACGCTGGTCAGCGAACTTGATCGCGTCACCGGTGGCGGCTTTGTGCGCGGATCGGCGGTTCTGGTCGGCGGTGATCCCGGCATCGGCAAGTCGACGCTTCTGATGCAGGCCGCGGCAGCGCTGGCCCGGCAGGGCAATCGCGTCATCTATGTCTCAGGGGAAGAGGCCGTGGCCCAGGTGCGGCTCAGGGCACAACGGCTTGGTGCGGCCGACTCAGGCGTGCTTCTGGCGGCCGAAACCAATGTCGAGGACATCCTCGCAACCCTCGCCGAGGGAAAGCGGCCGGATTTCGTCATCATCGATTCGATCCAGACACTGTGGAGCGATCTTGCCGGCTCGGCGCCGGGCACCGTCACCCAGGTGCGAACCGGCGTGCACGCCATGGTGCGCTATGCCAAGCAGACCGGCGCTGCCATGGTTCTGGTCGGCCACGTCACCAAGGACGGCCAGATTGCCGGCCCCCGCGTCGTCGAGCACATGGTCGATGCGGTGCTCTATTTTGAAGGCGATCGCGGCCACCACTACCGGATTCTGCGAACGGTGAAGAATCGCTTTGGCGCAACCGACGAGATCGGCGTCTTCGAGATGTCCGACAAGGGCCTGCGCGAGGTTGCCAATCCGTCGGAACTGTTTCTGGGCGAACGCAACGACAAGGCGCCGGGCGCCGCGGTCTTCGCCGGCATTGAAGGCACCCGCCCGGTTCTGGTCGAAGTTCAGGCCCTGGTCGCTCCCTCAAGCCTGGGAACACCGCGCCGGGCGGTGATCGGCTGGGATTCGGCCCGGCTGTCGATGATCCTGGCGGTGCTCGAAGCCCATTGCGGAGTGCGGCTGGGAAGCCATGATGTCTATCTCAATATCGCGGGCGGTTACCGGATCGCCGAACCCGCAGCAGATTTGGCTGTGGCCGCAGCGTTGGTTTCCTCCCTTGCCGGGCTTGCCCTTCCCGCCGATTGCGTCTATTTCGGCGAAGTCAGCCTGTCCGGGTCAATCCGGCCAGTGGCGCAAACAGGTTTACGGCTGAAGGAAGCCGAAAAACTGGGCTTCGCCAACGCGGTATTGCCGTCGGGATCCGCAGACCTTCCATCCAGATCGGGTGCAGGTCTGGCCCAGGTGGAATCACTGGCGGATCTGGTTGCGCGTATTGCCGGCTCCAAAGGCGCACTTGTGACCGGCGGAGACGAGGACGAAAACTGAATTCAGCCTATCCGGACGCCAACTGAGGCAAGGGTGGGCAGAGCCTGAACGGAACGCGATTTCATGCCCATTACCCTTCTTGACGGCATCCTGCTTGGCATCACGCTGTTTTCGGCAGTGCTTGCCATGGTTCGTGGATTTTCCCGCGAGGTGTTGGCCGTCGCGTCCTGGATCGCCGCAGCCGCCGCTGCCTACTTCCTTTATCCCGTGCTCACGCCGCTGGCGATGAAATATACCAGCTCCGACAAGATCGCGATGATCGGTTCTGCTGCAGTGGTGTTTCTGATTGCGCTGATCCTGGTCTCCTACATCACAATGCGGATTGCCGATTTCATCATCGACAGCCGCATTGGCGCGCTTGACCGGACGCTGGGCTTCGTCTTCGGCGCCGCACGCGGTGTATTGCTGGTCGTCGTCGCCATGCTGTTTTTCAACTGGCTTGTTGCCGCGCCGAAACAGCCCGAATGGGTGATGACCGCGAAATCCAAGCCGATGCTGGATTCGCTGGGCGCGAAACTGGTCAATATGCTGCCCGACAACGCGGACGCAACGATTCTGGAGCGGCTGCGCGGCGGGTCCGGTGAACCGGAATCCGGCGCAGCCCCCGCCACCAGCGGATGAGAAATTCCTGTCGGGGATCAATCCGGCAGGTCTATACAAAGGTTCTACGCCAATGACAGATGATGGCTTGAAACCGATCGACAACGAAGCTGATGTTTTCCATGACGAATGCGGCGTGTTCGGCATCTTCGGGAAATCGGAAGCCGCTGCCGTGGTCACACTCGGATTGCATGCGCTTCAGCATCGGGGCCAGGAGGCTGCCGGGATCGTTGCGTTCGACGGCAAGCAGTTTTCCGTCGAGCGCCATGTCGGCCTGATTGGTGACACTTTCACCAAGCGTTCGGTGATGGACCGGTTGCCCGGCGACCGCGCCATTGGCCACACACGCTATTCCACCACCGGTGGCGAAGGCCTGCGCAATGTTCAGCCCTTCTTTGCCGAATTTGCCGGCGGCGGCTTTGCCATTGCCCACAACGGCAACATCACCAATGCTCTGACCGTGCAGCGCGAACTGCAAAAGCGCGGATCGATCTTCTCCTCGACATCCGACACCGAAACCATCCTGCATCTGATCGCCGTCAGCGAGAAGACCCGGATCGTGCCGAAATTCATCGACGCGCTGTCGCGGATCGAAGGCGCCTATTCGCTGGTCGGCCTGTCCGAGAAGAAGATGATCGGCGCCCGTGACCCGCTCGGTATCCGGCCGCTGTGCATCGGCGATCTCGACGGAGCCTACGTGCTTGCGTCGGAAACCTGTGCGCTCGACATCATCGGCGCCCGCTTCGTGCGCGAAGTGCTGCCCGGCGAAGTCGTGGTGATCACCACCAAGGGCATCGAAAGCCATTTCCCCTTCGAAAAGCAGTCCCCCCGCCTCTGCATCTTCGAATATGTCTATTTTGCCCGTCCGGATTCGACCATCGACGACCGCAATGTCTACGAGGCGCGCAAGAAGATCGGCGAAGAGCTGGCCAAGGAATGCCCGGTCGATGCCGATGTCATCATTCCGGTTCCGGATTCAGGCACTCCGGCGGCCATCGGCTTTGCGCAACAGGCCAATATGCCTTTCGAGCTCGGCATCATCCGCAACCACTATGTTGGCCGCACCTTTATTGCGCCGTCCTCGGCGATCCGCCACATGGGCGTCAAGCTCAAGCTCAATCCCAACAAGAACATGATAGAGGGCAAGCGCGTCGTGCTGGTCGATGATTCCATCGTCCGTGGCACCACCAGCCAGAAGATCGTGCAATTGGTGCGCGAAGCCGGGGCCCGCGAAGTGCATATGCGCATCGCGTCCCCGCCAACCATGTCCTCGTGCTTCTACGGCGTCGACACGCCGGAAAAATCCAAGCTTCTGGCCTCGCGCATGTCGGTCAGCGCCATGGCTGATTTCATCCGTGTCGACAGCCTCGGATTCGTCTCGATCGACGGTCTTTACCGGGCGGTACGCGAACCTGGCCGCAATGCGGAATGCCCGCAGTTCTGTGACGCCTGCTTCACCGGCGAGTATCCGACGACGCTCACCGACCAGGAAGATACGGACAATGTCCGCAGCTTGTCGCTGCTGGCCAACAACGGATAGTTTTCAGCATGACTTCTCTTCAAGGACGTATCGCGCTCGTCACCGGCGCTTCCCGTGGCATTGGCTACTGGACCGCTCTGGCGCTCGCCAAACAGGGTGCGCACGTCATTGCCGTGGCGCGGACCACCGGCGGCCTTGAAGAGCTCGACGATGCCATCCAGGCGGCAGGCGGCAGCGCCACGCTGGTGCCAATGGACCTGACAGACATGCAGGCAGTCGACCGGCTTGGCGCCGCCATCAACGACCGCTGGGGCAAGCTCGATATTCTGGTTGCCAATGCCGGCGTGCTCGGCACCATCTCGCCGGTAGGCCATGTCGAGGCCAAGGTTTTCGACAAGGTGATGGCCGTCAATGTCACGGCAACCTGGCGGATTATCCGTTCGGTCGAGCCCCTGCTGATCAAATCCGATGCCGGACGGGCATTGGTCCTGTCCTCGGGCGTTGCTCATTCCGCACGCGCCTTCTGGGGTCCATATGCAGCATCGAAGGCCGCAGTGGAAACACTGGCGCGGGTCTGGGCCGCCGAGACCGAAAAGACTGCGCTGAAGGTCAACTCCATCGATCCCGGCGCAACCCG
>CAXBIE010000035.1:0-45759 GCA_963975635.1 uncultured Hoeflea sp. | reverse complement strand
CGGGCTTTTGATTTCAACCAGAAGGGTGTCTGGTCAGTCGAAGTTAGGCAGCCCCGTTGCACCGCCAGGGGCAGGGAGCCCGCCCGGAGCTGGCAAGCTGCTGCCGCTGGATGGTTCAGCTGCCGGCTCGCCAAAGCTCGGCATTGCCGGCATGCCGTTGTCCGGCTCTCCACCAAGGTTGGGTGTTCCCGGAAGGCTCAGGCCTCCATCAAGGCTCAGGCCCGAACCGGGCAGGCCAAAGCCACCACCACCAATGTTATTGATTTCCTCGTTGATGTCGCTCTGGTTCAACATCACCGGATCAGTCTTGTAATGTGTGACCAGTCCGGGGAAGGCGATCAGTATGCCCAACATAATGATCTGAATGACAATGAAAGGCAGGGTTCCGGTGTAGATCGCCTTGGTGGAAATAGGTTCGATCATCCGGTCCGTGGTCTTGTCATGCCAGGCTTTGATGGGGGCCACAGATCGAAGATAGAACAAGGCGAAGCCAAATGGCGGCGTCAGGAAGCTGGCCTGCAGGTTGAACCCGAGCAACACGCCGAACCAGATCAGATCGATGCCGAGCTTCTCCGCCACCGGTGCCAGCAATGGAACCATGATGAAGGCGATCTCGAAGAAATCGAGGAAGCAGCCCAGAATGAAAATGACGATGGAGACGGTGATCAGGAACCCGATTTCGCCGCCCGGAAGCGCCAGCAGGAGCTCTTCCACCCAGCGGTCGCCGGAAATGCCGTAGAAGGTCAGCGCAAACACGCGCGCACCGATCAGGATGAACATCACGAAGGTTGCCAGCTTCGCAGTGGAATCCAAGGCCTGCAGAAGTGTCTTCCTGTCCAGACGGCCCTTCATGATCGACATGATCAGAGCGCCGGTTGCGCCCATGGCGCCGCCTTCGGTGGGCGTTGCAATTCCGAGGAAGATGGTGCCGAGAACCAGGAAGATCAGCGCCAGCGGCGGGATCAGGACGATCACCACCTGCTCCGCCATTTTCGACAGATAGCCGAGCTTCATCTTGCGGTTGAGAAGAGCAAAGCCGTAAGGAATGAGGGTGGCAATCAGGGCGGACCAGACCACCCGTGTTTCATAGCGCAGGTCATCGAATACAAAGTGGCTGCAGACGAAGAACAGCGCGATTGCCAAACCGATAATTATGAACAGCGACCGCCCGCCATTGCCAAGTGGCCGTGCTTCCGGCGGCAATGCCGGCACCCATTGCGGCTTGATCAGCGTGATTGCGAAAATATAGGCGCAATACATACCAACGATGATCAAAGCCGGGAAAAACGCGCCGACATACATATCGCCCACGGAGCGCCCAAGCTGGTCGGCCATGACGATCAGGACGAGTGATGGGGGGATGATCTGCGCCAGCGTTCCGGACGCGGCGATGGTGCCTGCTGCAAGGCCGGGGTGATAGTTGTAGCGCATCATGATCGGCAAAGAGATCAAGCCCATCGCGATGACAGAGGCTGCAACAACGCCCGTGGTGGCCGCCAGCAGCGCCCCGACGATGATAACGGCAAATGCCAGACCACCACGCATGGTGCCGAACAGCTGGCCGATGGTGTCGAGCAGATCTTCGGCCATGCGCGAGCGCTCGAGAATGAGCCCCATAAAGGTGAAGAACGGAATCGCCAGCAGCGTGTCGTTGCGCATGACGTCGAAGACGCGGTTCATATTGGCCTGAGCCAGCGGCCAGAACAGCCTGATCTCCGGGGAGATATGGCTCAGCTCAACGCCTGCGACAAAGAAATACATGCCACCGGCGGCCAGCGTGAAGGCGACCGGATAGCCAAGCAGAAGCATCGCCATGACGGTGATGAACATGATTGGCGCGAGATTGTGGGCAAAAAAATCAAGCATCGGAGCGGCCCTTCATGTCAGCGGCTGCCTCGACTTGCGGCGGCATGGAATGATCGTGGCCGACCTCTTCTTCCATCAGGCCCCTGATAATGGCGACACGCTTGATAATCTCGGAAATAGCCTGAGCGGTGAGCAGGATGAAACCCAGAAGGATACTTGCTTTCGCGGGCCAGATGATCAGGCCTCCGGCGTTGCTGGACATCTCTCCAGAGTGGAAAGATCGCCAGAAGAACGGCCAGGCGAGGTAGGTCATCATCAGGCAGAACGGCATCAGAAACAGGAGGTGGCCGAACAGGTCAATCCAGTCGCGTGTGCGTTTGGAAAGGTTGCCGGCAATGACGTCGATGCGGACATGTTCGTTCTTGCGAAGCGTATAGCCCGCAGCGAGCATGAAAACAGCGCCGAACAGGTACCACTGCACTTCCAGCCAGGCATTCGACGACATGTCAAACACTTTACGGATTGTTGCATTCCCGGCGCTGATCAGCACGGCGGCCAGCACCAGCCATGATACATTGCGTCCGACAAACTCATTGATCCGGTCGATGACACGGCTCAATGCCAAGAGACTTCCCATATTGACCTCCTGGTTGTTTCACCTCCACTTTGAAGGAGTGCGATCAACCAACGTTCCCATTTTTATCCATATCATCTGCATGATGCAGCGCCAGCCCATATCAGGAAAAGCACATGAAACGCAACGAGTGGTGCATTTGTTTTACCAGTTAGCTGACCTTCCGGTGGTGGCGCCGATCAATGTGTGCGGCTATATCCTCAGCAAGGGTCAGGAAAAAGAGGTCACAGGTGCAAACGAGCGAGTTATTTGACGTTTCAAACGAGATTGTGCTGGTGACCGGGGGAGGCACCGGACTGGGATTGGCAATGGCACAGTCACTGGCCCTTAATGGCGCAAAAGTGGTCATTGCCGGCAACAGGCCGGAGAATCTGGAGACCGCCGTCAACAGGATTGCCGAGCTTGGCGGAAAAGTGATGGCTGTTGACCTGGATGTGCGCTGCGACGAGGCAATTTGTGCGGTTTTCGATCAGATCGAGGCGGCGCTCGGGCCGGTCAGCGTGCTGATCAACAATGCAGGAATTGCCCACCGCGACAAAGCGACCCATCTTGAGCGCGAGACGCTGCGGGAAGTCCTGGAGGTCAATGTCCACAGCCTGTTCATGGTGGCTCAGGAAGCTGCTCGCCGCATGATACGCGATGCCCGGGGCGGGTCGATCATAAACATTTCAAGCGTGTTATCCGAGATCCCGATCCGTCAGGTGTCAGCCTACAGCGCGTCAAAGGCGGCTGTCAGCCAGATAACGCGAAGCCTGGCGCTGGAGTGGGCGAAATACGGGATCCGGGTCAATGAAATCAGACCGGGCTGGTTCGAGACCAGTTTGACGGCACCCTTTCTCAAAGGGCAGGGGGGGGCGGTGATGGCGGGCCAGAACCCTAGCGGACGGCTCGGTGGTAGCCATGATCTGGATGGAGTGGTGCTGCTGTTGGCGTCACGAGCCAGCGCCTACATGACCGGAAGCTCGATTGTTGTCGACGGCGGCCACTCCATCGGTCGCTGAATCGGTCGCCGCTCCTGCCGTTGGCGACAGATAGTTTCGTTTGCTGCGGGTTGCCAACCATCTGATTGCGCAGTCTGGCACCGCGCATGAATTCGATTGACCGCAGCGCCGACTGGCCCAAATATCATGGTAAAATTCGCGGGCCCGGAGAGTGCCCGTGTCCGGCTTGGGGCGCACCGCAGGTTCAGCCGGAACAGTTTGAGGAGACTGTGAATGACAGTGCATGATGTTTCGCTCGACGACAAATTCGACCTAGGCAAGGACAGAATCTTTGTTACCGGATCACAAGCTGTTGTCCGGCTGCTGATGATGCAGCATGAGCGGGATCGTCTGGCTGGTCTGAACACAGCAGGGTTTGTCTCCGGATATCGAGGGTCGCCGCTCGGCGGTCTCGACCAGCAGATCATGCGCGCGCAACGATCGCTGACCCCGCACAACATCGTGTTTCAGCCCGGATTGAATGAGGAGCTTGCTGCGACAGCCTGTTGGGGGACGCAACAATCGGGTCTGGATGGAACCGGCAAGTATGATGGCGTGTTTTCGCTGTGGTATGGCAAGGGCCCGGGCGTCGATCGCTCAGGTGACGTGTTTCGCCACGCAAACCTTGCGGGATCCTCAAAACATGGCGGTGTTCTTGCCTTGATGGGGGACGACCATACGGCGGAAAGCTCGACCAACGCGCATCAGACCGAATTCAATTTCATCGACACCATGATCCCGATTCTCAATCCGGCCGGCGTGCAGGAGATGATTGATTACGGACTGCATGGTTTTGCAATGTCCCGGTTTGCGGGGACATGGGCTGCGCTCAAATGCGTCAAGGACAACGTGGAATCAACGGCGTCTGTTGAGGCTGGACTTGACCGGCTGAAGATTATCCTGCCGGAATTCACCATGCCGCCGGGCGGGCTCAATATCCGCGCCAATGACCTGGATTTCCTCGGCCAGGAAATGCGTCTGCATGAATTCAAGCGTGATGCGGCCAGCGCTTATATCCGTGCCAATGGTCTTAACCGGATCATCTATTCCGGTGGTGCAAAGGCCAAGCTCGGCATCCTGACGGTTGGCAAGAATTATCTGGATGTGCGCCAGGCACTCGACGACCTAGGTATTGACGAGGCGCGCGCCAACCAGATCGGGGTGCGGCTCTTCAAGGTTGCCTGCCCGTGGCCGTTCGATCTGGCTGACATGACCGAGTTTGTCGATGGCCTCGACATGGTTATTGTCGTTGAGGAAAAGCGTTCGCTGCTGGAAAGCCAGTTGCGTGAAGCACTTTACGGGACGGCGCGGCAACCGGTGGTGGTCGGCAAGCGGGACGAGCGCGGTGAGTGGCTGTTCCCGGTCAAGGGTGCGCTTGATCCAAACGACATCGCTGTTGCGGTGGGCGAGCGTGTGCTCAAGGTTGCCGGCTATGCGGAAGATATCGACGCGAGGGTCAAGCGGATCCGCCAGTTCCAGAGCATGCTGGCGAGCGTGTCGGATGTGGCGTCGCGTACACCCTATTTCTGCTCAGGATGTCCACACAATTCATCGACGAAGGTGCCGGAAGGTTCCGTGGCCGCGGCGGGCATAGGGTGCCATTTCATGTCGCTTTGGATGGACCGGGACACCTCCGGCTTTACCCAGATGGGGGGCGAGGGCGCGCAATGGGTGGGGCAGGCGCGATTCACCACCCGAAAGCATATTTTCCAGAATCTGGGTGACGGGACTTACAATCATTCGGGTGTCCTGGCCTTGCGGTTTGCCATCGCATCAGGCGCGAACATCACCTACAAGATTCTCTACAATGACGCCGTTGCGATGACCGGTGGGCAAACGCATGAAGGCGGTCTGACCGTGGACGCCATCGCACGCCAGGTCCGTGCCGAAGGCGTGGAGCGGATCGCCCTGGTCAGCGATGAACCGGACAGATATCCTGCCGGGACAGCCTGGCCACCGATGATGAGTGTTCACCACCGTTCCGAGATGGATGCGGTTCAGCGTGAATTGCGCGACATTCCCGGTGTCACGGCGCTGATCTACGACCAGACCTGCGCTGCCGAGAAGCGCCGGCGCAGAAAGCGCGGCAGTTATCCCGACCCTGACAAGCGGGTGATTATCAACGAACTCGTCTGCGAAGGCTGTGGAGATTGCGGCGTCAAGTCGAATTGCGTTTCGATTCAGCCGGTTGAAACCGAATTCGGCCGTAAGCGCAGGATAGACCAATCCAGCTGCAACAAGGACTTTTCCTGCACGGATGGTTTTTGCCCTTCCTTTGTTACAGTGCATGGTGGCCGAATCCGGAAGGCAGATACGACAGTGTTCAAGTCGGCGCCCGATCCGCTCGCCGGATTGCCAGCGCCGGATGTGGCCTCGCTTGATCGCGGATGGGCGTCGATCATCGATGGTGTCGGCGGCACCGGCGTGGTCACCATCGGTGCCATACTGGGGATGGCGGCGCATCTTGAAGGCAAGGGCTGCGGGATGATCGACATGGCGGGCCTGGCGCAGAAGGGCGGCGCAGTGTTTTCGCATGTCAGGATTGCTCACACTCCGGCAGATATCCAGGCAATCCGGATCTCGGCCGGCAAGGCTGACCTGGTGCTGGGGTGTGATCTGGTGGTTTCGGGATCGAGAAAAGTCCTGACGTCAGTTCGCGAGGGTGAAACCGCCTTCCTGGTCAACACCAATGAAGTCATGCCAGGTGACTTTGCGCGCGACGCGGATTTCTCCTTGCCCACAGAGCGGCTGAAACGGGCGATCGTCAAAGCTGCGGGTGCTGACAAAACCAGTTTCTTCAATGCGACAGTCGCGGCGACGCGATTGTTTGGTAATGCGATTGCAGCCAACATGATGATGCTGGGAATGGCATCGCAAAAGGGAGCGTTGCCGCTTTCGCCGGACTCGGTCGAGGAGGCCATCCGCCTCAATGGCCAGTCGGTGAAAATGAATATCGAAGCTTTCCGCTGGGGCCGGAAAGCAGCACACGATCCACAATCGGTAGAGGCGCTTTTCTCGGACCAGCACGCTGAAGCCGAAACGGTGGTGGAGGAGACGGTTGCGAATATCATTGATCGCCGCGCGCAGTTTCTCGCAGGCTATCAGAACGAGGCCTGGGCGGCGAGGTATCGCGATATCCTTCAGCCGTTGGTAAATGCGGAAGAACGTGCGCTGGGCAAAGCTGGTTCAGTGTCGGAAGCCGCAGCGCGGTCGCTGTTCAAACTGATGGCGATCAAGGACGAGTATGAGGTCGCCAGGCTCTACAGTGATGGAAGCTTCAAACGGCAACTCGGCAAGCAGTTCGAAAGCTATGACAAGCTGGAATACCATATGGCGCCGCCGGTCCTGGGGCGGAAAGACAGCAAGGGACATCCCGTAAAAACCACTTTCGGGCGCGGATTGGCGGTGCTCTTTCCTTTGCTCTCCGCGCTCAAGATTTTGCGCGGAACACCTCTCGATGTGTTCGGTTACAGTGCCGAGCGGCGTTTGGAGCGCCAGATGTTATCGGTCTTCATTGAGGAAGTTGCCCAGATGGGTAAATTGCTTCGCAAGGATAACTCCGAAGATGTTGCCGGCTTTCTTTCGTATCCTATGAAGGTGAAAGGCTACGGTCATGTTAAAATGGGCAATTTCGAAGCAGTCTTGCCCCAAAAGCAATCCATTAAGCATTTAATCTTGAACGATGTTGCTGAGCTCCGGCCTGTGGCGGCTGAATGATTGGTCTATTTGTTTGATGCCGCTTTGTTTACGGATTGTTAACCGGTAATTTTGAATCGGTAATTCGTTGTGATTGCTGCTGAATTTTGGCACTGGATAAATGTGTTCTTAATTTCCGTTTGGTACGTTGCTGTCTCATATTCAGGGATTCAGTGTTCATGCCATCCGCAGAAAACACATCATTCGCAGATGAAGTCCGTCTGTCCTTCGTAGCGTCGCTGTATCAGCAGCGAGGGACGTTGTTTGCCGGCATGATTGCGCATGTGGTCACTGCGATGGCTGTCTATATGCGTATCGACGACCCGTTCTACCTCTATGCTGCATTGACTCTTTTCGTTGTCTGGCTTGTTCGCAACCTCGACATGATGGCATTCGACCGCCTGCAAAAGTCCGATTTGAAACTGGCGGATACGTTGCACTGGGAAAAGCGCTATGTGACAGGGTCGTTTATCACTTGCTCCATTCTGGGCACGATGTGCGGCCATGCCCTGGTCGTGGCTCAAGACCCATTTGCCGAGCTGGTGACGGTCTCGGTAACTCTGGCCAGCATGATTTCAGTGGTTGGACGGAATTTCGGGTCTCGCTTGAATGTCGACATGATCATTCTGGCAGCCTGCCTTCCCATAACCGTCGGGCTTATGATCGCGCGCGATCCGTATATGAGCCTGATGGCGGTTCTTCTTCTGCCGCTTTTCCTGACGACACGTTCGATGGCAAACGGTGTTCGCGACTTTCTGTTCAATTCAGTCACTGCCGAGAGAAAGACCGCGGAGATTGCCGAGAAGTTCGATACCGCGCTCAACAATATGTCGCACGGGCTGTTCATGCTTGATGGGGACGGCAGGATAGAAGTCGCGAACCGGAAGGCGCGCGAGTTCTTCAGCATTGACAAGAACACTGACCTGACCGGCAGGGCGCTAAAAGCGGCTTTAAGGCTGGGCACGCGCAATGGTGTGATTGCGAAGGAAAATTTCGGGCAAATCAATCAGCATCTCGACAGTCTTGTCAGCGGTCGCGATGACCGCGCGCTGGTGCGTTTTGACAAGAGCAGCTGGCTGGAATTCAGTGCACGGTACCGCGGTGAAAAGGGTGTTGTGCTGATATTCGAAGACGTGTCCGAGCGCATCCAGGCGGAAAAACGCATTCTGCATATGGCGCGTTTTGACAATCTGACCAGTCTGCCGAACCGGTCATGGTTCGCAGAAGTCGTCAGCTTGAAAATGGCCAACGCCAAGCCCAATCAGCAGATGGCTCTTGCGGTGCTCGACATCGACGATTTCAAGCACGTCAATGACAGCATGGGGCACGTCAATGGCGATAAATTGCTCAACGCAATTGCCAACAGGCTCCAGTCCTTATCGCGGCAGAAATATGTGGTTTCACGTTTTGGCGGCGATGAATTTGTCCTGTTCATCCCTGACGTCAAGGACATTGAAGATCTCAAGGCAACAATGGACTACGTAATCGATACGTTGCGCGGGACTTATATAATTGACGGCCACAAGCTTTTCATCAGTTTGTCCGGCGGGGTGGTGATGTCGCCGGTCGCAGGCGTGCAGATCGAGGATATGCACATCCAGGCCGATTTGGCTCTTTATGAAGCCAAGCGCCGCGACAAGAACCGGTGGACCCTGTTCGAAGAGTCTATGGATAAGCGCTACACTGAACGCCAGGGTATGAAAGCCGCATTGCGTGAAGCGATCCGGACCCAGTCGATGGACCTGTTCTATCAACCGATGTTCAACCCCCAAGGTACACGCATTGTTGGCGCAGAAGCTCTCTCACGCTGGATTCATCCGGAGTTGGGGCCGGTTTCGCCGGCTGTCTATATTCCTCTGGCTGAGGAAATGGGAATCATCAGTGAACTGACGCGGTGTGTGATCGGGCGTGCCGTGCAGGATGCGGCCAACTGGCCCGGAAACTTGCAGGTGTCAGTCAATCTCTCCGCTCACGACTTGAATGACCGGTCTATTGTTTCTGTGATCGCGGATGCGCTGGACCGAGCCAATCTGGCGCCGGGACGGCTGCAGCTGGAAATTACCGAAAGCGGTCTCATTAACGATCTGAAGACAGCTCGGGAGATCCTGACGGAACTCCGGTCCATGGGGATGTCCATTGCCATCGATGATTTCGGCACAGGCTATTCGAGCCTCAGTTACCTCGACATGCTGCCGCTTAACAAGGTCAAGATTGACCGCTCCTTTGTCAGGGACCTGACGAAAGATCCTAAGAAGCTGAAACTGCTGCGTGGCGTCGTCAACCTGGCGCGGGAGCTGGGGCTTGAGGTCGTCGTTGAAGGCGTGGAAACCGAAGACCAGCTTGTGATGATCAGTGACAACAATTGCGCCGATATCATCCAGGGTTACATTTTTGGCATACCGATGCCCCACGGCTCGTTCATCGAGTTGGCGAACAAGCTTTCGAGCAATCCGCGGAAGTTGACAGTCGTCGGTCAATCCAGCCACACACACAGACCCGGCAACTGACCTGCCTCGAATTTGTCGCCAGAGCGCTCCGCGCATCCCCAAAAACTGACCGTGAATTCTTCCAGGCACTTTCTGATAGGGCCATTGTTTTTAGCGCGGAATTTAAGAGTTGATTAACCTTAATAGGTAGTTAACCGGCCTTCGGGCGCATCCTGCGATTGATTAACCCAAAATTAACGATAAGCTTTCCTCGTGCATAACGACGGAGACTTTTCATCTATGGCGAATGCCGCTCAAAGCGAAGTCACTGGGTTTAGTGCGGGCGTCATGCGCTTTCTCGAGAGCATCGAGTATCGCCGAATCGAAAGCTCGGACGACCTCGAAGACATTGCCCGGTTGCGATACAAGGCTTTCACCACGGTCGGGTTGGCTCGGACGAATGATGAGCTGCTGCTGATTGACGATTTGGACTTCAAGCCAAATGCTCATGTGATGGGCATTTTCTTCGATGAGCAGCTCGTATCGACAATCCGGGTGCATCACGTCACGGATGCCCAGCGGGACGGCGTGGCGGTGGCCCGGTTTCCGGATGTCATGCACCCGCTTCTGGATGCAGGCAAGACCTTCATCGACCCTGTGCGTTTTGCAGCCGATCCGGACATCATGCGTGAATATCCGGCTTTGCCCTACTTGACCTTGCGCGTGGCAACCATGGCGACGGTCTATTACGATGTGGATTTTTGCCTTTCGGTGACCAAGCCAAACCACCGTGCCTTTTACAAACGGGTCTTCAATTCCATCGAGCTGGCAGGCCCGCGCTATGTCGAGCAGTACCAGAACGAGCTTGAACTTCACGGCGCCAATGCAAATGAACTCAAGCGGACGCTGTTTAAGAGATACCCTTTCTTTGACTCACAACCACACGAGCGGAAGATGATGTTTGCTCCGCGCGAAGTGCTCGGACTCACGCCACTGACTATCCTGCCGACAGCGAGATACGCAATTCAGCAAGCGAGCAGAATGGCCCGAACGGACTGATGCACGGGTGAGCCCTTGGCGGACCGCGAGACGTTTTTGACGCGGCCTAGTTGCCTATGTCCATTGCACATTGGCCGGGGTTTGTGTAATCCGAGCATGAATTGTCAATTGGGGAGCTATCTTATGGCTGAACAGATGAACGGTCCTGTCGAAACCGGGGCTGCTATGGATTATTCCGAGCACGACAAAACCTACAATATGTTTCTTGCCGGCGCGAAATACGGGACGATCGTTATCGTGGCGTTGATGATCGCCATGGCTGTGTATTTCTTTACCGGCGCAGGCGCGATTGTCGGCTTTCTGACATTTCTCGTTCTGAGCATCGGCGGCAGTATCCTCGCTCGTTGAGCCCTTTGCCGCGTGTTGATGTCGGATCGTTGAAGATCCGCTTCCACTCGTCACATTCCGTTTGCCAGAGGAGGGGCTCTCGTGGGCGCCATTGTTTTTGTAGCTAAAGAGTCGGATTCGCTTGAATCGCGTGTCGCCGCATCGCCGGAGACCGTGAAAAAGATGACCGCGCTCGGTCTCGATGTCATCGTCCAGAAAGGCGCGGGCGAGAAATCCCGAATCGCCGACGCGGATTTTATCGCGGCGGGTGCGAAAGCCGGGACTGCTGCCGATGCCAAGAAGGCGGACGTTGTGCTTCGCGTGCGCCGGCCTTCCGAGGCAGAAATGAAATCCCTCAAATCGGGCGCTATCGTGCTCGCGCAGATGGACCCATATGGCAATGAGAAGGCGCTGGCAGCACTTGCCAAGGCCGGAGTGACGAGCTTCGCCATGGAGCTGATGCCGCGGATCACCCGCGCGCAGTCAATGGATGTGTTGTCGTCACAGGCGAACCTTGCCGGGTATCAGGCGGTGATTGAAGCCGCACATACATTCGACCGGGCAATGCCGATGATGATGACCGCCGCAGGCACCGTGCCTGCTGCAAAGGTATTCGTCATGGGTGCCGGTGTTGCCGGGTTGCAGGCGATTGCGACGGCCCGCCGTCTGGGCGCAGCTGTCTCGGCGACCGATGTCCGTCCGGCAGCAAAGGAACAAGTCGCATCACTTGGTGCCAAGTTCATCGCCGTGGAAGACGACGAGTTCAAGGCTGCAGAGACATCCGGTGGTTACGCCAAGGAAATGTCGAAGGAATATCAGGCCAAACAGGCAGCCCTGGTGGCCGATCATATTTCCAAGCAGGACATTGTGATCACCACGGCACTCATTCCAGGCCGTCCCGCTCCGAAACTGATTTCGCGTGACATGCTCAAGAGCATGCGTCTGGGCTCGGTCGTGGTTGACCTGGCGGTTGAACGCGGAGGCAATGTCGAGGGCTCAAAAGCCGGTGAGACCATTACAGTCGATGGCGTTACCGTCATCGGAATTCTGAACATGCCGGGTCAGATCGCGGCGAGTGCTTCACTGCTCTACGCCAAGAACCTCCTGACTTTCCTCGACACCATGATCGACAAGGAAACCAAAACCGTTTCGGTCAATCTCGAGGATGAATTGGTCAAGGCTACCGCACTGACTCATGGCGGCTCAGTCGTTCATCCCGCATTTGGCGGTGAAACCAGCAAGGGAGCAGCGTGATGGCAGGGTCCGTACTTGATACCGCTCTTGAAAATCTCGAGCAGGCAGTCAGCGCTGTCCGTGCGGCCGCGGAAACCGCCGGTCCCGCAGGTGATGGCGTGGCGGCAGCTGTCCATGTGGCGAGCGGCGGCGCGATCGATCCGTTCGTCTTCCGGCTGGCGATTTTCGTTCTGGCGATTTTCGTCGGCTACTATGTGGTCTGGTCGGTGACGCCGGCCTTGCACACGCCGCTGATGGCGGTCACCAACGCGATCTCCTCGGTTATTGTCGTGGGGGCTTTGCTTGCGGTTGGCGCCTCGCTGTCCGGCTGGGCAACGGGTTTCGGATTTGTCGGGCTGGTGCTTGCATCGGTCAATATCTTTGGCGGATTCCTCGTCACCCAGCGGATGCTGGCCATGTACAAGAAAAAAGAGAAGTGAGGGCCGGCTGATGTCAGAGAATTTTGCCGCATTTGCCTACCTCGTTTCGGGCGTTATGTTCATCATGGCTCTCAGGGGCCTTTCACATCCAACCACCAGCCGCCAGGGTAACGCCTACGGCATGGTCGGTATGGCGATTGCCATTGTCACGACACTGCTGCTTGCCCAGCCATCGGTTGGTGGATTTGCGATGATTGTCGCGGGCCTCGCCATAGGCGGCGGCGCTGGCGCTTACATCGCGCGCAAGATCCCCATGACCTCGATGCCACAGCTGGTCGCAGGCTTTCACAGTCTGGTCGGCATGGCGGCGGTTCTGGTGGCGGCTGCTGCGCTTTATGCACCGCATGCCTTTGGGATTGGTGACGTTGGCGAAATCCACGCACAGGCGCTCATCGAGATGTCGCTCGGTGTCGCCATTGGCGCGATCACGTTCACCGGATCGATCATTGCCTTTCTCAAGCTTGATGGCCGGATGTCGGGCAAGCCGATCATGCTGCCGATGCGTCATGTCATCAATGCTGCATTGCTGATCGGCATCGTTGTTCTTATCGGTGTGCTGGTCGCGAGCGAAAGCTATACCGTGTTCTGGCTGATCGTTGCATTGTCGCTGGCGCTCGGTGTCCTGCTGATCGTTCCGATCGGCGGCGCTGACATGCCAGTCGTGGTGTCGATGCTCAACTCCTATTCCGGTTGGGCGGCAGCGGGTATCGGCTTTACGCTGGGCAATCTCGCATTGATCATCACCGGCGCGCTGGTTGGCTCCTCCGGTGCGATCCTGTCCTACATCATGTGCAAGGGCATGAACCGTTCGTTCATCTCGGTGATTTTGGGCGGATTCGGCGGAGAAGCAGCTGCCGGCGGCAGCGATGATATCGATCGCAGCGTCAAGCTTGGTTCGGCTGATGATGCGGCCTTCCTGATGGCCAATGCTTCGAAGGTCATTATCGTGCCAGGCTACGGCATGGCTGTTGCTCAGGCACAGCACGCCACACGGGAACTGGCAGACAGCCTGAAGGAACAGGGTGTCGAGGTCAAATACGCCATCCATCCGGTGGCAGGCCGCATGCCCGGTCACATGAACGTGCTGCTGGCTGAAGCCAATGTGCCTTATGACGAGGTCTTTGAACTCGAAGACATCAACTCGGAATTCGCGCAGGCCGATGTGGCCTATGTGATTGGCGCCAATGATGTGACCAATCCTGCGGCACGCGATGACAAGTCTTCACCGATCTACGGCATGCCGATTCTGGACGTCGACAAGGCCCGGACATGTCTGTTCGTCAAGCGGTCGCTCGGCTCCGGCTATGCCGGCATCGACAACACGCTGTTCTACAAGGACAGCACGATGATGCTCCTGGGCGATGCGAAGAAAATGACCGACGATATCGTCAAAGCCATGGATCATTGAGACAGTCCACTCATGATGACGCAAAAAAGGCCCGGAAATTCTCCGGGCGTTTTTCTTTGTCTTTATATGGTACCGGTCAGTTGGCGGCGGAGCGCAGCTGAAGCTCTGCGATACCTGCGGCCACATTGACGCCTTCCTGAGCCTGAACGCTGACGGGCTGAAGCGAGAAGGTGTCATCTGATCCACCGACCAGAAGATTGACCCCGGCGCCGGCAACTGCGGTTGCCTCTGCTGATACGCCGCGATAGTCGCCGGCGAGCGATCCAATCTGGTATTCATAATCTGTGGTCGGAGCCAGAACGACCCATTCGATCACGCTCGCGCCGGTCACGCCTATGTCGATCCCGAACTTGTTGATCACGCCGAAATAGGCTTCGGTCGCAGCATCGCTGTTAGCCGGAGTGTATTCGCAGGACAGATCCTTGGACGATCCGAAGATGAATCCGGTGCCGCCTTCGACGACGCATTGGAGCAGACCGAGCTCTACGCTGTCGGCCTTCGATGGAACGGTTGTGGCGCTGAATGCGACGGTTGCGAGCAGGGCTGCTGCAGCTGTAATTTTTGTCTTGCCGATCATTTTGAACTCACTTTCTTTCTTACTGGTTCGGCATGACAACGTGCTGTGGCGTCAATTGTTCCGCGTTGCAGACAAGACGTCGACGCTTCACCCATGCGCATTGCGGGAGTGAACTCAGGGCGGTTTCAAATTGGGATTGGAACTATGCGATTATGAGTTATCTCGATAGAACGCCGGGCAAGAGTCCTTGCCCCATACCTGCCTGCTGATCAGCGAACGCGGGCCAGTCCGTCAACCGCGGGCCGGTACTTGGGATCAAGCTGCGTCGCACGGGCATAGGATTTGGCTGCACGGCTCTTGTCACCACGCCGCTCATAGATCAGCGCCTGATTGGCCCAGGATTCGGCAATCCGCTGATCCAGCTCGATTGCTCTGTTGAAATCTGCAAAGGCGTTGTCGTCATCATTGAGCGCGACATAGGAAATTCCCCGTCCATTGTAGGGTTCGGGTGAATTGGGAGCCAGCGAGATAGCAGTCGAGAAATCCTCGATTGCCTGTGTGTGCTGATTGTTCAATTGTTTGATCAGACCGCGGTTGTGGTAGGCGCGCGGGTCGGTTGTCTGAAGGCTGATGGCGCGATTGAAATCGTTCATCGCCTCATTCGTCCGGCCAGCCTGACGGTAAAGATTGCCACGGCCGATATAGGCCACATCATAGCGGGGATTGATCTTCAGCGCCTGATTGTAATCATTCGCCGCCTCGGCCAGGTTGCCCATCGATCTGTGTATCAGCGCGCGGTTGGCATAAGCCTGATAAAATGACGGATTGAGCTGAATGGCGCGGTTGAAGTCATCCAGGGCGTCGCTGTATTTGCCGGATTTGCCGTAAGCCGAGCCACGAACATTGTAGCCTTCCGGATTACTCGGGTTCCGGCGGATGACATCGGTAAGCGAGGCAATGTTTTCTTCAGTGCCCTGGGTCCGGTCGATGGAGATGGTATCGATGGGTGAGGCCGTGTTGCAGCCGGAAAGCCCGATGCTCAATGCCGATAATGCAGCCAGCAACGACAAACGCACACTGTTCGGGTGCTGTTCATTTGTCTTAACTGCCACAATCAACCGCATCGCTTGTGCCCCACCTGCATCTTCCGGGAACAGCCCGGCCCACCACACTGAAAAAGGCGGAGACGAATAATCGTCTCCGCCTCCAATTCATGCAACCCTAAAAGGGCGAAAAAACGACTGGCTCAGCGAGCAGGTGCTGCCGGACGGCCGCCACCGATAAGGCCTTCGCGCTGCGCCCGCTTGCGGGCCAGCTTGCGGACGCGGCGAACGGCTTCAGCCTTCTCACGCGCACGCTTCTGCGATGGCTTCTCGTAAAAATCACGCATCTTCATTTCACGGAAAATGCCTTCACGCTGCATCTTCTTCTTGAGAGCGCGGAGCGCCTGATCGACATTGTTATCGCGGACAAGTACCTGCACGTTGATCCCGTTCCTTCGAGTTTTCGGTTAGCTTAAGCAACCCTGGCAAACAAAAATTCCGTTCGTTCGGCCGTGGGCGTTACGATTGGGGTGGCAGATAACAGTTCTGATGGCCCAAGTCCAGTCCCCGGCAGCTTGACAATGCATCTGCTGCGGTATTTTTCGTTAGCCACAGAACAAGGCCGGTACCTGTCTGCGGGTAAATGCTATGGTGCGACAAAACACACTGCGACATTGATGGCCGTCAGGAAGTCGCAAAAGAGCCGATGCGGAGCTGATGAATTTGCTCTTGCTGCCATAAACAATTTCTAACCCGTTTGGAGCCAAACAGCCATGCGCAAATATTCTGCTTTTGCCGTTGCCCGCGAGGCGATGCGTGGCCACAAAGGTTGGCCTGCGCAATGGACTTCGCCAGAGCCACGGAAAAATTATGACGTGATCATTGTCGGTGCGGGCGGGCATGGTCTTGGTACGGCCTATTATCTGGCCAAGGAACACGGCATCACAAATATCGCCGTGATCGAAAAAGGCTGGCTTGGCGGCGGCAATACGGGCCGTAACACCACCATCATCCGGTCCAACTATCTCTATGACGAGAGTGCCGGTCTTTATGATCACGCGCTCAAGCTCTGGGACGGGCTGTCGCAGGACCTCAATTACAATGTGATGTATTCGGCGCGCGGTGTGATGATGCTGGCGCACAATGTGCACGACACCCAGGTGTTCAAGCGGCACATCCATGCCAACCGGCTCAATGGCATTGACAATGAGTGGCTGACGCCGGAGCAGGCCAAGGAGTTCTGCCCGCCGCTCAATATTCATCAGTCCGCGCGATATCCTGTTGTGGGCGCCGCCCTGCAGCGCCGTGGCGGCACAGCACGCCACGATGCGGTAGCCTGGGGCTATGCCCGTGCGGCAGCCGATATGGGCGTTCATATCATCCAGAACTGCGAAGTCACCGGAGTGCGCCGCGCTGACGATGGATCGGTTTCGGGCGTTGACACCAGCCGCGGCTTCATCGGCGCCAAAAAGGTTGGCGTTGTTGCCGCGGGCCATACGTCGGTGATCATGGAAATGGCAGGCGTGAGGATGCCGCTTGAGAGCTACCCGCTTCAGGCGCTGGTTTCCGAACCTGTGAAACCGATCTTTCCCTGTGTGGTGATGTCGAACACCGTGCATGCCTACATCTCGCAGTCGGACAAGGGCGAGTTGGTGATTGGCGCAGGCACCGATCAATACACGTCCTATTCGCAGACCGGCGGGCTGCACATTCTCAGCCATACGCTTGATGCCATTTGCGAAATGTTTCCGATATTCACCCGGATGAAGATGCTGCGCTCCTGGGGTGGTATTGTCGACGTGACGCCGGACCGTTCGCCGATCCTTTCGAAAACGCCGATCAAGGGGCTTTATGTCAATTGCGGCTGGGGCACCGGCGGGTTCAAGGCGACGCCGGGCTCGGCCAATGTCTTTGCGCACACGATTGCGCGTGACGAGCCGCACAAGATCAACGCGCCGTTCAATCTGGATCGTTTCCAGACCGGACGGCTGATCGATGAAGCGGCGGCTGCGGCCGTGGCCCATTGAGGCTTGAGCGAATGAGCGAGCAATTCATTAATCTGGCTCAATAGCCGTGATCAAAACCAAGATCTGACCAAGGACCAAGCGATGCTTCTGATCCATTGTCCCTACTGCCAGGAAGACCGGCCCGAGCTCGAATTCCGAAACACGGGCGAGGCACATATCGAACGCCCGAAAGACATCGCCGCGATCAGTGACGAGGACTTCGAGAAGTTCTTCTTCATTCGCACCAACCCGAAGGGCGTTGCCTATGAGCGCTGGCGGCACATTCACGGTTGCGCCCGGTTCTTCAATGCGGTGCGCGACACGGTCAGCGACAGGTTTGTGACCACCTACAAGGCCGGCGAGCCGCGAATTGATGTGGAGCGCGGGGACGATGGCATTCTCAAGGTCAAGGGAACAGCACAATGAGCGGCGCAAACCGGATCAAGGGCAAGGGCAGGCTGACCCCGGCGAAGACACTTCGCTTTAAATTTGACGACAAGATGCTGACAGCGGTCGAGGGCGACACGCTGGCCTCCGCACTTATCGCCAATGGCATTCATCTGACGGGACGGTCGTTCAAATATCACCGGCCGCGCGGCATGCTGTCGGCCGGCCCGGAAGAGCCCAATGCACTGATGGACGTCGGCCGCGATGCGGTGCGGCGGACACCGAATATCCGGGCAACCGTGCAGGAAGTCTATGATGGCATGCTGGCCCGGTCGCAGAACCGCTGGCCGTCGCTGGCCTTCGATGTTGGCGGCTTGAACAATCTGGCTTCGCCATTCTTTGCAGCCGGCTTCTACTACAAGACATTCATGTGGCCGAAAGCGGCATGGCAGAAGATCTATGAACCGGTAATCCGCGCCGCGGCCGGGCTTGGCGTTGCGCCAAGCGAACCGGATCCGGATCATTACGCCAACCATTTCGCTCACTGCGACGTGCTGGTGATCGGCGGCGGCGCCACCGGTCTCTCCGCTGCGCTTGCAGCTGCCCACGCCGGAGCGCAAGTGATCCTGTGTGACGAGCAGCCGGAAACCGGCGGTGCGTTCCATCACGAAACGGATGCCACCATTGACGGCCAATCGGGCTGGGACTGGGCGCAGGCGGTAACGGCTGAACTGCGTGGCATGGACAATGTCCGGGTGCTGACCCGCACCACCGCATTTGGCTATCAGGCGCAAAACCATGTCGGGCTGCTGGAGCGGGTAACCGAACATCTTGCCAACCCGGATCAGGCTTTGCCGAGGGAACGGCTGTGGCAGGTGAGAGCCAAGCAGGTGGTGATCGCCACCGGCGCGATCGAACGGCATATGGTTTTTGCCAACAATGACCGCCCCGGCATCATGCTGGCATCTGCGGCGCGGGCCTATCTTAATCACTACGGCGTGGCGGTTGGCGCCAACGTGGGAGTCTACACGGCCTGCGATTCGGCCTGGAATGCAGCTTTCGATCTCAAGCAGGCGGGCGTATCCGTTCCGGCTATTGTCGATGTGCGCTCTGACCCGAACCCGGCTCTGGTGGCGCGGGCGAAGGAGCTCGGGATAGAGGTCCTTGCGGGACAGGCTGTGCTCGATACCTCTGGCAAGCTGCGCGTCAAATCGATGAAGGTCGGCAAGTCCTCGGGTGGATCGACAAGAGACATATCAATTGACGCGCTGATCATGTCTGCGGGCTGGACCCCTTCGGTCCACATGTATTCGCAGTCGCGCGGCAAGGTTGTCTGGGATGAGGCAAGCCAGCGCTTTCTGCCCGGCCGCAATGTGCAGGATTGTGTCAGCGTCGGGGCTTGCAATGGTGTTGACGATCTGAGCGATGCGATTGCGGGTGCGGCAAAAGCCGGTCATGAAGCGGCTATTGCTGCCGGTGTAGAGACCGGTGAGGCCTGGAAGGCGCCAGAAGCTGAAACACAGACCTCATGGGCCGGCAGCATGATGGGCTCGGCTGCCGGAGCTGGTGCCGACACTACGGTGAAAGCCTTTGTCGACTTTCAGAACGATGTCACCGCCAAGGACATCCGGTTGGCTGTGCGCGAAGGCATGCACTCGATTGAGCATGTCAAACGTTTTACCACCAACGGCATGGCCACCGATCAGGGCAAGACATCGAATATTCACGGCCTGGCAATTGCCGCCGAGATGCTCGACAAGCCTTTGCCGCAGGTCGGGCTGACCACGTTCCGCTCTCCCTATACGCCGGTAACCTTCGGCGCGATTGTCAATCATTCGCGTGGCGATCTGTTCGATCCGACACGGCGGACGCCGATGCACGGCTGGGAAGAAGCCCATGGTGCGGTGTTCGAGGATGTCGGACAATGGAAGCGCGCCTGGTATTACCCGCAGGCTGGCGAAGACATGCATGAGGCGGTCAATCGCGAGTGCCGGACAGTGCGCGAGGCTGCCGGCATGTTCGACGCGTCGACGCTTGGCAAGATCGAGGTGGTTGGCCCCGATGCGGCCCGGTTCCTCAATCTGATGTACACCAATGGCTGGGACAAGCTGGAGCCTGGCCGCTGCAAATACGGCATCATGCTGCGCGAGGACGGTTTCATCTATGATGACGGCGTTGTCGGGCGCTTGGCCGAAGACCGGTTCCACGTGACCACAACCACCGGCGGCGCGCCGCGGGTCATGCATCACATGGAAGATTATCTGCAAACCGAGTTTCCCGATCTGAAGGTCTGGCTGACGTCGACCACCGAGCAATGGGCGGTGATTGCGGTGCAGGGGCCGAAAGCGCGCGAGATCATTGCGCCGCTGGTCGAGGGGATCGACCTTTCCAATGAGGCTATGCCGCATATGAGCGTGCGCGAGGGACAGATCTGTGGTGTTCAGACGCGGCTCTTCCGGATGTCGTTTACCGGTGAGGCCGGCTATGAGGTCAATGTGCCTGCAGACTATGGCGAGGCCGTATGGAAAGCGCTGTGGGCGCGTGCCGAGGCGCTGGGTGCCTGCGCCTATGGCACCGAGACCATGCATGTGCTGCGTGCCGAAAAAGGCTACATCATTGTCGGGCAGGACACCGACGGTACGGTGACGCCCGACGACGCCGGGCTGAACTGGGCTGTGGCGAAGAAGAAACCGGACTTTGTCGGTATTCGCGGCATGAAGCGTCCGGACCTGGTCGGCGGCGGGCGTAAACAACTCGTTGGCCTGACCACCAAGGACCCCAAGATTGTTCTGGAAGAAGGCGCGCAGATCGTCGCCGATCCCAACCAGACCGTGCCGATGACCATGATCGGACATGTCACATCGTCCTACTGGTCTGAGAATTGCGGCCGGTCCATCGCCATGGGTGTGGTCATTGACGGGCGGGCGCTGAAGGGCCAGACACTCTATGTGCCGATGCCCGAGCGCACCATCGAAGTTGAAGTCACCGATACTGTTTTCATCGACAAAGAGGGAGTGCGCCTCAATGGCTGATATCGCTCACGCCACCCGTATCGAACCGCTCGCCGGACGCGCCGCCGGAGGCGCTGGCGTTTCGGTGACACCGGCCGCGCCCGCAAACCGCGTTTCCCTGAGGGCGGGATCTGCCGAGACTAACGCCCTGTCGAAGGCGTTGGGTCTGACGTTGCCGATGAGCCCGAAGACATCCGCAAGCAATGCGCAGGGTCGTCTGGCAGCCTGGCTTGGGCCGGACGAGTGGCTGATTATCGATGAGACCGGTGATCCGCTGGCAGATCTGGGCAAGGTGGACGTCCTGCATTCCGCCGTGGATATTTCCCACCGCAACACTGCAATCCTTGTTTCCGGCAAGGGAGCTCGGGCGACACTGGAAGCGGGGTGTCCACAGAACCTCAGCGACAGGGTTTTTCCGGTCGGGTCAGCCACGCGCACTGTCATGGGCAAGATCGAGGTGGTGATCCTTCGCACCGGTGAAAATGATTTCCGGGTCGAATGCTGGCGTTCGTTTTCGGACTATGCCTTCGGTATGCTGAGCGAAGCCGCCAAGGATTGCCTAGCTTAACGCAAGCTTTATCGACCGGAGCTCAGGCTGGCTGCCAATCCTTCGGGTCAAACTGGATGATGGTCAACCATGTGGCCGTCATCGCCGGTTTCTTGCCGCCTTCAATTTCGATGGTCACCTCGTAGGTGGTCATCATTCTGCCGGCGCCGCGAAGCCGTGCATCCTTGAGGAAAAACCGGCCGCGGATCCGACTGTCGACCGGCACCGGAGCCATGAAGCGCAATTTGTTGAAACCGTAATTGATGCCGAAATGGTCTTCCTTCACGCGAGGGACCGCATCCGTATGCATGGCCGACAAAAGCGAGAGCGACAGAAAACCGTGCGCGATGGTTCCACCGAAGGGTGTTTCCGCAGCTCGCTCGGGGTCGACATGGATGAACTGGTGGTCGTCAGTCGCATCGGCGAAGGTATCGATACGCGATTGCGGCACATCCATCCACCTGGATACACCGAGATCGGTTCCGATGAGATCCTTGATCTGCGTAATTGAAATCACTCGCTGCACGTAAATCTCCCGGCCTGAACATGTGTCAGTGGCCAACCAATAATGGGATGCATCAATGAATGCATCAACTTAAACCATCTTTCGATTAACAGGATGCGCATAAATATGCAGACCGTTGCCTGCGCGCACCCAGGCCATTGTCACCGTCAGCCAGGCATTTCCTGCCAGCAAACAACGGAGCGCGGCGGGACAGGTTTTTCAATCGACGCCCGTGGGCTGGCCGGGCACCACAGTCCGGAAGATGCGGGGAATACACATCGTATTGCCTCATGGCTTCGGTTGAAGACGATTGTCAGGCGCTGACCTGGCGGCCCCAGCACCATCATGAAGCTGTTGAGATGCGAATTCTCCCAGTCAGCCGGCGCCATTGGCTGCCCATCTGTCTTCAGCCAGGCAACCTGGTCCGGATCTGCGGAACCGTCGCTGTCGCTGAGAAAACTCATTCTGCCGAGCAGGGGGGAGGTTTCCCGCAATTCGGCCCAGGCGCGTGTGAAGTCCAGCCGCTGCTGATCGAGTTCCTCCCAGTTGCGCCAGGTAATCGCGTTGTCCTGGGCATAGGCGTTGTTGTTGCCGTGCTGGCTGTGGCCGAATTCGTCACCAGCGGTCAGCAGAATTGTCCCCCGGCTAGCAAACAGCGTGGCGATCAGCGCACAGGCGTCAGCTTCGCGGGCGGCACGGATGCTGACGTCATCGCTTGGTCCTTCCACTCCATTGTTCCAGGAATGGTTAGCGCCATGGCCGTCGCGGTTTTCCTCGCCGTTGGCTTCGTTGTGTTTTTCTTCAAAACAGACAAGGTCGCCGATGGGAAAACCGTCATGTGCTGCAACAAAGTTGATGCTGCGGGTTCTTGTGGCACTGTTGCGCGCAAAAATATCGGACGAGCCTGAAAGTCGTGTCGCCAGCGCGCCGCTCATGGCGTCATCGCCACGCCAGTAACGGCGAATATCATCCCGGGCATTGTCGTTCCACTCAAGCCATGGCGGACCGAAATTGCCAAGCTGATAGCCGCCGGGGCCAATGTCCCATGGTTCGGCAATCAGCACCCTGTCATGCAGGACCGGATCATCCGCTATGAGCTGCAGAAGTTTCGCATCAGGGGAGAAGCCGTTTGCATCGCGCCCGAGGACCGGAGCCAGGTCAAAACGGAAACCGTCAATGCCGGCCTGGGTCACGAAGTGATGCATTGATCTGAGTACCAGTTCCTGCACTTCCGGCCGGTCGCAGGCCAGAGTGTTGCCGCAGCCCGTGTCATTGACCAGAGTACCCGGGGTATGCTGGTCATGGCGGTAATAGGTTGCGTTGCCGAGCCCTCGCAGAGAAAGCGTCGGGCCGTCACTGTCGCTTTCTCCCGTGTGGTTGAAAACCACATCAAGAATGACGCCTATGTCTGCGGCATGCAGCGTGTCGACCACATGGTGAAGATCGGAAATGCCGCCGGGGGCAAGGCGCGGATCCAGCGCCATCATGGTGACCGGGTTGTATCCCCAGGCATTGCTCAGCCCCAGCGGCGGAAGATGGCGCTCATCAATCCATGCTGCAATGGGCATCAATTCGACTGCGCTGACATGAAGCTTGCGCAGATGTTCGATGATGGAGGGATGCGCCAGTGCCCGCAAGGTTCCCCGATCCGCCTCCGGCACGTCGGGGTGCAGCTGCGTGAAGGCCCGGACCGGAATCTCGTAGATAAGCCCACCGGCGTCGCAGGTTGGACGGCCGGGATTGAGCGGAGTCAGCGGTGGTTCCAGAATGGCTTTCGGGACAATACTTTGCGTATCTTCTCCGAATATTCCGAGGCGAGGATCATAGGAGAAAGGTCGGTCGAGCCGGACCGCAAATGGATCGACAAGCAGTTTTGACGGATCGAACCGGTGACCTGCTTCCGGTTGCCAAGGGCCGTCAGCGCGCAGACCATAGCGCACGCCTGCCTTGAGGCCGGGCACAACTGCAGAGAAGATATCGCCGTCGCCGCGTTCGAGCTGATGGCGGGCTGTTTCGTTGTCCAGTTGATCGAACAGGCAGACAATAACGGATGAAGCCGACGGCGCTCGAACGGTAAACCGCACGCCTTCAGCGGTCAGCTCAGCGCCGGGGTTCCACGGTGCACCAAAATCCATGACGCTGCTCATCAGGTGATAACAGTCGGGGCGTCCCGCCCGGTGCGGGAGCTGATTTCGGCGATTGCCTCGGCAGCTTCAATCAACGGTTGGAGAGCAGCCTGGGTATCCTGATCGTGCTGAGCGGGATCAGGCTCATAACGCTCCATATAGATCCTCAATGTTGCGCCCGACGTGCCCGTGCCCGAGAGCCTGAAGACCAGCCGTGAGCCGCCTTCGAAAAAGATCCGGAGCCCCTGATTGCGGCTGACCGATCCATCAATCGGATCGTGATAGGTGAAGCTGTCGGCATTCGCGATCGTCAGGGAGCCGATCTGACGGCCGGGCAAGCGAACAAGACTGTCTTCGATGGCAGCCATCAGCTGGTTGGCGCTGTCGGTTTCAATGGCCTCGTAATCGTGGCGGGAATAATAGGTTCGGCCAAACTCCGCCCAGTGATCCTTGACAATCTCGAGCGCGCTCTGGCGCCGTACTGCAAGAATGTTGAGCCACAGCAGCACCGCCCAGAGGCCGTCCTTTTCACGGACATGATCCGAGCCGGTACCGGCGCTTTCCTCGCCACAGATGGTACACCGTCCGGCATCAAGCAGGTTGCCGAAGAATTTCCAGCCGGTCGGTGTCTCATGCATCTCGACGCCAAGCTTTGCCGCCACCCTGTCCGCAGCGCCGCTGGTGGGCATCGAACGGGCGATGCCCTTGAGGCCATCCTTGTAACCAGGCGCAAGGTGCGCATTGGCAGCCAGCATGGCCAGCGAATCCGATGGAGTTACAAACACGCCACGTCCGATGATCAGGTTCCTGTCCCCATCGCCGTCGGAGGCGGCACCGAAATCGGGCGCTTCGGGGGCCATCATCAGGTCGTAAAGAGCCTTGGCGTGGACCAGGTTTGGATCGGGGTGATGGCCGCCGAAATCTTCGAGCGGGGTGGCGTTGAAGACCAAGGCCGCATCCACACCCAGACGCCGCACCAGTATCTCGCTGGCGTAGGGACCGGTAACGGCGTGCATGGCATCAAAGGCCACCTTGAATCCGTCATCGACGAGTTTGCGGATTGCGGCAAAGTCGAAAAGGGTTTCCATCAGGTCTGCATAGTCGGTGACAGGATCGACGACCTCGATTGTCATGCCACCAGCTTCAAACGTGCCGATCTTGTCGAGATCGACATCACCGAAATCCGCGACCTTGTAGTGGTCGATGGATAGGGATCGCGCAAAGATGGCGTCGGTGATTTTTTCCGGGGCGGGACCGCCATTGGAGATATTGTACTTGATTCCGAAATCTTCTGTGGGGCCACCCGGGTTGTGGCTTGCGGATAAGATGAGCCCGCCAAAAGCTTCTCTCTTGCGGATCAGATGGGACGCAGCGGGGGTCGACAGAATTCCACCCTGGCCCACCAGAACACGCCCGAAGCCGTTGGCCGCGGCCATGCGGATTGCAATCTGAATGACCTCCCGATTGTAGAACCGTCCGTCACCTCCGATGACAAGCGATTTGCCTTCAAACCCGTCGAGACTATCGAACACGGACTGGATGAACGCTTCGGTGTAGCCCGGCGTCTGAAACACCGGAACTTTCTTGCGCAGTCCGGAGGTTCCGGGTTTCTGGTCAGGGAAGGGGCTTACAGAAACGGTCCGGATCATGATTGGTCGCTCTTTGATGCTAGAAGTTCGGCGTAAAGACTGGCATAGCGCAACGCGCTGCGATCCCAGGAGACATCGGCTTTCATGCCGCGGTTTTGAAGCCGCTCCCATACCTTGGGTTCGGCGAAGGCCCGGACAGCGCGGCGCAGGGCCTCTCGCAGGGCATCAGGTGAAACCGGAGAAAACTGAAATCCGGTGGCCACCTCCGCCGCAAGTGCCGCCTCGTTGGCGTCGATGATTGTGTCGGCAAGTCCGCCGGTGCGCGCCACTACAGGAACATTGCCGTAGCGCAGTCCGTAGAGCTGGGTCAGCCCGCAGGGCTCAAACCGGGAGGGAACCAGCATCACATCGCCGCCGGCCTGAATGAGATGCGACAGCGCTTCGTTGTATCCAATTACCAATCCGATATCGCCGGGGTGCCGTTCGGCGGCGGACTGCAAGGCTGCTTCCAGGGCCTGATCGCCGGAGCCGAGGACCGCGAGCCTGCCGCCCATGGCGACAATGTCGTCGGCAAGTTCGGTGAGGACATCAATGCCCTTCTGCCAGGTCAGGCGGCTGACGACGGTGAAGACAGGCTTGTCAGTATCTTCAAAATGGAAATAATCGGCCAGCGCAGTGCGGTTCGCCTGCCGCTTCTTCGGTTTCGCAAGGCTGTAGTTGGCGGCAATGATCTTGTCCGTCGCCGGATCCCAGACCTCTGTATCAATGCCGTTGACGATGCCGTGCAGACTGTCAGCGCGCGCATTGATCAAACCATCCAGGCCCATACCGAAGGCGGATGTACGTATTTCCTGCGCATAGGTCGGGCTGACGGTGGTGATGGCGGTTGCCATTTGCAGCCCGCCCTTGAGGAAACTGACATCGCCATAATACTCGATCCCATCCATCGAGAACACGGATTGCGGCAGATCGAGTTTCGGGAAAATATCCGGGCCAAACTGACCCTGAAACGCGATGTTGTGGATGGTGATCACCGTCGGGGTCGCCGCCGCCTTGCCCTGCATCATGTAGACGGGGGTCAGGCCAGCTTGCCAGTCGTGAGCATGCACGATGTCAGGCGTCCAGTCCTCAAGCGCGCCTTCCGCGATGTTGGCAGCCGCGCGGCACAGTGCGGCAAAACGCAGCCAGTTATCCGGATGATCGGCGTTGACTGCGTCGGTGTAAGGGCCGCCTTCGCGGTCGAACAGCTCCGGAGCGTCGAGGATGAGATAATCCACCCCGTCCAATACGCTTGCGAGAATTGTGGCGCTGACACCGAGAAGGTCGTCAAACCTGATCAAGGGCACCGGATTGCGAAGCTTCGCCATCACCTGCTGGTAGCCTGGAAGCAGCACCCGCATGTCCACGCCATGGGTCGACAGCGCCGCGGGCAAGGCACCCGCCACGTCTGCCAGACCGCCGGTCTTGATCAGCGGGTACACCTCAGAGGCGACAGAGAGTACTTTCATTCGTAAATCAGCCCCGCACGGTCAAGCATGTCCTGTGTGATCAGACATATCCCCGATTCAGAGCGATGGAAACGGCTGGCGTCGAGTACGGGGTCTTCTCCCACAACAAGGCCGGCAGGGATTTTGACACCCCGGTCAATCACCACCCGGGAGAGATTGGCGTGGCGGCCAATCACGCATTCAGGCAGCACCACTGCTTCGTTCAGGCTGGAATAGGAACGGCACAAAACGCCGGAGAACAGCAATGAACGGTGTATTTCCGAGCCGGAGATGATGCAGTCGCCGGACACCAGAGAGGAGAGCGCCATACCGCGGCGTCCCTCTTCATTGTGCACGAACTTCGCCGGGGGGCGGATCTCGGCGTAGGTCCAGATCGGCCAGGACCGGTCATACAAATCGAGTTCGGGCAGGATGTCGGTCAAGTCGATATTGGCCTGCCAATAGGCGTCCACGGTGCCGACGTCGCGCCAATAGGCTTCCTTGTCCGGCGTTTCACGTACGCAGGACTCGGAAAACCGGTGTGCCACGGCTTTTCCGTTTTCAACGATGTAGGGGATGATGTCCTTGCCGAAATCGCGGCTTGAGCCGGGGGTTTCGGCATCACGGCGCAATTCATCCATCAGGAAGTCGGTGTTGAAGACGTAGATACCCATTGATGCCAGTGCCATGTCAGGCTTGTCCGGCATGGCCGGAGGATCGGCGGGTTTTTCGACAAAGGCAACGATCTCGTCCTTGTCGTTGACATGCATGACACCAAAGCCAGTGGCTTCCATGCGCGGCACTTCGAGACAACCGACCGTGACGTCTGCACCGGAATTGACGTGCTGTTGCAGCATCAGTTCATAGTCCATCTTGTAGATGTGATCGCCGGCCAGAATGACCATGAACTGGGGGGCGTAGTCTTCGATGATATCGATATTCTGGAAAACCGCGTCGGCGGTGCCGTCATACCATTGTGTTTCCGAGACCCTTTGGCTGGCGGGAAGGATGTCGAAGCTCTCGTTGCGCTCGGGGCGCAGGAAGTTCCATCCGCGTTGCATATGCCGGATAAGGGAATGAGCCTTGTATTGGGTGGCGACGCCGATGCGCCTGATACCCGAATTCAGGGCATTGGAAAGCGCGAAATCGATGATCCGGGTCTTGCCGCCGAAGTAGACTGCCGGCTTGGCCCGGCGGTCGGTGAGTTCCTTCAGGCGGCTGCCGCGGCCGCCTGCAAGGACATAGGCCATGGCGTCTCGCGCCAGAGGCTGAACCCTTTTTTGCTCCATTTTTTCCTCCCCTTGTTACCTCGATCCGGTTTATCCCGGCTTGAACATCAGTGTCGCCAGTGGCGGCAGCGTCAGTTCGGCGATTGCGCGGCCATCCTCGGGCCTTGTCGTCGTCACCTTGCCAAGATTGCCCTTGCCGGACCCACTGTAAACGGTGGAGTCCGAATTGAATATTTCAAGCCAGTCACCATCCCGAGGCATGGGAACCGGGTATCCGGTCAAGACATTCGGTGTGAAGTTGGAGATGACGACCACCGGGTCTTCCCCAGGCGCGCGGCGGACCCAGGCGAAAACCGAGTTCGCGTCGTCATCGGCAATCAGCCACTCAAAGCCTTCCGGTTCGCAATCGCGTGCGTGCAGGGCAGGTGTCCTGGCGTAGAGCCGGTTGAGATCGCGAACCAGGTCCTGCATGCCATGATGGCGCGGGTCATCAAGATGATCCCAGTCCAACTGACGGGCCTCACTCCATTCCCCGCGCTGGGCAAATTCCTGGCCCATAAACAACAGCTTCTTGCCCGGATAGCCCCACATGAAGCCGTAAAAGGCGCGAAGATTGGCAAATTTCTGCCACTCGTCACCCGGCATCTTGGTTAGCATCGAGCCCTTGCCGTGGACGACTTCGTCATGGGAAATCGGCAGCACGAAGTTTTCCGAAAAAGCGTAAAGCAGGCCGAAGGTCAGATCACTGTGATGGTGCTTGCGGTGGATTGGATCACGCTGCATGTAAGACAGAGTGTCATGCATGAACCCCATGTTCCATTTGAAGCCGAAGCCAAGCCCGCCCTCATGAACCGGCGCGGAAACCTTGGGCCATGACGTCGATTCTTCGGCTATGGTGACGATGCCGGGATGGCTGCCGTAAGCTGCCTTGTTCATGTCCTTGAGAAATTCGACCGCGTCGAGGTTTTCCCGCCCGCCGTCCTTGTTCGGAATCCACTCGCCTTCCTTGCGGGAGTAATCGAGGTAGAGCATCGAGGCGACTGCATCCACACGCAGGCCGTCGATATGGTAGGTCTCGGCCCAGAACAGAGCATTGTTGACCAGGAACGACGAGACTTCCCGGCGTCCGAAATTGTAGATTGCGGTGTTCCAGTCGGGGTGGAAACCCTGGCGCGGGTCTGCGTGCTCATAGAGCGCTGTTCCGTCAAACTGCGAAAGCCCGTGGGCATCGGTGGGAAAATGCGCAGGCACCCAATCCAGAATGACACCTAGGCCGACCTGGTGTGCGCCATCGACAAAGCGGGCGAAGCCTTCCGGCTCGCCGAACCGCGCTGACGGCGCGTAAAGCCCCGTGGTCTGATAGCCCCAGGAGGGATCGTAGGGATGCTCGGAGACCGGCAGGAACTCGATGTGGGTGAAGCCCATCTCAATGCAATAGGGGATCAACTCGTCACCCATCTGGTCCCAGGACATGAAGGAACCGTCGTCATGCCTGCGCCATGATCCGGGATGCACTTCATAGATGGACATTGGCTGGCGGCGAGCGTCGACCTTGCTCCAGTGCGCGCGATGGGCACTGTCACCCCAGTCGTGTTCAAGGTTCGATGCAACAATGGAGGCAGTGGCCGGGCGCAGCTCGGAGCGGCGGGCAAAGGGGTCCGCTTTGAGCGGCAGCGTTTTTCCGTCCGGTCCGATAATTTCGAATTTGTACCTGGCTCCCGGTCTGACCCCGGGTGCGAAGATTTCCCAGATCCCGACATCGGCGCGCAGCCGCATGACATGGCGGCGTCCGTCCCAGTCGTTGAAATCGCCAACGACCGAGACTCTGCGTGCATTCGGTGCCCAGACGGCGAAATGGACGCCGTCCGTGCCTTCATGATGGATGAGATGCGCACCCATTTTGTCGAAGAGCCGCAGGTGGGAACCCTCGGCGATGAAATAATCATCCATCGGGCCAAGCACCGGCCCGTAGGAATAGGGATCGTCGACTTCCCACCTGTCACCGGCAGTATTGGATGCCGCATAGCGCAACGGCTGGCGTTTGGTGATGGTCAGGCGTCCTTCGAAGAGGCCGCCGACTGAACCGGTAGCGAGTTGGCCCGCGGGTCGCCCGTCCAGCGTCAGCGCCTGGAGGCTGTCGGCGCCTGGAACAAAGGCGCGCGCAAAAAAACTTCCATCGGATTCCTGCACGCCAAGAACGGAAAAGGGATTTCCATGCGTACCGGAAGCTATCGCTTCCGCTTCTTCAACCGACAGGTGAGGCACCTTGTTGTCGGCGTCTGGCACGTTTCCCTTTTGGGTCATGGGCCGGCTTTCCATATTTCCTTTGCATACTGACGTATGGTGCGGTCTGACGAGAACCAGCCAACACGCGCCGTGTTGAGGATAGTACGGCTATACCAGGCCTGTTCGTCAACCCACAAACTGTCAACCTGGCGCTGAGCCTTGGCATAAGCGTCGAAATCGGCAGCGACCATGAACCAGTCGTGGTCATAGAGGCCGGCGATCAGGTCGCTGTAGCGGTTGCGGTCATCCGGGCTGAAAACGCCTGAGGAAATGGCCGTCAGCGCCTGAGATAGCTCCGGAGACGCTTCGATGATGCCGCGCGGATTGTGTCCGGTGGCCCTATGGTCAGCTACCTCGGATGCGGTCAGGCCGAAGATGACGATATTGTCGTCGCCAACGCACTCTTTGATCTCGACATTGGCGCCATCAAGGGTGCCGATGGTCAGCGCCCCATTGAGTGCGAACTTCATGTTGCCGGTGCCTGATGCTTCCATGCCCGCAGTTGAAATCTGCTCGGACAGATCGGCAGCCGGCACGATGACTTCTGCCAGCGAGACATTGTAGTTGGGGATGAATGCTATTTTCAGCAAACCGCGCACGGCCGGATCATTGTTGATCACCCGTGCAACATCATTGGCCAGTTTGATGATCAGCTTCGCATTGTGGTAGCTCGGCGCGGCCTTGCCGGCGAAAAACTTCACCCGCGGGGTCCAGTCGCGTTCGGGATGCGAGCGCATCTGGTCATAGAGTGCCACAGCCTCGATGATGTTGAGCAGTTGCCGCTTGTATTCGTGGATGCGCTTGATCTGGATGTCGAACAGCGCCGATGGATCGACCTTTATCCCCATGCGGCGCGCTACCAGATTGGACAGCCGGATCTTGTTTTCGCGTTTGACGGCGGCAAACCGGCTCCTGAATTCGGTGTCTCCGGCGAAGGTGTCGAGTGCCGAAAGAGCCTCCGTATCGTCCATGAATTCATCACCGATGGCTTCCCGGATCAGCGAAAACAGACCTGGATTGCACTGCATCAGCCAGCGGCGTGGTGTGATACCATTGGTCTTGTTGTTGATGCGGTCCGGATAAAGGCCGTGCAGATCGGAAAAGACTGTCTGCTTCATCAGGTCCGTGTGCAGGGCAGAAACACCATTGATGGAGTGAGAGCCGATAAAGGCCAGATTGCCCATACGCACGCGGCGCTCGCCGCCCTCATCGATCAGCGAGACCGATCGTATCTGCTCTTCGTCATAGCCGCGTTCCTTGCGGGCCTGGCGCAGAACCTTGGCGTTGATGGCGTAGACCAGTTGCATGTGGCGTGGCAGCAGCCGTTCGAACAGCGGCACCGGCCAGCTTTCCAGCGCTTCGGGCAACAGTGTATGGTTGGTGTAGCTGAAGGTCTTGCGGGTGATCTCCCAGGCGGGATCAAACTCCATCTGGTGGACGTCGATCAACAGCCGCATCAGTTCGGCTACCGAAACCGCAGGGTGGGTGTCATTGAGCTGTATCGCCACCTTGTCGGGCAGCGTCTCCAGATCGCCGAATTGCTGCAGATGGCGGCGCAAGATGTCCTGCAAAGAGGCTGAACAGAAGAAATACTCCTGACGCAACCGCAATTCCTGACCCGCTGGTGTTTCGTCTGCCGGATAAAGCACCTGTGTCAGCGCCTCGGCCTTGTTGCTCTCGCGCAGTGCACCGATGTGATCGCCGGCATTGAAGGCGTCGAGCAGGATCGGATCGATCGGCTGGGCGGTCCAGAGTCTGAGCGTGTTGACCCGATTGGCGCGCCACCCGACGACCGGCGTGTCGTAGGCAACGGCCATCATGCGCTCCTGGGGTTTCCAGATGCAGCGTTGGGTTTCGTCCAATTCGGCGGCGATGGTCTCGACCGTTCCTCCGAAGCCGATCTCATAAGCGCTTTCGTGGCGCGGGAATTCCCAGGGGTTGCCATGGCTGAGCCAGGTTTCGGGCAATTCGACCTGCCAGCCGTCACTCATCTGCTGCTTGAACAGGCCGTGGACATAGCGGATGCCGTAGCCATAGGCCGGGATGTCGACGGTGGCCATCGACTCCATGAAGCAGGCCGCAAGCCTTCCAAGGCCGCCATTGCCCAGAGCCGCATCGGGTTCCAGCGCTGCGACCGCATCAAAATCAACCCCGAGTGACTGAAGGGCTTGCCGGACTTCTTCCAGCAGGCCCAGGTTTGAAACGGCATCGCGGGTCAGCCGCCCGATCAGGAATTCCAGCGAGAGGTAGTAGACACGCTTGCTGCCATCCTCGTAGGTCTTGCGGGTGGATGCCATCCAGCGGTCTATGACGCGGTCGCGGATCACCAAGATGGTCGCCGTCATCCAGTCATGTGGCTTGGCAACCTTGGCATCCTTGCCGATGGAATAGGTCAGGCGTTCAATGATTTCGGCGGCGAGGGTCGCCGGTTCGCCGCTGCGCAGTGCGGGAGCGGGAAGATCAGCTATGGCGGACTTTGATATCATTTGATGTCCCATTCATCTTGGGCCGGTTCGCAGCAGCGGGGATCCGCGCAGCGATTCGTCTGGTGGCAGGATGGGTTTAAGCAATGAATGAAATTTACACCAATATCCAGCGTTTAAATCCATTAGATCGCCGATTTCAGCAGTAAAGGGCACGATTCCATCAAATGAAGATGCGGAATTTTGTGCCGTTTTGGCGCAAAAGCGGGCACCTGCTGGTCGCCGCCCGCGCGTTGACTTCATTTGCGGCAGAAGGCGGAGCAGGGGCGTGAGGAGCCTACTCGATTGTCAGGTAGTTCGAGGTGACGCGTTTCTTGAGATGCCTGTTGACCGCAGCACGATCCTGGCAGAAGTACATCTTACCTTCGCAGTGATCCCTCAATGCCGCCAGATCGGAGAACATGGGTGACATGTCGAGGCCTGCAGCCTCTGTCAACGAGACCCCGAGATAGGCGATGTCGAGGCTGTCGAATTCGAAGGGCCTCATGTCGACATTGCTTCCGATGCCGTGAACTGTGAAATATGTGAGGTAAGCCGAGGACCCGAGGTCATAAAGCGCGAAGTCCGGGTTAAGCCGGGTCATGACGTCGCGGGTGGCAAAGGACTGGTGATCGCCGAATTCAAGAATGATGGCTGGATGGCTGGTTGCCTCACTTGCAGACTGATCGAGAAACCAGCGGAAATCCCTTTGAGACTGGGCGACGCGCCTGACATATTCGTCGAGTTCGAATATGCCGCTTTCACTTGAGCTTTGCGGATCAGGATCAGCCAAATGGTCTGAGTAAGGCGAATGGGCAAACATGGTCTGTACTTGGAGAAAGAGCGGCCTGCCGTCCGTTCTCCGGTGCTCTTCAATAAAGGTCCGGGCGGCTTCGAAATAGAAGCTGTCCCGATGGGCATATTCGCTGGCACCGATGCGATCGTAATCGAGGATTTCGTCGAAGCCGATTGATTCAAGAAACGGTCCTTCGTTGACGAATCCATGATCCATCGGCATCAGCACTGCGGTCCTGTAGCCGCAACGCGACAATTCCGTTGCCAGTGATTGATGGACTTTGCCTTCCATTGTGGTGGTCAGATAGGGCGCGCGCCAGCCGAATTCGAGGCTCGACAGACCGGTCATCAGCGAGAAATTGGAGATCCAGGTGCCGCCGCCGAAGGTTTCCACGCGGAGCTTGCGGCGCTTTCCATCAGCAGATTCGAAGCGTTCCGAGAATTGCTGTCCGATACCGTATTGATCAAGCCGGCTCAAATCGGTCTGGCTTTCGCTCAGCACCACAAACAGATCCGGCTTTGGCCCTGTGGTTTCGCACTCTCCGGCGGCGGCGAAGGGCTCGGCCGCCGGCATGTTTGCAAAGCGCTCGGCATTTCCCTGTCCAAAGGTCGCGTCCCTGAGGTCGAGGAAGGAGATGAAGAATGCGGAGGCGTTGTAACCGCCAAGGTAATGGAAATATCGTGGCTCTTCGGCTTGCAACGGATAGCTGACAGGGATCAGCGCAACAGTGGTAGCGACAAGCCCGCTTCGCTTGAGGGTGGTGATTGAGAGCTTTCGATCCCGAATGAAAATAAAAACGAGCATGGCAATACTGGCCATCAAAAGCCCCGCAAATGGCAGGATGTAGATCTTGAATCCATCCAGCAGAAAGGCAAATGCCTTGGGGTCCGTTCCTGTGAAGACCACGTCGTAGATGTGAAGATCAAACCCCTTGGTCCGGTATTTCAGGACAGAGGCAATGGATAGCAATGTCGTGATGGTGAGGGCGGTGTAGATCGAAAAATACAAGCGCCGGCTCAACAGGAACAGCATGGTGGCAATGGCGAGGACGCAAAGCATCACAAACGGCATGTGATCGACCGCACCTTCGAGCAGGTAGAGAAGTGCCGCGCACAAAAGGGCCGCGGCGATAGCTGTCACTCGATGGAGGAGCAAATCTGCTGCTCTTGCCGTCAGCGTCTTGCTGTTTGTCGACCTCATGGTCGTGCCTCCAATGTTGAAGAGGAGACAGATGCATTCTTCGTCTGCCTATTCAAACCCGACCATGAGTTAACCTTACCGGACTGCCGGGATCTTATCTCGAATGCCGGGTTTTCCGCCCCAGGCTGGAGGCAGGCGTACACTTCGTGTGGGAACCCCGGTGAAGCAGAGTTCCCTGCGCTTTCCGCTGGTTACCATGCCGCCGGGCGGTGGGCGCAACAGGGATTGAACTGTGCGCTCCACAATATCAATTCGGCATTTTACGGAAAGCCATGTGACGAGAAGAGGCTTGTTGCCTAATTCGCGATGGTGCCATCGACGATGACATAGGCCAGGCCGCGCGAGCAGTTCTCGATGCGGGCATCGACATGGTAGACCTCGCGCAGAAGGTCTTCGGTGATCACGCTGGCTACCGGCCCGCTGGCCACCATGGTGCCATCGGCGATGACGATGACTTTATCGCAATAGCGCAGCGCATGGTTGAGGTCGTGCAAGGCGATCAGAACAGTCATGTCCATCTGCGCCGCAAGGTCACGGATCAGGGCCAGCACCTCGATCTGGCGCGACAGGTCCAGCGCTGAGGTCGGCTCATCCATCAGCAAGACACCGGGCTTGCGCACCAGCGCCTGGGCGATCGACACCAGCTGGCGCTGACCGCCGGAGAGTTCCGACAGGTGCCGGAAGGCAAGCTCGGTGATCCGCAACGCATCAAGTGTGTCGTCGATGTCGGCAAGCTGCTCGTCCGAGACGCGCCAGTTGCCACCCTGTTTGGCAGCCAGCAGCACCGATTCATAGACAGTCAGCACTGCATTGGCGCCGGTGTCTTGCGGCATGTAGCAGATGCGGCCGCTGGCGGCCTCCGAGCCGCTGACCTCGACGACACCGGCTCCGCCAATAAGATCCGCCACGCGCTTGAACAAAGTCGATTTGCCTGCCGCATTGGGCCCGATGACAGCAGTCAGCTCTCCGCTTGCAAGCAGGCCGGAGCTGACATCGGAGAGTACCACATGCTTGCCATAGCGAGCGCCAATGCCGTTGAGCGTCAGGTTCACCATGACCGCCTCCGATTGGTGAAAATCAGCGAGAAGAAGAACGGTACGCCCACCAGTGCTGTGATGACGCCAATCGGCAGGATTGCGCCGGGGATGATCATCTTGCTGACCACCGAGGTGACCGAGAGCATCAGCGCGCCGCAGATTACCGATGCAGGCAGATAGAAACGCTGGTCTTCACCGACCAGCATGCGGGAGATATGCGGTCCGACCAGGCCGACAAAGGCGACCGGAATGGCGGCGAGAAGGCTGACAAGCAGCAGGGTCTCGAGCCGCAGCCGGCGAATATTGACACCCATGCTGGCCGCCTTGTCATCGCCAAGCCGCAAAGCGGTCAGCGCCCAGGCATTGCGCGCAAACAGCGGTGCACAGACGGCGAGGACACCACCAGTGATCCAAACCTTGGCCCAGGTGGCCTTGGTCAGGCTGCCCATGGTCCAGAAAATGACTGCGGCCAGCGCCTGTTCGGACGCCAGATATTCAAGCAGCGCCAGCAGCGCATTGAAGGTGAACACCAGTGCGATGCCGAGCAGCACGATGGTTTCGACATTGACGCCGCGCATGGTCGAGACGCCATAAATGAACAGTGACGCCAGCATCGCCATGACAAAGGCATTGAGCGGCACCATGTACTGCACCGCTGCCGGAAAGATGGCGACTCCTCCCACCAATCCGAGCGCTGCGCCAAAACCGGCCGCAGCCGAAATGCCAAGAGTGAACGGACTGGCCAGTGGATTTGCGAGGATGGTCTGCATCTGCGCGCCTGCCAGCGACAGGCAAGCGCCGACGGTCACGGCCATCATGGCGATCGGCATGCGGATATCCCAGATTACCACCTGCAGCTGAATATCCACACTGCCGGGCCAGAACACGGCGGTAACGACCTGGCTGAGGCTGTAATTAGCAGGGCCGAGCGCCATGTCGGTGGCAATGCTGATCGCCAGCGCCGCAACCAGACTGGCGATCAGCAGGATCCGCCGGGCAGCAAGCGCACGGTAACGGACGCCGCCATGGATGTCGGGGAGGGTGTCGCTGGCCATTGTCATGGGAATATCCGGTTCGATCAGAGAACTCCGGCGGCTGAGCCGCCGGAGCAATGTGGCATCACTGTGCCGGGTTGAGCGACGCGAAGTAGCCCGGGCGGTATTCTACGGGCAGGAACTTCTCGTGCAGATCGGCGAATGTCTGGCTCGGGTCAAGATCCTTGAACAGCTCCGGATGCAGCCACTTGGCCAGCTGCTGAACTGCCACGAACTGATAGGGGCTGTTGTAGAACTGGTGCCAGATGCCGTGCACATTGCCGTCCTTGACGGCCTTGACCCCGGTGAAGGCGGGACGCTGCATCAGCACCTCAAGCTTGCGCTCGGATTCGGCATTGTCCGCTCCGGCGCCCAGCCCCACCCAATTGCCGCTTGGAACATAGTTTTCCCAGTTGGCTCCTGTGATGACGATCTGGTCGGGGTTGGAGGCGATGATCTGCTCGGGATTGACCGTGCCGAATGTGCCGGGAATGATATCCTTGGCCATGTTGATGCCGCCGGCCATCTCCACCATCTTGCCGAAATTCTCGTTGCCGAACGACATGCAGCAATCGTCGCTGTACCCACCGGCACGCTCGACAAAGACCAGCGGCTTCTCAAGATCGTCGATCTTGTCGAGCATGTCCGTCACCTTTGCCATCTGCTGCTGACGGAATTCGACAAATTCCTCGGCGCGGGCGTCCTTGCCGAACAGCTTGCCGATGATGCGCATCGACTGGTCGGTGTGGGCGATCGGCTTTTCACGGAAATCGATGTAGACCAGCGGAATGCCAACCTTGGCGAGCTTCTCGATATAGCCGCTTTCCTGGGTGGCCGATTTCGCTTCCGTGTTCATGATGATGACGTCTGGGCGCAATTCGATGGCCTGCTCGAGATTGAACGTGCCGTCCTTCATGCCGCCGAAGGTTGGAATTTCTTCCATCTGCGGGAATGTCTCAAGATATTCATTGTAGCCGTCGAGATCGGCTTTGCGGAAATCGTCACGCCAGCCGACGACACGCTTGAAAGGTGCATCGGTATCAAGGGCCGCAACAAAATAGATCTGCCGGCCTTCGCCGAGGATAACCCGCTCAACCGGCACGCTGACTTCGACCTCGCGTCCGGTGATATCGGTGATCGTAACAGTCTCGCCAGCCATGGCATCTGCAGAAAAAAGCGCGAGCGAAATCGTGGCGGCGAATGCCACCTTCTTGAAAATAAACATATTGTCTCCAGCAATTTGGTCGTCGAGAGGAATTATTATATTATGACTTTCCCAGTCAAGTTATATCTTTTAGAAGCGTTCCAAGTGCAACAGGAGACTGGAACGTGGACATGTCAGGGATGCAGCAGAATTATGGACTCAGGGATGAAATCAAGGCCTACTGGTCCTTGCGCGCCGAAAGCTTTGACAGCCAGGCCGGTCATGAAATCTTTTCGGAACCCGAACGTGCCGCCTGGCACCAGCTGATCAGTCGCCATCTCGGCCGGGCCGAGCACCGGCGCGTTCTCGACCTTGCTTCCGGCACGGGCGTTGTCTCTCATCTGCTTTACGACCTCGGTTTCGATGTCACCGGCATGGACTGGGCGGAGCCGATGCTGGAGCGCGCCCGCGCCAAGGCGAGGCTGCGCGACCGACCGCTTCGCTTCCTGATGGGCGATGCCGAAAAGACCATGGAGCCCGACAACAGCTATGATGCGATCACCAACCGGCATTTGGTATGGACGCTTGTTGATCCCGAAGCGGCATTTACAGAGTGGCTGCGGGTGCTCAAGCCCGGTGGTCAACTGCTGATCGTCGACGGGGACTTCGTCAATTCCGGGTTTCCGGCCCGACTCGCCAGCGCAGTAGCCCGCGTCATCGCCCGCATTCGCGCGAGCGCACCCGCTGGCGTGCATTCTGCGGCGATGATGGAGACCCACCAAAGCATCTTGTCGAGGGTCTATTTTTCCGGCGGTGCGAGAGCCAACGCCGTGGTGGAGCTGCTGGCTCAGGCCGGTTTCGAAGACATCGTCGTCGACACCGATATGCGGGCGATTCACAAGGCGCAGAAACGCAACTTCCCGTTTCTCAAACGCATCGAGCGCGCCACCCAGCACCGCTACGCCATTTGCGCTAGAAAACCGATGGATTAACTCTCCGCCGGACCGCACAGCTGAAGCCGGTGGTCTTTCACTGCCTGCTGTGCGGTGCTGGATGACGCGCTGTCCAAAGCGGGCAAACACGGCCGCTGCCAGCGCGTGCGTTAAACGCCAGCCATCATGCCATCATCAAGTGTTGAGAGGCCGAGGCTTGGAAGATTGGAGGATCGGATGGTGGGCGTAACAGGGATTGAACCTGTGACCCCTACAATGTCAATGTAGTGCTCTCCCGCTGAGCTATACGCCCATCCGATGTCGCGCATACACCACAGAACCCCCCGTTTCGTCAATACGAAAACGGCGGGTTTTTTATGGAGCTTCGCGGATGCTGTGCACAGGTCGGCGAAACGCTGCTTATAACGGCAAAGCCCGGACAGATTTGTCCGGGCAAGAGCAGTGGCGTTGTCTCGCAAGGGTTGCCAGCTTTGGCAAACTTGATGTCAGGCGGCGAGGATCATCTTGTTGACCTCGTCGACGAGGTCGCGGAGGTGGAAGGGCTTGGAGAGGACGTTGGCATCCTTGGGCGCCTTTGAGTCGGGGTTCAGTGCCACGGCGGCGAAACCGGTGATGAACATGACCTTGAGATCGGGATCCAGCTCCGTGGCTCTGCGGGCAAGCTCGATGCCGTCCATTTCCGGCATGACAATGTCGGTCAGCAGCAGTGAGAAGGGTTCTTCACGCAGGCGATCGTAAGCGCTTGCGCCATTGTCAAAGGAGCGGACCTCGTAACCGGCTTTTTCCAGCGCCTTGACCAGAAACCGGCGCATATCATTGTCGTCTTCCGCGAGGAGAATTTTCGGGTTCATTCTTTTTCCAAACCTGTCAGCGTGCTCGTCGAGCTCTATCCACCCTATCTATGGCGTGCTCCAGTAAACATCAGGTGAATATTGGCGATTTTGCGATGCGTTTTGTCCCGGACTGGACAGGTGTTGGGGCAACTGGCAAGGTGATTCAGGCAGTTGCAGGGGTAAAGGGACAAATATGCGCGAAGCCGAAAGGCCCGGCACGGGACGCTCAGCAGACGCCGGCGCGCAGCCGGTCGCTCCATTCGAGATCCGCCGCCCGTTGCAGCAAACCGAATCGTTTGTGTTCAATTCGCCCCATTCCGGCCGGATATACCCCGAATTGTTTCTGCGCATGTCCCGGCTTGACCGGCTTTCGATCCGGCGCTCGGAAGATCATTACGTTGATGAGTTGTTCGCCGGTGTGGTGCAAATGGGCGCGCCGCTGCTTGCTGCGCAATTTCCCCGCGCCTGGCTGGACGTCAATCGCGAACCTTATGAGCTTGATCCGCGGATGTTTGACGGTCCGTTGCCACCATTCGCCAATATCGGCTCGATGCGGGTGGCTGGCGGTCTGGGGACCATCCCGAGGCTGGTGGCCGAGAACATGGATATCTACCGGGGCCGGATGAGCGTCGAAGAAGGGCTCTCGCGAATCGAGGGCGTTTACCGCCCCTATCACGCCAATCTGCGCCGCCTGATCGCGCAAACCCATGTCCAGTTTGGCAAGGCGATCCTGATTGATTGTCATTCCATGCCCGCCAATGTTCGCGTGGCGAGCGGCAGCCGCCGGCCCGACATCATCATCGGGGACCGCTATGGCGCCAGTGCTGCCCATGACCTCTCCCGCGCAGCCGTGTCGTTCCTGTCTGAGCTTGGCTATAATGTGGTACGCAACAAGCCCTATGCCGGCGGGTTCATCACCGAGCATTACGGCCGTCCCGGACGGGGGCTGCATGCCTTGCAAATTGAAATCAACCGCGGCCTTTACGTCGATGAGACGAACCTGGAAAAAACATCCGGTTTCGATCTTCTCAAGGCTGATCTCGGGGAATTTGCGGGCCAGATGATGGCCTATGTCCGCGAGGGATTTTCGGACGATCGTCTGGCTGCGGAGTAGACGCTCCCGGCAAATGACGCCAAAGCTACCCGCACTCGGTGCGGGCACCGGGTTCAGGCCATTGCCAGGGCAAAAAAAACCGCGCTTGTGGCGCGGCAAAATCTAGGGAGGAAACGCCCAAGGAGGGCATTTACAGTCCGAAGACTGTGATTGAAATCTAATGCTGCAGCGCACAAAAGTCAACCGCCCTGGCATTGTTCTTTGTGCGTATGCGAAAAGTCTCGCATGCCGTGTCTGCTTGACTTGCAATTCAATGCCGGTCGGGTCAGGAATCTGGCCAAACAGAGATCGGCTGTCCCGGCTTTCACTTCTCTCTCATGGAATTTTCAATGCTTCCCGATATTACCTTTTTTGACGCCATTGCCGAAGCGGCCGCTGCTGAAACGCTTCCGCGCTTCCGGATGCCGGTGACCATCGACAACAAACAGGCGAGCGGGTTCGACCCGGTGACCGAGGCCGACCGAGCCGCCGAGAAAGCGATCCGTCAGCTGATTACCGAGCGCTTTCCCGAGCACGGGATCCTGGGTGAAGAGCATGGGGATATCGGCCTGGACCGTGATTATGTCTGGGTCATTGATCCGATCGATGGAACCCGGGCGTTCATTTCGGGTCTGCCTGTCTGGGGGACGCTTGTCGGGCTGTACCACAAGGGCAAGGCAGTCATGGGGATGATGGATCAGCCTTTTACAGGGGAAAGGTTCATCGCAAAACCGGGTGAATCGGTTGTGAAACGCAATGGCGCTGTATCCAGGCTCAGCACACGCCAGAATGTGTCACTGGATCAGGCGATCATGATGACGACTTCGCCAATGATTTTCCCCGAAGCGCTTGAGCCGTCCTACAAACGGGTTGAAGCCAGTGTTCAATTGGCCCGCTACGGGTGCGATTGTTACGCCTATGCGATGGTTGCGTCAGGCCATATCGATCTGGTGGTGGAATCCGACCTCAAGCCTTATGATGTCGGCGGACTTATTCCGTTGGTCGAGCAAGCCGGTGGCGTCATGACGACCTGGACTGGCGGGCGGCCGGAAATGGGCGGAACCATTGTCGCCAGCGGATCGGCTGCCCTGCACGAGGCGGTTCTGGAATTGCTCAACCGGAACTGACCGCAATTTCCGGTTCAGATGTCTGGTCCGGCGGTATGAATGCATCAATTGCCGCCAGTGTCGGGATACGGTAGCGGTCGGCCTCCTGCAGCAATTCGTGGCGCGCGCCGTCAATGATGACCGCGCGGCCGGCGCGAAAACGGTTGCCAAGCCGCTCGATGGCGTTCGCTGCAACGATTTTGTCGTTGCCGGCGCCGATCAGCAATGTCGGAACCTTGATCTGGTCGAGATGCTCAAATCTGGTGACGCGTACCATCGCATTGAGCATTTCGCTGACCCACGCAAAACTCGGCGGTGCAAGGCGAAGCTCGGGATGGGCCATATGGAGGGCCTGGTTGCGGCTAAACCGCTCCAGATCCGTCGTCAGGGGATTGCCCGAAAACGGCTTCGGAAAGCTGTCTCTGCCTGAACCAAGACGCCCAAGGCCTATTATCCGCATCAGGCGGGAGGCCAGCCGGATGCTCCAGGCCGGCAAAGCCTGGTCAGACAGTTCGACAAATGGAGCCAGCAGAACCATCCGTTCGATGCGGTTTGTCAATTTCGGCGCCATTGAGAGAGCGACCAAAGCTCCCATCGAGTGGGCCACCAGGCAAAAGGGCAGCCGTGCTTCAGGCAGCACGATGGTCTCGAGGAAGATGGACAAGTCGGCTTCAAAGTCGCCAAACCTGCGGACGTGCCCGCGCAGCGGATTTTTCAGCAACCGGTCGGAAAGGCCCTGACCGCGCCAGTCAAAGGTTGCCACCCAGAGCCCCCGCGCGGTGAAATGGCGGATGGTCTCGTAGTATTTTTCGATACATTCGTTCCGGCCCTGCAGCAGCACGACCGTGCCGCGGGCCACCGGAACATGGGATTTGAAAATGGCATAGCGCAATCGCTTGCCGCCGGTGCTCTCGAACCAGCCGGTGACATGATTGTCCGGTACCGGGTTGCCATCCGTCTCGATCAGCAGGGGAAGGTCATTGCTCATGACATCGGGAATTAGTCTTTCGCCACTGTTTGGTCAAAAGGAAAAAGGCCGAAGTCACAAAGCATGCAACTCCGGCCAGGCGCCTGGAGCAGAAGGGACGGGATGCTCCGAGCAATGTCAGACTGTTTTGTCTGATGCTGATGAGGATAGGATCACTCACCTGAACGGGCCCGGAACGAACAATTCATCTGGCATTCAGGGTGGAGTTCTTGTTTTTGTGGGGCCAAAAAGATCTTGAACCGCTCTGCGGGAGTTCCCACATTAGGTTTGCAGACGCCGGATACCGGGTCTGCTGGCAGGGATGCCGCCCTATGCGGGGCAACCCAAGAGCCATAACGCAAACTCTAGTCGCTCTGAAGGAGGACACCTATGCGTCACGTTGATTTTTCGCCACTCTACCGTTCCACTGTTGGTTTTGACAAGTTGCTGACCATGCTGGATGGCATGGCTCCAACCGATCAATCCCAGTCTTATCCGCCCTATAATATCGAACGCACCGGCGAGACCACTTACCGTATCACCATGGCGGTTGCGGGTTTCGACGAAGCCGAGATCTCCATCGAGGCACGCGAGCACGTGTTGACGGTCAAGGGCGAGAAGGCCGATGAAAATGAGGCCGAAGGCACTCAGTACCTGTATCGCGGGATTGCCAAGCGGGCATTCGAGCGTCGTTTCCAGCTCGCCGATCATGTGGAAGTAACCGGCGCGTCTCTGCGCAACGGTCTGCTGCATGTTGATCTGGTTCGCGAGCTTCCCGAGACGATGAAGCCGCGCCGTATTGCCATCACCAATGATGCCGGCGCCAACCCGAAGCAGATTGAGGCCACGAACGCCTGATCTTAGCCTCCCTTAAGTGGAACAGGCTGCATGGCGCTCAGGAAACTGGGCGCCATTTTTCGTGTTCGGGCCTTTGTCAGGGATTGCTGCGTCAGGTACGGGATTTCGTCAGCAGGGCATCGACGGACAACAATCCCGGCCCTTTGAGGATGATGACGGCCAAGGGCACGATCCACAGCAGGCGTTGATCCGCGATAACACTGTCCGGCAACCTGTCGAACAGTGCGCCGATGCTCTCGGCGCCGATCTGATGGACCGTGATGTCGACGAATGTCTGAACCGCAATGAAGCCGATCATTCCAAGCGCTGCAAGACGTGAAAACAGGCCGATGACGACAAGAAGCGGCAGAATGAATTCGGCGTAAGTGCCCATCGTGACAATGAGTCCCCAGGGGAAGAATGCCACCGCATCAACGTCGCCTCCTGCCGCTTCCACTGCGGGCAGGGCTATCTGGTAATAAGCGCCCGGCGAGATGGAGAAAAATCCGAGAAGTCCATCTCCAACCTTGGTCCTGGCGGAATTGAGGAAATAGAACCAGAGCACGGCGGCAAAGGCGAACCGGGCGATCAATCCAAGCAGCCAGGCATCGCCTTGCCGTTCGAGAAAACCGAATACCCGGCGGTGAAGATCGGTCAGAAAATTGATCGCGGCTCTCATGCGGTGCGCTCCCTAGGTGTCTGGCCGACAGAACAGGCAGTAAAAACGCCGGCTTCAAGCATGGCTGAAATTGCTGAGGGCAGATCAAACCCGGGATGGCTGGCCATCGTCTGGTCTGCCGCTTCTCCGAGTGTGGCGCCGGCGATCAATGCATTGAAAAACTCTGCTGCACCGGGTGGCAGTTGTCGAACCTCGACGGTGTCGGACGGGCGCGTAATGAGCGCGTCTTCCGGCGTGGCTGGCTTTATGTCTTCAAGTGACCGCCCTTCGCGACTGGCGGAAAAGATAGACACCGCGGCGTAGTTGCTTTGAACAATGCGTGTTGCCGGATGAACGGCAAATTGGGTTTCAGCGAGGTGTTCGGGCGGAATCGCGCCGAGAGCGTCGGGTTGCAACGGGTCTGCATCGGCCGAATGAAATGCCGCAAGCCATGATTTTTCCAAGCGCGCCACATCGGGCAGGTAGGGATAGCCGGAGACCGGCTCGAAGCTCTCGAGGAACGCGGCAAATCCGCTGCCGTACTCGAACATAACCGCCGAGCGGGGTGGTTCTTTGGCAATGTAAAGCCGCGCCATGTCGCGGAAAAAAGCTTCGCCGACAAGCCGCTGGATAGCCGGGAAGATATCGGCGAGCACCGCTATCAGGCTGACGGTGACATTGTTGCGGTAGACCGCGAAGCGTTTCCGGGCGCTCTTGCCGTGCGGGCCGACGATGCCTTTTGGCAGTGGCAGATCCGCATCAAGCAGAGCTGCACCGAATTCGCGTTGCTCGCGCTCATTTGCGGCATCACCCCGCAGCATGACGGGATCCAAGCAGAGAGGCTGGCCCAAGCCGGGCAAGAACAGCGTCAGCGAGACGGGCCTCGCGGCGCAGCAC
>CAXBIE010000034.1:0-45832 GCA_963975635.1 uncultured Hoeflea sp. | reverse complement strand
AGAGCAGAAGCTTCCCAAGCTTAAGACGAGGGTTCGATTCCCTTCACCCGCTCCATACCTTGCGTATTTGTCACGCTTTCCCCGGCCTCTTCGAAGGCGGCCCATTCGGGAGCGGCGGCGTGCGGGGTTTTTTCCCAGAGGTGCGTATTTGATGCCAGTTGCTCCAGCGCCCGCCAGCCCGCGATAGACATCATGAACCAGTAGACTGGCGTGAGAAGTATCCAGCGAGCTTTGATCCTGCCGCGTTCGTGACCGGTAAATCCGCGCCATCCCATCGCAATGAATGTCAGATAGCTGCCACCGATATTGAACAGGTCGATCCACATCAATGCACTGTGCAAGGGCGAGACGGACACGGCGGAACCGCCGGTGAGCCAAGCCAATGTCAGCCCGATGAAGATAAACATCAGCGGATGGGCAAGTGCCGAAACGAGCATTCCGGCAATCATCAGCTGGAACACCGCAAATCCCCTCAATCCCAGGGCATGAAAGGTCTGCATGGGCTTGCGCATGGTCACCAGCCAGGTCTGAGCCCACCCTTTGAACCAACGCGTGCGCTGGCGGGTCCATACGTCAAGTGTGGTTGGAGCGGTCTCGACCGTGGCGCTTTTGAGCGTCCCGGTGCGGTAGCCGTGTGCATAGAGCCTGAGCCCAAGATCCGCATCTTCCGTAACGTTGTGCGGGTCCCAGCCGCCAACGGCCTCAAGTGCTGCGCGCTGGAAATGGTTGGATGTGCCGCCAAGCGGGATCGGCATCCGGGTTCGTGCAAGAAATGGAACGAGAACGCGGAACAGACCGCTGTATTCGAGCGCAAACAGTCCGGAAATCCAGCTTTCCCGCAAATTTGCGATAGCCAGCGGTGCCTGTAGACAGCCAAGCTGGGGATCGCCGTTCCGAAACTCTGTCCAGGCTTCAAGCAACTGGCCCGGTGCCGGTTTATCCTCTGCATCGTAGACTGCGACCAGCGAACCCCGCGCGCCTTGCAGGGCGTATTGCAGGGCCTTGGGTTTTGTTCGCGGCCCGAAATACGGTGTGCGCACAATCTCGCTGTTGGGGCCCAGATATTGGCGTTGCAGGGCGCAGATGGTTGCCTCGTCGTCAGCCTCGCAGACATATTTGATGTCGAGCAGGCTGCTGGGCCAGCGCAGGGCAGAAATTCTCGATACGATGGCCGGCACCATGTCTGCCTCATCATGCAGGGCAACGAGAACCGTATAGACTGGCAATCTGCTGATGTCGGCAGGTTCTGCCGATGGCGGTCTTGCCGTTTTGAAGCCGGATGCCACGAGCGCGCACAAGCGCAGCAGGATGCCGCCGGCGAAAACAATGGTGAGGCCAACGTGCAGCACGACAAGGGCCGGAATTGGCCAGAGCATGAAGCCGGTCGCGAAGACGTAGACAGCCAAGGCCATGAAAAATCCCTGCAAGCCGGTCATCACCCTTCGCGCGCTTACGTCACGCTGGTCCTGATCCAGTTCGAAGGTAATCTTCCTCACCCGGTCGTTTGCGCCGGCCTGCCACACAGCTTTGCGAATGGTTGCCGGCGAGGCCACCACCAGGGTGTTGCGCAACGAAGGCATTTCGGCGAGACGGGTCCTGTGATCCTCAATATCCCGGGCTTGGGGAACGATGACGGTAATTTGCCTGCCGGCGCGCGACAGCCGCAGTGGACCGTCCCGGCACAGCAGCACATCGGTCGATTGGAGACGGATTACTTCATCGGGGTCGATGTCGTTGATATAGGAGAGGCCAAGTTCGCGCGCCAGCCAGCTGTAATAGAGTTCTGGATCAATCAGGCCTTCCGCAATAAGCTCTTTCTCAATTGTGGTGGCGTTGCATTGGGCCGCTTCGCTTGCCGCGTTCACATGGGGTTTGCCTATGCCGCAGCTCAGAAAAAACTCTGCCTCCGCGTTCGCTTTGCTATCCCTTTTATTCACACGGACCAGCGTGCTCCTGGCATGAGCGGTACTGGTTGAATCATTTGCAGACACGTAGGTTTGGGCTTTGCCGGAAAAGCGTCGGTCTGTGCTTTTGCTTGGGGCCATGACTCTGGTACACAGATGACTGTTGCAGCAGGGTGATAAATCTATGGTAGTGAAAGTGCGGATAATTGCACCCCTAGTATTTTGGGGTATTTCACGTATAACGTGCGCCTTGATTGTTTTTCTTGCGGCCGCTCTACCCTTCGCGAGCGCCGATGACATGCTCGTGCCAAATTACACGGACCCGCGGGAACGGATCCCCGCACCTGATCTCACCCCCTATGGCCGCATTCGCTTTGTCACCACGGTGGATTTTCCACCCTTCAGTTTTCTCGATCAGACCGGTCACCTCGCCGGGTTTCACGTCGATCTGGCGCGCGCGATTTGTGATGAACTCGATGTGCTGCCTCGCTGCCAGATCCAGGCGCTTCCCTGGGGTGAACTGGAAGGCGCGTTGGAAAACGGCCAGGCAGAAGCGCTGATATCGGGGCTGGCGATCACAGCCGAAAGCCGCGAGAAATTCCGCTTTACGCGACCTTATCTGGCCTTGCCGGCGCGGTTCGCTGCAAAAAAGGACGGAAGTTCACCCCAGGGAAGCGCCAAGGCGTTGGCCGGCAAACGGGTGGGCGTATTGGGCGGCACCGCCCATGAAGCCATGCTGCGTGACTGGTTTTCCGATCTGCAGCCGGTGACGTTTTCCAGATCAGAATGGATGTTTGAAGCGCTCAAGGATAACACGATCGATGCCGTGTTTGGCGACGGGCTGCAACTGTCGTTCTGGCTTTCGAGCCAGTCGACGGAAAGCTGCTGCCGGTTTCTTGATGGCCCGTATTTTTCCCAGGCCCATCTCGGGGAGGGGCTGGCCATTGCGGTGCAGCCGCGCAAGGCTCCGCTGAGCCAGGCCTTTGACCATGCCCTCTCGGCACTCAATCGAAACGGCCGTTTCACCGAGCTCTATCTGCGCTGGTTCCCCAACGGGCTTTATTGATCCGTTCCGGGCCTCGGTCTAGCCTTTGGCGGGAACCGGAACGGCAGGGCAAGGGCCCAGCCAAGATTTGCAGTGCTGCGGCCGTCGCGCCACTCCGAAAGTCCGATTTCAAGACCGGTGTCGCCAAGCCGCGGTGTTTGTGTGTAGGTCGAAAACATCCGGTCCCAGATCGCCAGGTTGAACCCGTAATTCGAATCCGTTTCGCGCGGATCGGTGGAATGGTGGATCCGGTGCATGTCGGGCGTGACGATGGCCAGCCGCAACACGGCGTCCGCCGCCTTGGGCAGCTTTATGTTGGCGTGATTGAACATGGCGGCGCCATTGAGCACAATCTCGAAGACCAGAACCGCAACCGGCGGCGCGCCGAGCGCAATGATGACAGCTGCTTTCCAGAGCATCGACAACACGATTTCAAGCGGGTGAAACCGTAATGCCGTTGTCAGGTCAAACCCTGTATCGGCGTGGTGCATGCGGTGGATGCGCCACAGCAATGGCCATTTGTGGCTGACCACATGTTCAAGCCACACCGCAAAGTCCAGCACGACGAAGGCCAGGATGCCGGCGGCCCAGAGCGGTAACCCCAGTAGCGGAAAAAGACCGAACCCGTTGGTCTGCGCCCAGAGTGCAGTGCCGACTGCAGCCAGCGGGAACACGATCCTCAACGCCACCGAAGATACAACCACCATCGCCAGATTGGTCACCCAGCGCCGGGATTTCAATGCTCCGCGCATTTCGTCGCGCTCAAGCCGTGGCGCCAGCAACTCGATCGCTGCGAGCGCGATGAAGATCGTTGAAAAAGCCACAAGCCGTATTACCGGCTCGGACAGGCCGAACAGTGTCATTCTGCGCCTCCGTATCGTGTCAGGCCATTGTCATGCCATAGCCGGGCGTAGCTGGCGAAACACGATCCGGTGAAAGGCTGCGGCACGTCGGCGCGGGCAGTAAGGATCAGGCGCTTCTGAACCGGGCAATGGCGCCCCGTTCAATCGCCGCACAGGTCAGTTTGTCCAGCCCGAGACGATCGCGCAACATCTGCAGCAGCCGAATTTCCTCCTGCTGGATGTTGTAGTCGGCCGACGCGATTTCGACCGCAATGGCATAGGCGGTGTCGTAAAACTTGTGAGGAACGGCATCACGGACAACTTCAAGCACGATATCGAGTCCTTCGGGCCCCTTGAGCAGCTCGGCGGCTGCACGGGTGACACCGACCAGTCTCTCGGCATCAAATCCGTGAAACACCGGAAGGAAGGTGACCATGCGGCCGATACGCGCCAGCTCCGCGTCGTTCATGGCTTTGTCGACGGCAGACATCGTGACCATAAGATAGATCAGCGCATCATGGGCGGTAACACGTTCGGTCATGGGCAGTTTCTCTCCTGAATATTTGTTCTAGATAAGAAATGCGGCCGCCTGGCACAAGCCGCAAGGCTGCAAAACGCCGAATCCCGGCGTCCCGCCAGGCTGGCTTTGCGTCAGCTCACTTTATTGGCTTGCCCAGATGATGCGGGCAACCCAGTCGACCTCACTCATATCGAAGCTGCGGTTGGGATGATCAGGGTTGAGTGAGATCAGCTCGATGGATCGCGGTGTCTGCCGGTTGAGCACCTTGGCCATCACCTCGCCTTCGCGTGAGCGCACCACCACCCGGTCCCCGCGCCGGATCTGCGCTCCGGGTTCGACAATCAGAATGTCGCCGTCACGGTAGAGTGGCATCATGCTGTCGCCCTGCACCTCGAGCGCGTAAACCCCAGGCCTTTCGGATGGCTGCGCTGGAAAATCCACCACATCCCAGCCCTGGCCTGCCGGAAAGCCGCCATCATCGAAAAAACCGCCGGACCCTGCCTGGGCGAAACCCAGCAGGGGAATGGACCCGGCCTGCGGCGGAAAAGCGCCTTCGGGAAAGCTGCTTTCAGGTGAGGGTTGGCTGCCGCGGACAAGATTCATGAAGTCCTCAAGCGAAGAGCCGGTGGCGTCCAGCACCTTGGAAAGCGATTCCGTCGAGGGCCAGCGGTGGCGGCCATCGGCGCCGGATCGCTTGGATTTGTTGAAGGCAGTCGGATCCAGCCCGGCACGCCGGGCAAGTCCCGAGGCCGTCAACCCGTGGCGTTCGGCAAGCGCATCGAGCGCTGACCAGATGCGTTCATGCGAGAGCATGGTCCAGGTTCCCGCGGTTCAGAACAAAAGCCGGGGCTTTCACACAAAGGCCCGAATGAGGCTTTTCTACATGATCAGCACCGGTCGAGTAAAGATGAATAGGAAAAATATCCTCACTCTTTGCCAATGGTCTCCTGTTTTCTGCCTTGCTCAGTGGGGACGGATCGGGCTTCGCCCGGTCGACAGGGCCTGATCGAGCAGTTCGATCCGGTCCTGACCCCAGAAAGGCTCACCGTTGAGCACATAGGTCGGAACTCCGACGGCGTCGGCAGCAATGGCATCTTGCGAATTGCGCTCGCGGATCGCCGCGATCTCATCGGACTTGGCGTCGATCATCGCCGGCCTCGCATCAAGCCCGACCTGCGAAAGATAGGATGTCAGAACCGCTTCATCGGCAATGTTGTCATCATTGGCCCAGACTCCGGAAAGCACCTTGCTCATGAAGTAACGCGGATCATGACCTGTTTCGGCCAACGCAATGATGACCTTGTCGGCAAGCGCTGCGTCGACCGGCCAGTGCAGGGGCGTGGTCTTGATCGGCAGCCCGCGCCAGGCGGCGAGGCGCTGCAGTTCGATCAGCCGCAGCCGCTGCCGCACCGGTGGACGCTGGCCAGGAGGAACCGCGCCGGAAACGGCCCACAGGGCAGACAGATTGACCGGCTTGTAGTTCAGTGTGGCCTTGTGCCGTTCAGCGACCTCGCAGATCAGGTTGTGGCCGAGATAGGTGAACGGCGACGCGCAATAGAAATAGTAGTCGATGTCAGGCATTGGATAGACCTCCCTTTTTGCCGACAGTGCCGAACCGGCTGGTCTTCGGCAAGCATCCCCTGGCAATATAAGTTTCGATCATCCTTTGCCGTGGTTAATTTTCTGGCCATCGGGTGATTGCGAATTCACCGGTGCTATTGATGGTTGCTGACGCAAACAATAACAAATTGCGTTTGATCAGGAGACAGAGCCAATGACAGGGGATACAGACACGGTGACACAGGCCAACAGGCGTGCCTGGAATGCCTCGGCGCACCGTCACCGGCAAAGCGAGGACTGGCAGAGGCAACGCGCGGGCTTTGCCGACGCCTCGTTCTCGACGTTCGATGCGACAGTGACCGAAGCTCTCATCGGCAATGCTGTCCATGGCGCGCGGGCCGTGCAGATCGGCTGCAACAATGGCCGCGAGGTGTTGTCCATGTTGGCGCTCGGCGCGGCAGCCGCGACAGGCATTGACCAATCAGATGCTTTTCTCGCTCAGGCGGAGGAGTTGCGCGCCATTTCACCACATGGCGACAAGGCCAGCTTCGTCTGCACGGATGTCTATGCAATGCCTGAGCAACTTTCCGGCCGGTTTGATCTGGCGCTGATTACCATTGGGGTTCTCAACTGGATGCCGGACCTGACGCGGTTTCTTTGCGCCGTATCCTCACTGCTGGCGCCCGGCGGGCGGCTGTTGATCTACGAGACCCATCCCGTGCTCGACATGTTCGAACCCCATGGTGAGGAGCCTCACAGACCCCAATACTCTTATTTCCGCACGGATCCGTTCATCACCGAAGACGAGATCGTCTATGACGGATCTGCAGCCGGCAAGGCCCCGCCATCTTACTGGCATTTCCACACCATGGGCGACATTGTCACCGGATGTGTGAGAGCCGGGATGCAGATTGCCGAACTCACGGAGCAACCGCATTCCAACCGCGAGGTCGATTACGACATCTATGTTGGCAACACGGCGCAGCTGCCGTTGTGCTACACGCTGGTGGCGACAAAATCCTGACTAGCAAAAACGGGCCCGAAGGCCCGTTTGAATGTCTGTTGCAAGGCTGGCGCGATCAGGCGGCAGCCTTGTCCTCGCGGTACGGATTGAAGCGCCCGTAGAAGGTCTCATCCTTCTCCGCCATTTCCACCAGCAGTTTCGGAGCCTTGAACTGCTTGCCGTATTTGCGCGCCAGCACCTTGCACATGTCGACGAACGCCTTGGCGCCCATGGTGTCGATATAGCTCAGTGCGCCACCGGTATAGGGCGCGAATCCGAAGCCCAGAATCGTGCCGAGATCGGCCTCGCGCGGATCGGTGACAATGCCTTCTTCCACCGTGCGCGCGGCCTCCAGCGCGATGGCAGCGAGAAAGCGGTTCTGCAGTTCCTGAACGTCGACCTTGGCCGGATCCTGCTGCGGATAGAGCGTCTTCAGCTCCGGCCACAGATGCTTCTTGGCCGGTTTGGCCGGATAATCGTAGAAGCCCTTGCCGTTCTTGCGGCCAAGGCGGCCTTCCTTTTCGACCATCCGTTCGACCAGTTCCAGATGACGCGGATCGACGGCCTTTTCGCCCAGATCGGCAATGGTGGCGCGGACGATTTTCAGCGACAGGTCGATCGCCACTTCGTCGTTGAGCGACAGCGGTCCAACCGGCATGCCGGCCATCTTTGCCGCATTCTCGATCATCGCCGGCGGCACGCCTTCAGCCAGCATGTTGTAGCTTTCGTTCATGTAGCGAAGCACGCAACGGTTGACGAAGAATCCGCGGGTGTCGTTGACCACGATCGGGGTCTTCTTGATCGCTGCGACATAATCGAGTGCCACGGCCAGCGCCTTGTCAGAGGTCTTGCGGCCGAGAATGATCTCCACCAGCAGCATCTTGTCGACCGGCGAGAAGAAGTGGATGCCAATGAAGTTTTTCGGCCGCTTCGAGTTCTTGGCAAGCCCGGTGATCGGCAGTGTCGAGGTGTTGGACGCATAGACGGTTGTGGGCCGGATCTGTGCCTCGATGGATTCGGTCACCGCCTTCTTGACGTCGCGGTCCTCGAATACGGCCTCGATCACCAGGTCCGCATCCGCCAGATCGGCGTGATCGGCTGAGGTGGTGATCAGCGACAGCAGCTTGTCGCCTTCTTCCTTGGTGGTCTTGCCCTTCTGGATACCCTTTTTGACGAGGTCTTCCGAATAGGCCTTGCCCTTGCCTGCCGCTTCGAGATCGCGGTCTATCAGCACCACCGGAATGCCGGCCTTGGCTGTCACATAGGCAATGCCCGCGCCCATGAAACCGGCGCCGACAACGCCGATCTTGCGGAACTTGGTCGGCTTGATGCCTTCGGGGCGGCGGGCGCCCTTGTTGATCTCCTGAAGCGAAACGAACAGGGAGCGGATCATCGACTGGGCTTCAGGGGTCTGCAGGATATGGCTGAAGTAGCGCTGCTCGATCTTCAGACCGGTGTCGAAGGGAACCTGCAGGCCTTCGAACACGCTCTGCAGGATCGCCTTGGCGGCTGGGTAGTTGTCCTGCGTTTCGCGGCGCAGGATGGCCGAAGCCGCTGGCCACAACTGCGCGCCCTGGGCCGACCAGATCTGGCCGCCCGGCAGCTTGAAGCCCTTGACGTCCCAGGGAGCAACCGGGGACAGGCCGTTCTTGATCATCGCCTTGGCGGCTGAAATGAGCTTCTTCGGCTCGACCACTTCATGCACCAGGCCCATCGCCTTGGCGCGGGCCGGTGTCAGCGACTGTCCGGTGGTCATCATCTGCAATGCGTCCTGCGCATTGGTCAGGCGCGGCACACGCTGGGTGCCGCCGGCGCCCGGAAAGATGCCGACCTTGACTTCAGGCAGAGCCATTTTGACCGATGGCGAATCCGCCACAACACGGCCATGACAGGCCAGCGACAACTCGAACGCGCCGCCCATGCACACCCCGTTGATCGCCGATACCCACGGTTTGCCGCAGGTTTCGATCTTGCGGTAGAGCCAGCTCATCCGCCCGACCTGGTCGAACAGCATCTGCTGGGCGTTGTCAGGGTTGGTGCGTTTCTCTTCCGCCATGCCGGCCAGCATGGTCTTCATCATGGTCAGGTCGGCACCGCCGGAAAAAGTCGACTTGCCGGAGGTGAAGACCACGCCCTTGACCGCGTCGTCGGCGACAAACCGGTCAACCAGCCCGTCAAGCTGCTCAAGCGCTGCCTGGGTGAAAACGTTCATCGACCGGTCGGTCATGTCCCAGGTGACCAGCGCGATGCCGTCGCTGTCGACGTCTACAGTGTAAATGTCATTGCTCATTTTGGTTCTCCCGAATTCAGACGCGTTCGATGATCGTCGCGGTGCCCATACCCGCGCCGATGCACAGCGTGACAAGAGCGGTGTTGAGGTCGCGGCGTTCGAGCTCATCCAGCACGGTGCCGAGGATCATAGCGCCGGTGGCGCCCAGCGGGTGGCCCATGGCAATCGCGCCGCCATTGACATTGATCTTGTCGGACGGAATGTCGAAGGCCTGCTGGAAACGCAGCACAACGGAGGCGAAGGCTTCGTTGAGTTCGAACAGATCAATGTCCTCGATCTTCATCTTGGCGCGCTTCAGAAGTTTTTCTGTCACATCCACCGGACCGGTCAGCATCAGCGCCGGATCGGAGCCGATATTGGCAAACGCCTTGATGCGGGCGCGGGGCTCGAGACCCATGGTCTTGCCGCCACGCTTTGAGCCGAGCAGCACCAGGCCGGCACCGTCGACGATGCCCGAAGAGTTGCCGGCATGGTGGATGTGGTTGATGCTTTCGATTTCCGGATGCGCCTGGATGGCGACGGATGAAAAGCCACCCATCTCCGCCATCATGCCGAAGGAGGCGTTGAGGCTGGCAAGCGCCTGCATGTCAGTACCCGGGCGCATGTGCTCGTCGCGGTCGAGGATGGTCAGGCCGTTGATATCCTTGACCGGAACCACCGACTTCTTGAAGTAACCCTTGTCCCAGGCATTTGCCGCGCGTTTCTGGCTTTCCATCGCATAGGCGTCGACATCGTCACGCGTGAAGCCGTATTTGGTGGCAATCAGGTCGGCGGAAATGCCCTGCGGCATGAAATAGGCCGGAATGTTGACCGACGGATCCATGAACCATGCGCCGCCCTGTGCACCGATGCCGATGCGCGACATCGATTCCACGCCGCCGGCGATGACGATGTCGTCCGCGCCCTGGGCGATCTTGGCGGTGCCGAAGTTGATGGCGTCCAGTCCCGAAGCGCAGAAGCGGTTGATCTGGATGCCCGGAGCCTCGGTCGCGTAGCCTGCTTCGAAGGTTGCTGCCCGCGCAATGTCGCCACCGGCTTCACCGATGGCATCGACACAGCCCATGACGATGTCATCGACTTTGCTGGTGTCGAGGCCGTTGCGGTCGCGCAGCGCTTCAAGCATGTGCGAGGCCAGCCGTACCGACGGCACTTCGTGCAGGCTTCCGTCTTTTTTGCCGCGGCCCCGCGGGGTGCGGACATGATCATAGACAAATACATCAACCATTGCGGTGATCTCCAGGGGTTTGGTGTTTGGGTCAGGCGGTGGCCGTTGAAGGGTCCATCCCGCTCGGCATCAGCTCTTCGGGTCTCTTGTAGCCCGGCAGGGCTGCGACGCGGTCGAGCCAGGCCGCGATGTTCGGGTAGGCCGTCAGGTCCATGCCGATCTGCTCCGGCCAGAACAGATAGCCGCACAGCGACAGATCGGCGATGGTCGGATGCCCGGAAACGACAAAGTCCCGTCCGCCAAGATGCGCATCCAGAACCTTGAACGCGTTGACCGCACGGGCTTGGAAAAACTGTGTCACCGGATCATCGGTCTTCTTCTGGAAAAGACTCATGAACCGGTAGGTCGCCACATAGCTGGTCAGCTTGTGGTTGTCCCACAGCAGCCAGCGCAGGATCTCGCGCCGTTCATCCTCATTGGCCGGGCCAAACCGATCGAACTTGCGTGACAGGTAATCAAGGATCGCCCCGGACTGGCTCAGCACCACATCGCCATCGAGCTTGTGATGGGTCAGCACCGGTACTTCGCCCATGACGTTCATCTCCCGGAATTCCGGCGAGCGCGTCTGCCCGGTAAAAAACGCGACCCGGCGGGGCGACCAGTCGGCGCTGCTGAGTTCCAGCATCAGGGCCGCCTTGTAGGCGTTGCCGCTCTCCAGAAAGCAATCAAGCGTGAAGTCAGTCATCGGTTCACAAGCTCCTTGCTATCAACAGTTTCATGATCTCGTTGGTTCCACCGTAAATTCGCTGCACCCGTGCATCGCGGAACATCCGCGCCACCGGATATTCGTTCATGAAGCCGTAGCCGCCATGCAGCTGGACGCATTCATCCGCCACCTTGCACTGCAGATCGGTGGTCAGGTATTTGGCCATCGACGCGGTGGTCGAGGTCAGTTGGCCCTTGAGATGTTCACCAACGCAGTGATTGACAAACACCCGCGCCATCACCGCTTCCGATTTCAGCTCCGCCAGCTTGAACTGGGTGTTCTGGAAATCGATGATCGCCTTGCCGAAGGCCTTGCGCTCCTTGACATAGTCGATGGTGATCGCCAAAGCGCGCTCGATCATCGAGATCGCCTGGTTGGCGATCAGCAGCCGCTCCTGCGGCAGCTCTGTCATCAGCTGCGCAAACCCCTGGCCTTCCTCGGTGCCCAGCATGTTGGCTGTCGGGATCCGCACATCATCGAAGAACAATTCCGATGTGTCGTTACTCTTGAGGCCGACCTTGTCGAGATTGCGGCCGCGGCGAAACCCTTCGGCTTCCTCGGTTTCCACCACCATCAGCGAGACACCCTTGGCGCCCTTGGTCGGGTCGGTCTTGGTCACCACAATGATCAGGTTGGCATGCTGGCCATTGGTGATGAATGTCTTCGAGCCATTGATGACATAGTGATTGCCATCCTTCTTCGCCGTCGTCTTGATGCCCTGCAGGTCGGAGCCGGCGCCGGGTTCGGTCATGGCAATGGCGCCGATCATCTCGCCGGACGCCATTTTCGGAAGCCATTTTTGCTTCTGCTCTTCCGAGCCGAAATGCAGGATGTAGGGGGCGACGATGGCATTGTGCAGGGCTATCCCGAAACCGTCGGTTCCGGTGCGGCCCAGGGCTTCGATGATGGCCGCCTCATGCGCGTAAGTGCCGCCCGAGCCGCCATATTCCTCGGGAATTGCTGCACAAAGCAGGCCTGCCGCGCCGGCGCCTTCCCAGGCGCTGCGGTCAACCATTTCCTGCTTTTCGTATCGGTCGTAGTGCGGAACAACTTCCGCTTCGAGCCAGCGTGAAGCCATGTCGGCGAGCATCGCAACGTCGTCTTCCATCCAGTCCGGACGGGGTACGCCAAGCACATCTGATGGCAAAGTCGCCATGTCTTCCTCCCGAAGCTTCAGGCGGGCGCATGAACACGCCCGCCGCCAGTCTCAATTGCCGTCTCAATTCAAGCCGCTGGACGCGGCTTAAAACGCCTCTTCGGCCAGTTCCATCATGGTCTCGCAGCCAGTCTCGATGCGGGTCTTGCGCAACGCGGTCTCCGGCATGATGCGTTCCATGTAGAATTTGCCGACCAGCAGCTTGGACGCCAGGAACTCTTCCTTGCCGTCAGCGCCGCTGTCGCGCTTTTCCACGGCCGCCTTGGCCATCAGCGCCCACATGTAGCCAAGCGACACAAGGCCGAACAGATGCATGTAGTCGGTCGAGGCTGCGCCGGCATTGTCTGGCTTGGCCATGGCGTTCTGCATCAGCCACATGGTCGAGGCCTGCAGATCGTTGAGGCCCTTTTTCAGGCTCTTGGTGTAGAGCGCCAGTTCTTCGTTTCCGCGGTTCTCCTCGCAGAAATCGCCGACTTCCTTGAAGAACGCCATCACGGCGCGGCCACCGTTCTGGCCGAGCTTGCGGCCCACCAGATCGAGCGCCTGAATGCCGTTGGCGCCTTCATAGATCATCGCAATACGGGCATCGCGGACATACTGGCTCATGCCCCATTCTTCGATGTAGCCATGGCCGCCAAACATCTGCTGCGCCATTACCGCATGATCAAAGCCCTTGTCGGTCAGAACGCCCTTGACCACCGGAGTGACCAGGGTGAGCAGATCGTCGGCTTCCTGAACGTCGCTTTCGACCTCGGACTTGTGGGCGACGTCGGATTTGAGCGCAGTCCACAGCATGAAGGCGCGGCCGGCTTCGTTGAAGGCGCGGATGGTCATCAGGGTGCGGCGAACATCCGGATGCACGATGATCGGATCGGCCTTCTTGTCCGGCGCCTTGGGGCCTGACAGCGACCGGCCCTGAAGCCGTTCACGCGCATAGGCAACGGCATTCTGATAGGCGATTTCGCCCATTGCCTGGCCTTGCAGGCCAACGCCGAGGCGGGCCTCGTTCATCATCACGAACATCGCCTTGAGACCGGCGTTCTCCTTGCCGATCAGATAACCTGTGGCCTCGTCATAATTCATCACGCAGGTGGCGTTGCCGTGGATGCCCATCTTTTCTTCGAGCGATCCGCAGGTGACCGGGTTGCGGTCGCCCAGCGACCCGTCTTCGCCAACCATGAACTTCGGCACGATGAACAGCGAAATGCCCTTCACACCCTCAGGCGCGCCTTCGATGCGGGCCAGAACAAGATGGATGATATTGTCGGACATGTCGTGTTCGCCAGCCGAGATGAAGATCTTCTGTCCGGAAATCTTGTAGCTGCCATCGTCCTGCGGCACGGCCTTGGTGCGCAGCAGACCCAGATCGGTACCGCAATGCGGTTCGGTCAGGTTCATGGTGCCGGTCCAGATGCCTTCGATCATTTTCGGCAGGTATTTGGTCTTCTGCTCGTCAGTGCCGTGCTCGGCGATCGCCGCGACCGCGCCCTGGGTCAGGCCGGGATACATCAGCAGCGAGAGGTTGGCAGAAATCATGTATTCGGAGACCGCGGTGTGCAGCGTGTAGGGCAGGCCCTGTCCGCCATATTCGGTGGGCGCGGCAAGTCCCAGCCATCCGCCTTCGCAATACTGCTTGTAGGCTGCCTTGAAGCCCTTCGGCGTCGAGACAGTGGCGTCGTCATGACGGGTGCAGCCTTGCTGATCGCCGACCTGGTTGAGCGGCAGCATCACCTCTTCAGCAATCCGCGCGCCTTCCTGCAGGACGGCCTCGACGATGTCCGGGCTCGCATCTGCAAATCCGGGCAAATTCATATAGCGCTCGTAGCCGAGCACATCATTGAGAATGAAAAGCGTATCATCGACCGGTGCCTTGAAGACTGGCATGGATCCTCATTCCTTGTAGTTTCGTCGCCTCGGGCACAATAGCCCGGCGATCCCCGTGAAAGTGCATACTAAACTTTGACGTTTGCGTAAACGTAAAAAATAGAGCGGATCGGGCCGACGAGTACATGCTGATCCCGAAATCCATCAATATCCAGTGTTTTTCGGATTTTTCAGTCAAAAAAAATTCAAAAACAGTCAAGCCTTATAACTTGTGATGTGGTGATTTGATCGCTTGGGACAAGAGGCTGCGGCGGGTCGAATCGAAAGCCGCGAGGCTGCAGGCAACAAAAAACCCGCCTTTTGAGCGGGTTGATGCGAGAGCGGCGATGACCGGGTTGCGGTTATTCCGATTCTTTCAGCATGTCGCGGACCACTGTTATGGTCCGTTCAAGTTCTTCGATAGCGGTGTTGATGCTGGTTCGCTGTTCCTCAAGCACGCGCATCTGCGCTTCGCCCTTGGACAGGGCCACCTTGAGCTGGGTGACGTTCTTGCCGCGAGGATCGTACAGATCGATCATCCGCTTGACCTCGGTCAGGGAGAATCCGACCCGTTTGCCAAGCAGGATCAGTTTCAGACGGGCACGATCCCGCTTGGAGAACAGCCGGGTAACGCCGACCCGTGTTGGCCTGAGCAGATCCTTGTCTTCATAGAAGCGCAAGGTTCGCAGCGTGACACCGAATTCCGCTGCCAGATCGCCAATCTTGTAAACCGGTTCGTCGTGGTCGGCGCTGGTGTCTGTCATATCATTCATGATTGGGCGAAGCCGCCATTCTTATTGTGACGTCAAATGGATGAATTTCGGTGTGACACTAAACCTTCCGTGACGTCAAGTCGCGACAGTTTTCAGACACTGCTGTGAAGAAAAGTAACCTTGGTTAACGGGTTGTTTACCACGTTTCGATGAATGTGGGCGCGAAGAGCAGTAAGCCCGGATTCATTGTATCTTGTTTTTGCCGGTTTGAAGTCTGGCCTTTCGGAGTTGGGGGATTTCCCCCGCTGATCCGGATGGCGGTATGGATGTGCTGCGTAAGGGGTGGGGCTGTAAGCCCCGGTCAACAACGCGAAGCGGAAACAAAAATGAACGGATCGCGATCTCATTCAAGCAGGCCCGGCGCAAGCGGATCCTCACTGGATTCGCTCAATCGCACGATTGAAAGCCTGGAAGCGCGAATTGAAACGATGCTTGGCCGGGACGGCGAGGCAGCGATGACAAGGCCGACTGCGAAAACACCTCAGGCCAAAGCTGCGAACCCGCAATCTGCCGGTCTGGGCAGCGACCTTCTCGACGATATTCGCGCCCGGCAGCGTGCGCTCGAACAGGCGTCGCGCGGTGCACCTGCTCATTCTGCAAGGCCGGCGCGGACTGCCGCACCGGTTCCGGCCAGGGAAACTCGAGCGTCCGAGCCTGCCCGCAAAGCTGCGACGGCCCAGCCTGCTGCCGCTGCTTACCGGGACCCGAGACCGGACCTGAGCCAGCAGCTCATCAATGAGATGACAGCTCTCCGCCGTGAGATGGGCGAGTTGCGGGCGGAAGCGCGTGACCAGTCCTTGCCGAAAGAACTGCGCCAGGATCTTGCCGGGATCTCCGCCTCGATCGATGCACTCGGCGCGCAGGATGGCGGCGCTGATGCGCTCAGGCTGGAACTCAATTCCATGCGCGGCATGGTCGATCAACTGGCCCGCGAGGACAGCGTCCGCTCGCTTGAAAACCGTTGGCAGACCATGGAGGAGCAGGTCACCGGTCTGGACATGACCGCACTGCGCGAAGAGCTCGTCAACCTGGCTTACCGTGTCGACGAAATCCGCGAATTCCTCACAACCATGCCCGCATCCGGCCAGGGCCAGGCGATCGAGGACAAGATCGTCGAACTCTCGCATGCGATCGAGGCGATGACCCACCAGACGGCAGCGTCCAGCCCCGATTTCCCGGCGCAGTTCGACATGCTCGGTGCGCGGCTGGATGAAATCACCCGTGCGATTTCGGCGATGCCCGCTCCCGTTTCTCCTGCCACCGACAATGCCCCGTTCGAGCGCCTCGAGGCCCGGCTGGCATCTCTCGCACAAAAGATCGATGAGCTTGAACCGGCTGCAGTGGAAACCGAGATCGGCAGCCGCATTGAGAATCTTGCCGCGCGCGTGGCTCAGCTGGCTGACGAAGAAGCCATCGCCCGGCTGGACGCACGGATTGAAAATCTGCAGGCATTTATCGAAAATGGCGCTCGTGAAGATCGCATGCCGGAACTGGCTGACTATCTCAGCGACATCACCGGCAAGATCGAAGCGCTTGATGCACGTGGCGTTGATGAATCGCTGATTGCCCGCCTGGATCAACTGGCCTACCAGATCGAAAACCTTTCCGCTCCCGAATCCCAGCCCAGCGCTGTCCCCGATGCCGTCATCGGCCGTCTGGAGGCGCTGATCGGCCGCGCCGAAGCCACTGTCTCGCGCAGTGTCGATCCTCTGCCGGGGCTTGAAACCCTCGATGCGCGGCTGGCCGACATTGCCCACAAGCTGCAGCAGGCTGAAGTGACAGCCGCCGGCAACGCCATGCAACCAGTCAACGGGCTGGAGAATGTCGAAGCTCAGCTGGCTGAAATTTCCGCCCGGCTCGACAGACCCTATATCGATCAGGCTCCGGTGATGCTGCCGGGTATCGAAAACCTGGAAGCCAGGCTGGCCGATATCGCCGAGCGGCTGGATTCGTCCAGCAATGCTGGAACTGGCCCGAGCGATCAGGCCATGCGCGGTCTTGAAGACCAGATTTCCAACCTCTCCCGCCTGATCAGCTCAGCGCCCGCAGGAGTGGGCTCCGACGTGTTCGACGAGCGCCTGGCTTCCATCGAGGAGCATCTGGCAACAAGCGATGAGTTTGTGGTTGAAGCTGCCCGGCAGGCCGCCGAGGCAGCCCTGTCGGCCTATTCGGGTCAGATGGGCAGCTCGCCGTCGCCGCAATCGCTCGCAAATATGGAAGTCATCACCGCACTGGCCGATGACCTCAAGGCTCTTGAAGGGCTCAGCCGCAAGACCGAAGACCGGACCACGCGTGCTTTCGAGGCCGTCCAGGAAACCATGCTGAAAATTGCCGGGCGGCTGGAGAGGCTCGACGCGCCACAAGCGGCCTATCACAGTGAGCGGTCCGACGCCGCTGCAGGCGCGCCAAGCAACCGCGATGCCGCGATGCCGGGAGCATCAACTGCGGCGCTTGACGAAGCCATGCAGGCGTCAGGCGGCTATCGGGACGACTCCACCCAGGCTGGTCCCGCACGGGCCGATCACAAGGCCCATCCGGCGCGCACCCCGTCGGAGGCTGCCGCAATGGCTGCCGCGTTTGCGGCGAGCCATGAGCCGGCTGCCGATGACCTTGAGCCCTCGACAGGCATGGACAACGGAAGCGAGAAGTCATTTCTCTCCGGCTTGGCGGCTCGTATCAGGCCAGGCAAGGACACGTCCAAATTCCAGTCCGAACCGCACTTTGCCGAAGATGATTCGCCGCCGCTCGATCCATCCATGGAGATGGATGCGGAAACCGCAAATATGCCGCTTGAACCCGGGTCGGGCGCACCTGACATCAACCGGATCCTGCAAAAGGTGCGGGAAGCCCAGGCCGCAGAACGCAAGCGCGATGGCGGCCCGGCCGACAATGGTGCGGAAAAATCGGAGTTTTTGGCGTCTGCCCGCCGCGCTGCCATGGCTGCAGCGGCCGAAGTCGAGACGATCGGCAAGGGTCGCAAGAGCGGTGGTGGCATGCTTGAGGTTCTCAAGTCACGCCGCCGTCCCATGCTCATGGCCGCCGGTGCGGTTCTGCTGGCAATCATGTCCTATCCACTGGTTTCCGGTCTGCTATCGGGCGGCAATGAGGATATAGCGACAGTTGAACCGGCCATTATCGAGCCGGCAACAGTTGAGCAGCTTGATGCGCCCGAAGAAACGGAAAGCCTCGCATCGGGTGTGGAAGATCAGCAGCCTGTCATGGAAGCGCGCTTGCCTGAGGTCAGGGTCATCGAACCCGGCGAGGATGCGCCTGCCGAGATTTCGGAGATCACGCCTCCGGTCACGTCACCCGAGGCGACCGCGGCGATCGCTCCGCAGGATGAGGAAGCGGCTCCGGCTCCGGCCGTTGACAATGGTCTCACCGCTGCGCTGGATGGGCTTCCGGCGGATGCGGCCACAGGCGCTCTCAAGGCTGCTGCTGCGGCTGGAAACCCCTTGGCATTTTATGAGATAGGCGCGCGCTTTACCGAAGGCCGAGGCGTTCCGGTCGATCTCAAGGCCGCCGCCACCTGGTACCAGCGCGCTGCGGATCTCGGACACGCTCCGTCACAATACCGGATTGCCAATTTCTACGAAAAGGGCAGTGGCCTCGAGCGTGATCTCGATGCCGCCAAGAAATGGTACCAGCTGTCCGCGGAACAGGGCAATGCGAGCGCCATGCACAATCTCGCGGTCCTCTATGCCGCGGCCGGAGCCGTACCGGATTACGACAGCGCCGCGGTGTGGTTTGACCGGGCCGCCGAGGTTGGTGTCCGCGACAGCCAGGTAAATCTGGCGATCCTGTATGCACGTGGAGACGGTGTGCCCCGGGATCTCGAGAAATCCTACAAATGGTTTGCCATTGCAGCCAATGATGGCGACAAGGATGCAGCCGTCAAACGCGATGAAGTGTTCAATGCGCTGCGGCCGGAGCAGGCCGAGGCTGCCCGTGCGGCCGTTGCAAACTGGACGGCACAGCCGATAAATCCGGACGCGAATGAAGTTGAAGTTCCGGCCTCATGGCAGGGCGCATCCACCGAAACGGCTTCGGTGGACATGGGAAAGGCCATCCGCAACATTCAGGCCATTCTCAACAACAACGGTTTTGATGCGGGCCCGCCAGATGGTGTCATGGGCAAACGGACGGTAACGGCGATCAAGCAATTCCAGACCTCGATCGGTATGGAAGCCACTGGCGAGATCGACGACCGGCTTGTTCAGGAACTGCTGGCCCGCAACGGCTGACGGGATTTGCGCGAGCAAGCGCCGCTTGCCCGCGTCGAATCCGGTTGTTGCCAGGTCAAAGCAGCACGGCGCTAAGAGAATTTGATCAGAGTTGGTTGGCTCTTCACCCGGCTCGGCTGAGGCGTGCCCGGAAGACTTGCAAACACGCATCCCTTCCGGACAGTGACAATGACTTTCACGCATCTCGGCGGGTATGCGGTTTTGGAAGATCCGGGTGCTCATGGAGACGGTTCAGTTTCGTTTGGCAGGTGAGACAGGACTGTGACAAAGCCATGTCATTTCGAAGCTTTATCATGTGCTTCCCGGAATTCCTGGGTGCACCTGACGCCATTATGCACCGCACCATATGAAAAAGACCGGCAAGTATCGAAAAACCTTGCCGGGACAGGATCAACTGATTTGACTCGCACCTTCGAAACGCGCAAAACCGTTTTATCGGGCTATCCCCGGTGTAACTCTTTTCCAGTCATTGACCCCCGGGGGGCAAGGTGACCATTTACCTGCCGATCGCAGAATTGTCGGTCAATATCTTCGTCATCCTCGGGATGGGCGCGGCAGTCGGATTCCTGTCTGGAATGTTTGGCGTTGGCGGTGGATTTCTGATCACACCGCTGCTGATTTTCTACAATATCCCACCGGCTGTAGCCGTGGCTACCGGCGCCAATCAGGTTGTCGCCTCCTCGGTCTCCGGGGCCTTGGCGCACTTCCGGCGTGGCACATTGGATATCAAGCTGGGGCTGGTGCTGCTGGTGGGCGGCCTGGCCGGTGCCACTGTCGGTATTCAGATCTTCTCCATGCTGCGCCGTCTCGGTCAGCTCGACCTCATCATTTCGCTGCTCTACGTTGTGTTCCTTGGGTCAATTGGTGGATTGATGCTGTGGGAAAGCGTCATTTCGCTGCGCCGGGCGTCTCAGAACAAGCCGGTGTCATTGCGCAAGCCCGGTCAGCACAACTGGGTTCATCGTCTGCCGTTCAAGATGCGTTTCAAGCGGTCGAAGCTCTATCTCAGCGTCATCCCGGTTATTCTGTTGGGTTTCTGCATTGGGATTCTGACCTCGGTGATGGGCGTCGGCGGCGGCTTCATCATGGTCCCGGCGATGATTTATCTGCTGCGCATCCCGACCAGCGTTGTGATCGGAACCTCGTTGTTCCAGATCATTTTCGTGACCGCCTTCACCACCGTTGTGCAGGCGGCGACCAACTTCTCCGTCGACATCGTTCTGGCCTGGTTGCTGATGATCGCCGGTGTCATCGGTGCGCAATATGGTGTCCGCGTCGGCCAGAAAATGCGCGGCGAACAGTTGCGCGCAGGCCTGGCATTGCTGGTGCTGGGCGTCGGGATTCGTCTCGGGTTCGATCTGGTGCTTCCGCCCGATGAAATCTACTCGGTGGTCAGCGGGAGGTTCGGGTTTTGATGCGGTCCGCTGTGTGTCTGTTTGTTGTATCTATGTGCGTCAGCGTTCCCGCCCTGGCGCAGCTTGCCGATCCGACGGTGACGGTAAATGAGAAATTTTCCGAGCGGATCGACATAGGTATTTCCACCAACGAAATCGCCATTACCTCGGATTTTTCCGGTGCCGACATCACCGTCTTTGGCGCTATTGAAGGGGCGGACGAACTGCTCCTGGCCACCTTTGCCTATGATATCGTCGTTGCGCTGGAAGGGCCGCGTGCCTCCAGCACCGTGCGGCGCAAGGAGCGTGTGGCGGGGATCTGGATCAACCGTCACTCGATCCGCTTTGAGCCGATTCCGGCCTCCTACTCGATGTCGAGTACACGGCCACTGGCCGACATTGGCAATATGATGGAACTCGCCTCGCGCGATATCGGCATCAACAACATCCGTCTCGTGCCCACCGGCGGTGTCGGCGACGGGTCGCGGCTGACCGAATTCCGTGATGCACTGCGCCGCATCAAGCAGGCCAGCGGTCTGTACCAGCGCGATCCGACCGGTGTGCAGTTCATTTCCAAATCGCTGTTTCGTGCAGCTGTCCGGCTTCCGGCCAACATTCCGGTTGGTCAGCACAAGGTCCGGGCTGTGCTTTACAAGAACAATCAGTTCGTCATGGAAAAGGTCATCCCGCTGCGTGTGGTCAAGACCGGCCTCGAGCAGTTCCTCTTCAATTTCGCCCACGTCTATTCGCTGGGTTACGGTATTGTTGCTGTGCTTCTCGCCACGCTGACAGGCTGGCTCGGAAGTATCATTTTCCGCAAGGATTGATGCGGGGCTGCACTGCCTCGCAGGCCTGCGGCATGAATGGAATCACCCGTTCATCCGGTTGAAGGCCACGGAATAGATCCGTTCCTTGCCGATCAGATGCGCCACCAGCTTGTTGCGGTCAAACAGGCCGCGCATCGCCGGATGGCGCAGTTCCAGCCCGCCCGTGGTCGAGCCGAAGGCCGGCATCAGCAACCGTTTGCCGTCGCTGGCAAAACATGGCCGGCGAACAGCCTTGCCGCGTCGCACCACGCGCGCCGCCGGATGCAGGTGTCCGGCAATTTCGCCCTCTGCAGCGCCCTGTGCCGGTTCATGCCGGAACACCAGGGTTTCCACCTGCAGTTCGCTGCAGAAACTGCCCTCCAGTCCCACCGGCCTGTCAGGATCGTGGTTGCCCTCGATCCAGGTCCAGTCGCGGCCCCGCTGCAGGCCTCGAAGCTGTTCACGGTAACCATCGGGCAGATGCGCCGAGCCGCTCCGGTCATGGAAGCTGTCCCCGAGACTGATCACCAGACGCGGATTGTAATAGGCGATCGCCAAGCCAAGCCGGGCCAGTGTTGCCGCCGTGTCGTAAGGTGGCAGCATCATGCCGCGCCGCGCAAAGGCTGCGCCCTTTTCCAGGTGCAGGTCGGACACCACCAGAATGCTGCTGTCGGGCAACCAGAGCACGCCGGCGCGGTCACACGTCACGGCGGTTCCGTTGACAGCCAGCTCCGCGGTTGACGGGCCACTTGCCCCGGAGGCTGTTTTGAGCGCCGCATTCGTGCCGTGCATGGCTGTTCCGTTCAAGTCTGGTCCTGTGCCTCGGCAAGCAGATCCTCTGCGGCTTCAGCCAATATGCTTTCATGCGCTTCGCCGGTCACCGGTTCTCGCCCGATTTCCAGCATGATCGGAACCGCCAGCGGAGAAATGTGCTCCAGCGCCCGGTGCCGTATATGGCCCTTGATTCGCTTCAGCATAGCCCCGAGCCTTTGAATATCCAAAAGCCCCTGCGCAGCATCGGCGCGGGTCGCGCGCAACAGGATGTGGTCCGGTTCGTGACTTCTGAGGACATCGTAAATCAGGTCGGCTGACACGGTGACCTGACGGCCTGACTTCTCCTTGCCCGGGTGCCGCCGCTCGATCAGTCCGGAAATCACCGCGCAGGCGCGGAAGGTGCGCTTGAGCATCCAGGATTCGTTCAACCATGCATCGAGATCGTCGCCCAGCATGTCCTCGTCAAACAGCACGCCCAGATCCAGTCGTCCGTCCGAGATCATGACGCTCATGTCCTCAAGCGCCCACACGGCAAGAGAATAATCCGTTGCCACAAAGCCCAGCGGCTGCGCGCCCAGCCGTTCCAGCCTGCGGGTCAGAAGCATACCCAGAGTCTGGTGTGCCACACGGCCTTCAAACGGATAGAACACCATGAAGAAGCGCTCGGCGCGTGGAAAGGTTTCGATCAGCAAACTGTCCCGCGCCGGCAGCTGCGATACCTGCTGTTGCATTCTGAGCCAGTCCGACACCTGGTCGGGCAGCGCGCTCCATTTGTCCGGGTCGGCGATCATCGCCCGCACACTCTCGGCCAGGTATGTCGACAGCGGAAACTTGCCGCCCGCATAGGCCGGCACTTTCGGGTCCTGATCCCAGGCTTTGGACACCATGCACTCGTTCTCGCGGATACCTTCGAACCGCAGGATCTTGCCGGAGAAGAGAAATGTGTCACCCGGGGCCAGCGTTTCGAGAAAATACTCTTCCACCTTGCCAAGCGGCGGGCCGCCGCGCCCGGTCAGCGCTCCATTCTTGCGGCTCGTCATCCGCACATTGAGCATCGGCGCTTCGATGATGGTGCCAATGTTGAGCCTGTACTGCTGCGCCACCTGCGGGTTGGAAATCCGCCACAAGCCGTCCGGTTGCTTACGAATCCGCGCGTAGCGTTCATAGCTCTTGAGCGCATAGCCACCGGTGGCGACGAATTCGATGATCTTGGCGAAGCTGTCACGGTCAAGCCAGGCATAGGGCGAAGCGCTGCTCACCTCCCGATAGAGATCATCAGCATCAAAGGGGGCGGCGGCTGCCATCCCGAGCACATGCTGGGCCAGCACATCAAGCCCGCCATCGCCGCCGGGCGGCGTGTCCTGCGCGCCGACATAATTGGCATCGATCGCTGCCTGGCACTCCAGCACTTCAAACCGGTTGGCCGGTGTCAGGATGGCCCGGCTGGGCTCATCCATCCGGTGGTTGGACCGGCCTATGCGCTGCGCCAGACGGCTGGCACCCTTGGGCGCGCCGACATGAACCACCAGATCGACGTCGCCCCAGTCAATTCCCAGATCCAGCGTCGAAGTCGCGACCACCGCCCTGAGTTCATTGCGCCCCATCGCAGCCTCCACCCGCCGCCGCTGCGCCGCGTCCAGTGAGCCATGATGCAGCGCGATCGGCAGGCTGTCGTCGTTGATCCGCCACAGCTCCTGAAACAACAGCTCTGCCTGGCTGCGGGTATTGACGAAGATCAGCGTGGTGCGGTGGTCCTTGATGGTCTGGTAGACGTCGGGAACCGCGTAGCGCGCCGAATGCCCCGACCAGGGAATTCGCTCCTCGCTTTCAAGAATCGTGATCAACGGGCTGGCTCCGCCGGCAACGGTAATCCGCCCGGCCATGTTGTCTGTGCCGGCTGACTGCGGAACCAGCCAGCGCTGCAGCTCTTCCGGATTGGCCACTGTTGCCGACAGCCCGATGGTCTGCAGCCCGGGGGCCAGTTTGCGCAATCGTGCCAGCGCCAGCGACAGAAGATGCCCGCGCTTGGAGGCAATCAGCGAATGCAGTTCATCAAAGATCACGCAGCGCAAACCGGCAAACAGCCGCTCGGCATGCTGGTTGGCGATCAGCAGCGAAACCTGCTCGGGTGTCGTCAGCAGGATGTCTGGCGGGTCAGTGCGTTGCCGGGCGCGCTTGGATTGCGGCGTGTCTCCGGTCCGGGTCTCGATCCGCACCGGCAGCCCCATCTCCGCGACCGGGCGCGCCAGATTGCGCTCGATATCGACGGCCAGCGCTTTCAGCGGAGAAATGTAGAGCGTGTGCAGGGATCTGAATCCGGCAGCGCCCGGTTTGGGTTTGCCGCGCGCGGCGAGCTCGGTGAGGCTCGGCAGAAAGCCGGCCAATGTCTTGCCTGCGCCGGTGGGCGCGATCAGCAGCATCGAGCGCCCCGCTGCCGTCTCCGCCAGAAGCTCGAGCTGATGCGCACGCGGGTGCCAGCCGCGGCTGGCGAACCAGCCGAGAAACGGCTCGGGCAATGAAAAGCCCGGATTGTCTGAGGCTGGCGCGGATTCGGTTTTCACACCGCGCAATGTAGTGCAGCCATCCGGGCTCTCCAAGCAGGTTGACAGATCAAAGCCGCCGGTCGGAATGAAAGTCCGATTGGGCATCTGGCGAACCGGGTTTGACATCATTTTGAATCATAGATAAATAATATCCACGATAGGAGGCAGAGACATGAAACTGAGTGACGGAGTTGAGCAGGCCATTCACAGTGTGGCCATGCTGGCAGGCCTCGAAACGGATGCCGTGCTCTCGGCAGCCAGTCTCGCAGCGTTTCACGGGGTCTCCACAAGCTATCTGCTCAAGCATCTCCAGGCCCTCTCCGGCGCGGGGATCCTCGCCACCGTGCCCGGCCCGAAAGGCGGCTATCGCCTGGCCCGCGCGCCTGCTGTGATCAGCCTGCTTGATATCGTTCTGGCGGTCGAGGGACCCGCTCCGGCGTTCCGCTGCAACGAAATCAGGCAGCGTGGCCCCAATCCTCTGCCAAGCCGCTATTTCACGGCTCCCTGCGGCATCAACGCCGCCATGCTGAAAGCTGAGAAGGCTTATCGCAAGGAGCTTGCCCGCGTCAGCGTGGCGGGTTTGATCGCCGACCTCGCCAAATCCGACGATGGCGGGATAGTTGCCCGTGGCTGCGCATTTCTCGATCAGCATCAACGCAAATCGGCCCGCTGAGGCCAGTGTCAAAAAAGGAGATATCAATGCATCCTCGTCTTGATTATCGAAAGGCCGCCCCGGACGCTCTCAAGGCCGTCACGCAGCTTGAGGCCTATGTTCGGAATTGCGGACTCGAACGCCGCTTCATTCACCTGATCAAGCTGCGTGCATCGCAGATCAACGGCTGCGCCTACTGCGTCGACATGCATGTCAAGGAATCCCGTGACGACGGGCTGAGCGAGCAATGGATCAACCTGATGAGTGTCTGGCGCGAATCCGGTGTCTATGACGCAAGCGAGCGCGCTCTGCTGGGTTGGGTCGACGCGGTGACCAATATCGCGCAAACGGGTATCCCCGATGCTGAATTCGAAGCGCTTAAGGCTCATTTCACCGATGCGGAGATCACGAACATTACCGTGGCCATAGGCACCATCAACACCTGGAACCGGCTGGCGGTGGGCTTCCGGACTCAGCATCCGGTTGATCAGCCGGCAGCTGCCGCCTGACAGTATTCCGGGGTAAGCCGCGTCTGGGCCGTCGCGATCAGTTGAGAGCGACGGTCAACGCGGCTTCCGGCACCAGCTCAGCCGGTTTTTCGCTGACAGTTGTACATGGCCGCTTGCGCGCCACCGCGAGAAGCCCTGAAATGGTGTTGGGTCCATCCCGCCGTATAGGCTCCTGTGACAATGTCAGCAGGTCCATGCCATTTCGGTCCAGTTGCCGCCGCAGATAGGCCTCGCCGTGGCAGTAACGCAAGGAGGGCTGCAACAACCATTCGCAATCCTCGGGTCCGGCTTCCAGCGACAGGGCCAGCAACCCGCCCTCCGCCGTCAGACTCGCGGCGACTGCCATGACGCCTGAAAGATCGCCGAAATAGGAAAACACATCGGCCGCCGCAACGAGATCTGCCGGTTCCGCGCCGGTCAGCCGCGCCGCCGGGATGCCATGGAGTATGTCGGCCTGTCGAAGATGGTCGTAGACGCCCTTCTCCCCCGCCTTGGCCAGCATGCCCTGGGACAGGTCATACCCTTCGAGCCAGGATGCTGTGCGGCGGATGCGTTCCCCGAACAAGCCGGTTCCGCAACCCAGATCAATCACTTTTGCGAATTGCGCATCCATAGCGGAAACATCCGCGATCAGGGCAGCCAGCCGTTCGGGAACGCAATAGCCGAGATTTTCGACAAGAGCCGTGTCAAAGCGATCCGAATAGCCATCAAACAACGCCTCAACATATTCAGACGGAGGCGTAGGTGGTGTCTCGGCCTGTCCGGTCAGCGACAGCTTCAGGCCCGCGCCAAAGATGTCCGTCGGGGACAGCCCCAGCACTTTGCGCCACGCATCCGCCGCGCCGGCCAGATCTCCTGCTTTCTCGGAAAAGGTGCCAAGCGTCTGCCAACCTGCGGCCCAGCCGGGCGCAAGGTCGAGTGCCTGCCGCTGCAGATCAATGGCTGCAGCAAGGTCGCCGCCCTCCGCATAGAGACGGGCATAGTGGGCGCGGCGATCAGCAGTGAGATCGCCCGAGGAAAGCTGATAGGATGTCATGTGTGAACCGGAAAGGAACTGAGGCCAGAGCCTATGCGTTCAGTCCGGCCAAAACGCAAGGCCTTTCGAATCTTACCCATCCGCCCTAATTGATGACCATGGCAATGAAACCCGAAGACCTGCTGATCCCACGCCGCGAAGGGCTCTACTGCCCGCCGGGTGATTTCTTCATCGATCCGGTCCGTAATGTCGACCGGGCGCTGATCACGCATGGTCACGCAGACCATGCCCGCGCCGGACACGGCCATGTGCTGGCAACGGCCCAGACGCTCGATATCATGGCCATCCGCTATGGCGCCGACCACGCCGCTGCCACACAGGCTGCCGGTCTCGGCGATGAGATCCGCATCAAGGATGTGACGGTCCGGTTCCATCCGGCCGGCCATGTTCTGGGCTCTGCCCAGATTTCAGTGGAATGCAATGGCCTGCGCATCGTCGCCTCGGGCGACTACAAACCGCGGCCCGACCCGACCTGCGCCACGTTCGAACCGGTGCCATGCGATGTCTTCATCACCGAGGCGACCTTTGCACTGCCGGTGTTCCGGCACCCGCAGGCGAGCGACGAGATTGGCAGGCTGTTGCGATCGGTCAAGCGCAATCCGGAGCGGGCGCATCTGGTCGGTGTCTATTCGCTCGGCAAGGCGCAGCGGGTGATCCGCCTGATCCGCGACGCCGGCTATCATGATCCGCTTTACATTCACGGCGCGCTGCAAAAACTCTGCGACTATTACGAAAGCCAGGGCATAGCCCTTGGCGACCTGCGGCCGGCAACTGTCGATGCGGGCGCCAAGGGGGATTTCGCCGGCGCCATCGTGCTCGGGCCGCCATCGGCGTTCGGAGACAAATGGGCCCGCCGCTTTCCTGATCCGCTGGTCAGTTTCGCCTCGGGCTGGATGCAGGTGAGGGCGCGCGCCCGCCAGCGCGGGGTTGAGCTGCCTCTGGTCATTTCAGATCACGCGGACTGGGATGAACTTGCAGAAACCATTCAGGCGGTGGCGCCGGGCGAGGTCTGGGTGACCCATGGCCGCGAGGAGGCGCTGGTGCGCTGGTGCGCCATGCAGGGCATTCCCGCCAAACCGCTGCATCTGGTCGGCTATGAAGACGAGGGCGACTGAGCTATGAACCGCTTCGCAGATCTTCTCGACATGCTGGCTTTCACGCCCTCGCGCAATGCCAAGCTCGCGCTGCTGCAGGACTATTTCCGCACGGTCCCCGATCCGGAGCGGGGCTATGCGTTGGCAGCCATCGCGCGCGATCTCGACATTCCCGCGGTCAAGCCGGCGCAATTGCGCGAACTTATTTCTGCGCGCATGGATCCGGAACTGTTTGGCTATTCCTATGATTACGTCGGCGACCTGGCTGAAACCATCGCACTGGCCTGGCCTCAAAAGGGCGAGGCAGCTGCCTACCGCAACAACGCACCGGGATTGTCCGAAGTGGTCGAGACGCTGATCGCCTCGTCACGTCGCGAAGGTCCCGGCCTTGTCGAGGACTGGCTTGACCGGCTCGATCCTCCCGGCCGCTATGCGCTGCTCAAGCTCGTCACCGGCGGCTTTCGCATGGGGCTGTCGGGCCGGCTGATCAAACAGGCGCTGGCGGCTTTCGGCGAGGTCAATGTCAACGAGATCGAGGAACTCTGGCATGGTCTGACGCCGCCCTATGCGGAACTGTTCGCCTGGCTGGAAGGCACCGGTCCGAAACCGGTCAATGCGGCCGCAGCACCATTCCGCCCGGTGATGTTGTCTCATGCGATTGACGTTAAGGATTTCGAAAAACTCGATCCGGCAGACTTTGCCGCCGAATGGAAATGGGATGGCATCCGTGTCCAGGCGACATCCGAGCGTGGCATCTCCCGGCTCTACACCCGCACCGGCGATGATATTTCCGCCACCTTTCCGGATCTGGTTGATGCCATCGCCTTTGACGGCGCGCTGGATGGCGAACTGCTGGTTGCGCGGCCAAACAGCGGCGGAGTCGAGACCGGCACGTTCTCCGATCTGCAGCAGCGTCTCAACCGCAAGACCGTGACGGCAAAACAACTGCGTGAATATCCGGCTTTCTTCCGCGCCTATGATTTGCTGCAGGACGGCGGAGAAGATCTCCGGGCAAGCCCATTTGTCGACCGCCGCCCCCGCCTTGAAGCCTTTGTCTCGAAGCTTGATCCCGGGCGCTTCGATTGCTCGGCGATGTTGACCTTCAACAGCTGGGATGACCTGGCCGCGCTGCGCGCCGATCCGCCGTTTGCCGTCATCGAGGGAGTGATGATCAAGCGCAAGGCAGCGCCCTATATTCCGGGGCGGCCAAAGGGCCAATGGTTCAAGTGGAAGCGCGATCCGTTCCTCATCGATGCCGTGCTGATGTATGCACAGCGCGGCCATGGCAAACGCTCCGGTTTTTATTCCGATTACACCTTCGGGGTGTGGCGGGAACCGGGTGAACTGGTGCCTGTCGGCAAGGCCTATTTTGGCTTTACCGATGACGAACTTGTCGAGATCGACAAATATGTTCGCACCAACACCATTGAACGCTTCGGCCCGGTCCGCTCTGTCCGCGCCGGGCTCGACAAAGGGCTTGTCTTCGAGGTCGCCTTTGAAGGCATCAACCGTTCGAGCCGCCACAAATCAGGCGTTGCCATGCGCTTTCCGCGGATCAGCCGGCTTCGCTGGGACAAGCCGCCGGCAGAGGCGGACCGGCTCGAGACCCTCGAGCAGATGATTGACGGCATCGAATGACGGACTTGCCCGGCTTGCTCCGGATGACTATGTGAAAGACAACGGAACACGGGAACTGCCGGTATGAGCAATGGTCTGACACGCTTCCTGGGCGATACGCCCGGCCGCACTGCACTCAAGCTGCTCGTCGCATCATTTGTGGCCGGTGTGGTGATGGCGGCATTCAACTGGTATCCGGTGGATATTCTCTACATCGTCCGCGATTTTCTTGTGAACATCTGGGAAACCGGATTTGCAGCGCTGGGCCGTTTTGGCGGCTATCTGGTTTTGGGCGCAGGCGTTGTGATACCCGTTTTCATCGTCCTGCGGCTGCTCAGCCTGCGTAAATAGCTCAGACAAATTCCGCAGCCGCCTCGAAGGTCAGCAGATGCCGGCCGGCGACGGCCTCGATGTCACGGCTGTAGCCACCGCCAAGCACCGATGCCACCGCAATTCCCCGCTTTCTGAAAAACGAAAACACCCGCCTGTCGCGATCCTTGAGGCCCTGGTCCGTCAGCGACAGCCGCCCGAGCCTGTCATTCTCATGCGGATCGACGCCTGCATTGTAGAAAACCAGGTCCGGTGCGAAACCATCAATGCTGCGCGGCAACAGCCAGTCCAGCGTTTCCAGATAGGCCTCGTCACGCACGCCGTCAGGCAAGGCCACATCGATTGACGAGATCTGCTTGCGAACGGGATAGTTTTTCTCGCTGTGCATCGAGACGGTCCGGATGGCGTCGCTTCCGGCACAGATCTCGGCGGTGCCGTCACCCTGATGGACATCCAGATCGATCACCAGCACGCGGCTGACCTCGCCATCCGCCAGAAGCAGATGTGCTGCCACAGCGACGTCGTTGAAGGTGCAGAAACCCGCTCCTTGCGCGCGCCGCGCATGATGGCTGCCGCCGGCCGTGTTGCAGGCAATGCCCTCGGAAAGCGCCAGCCGTGCCGCCATCACGGTTCCGGCAGTCGCAAGCCGGGCCCTCAGGCTCACCCGCTCGCTGACCGGAAATCCGATCTCGCGCTCGATGATGGCCGGCACTTTGCAAGCCATCACCTGGTCCACATAACCCCGGTCATGGGCAAGTGACAGCCATTGCGCTGATGCCGGCGCAGGCATGTGAACGATTGCACGCTCACCAAGGTGGCTTGCGCGGATCAGCTCCATCAGCCGGGTGTATTTGCCCATCGGGAACCGGTGGTCCGGAGCGAAGTCAGCGTCATAGTCAGGGGCGTGAACGATCGGCAGAAATGGCATTCGCTGTTTATGCCCGGCTGTGCTGCGCGCGTCCATCAAAAGCACACGCCATCACGGCCGCATGCCAAGGCCCTGAGTGAACTTCGCAAGAGGTTGTCCCGGAACGCATCGCCACGCCCGCCCGTAAATGGGAAGCGGACAGATGGCCGGCCAAAGTCATGGCTCGTCAGCAGCCGGTTTCGGATCACTCATCCGAAGCTTTGTTGGAGCTATCTGCGTTCCCCTCTTTACAGGGTGAGTGAACTCGAACAGGAAGGTGCATCACTTTTTCATCACGGAATTTCCCGCTTGGCCGACTTGCTTCTCAAACCTGACCTCCTGCCGCCAGAAGGCCGCCGCTTCGAGGTCAACAACCGCATGGTGTTTGCGATCGCGGCGCCGATGACACTGGCCTTCCTGACAACGCCATTGCTGGGCCTGGTCGACACCGCTGTGGTTGGCCGCCTGGGCGATGCGGCGTTGCTCGGCGGACTGGCGATCGCGGCGATCCTTTTCGATCTGGTGTTCACGACATTCAATTTCCTGCGATCTTCGACCACAGGCCTTGTCGCTCAGGCCATGGGCCGGGATGATCCGACCGAGGAACAGGCGGTCTTCTGGCGCTCCTTGATGATTTCGGTTGTCGCGGGCGTTGCCGTCATTGCCGCAACGCCACTGCTTCTGGCCGCTGGATTGGCCTTCATGGGGGCAGAAGGCGAAATCGCTGCGGCAGCCTCAATCTATCTTGTGATCCGGGCGCTCTCGGCGCCGGCCGCACTCGCCAATTATGCCATCCTTGGCTATGTGCTCGGCCGCGGCATGGGTACGACAGGGCTGCTGCTGCAAACCGTTATCAATGGCACCAATATAATCTTGTCGATCTGGCTTGGCCTGGAGCTGGAGTATGGCCTTCAAGGTGTCGCATGGGCGACGGTGATCGCGGAAATCACGGGCTGCCTGGTCGGTCTGGCGATCATCCATATCAGGTTCGATCGCGCCCACAGCCCGTCCTGGAAGCAGATCATCGACCGGGCTTCGGTCATGCGGCTGATGGCGCTTAACGGCGACATCATGATCCGCTCATTTGCTCTTATCATTGCTTTCGCCTGGTTTACCCGGCTGGGCACCGGGTTTGGTGAAACCACCCTGGCCGCGAACGCCATATTGATGAATTTCTTCATGGTGGCCGGCTACTATCTCGATGGTTTTGCCACCGCTGCGGAACAGCTCGCAGGCCGGGCGATAGGTGCCCGCCATCGTCCGGCGTTCGACAAGGCTGTGCGCCTGACCGTGTTCTGGGGCTTTGCTCTTGCGGGTTTCACCACCGGTTTTTTCCTGATCTTCGGCGAGGCTGTGATCGGCCTGATGACGACATTGGAAACCGTGCGCCTGGAAGCCGGATCATACCTGTTCTGGGCAGCGCTTACGGCGGTGGCGGGCGTTCTTGCCTTCGAAATGGACGGTGTGTTTATCGGCGCCACCTGGTCGCGTGACATGCGCAACATGATGCTGCTGTCGCTCGTCCTGTTCATCGGCTTGTCACTCGCGCTTACCGAACTGTGGGGCAATCAGGGGCTCTGGATCTCGCTGAACATTTTCCTGGCAGCGCGCGGTTTCACCTTGCTGGCGATTCTGCCGCGCCGCCGGGATCAGGCCTTCGGCACGGCTTGAGACTATTCAGGAATGGCCAAGGCCGCATAATGTGCGGTCTTGCTGTCGCGCAGATCTGAAATCCGGGCCAGTGTTTCGCGGTCACAGATTTCCGACAATCCCCGCACAATCCGCCCCGGCAGCAGAGGCCCGCCATAGATGAACCCGGTATAGAGCTGGACCAGGTCCGCGCCCGCACGGATTTTCTCAGCAGCCGTTTTCGCACTGTCGATGCCGCCGACACCGATCAGCGGCATCTCGGCACCAAGCTTCTCGCGCATCTTTGCCAGCACAATTGTCGAGCGCGCAAAGACCGGTCGCCCGGACAATCCGCCGGCCTCAGCCGTTTTAGGGTCACTGGCGAGTCCCGTGCGGGACAGCGTGGTGTTGGAGATGATCACGCCGTCAAGCTTGTGCGACAGGCATTCTGCCGCAATGTCATCAAGATCCGGCTCCGTCAGGTCCGGCGCGATCTTCAGGAACACCGGGATACGCTTTGGCTTCGCGTCACGTTCGGCTAGAACCCGGCCCAAGAGTTCAGACAGCGCCTCTCTCGTTTGCAGATTGCGCAGGCCTGGCGTGTTGGGGGAAGAAATGTTGACGGTGAAATAATCTGCGACGTCGGCAAATCGTGAAATTCCGGCAACATAATCGCCGATGCGATCCTCGGTATCCTTGTTGGCGCCGATATTGATCCCGAGAATACCGTCCCGGCGGCGGCCTGAAACCCGGTCATGCGCCTCGGCGTGTCCCTGATTGTTGAACCCCAGCCGGTTGATGACGGCCTGGTCCTTCACCAGGCGGAATATCCGCGGTTTCGGATTTCCCTGCTGCGGTTTGGGTGTCAGCGTTCCCACTTCGACAAATCCGAAACCCAGACGCGCCAACTCCGAGGCAACTTCCGCGTTCTTGTCATATCCGGCGGCCATGCCAAGCGGATTGGGGAATTTAAGGCCAGCGACCGTAACGGCAAGTCGGGAATCGCGGTCAGCCCGGCACCCGGGCACCAGCCCACTCTTCAGTGCCGTGATCGAAAGCCCGTGAGCGGTCTCAGGGTCGAGTGTGAAAAGCGCGCTCCGTGCGATTCCGTCAAACAGGTTTTTCATGTTTCCATATCCGGAAACACATGTCCGCCGTCACTCCCGAGCGGTAGCGGCTTGACCCATTTAACGGCTGACAGCGGCATTTCGGCGTAGAGATGCGGAAACAAGGCGCCGCCGCGCGATGGTTCAAACACAAGCTTCTCACCCAGCGTGCTTGCATCGACGGCCACCAGCAACAGATTCTCCTGTCCGGCAAAATGCCGGCTGGCGGTTTCGATGGCCTGATCGCGGGTGGAGAAGTGAATGAAACCATCTGCCAGATCGATAGGCGCGCCTGTGAACCGGCCCGTTGCCTCAGCTTCGCGCCAAAGCGCCTCCGGTGTGATCTTGTAAATTGTCGCGTGCATGCTTCGCCATCTCGCTTTCCCGATTCAGGGCCAGATCGCGGTGCCTGCGCGCGGCTTTCCGGATCCATCCTCGATTTTGTCTTCTTTGCGTGTCATCACATACAGAAACAGGAGTGTGCCGTCATGACCCGTTTTGTAATTCTGTGCGTTTCAGCCTTCACGTTGGTCGCCACCGTTCAGGCATTTGCCGAGGAACCGGCTTCAAACCGCTATACCATGGAAAAGACCGATAATGGCTTTGTCCGGCTGGACACGCGGACCGGGGAGATGTCGATCTGCACTGAGCAAGCCGGTCAACTCGTCTGCCGGCTGGCCGCCGATGAGCGCCGCGCCTTTGAAGACACCCTGTCGGAACTCTCGGCGCGTGTGGAAAACTTGGAAAGCCGCCTTGATGCTCTGGTGCCACCGGAAGACAGCATGGGAACCGAGATTCCCGATGAGGAGGAACTTGATCGTGCCCTGGGCGCAATGGAAAAGATGATGCGACGTTTCTTTGGCATGGTTGAAGAGTTGCAGAAGGATTTTGATGGAAAACCGGGAGTTCCCCCGGAACCGCTGCCGGACAGGACCTGACACCTGAGGGGCCATAAGTCGGATTGCCTTTTGACCATCAACTGGTTCATGCACTTGCGCGAAGGCTTGGCGCGCCGCTAAAGTAGTTTGGCAAACAGGTTTTGGCCTGATTTGCCGCGGCAGCGCGATCAGGAGGGGGAGAGTGCATGGCGCAATTGACATTCATTATTGCGGACGATCATCCATTGTTTCGGGGCGCCATGCGGCAAGCTCTTGAAGGCATTGGTGCAACTATTGATATTCTGGAAGCCGGTGATCTCGAAGGCGCTCGCAAGAAAGCCGGCGATCATCCCGAAGCAGATCTTATTCTTCTGGACCTGACCATGCCGGGCGTTTCCGGGCTTTCCGGCCTGATCGCCTTTCGTGCGGAATTTTCCAGCCTGCCTGTTGTCGTGGTCTCCGCCACCGACGATGTTTCAACCATGCGCCGGGCGCTGGAACTGGGCGCGTCTGGATTTATCTCGAAATCGGCCAGCATCGAGGAAATCCGCGAGGGTGTCCGCACGGTGCTTGATGGTGGCATCTGGACGCCGCCCGACGTTGATCTGGGCTCCGAGCACGATCAGGAAATAGCTGGGCTGATCGCCCGCATCCAGACATTGACCCCGCAACAGGGGCGGGTGCTCGGGATGTTGGCCGAAGGCTTGCTCAACAAACAGATTGCCTATGAACTCAGCGTGTCCGAAGCCACCATCAAGGCGCACGTCTCCGCGGTTCTTCAAAAGCTCGGCGTCGACAGCCGCACCCAAGCCGTCATCCAGCTCTCCAAGATAGGCGCCGAGGTGTTGACCCAGGGCGACGTCTGATTCCAGCCGCGCTCGAATGGAAAATCGAACGCGGTGCTGCATGCATTCATTCAGCGGCTGAGCGCCTCTTCACGGTCACCTGATTAAGAAAAGCCCGGAGTGCCGCCGGCTTGATCGGCTTGTTCTGGACCGCGATTCGTTCCGCTTCCGCCATGCCCCGCACCTCCGGTGTGCGGTCTGCGGTGACCAGCAGCCCGGGTATGTCCATCTTCCACAGCTTGCGCAGGGCAACGATGGTTTCGATACCTGTGCCGTCATCAAGATGAAAATCCGCGAAAATCGCGTCCGGTGCATCCTCCGTCTCCGCAATTTCCAGGCAAGCGCTCAAAGAATCTGACGCCAGAACCGTACAGCCCCAGCCGCTCAACAGCAGCGTCATGCCTTCCAGGATCTTGGGCTCATTGTCGACGCACAGAACCCTCAGGCCTTTCAAATTGGTGTTGGCCGCATCCGCGCTCCTACGCGGCGGCTGAGCCTTGATCCGCGAAATATTGGTTTCGATCGGCAACTCGACCCGGAACTCGGTGCCTTTACCCGAGACCGAGGCGATGTCGACCGAATGTTTGAGAACCCGCGCGATGCGGTCGACAATCGAAAGCCCAAGTCCCAGGCCGGAGGCGGTTCGCGCGCCTTCTTCAAGCCGGGCGAATTCCCTGAAAACGGTGCGGAATTTGGTCGACGGGATACCGATCCCCGTGTCGATGACCTGGATCAGAACCTTGTCGCCGCGGCGCCGGACACCGACCAGAACTCTGCCTTCACGGGTGTATTTGATGGCGTTGGATATCAGGTTCTGGATCAGCCGGCGCAACAGGTTGGGGTCCGAGCGCACATGAACGCTGGTCGGCATCACCGTGAACTTGAGGTTCTTTTCGCGTGCCACCGGCACAAAGTCGGTGACCACCCGTTGCAAGAGGTCGTTGAGCGGAAAGCTCGCCAGTTGCGGCTTCATGGCACCGGTATCCAGTCGTGAAATGTCCAGTACGGCGCCCAGGATGGCTTCCACCGACTCAAGCGAGGAATCGATATTTTGCACCAGCTTCTGGTCGGGCGAATTGCCCAGGCGCTCAACCAGCGTCGAGGAATAGAGCCGTGCTGCATTGAGCGGCTGCAGAATGTCATGGCCGGCTGCTGCAAGGAACCGTGTCTTGCCGATATTGGCCTCTTCGGCGGTCAGCTGCGCTTTCTCGAGTTCGCGGTTCACGCGGGTCAGTTCCGCCGTACGCTTGGTCACTCTTTGCTCCAGCGTTTCATTGGCTTGCTTGAGCGCCATATCGGCGGCCACTCGCTCGGTGATGTCGGCATAGGTGGTCACGATGCCGCTGTCCGGCATCGGATTCGAGCGGATTTCAATGATCCGTTTCTCGGGACCGATGGTGAGAGAAAAGGCGTGGTCCATGACCAGAAAACGGTCCAGCGCCTCCTGGCCCTCGCCGGGTTTGAGATCGCCACGCTCGACAAGAATGGCAATAATGCTTTCCAGGGAAAACCCGACCTGGCCCACCTGTTCGGGCAATTCCAGCAGTGAGCGGAAGCGCTTGTTCCAGACCGTCAGCCGGTTGGAGCTGTCAAACACGGTGATGCCCTGGTTCATCTGCCCAAGCGCAGTCTGCAACAGGTCGCGATTGTATTGCAGCGCTTCGGAGGCTTCATCAAGCAACCGCGCCGTGTCGCCGGGAATGTCGTCTGCGCGCTCAAACAGCAGCGACAAGACCAGCCGGGCCGAAGCCGAGCCGATGGCGCTGCCAAGCAATTGCTCGGCAAACCGCAACATCCCCATGTCAGCCGGGTCTTGTTCATTGATCCAGCGGCCGATGGCGCGTTCATGAGAGTGGAACGAACGTTCTGTCCGCTCCTGGCCCAGATAGCGGCTGATGGTCTGTTTCAGGTCGCCGACAGTTACCTTGGTTTTCCAGCTGCGCCCGGATGTTGTCAGCCGCTGGCTTTCCGGAATGAACATCGCCGATTGGATGCGCTCGATCGATTTGGGCCTTCGCGACAACGAGCCAAACGCATAGAACAGGCAATTGACCGAGAGGCTGAGAACCACCGCATTGAACAACGGGTCTGAGCCGGGCCCGGAGAAGGCATAGGTGCCGGGGATGAGGAAATCCAGGATCGCCGCGGCAACATGACTGTTGTCGGGCCCACCCAGGCTGGGCACCATCAAAATATAGGCCCAGATGGCAATGCCGCTGGAAAGTCCGGCAATGGCGCCGCGGGCGTTCGCCTGGCGCCAGAACAGCCCGCCGAAAAACGCAGGTGCGAGTTGCGCGATTGCCGCAAACGACAACAGCCCGATGGAGGCCAGTCCTGCATTGATGTCGGCCGCCCGGTAATAGGCAAATCCCAGCAGCAGGATGCCGACAATCGCTGTTCTGCGAATGAACAGGATCAGGCCGGAAAAGTCACCGCTCTGGCCTCGGCGATTGCGCCGTCGAAGCACCACCGGAACGATAATGTCATTGGAGACCATGATGGCCACAGCCACCGATGCCACAATGACCATCGCCGTGGCAGCAGAAAAACCGCCGATAAATGTAATCAGGGTGATGACGGGCATGTCGTTGGCCATCGGCAAGGCGAGCACAAACAGATCACTTGATCCGCCGGTGCCGAATTGCAGAACCCCGGCGATCGCCACCGGCAACACGAAGATGTTGATGGCCACCAGATACAGCGGCAGCAGCCACCCTGCCAGACGCAGTTCGCCCGGTGTTCTGTTTTCAACCACCGCCACATGGAACTGGCGGGGCAGCAGGATGATGGCAAAGGCCGAAAGCACGATCAGCAGAGCCCAGCGCAACAACGGCGTTTCGTGCGTCATCGCGGTCATCACCTCGGTATTTGCGGTCGCGGCCTGCAGCAGGTCCCATGGGCCGTCGAAAAGCACGAACATCACCGACAGCCCGATCAGCGAGAAAGCCAGCAGCTTGACCAGGGATTCCATCGCGATGGCCAGGATCAAGCCATCCTGATGCTCGGTTGCGTCCGTGTGGCGTGTCCCGAAGATCGCGGCAAATGCTGCGAGCACCAGTGTGACAAAGAACGAGATGTCAGAGAGAAAGAAGGTTTCTGTCACCCGGTTCAGCTGCTCGACATCGACCATCACCGCGACCGATGAGGACACTGCCTTGAGCTGCAGGGCGATGTAGGGGATCGTGCCGATCACCGCAATCAGTGCGACCAGTGCCGCCACCAGCGGGCTCTTGCCGTAGCGTGCCGCCATGAAGTCGGCAATTGACGTGAGTTTCTCGGCCTTTGCCAAAGTCACGATGCGCTTCAGGATCGGCATTCCGAGCGTGAACATCAGGATCGGGCCGATATAAATCCCGGTGAACTCCAATCCGCGAGAGGCGGCCAGGCCAACACCGCCGAAATAGGTCCACGATGTACAATAGATCGCAAGACTGAGCGAATAGATGATGGGGCGGCCAGCCGTCCGCTTGCGCCGCTGCCGCGCCGACCGGTCGCCATAGGTGGCGATGGCAAACAGCATCAGCAGATAAAAAAGCGCTGATCCAAAGACCAGCCAGCCGGGCATCATGCTCTATCTCCTCCCCACGCTGCACACCGCAGCATAAGGGCTAAAATTCACCAGGCAAGGCAGCCTTTGGTTGGGCAAGCCGGCAATCGAACCAGCAGTGTATTTGCGAATTTTCCAGGTTTTGCACACGCGCAATTGTGTTAGGATTTTCTAAACCGGTTTGACGAGGCGCGCGGGCCTTGCGGTTCGTGTGAGAGGGACATCCGCGACAAACGGAGAGAGTTGACATGTTGAATGAGTTCAAGGCGTTCATCGCCAAGGGCAACGTGATGGATCTTGCTGTCGGTGTGATCATCGGCGGTGCATTTGGTCTTATTGTTTCATCGCTGGTTGATGACATCATTATGCCTATCGTCGGAGCTATTTTTGGCGGAATTGATTTTTCCAATTTCTTCATTCCGCTGGCCAGCGGCGTGACGGCGACCACACTGGAAGCTGCAAAAGAACAGGGCGCTGTTCTGGCCTATGGCAACTTCCTGACGGTTCTGATCAACTTCCTGATTCTGGCCTGGATCATTTTCCTGATGGTCAAGGCCGTCAATTCCTTGCGCAAGGAAGAAGAAGTCGCACCGGCCAAGCCTGCAGCGCCGCCCGCCGACATCGCATTGCTCAGCGAGATCCGCGATCTTCTGAAAAAGTAGAACTCCCGCCCACGCCATTCGCCGCGAGACGCGGGCTTGAAGCGGCAGGGTCAAAACAAGCCCCGGTATTCGTACCGGGGCTTTTGCTGTTTTCGTCCGGCTTTCATCAGCAAAATCGATGGATTGATCAGTCCGGGATGGATGCGATGGCGTGCGGAACCGGCTAAGAGAGGCAAACGGAGTTTGCCATGAACCAGTTCGAAAGCCTCAGCCGCCGCGCCATCCAGGCCCCTGAAAGCGGTATTGTTGCCGTGGTCAATCATGGCCGTCTAAAGGCCGGATTGATTCCGCTCTGGGCGGGCGAGGGTGACGAGAAAACGCCCGACTTCATCGCCCGTCCAGCGGCGGAGGCCCTGCTTGCGGGGGAAACCTTCTACACCTGGCAGCGTGGTATCCCCGAACTCAGGCAAGCGCTGGCTGATTACCATGGCCGCCTGTTTGGCCGGCAATTGCCGCTCGACGCCTTCTGTGTCACCGGCTCGGGCATGCAGGCCATCAAGATTGCCATCGAGGCCGTGGTCAATCCCGGCGACGAAGTGATCCAGATCACCCCGGCCTGGCCAAACTTTGCCGCTGCGCTGGGTATGTCCGGCGGTATATCTGTGGCAGCGCCACTTGATTACGTTGAGGGCAGCTGGAGCCTCGATCCCGACCGTCTGGCTGCTGCAATCACGCCGAAAACGCGGGCGATCTTTTTCAATTCTCCATCCAATCCCACCGGTTGGACAGCCACGCCGGAGGATCTGACCGCTGTTCTTGAACTGGCGCGCAAGCATGGCCTGTGGATCATCGCAGACGAGATCTACACCCGCTTTTTCTATGCTGGCGGACGGGCGCCTTCGTTCATGGACATCATGGATGAGGATGACCGGATTATCTTCGTCAATACGTTCTCCAAGAACTGGTCGATGACGGGCTGGCGTGTTGGCTGGATCGTGGCGCCGCCGTCGATCATTCAGGTGCTTGAAAACAGTGTCCAGTATCAGACATCCGGTGTTCCCCAGTTCATGCAGAAGGGCGCTTTGGCAGCCCTCGAATATGGAGACGCCTATCTCGAGACCCAGATTACCAAGGCAAGCGCGGCGCGGGATCTGTTCTGCGACGCCCTGACGGGCACCAACCGCGTCGTCACCCAGAAGCCTGACGGTGCATTCTATGCATTTTTCCGGATTGACGGCATCAGCGATACCAAGGCGGCGGCGATCGACATTGTTGACCGGGTGGGCGTCGGGCTTGCGCCGGGCACGGCCTTCGACAAGGGCGGCGAAACATTCTTCCGGGCCTGTTTCCTGCGCCGTCTCGATCATATCGAGGACGCGGCGGGCCGGCTGGCGGACTATATCTCCTCCCTTTGAACCGCCCCCAGGCTGACCCAGACAGGCACAACACCGATTCACGGTTTCTTGAAACTTGAGGTTCATCCTGTGGTGGTGGAAGTACCATCAAGGGGTTGGCATGACGGTTCTGGTAACAGGCGGGGCAGGGTATATCGGCAGCCATATGGTCTGGACGTTGCTCGATGCCGGCGAGGATGTCGTCGTCGTCGACCGTCTGTCGACAGGCTTTGACTGGGCCGTCGCGCCTGAGGCGAAACTGATCCGCGCCGATGTGTCTGACACCGGCGCAATCACCGAGATCATCCGCTCGCATCACATCGCGGCAATCATTCACTTCGCAGGCTCGATTTCAGTGCCGGAATCCGTTGCCGATCCGCTGGGTTATTATCAGAACAACACCGCCAATTCCCTGTCTCTGATCCGCGCTGCCATCGAGACTGGCGTCAACAAGTTTGTGTTTTCCTCGACCGCCGCGGTCTATGGCAGTCCCGAGGGCGATCATCCGGTCGCTGAGACCACGCCAACATTGCCGCAATCGCCCTATGGCGTGTCCAAGCTGATGACCGAGACGATGCTGGCCGATGCCGCAGCTGCACATGATTTCCGTTATGCGGCGCTGCGTTATTTCAATGTCTCGGGCGCCGATCCGTCGGGCCGGACCGGTCAATCGACCCGCGGTGCCGCCAATCTGATCAAGGTCGCGACCGAAGCCGCAATGGGCAAGCGCGACGGCATCGAGGTCTTCGGTACCGATTACCCGACCCGCGACGGCACCTGCGTGCGCGATTTCATTCATGTCACCGATCTGGCCGCGGCTCACCTCAATGCGCTGTCCTATCTGCGGGCCGGCGGCGACAGTCTCGTCGCCAATTGCGGCTATGGCCGTGGATATACCGTTCGCGAAGTGCTTGATGCGGTCACGCGTCTCAGCGGCCGCGACTTCGAGATTCGCTATGGCGCCCGCCGCGAAGGCGATATCGTCACCTCGGTCGCCGATTCAACCCGTGCCCGCACGGTGCTCGGCTGGCAGCCTCAGCACGATGACATCGACAAGATTGTCGGCAGCGCGCTGGCCTGGGAGGCTGCGCTCGCACGCAGCAATCATGTCCTTGCCGAAGCTGGGGAGACCCCTCGTCGTATCGTGCTGGACTGGACGCCGCCCCACGACGACATGGAGGAGGTCATCGGCAACGCCCTCGCATTTGCTCCCGTTCTGGCACGTCGCCGCTACAATCGCTGACACCAGCCGGTTCGCATTGTGCTACCTGGAAACCGGCTTGAGGCCATCAAACACCGGCGCGCGCTTTTCGCCCTTGGCGAAATAGGCTTCCTTGATGTCGTCGGGACGCAGCATCGCCGCGTTCCAGACCGAGATATAATCAAGCGCATCCGCGGTTGAATGATCGCGGGAATAGTTGGCCATCACCTTGCAGCCGGTGACCGCAAGCGGCGAGTGCGCGGCGATCTTGCGCGCGATCGCCATCACCCCCTCAAGCAACGCTTCGGGCGTCTCGAACACCTCATTGACCAGACCGATCTGCTGAGCCTTGTCGGCCGGAAGCCGCTCGCCGGTATAGGCCATCTGCCGGGCCCAGCCTTCCGGGATCAGCTTGACCAGCCGTGGAAACGTGCCGACATCGGCGGTCATGCCGATGGCAGTTTCCTGCACGGCAAAGAAAGCATCCGCCGACGCATACCGGCAATCGCAGGCCGTCGCGAGATCTACACCCGCGCCGATCGCTCCACCCTGAATGGCGGCGAGCACCGGTTGGCGGGCCCGTTCCAGCGCCGAGAAAGTGTCCTGCAATGCCTTGATCTTGTATCGGAATGCCTCCGCGGAAACATGTGCATTGGCACCTCCTCCCTCAAGCGCACCGCTCATGAAAACGGAAATGTCCATGCCGGAAGTAAAATGCTTCCCCTCTGACGAGATCACGATGACCCGCGCTTCCGCATTGTTGGAAATCCTGTCGATCACTTCGGGAAGTTCCTTCCAGAATTCCGGCGTCATCGAATTGGCCTTTTCCGGACGGTTGAAGCGGATATGGGCAATATGGTCGGCAATTTCGACCGTGAAGCAGGCATAGGTCATGGCGGTCTCTCCCTTGGGTTTTCTTGTATCTGCCGATCCGGGTTTGAGGAACGGTCAAAGCACAGGTGTTTCTCAACACGGTCTATTCGGGATTGCGTCAATTTGGCACCCGCAGACTTATTGGGCCGCCACGCCTTCATTGTTTCAATGATCCGTCCTATAGCGGAACCGGGACCTGTCCAGCGGCAGGGATTGCGCAACAGGAATGAAGGACATGAACATGACAGCGTCACCCGTGGATCCTGATGGTCTGATGGAATTTTCGGTGGTCTTTACCGATCGCTCGCTCAATCACATGTCCAAGGCGTTTCAGGGCGTCATGACCGATCTCAACACCATGCTGTGCGAGGTCTATCAGGCCGATGCGGCGGTGATCGTGCCGGGCGGCGGAACCTTCGGAATGGAGGCGGTCGCCCGCCAGTTCGCCACCGGCCAGAAAGTGATGGTCATCCGCAATGGCTGGTTTTCCTATCGCTGGACCCAGATCTTCGACATGGGCGCCATTCCTTCGGAGACAACGGTCATCAAGGCCAGCCAGATCGGCAACGAGAGCACGTCTGCCTTCGCGCCGCAGCCGGTTGACGTGATCACCGCCAGGATCCGCGAAGAGCGCCCGAGCGTTATTTTCGCCCCGCATGTGGAAACCTCGTCCGGGGTCATCCTTCCTGATGATTACCTCAAGGCAATTGCGGACGCAGCCCACGATGTGGGCGCGCTTTTTGTGCTGGATTGCATCGCGTCTGGCAGCATCTGGGTCGATATGAAGGCAACCGGTGTCGATGTCCTGATCTCGGCGCCGCAAAAGGGCTGGAGCGCATCGCCGTCTGCCGGGCTCGTCATGCTCGGCGAACGCGCACTTGCACGGCTGGGCGAGACCACCAGTTCGAGCTTTGCGGTTGATCTGCGCAAATGGCACGACATCATGCAGGCCTATGTCGGTGGCGGTCATGCCTATCACTCGACCATGCCGACTGATGCGCTGGTGGTTCTGCGTGATCGCATGATCGAAACCCGCGATTTTGGCTTTGATCACGCCCGCGACCGTCAATGGGAGCTTGGCCGCAAGGTCCGCGCGCTGCTGGCCGGGCAAGGCTTCAAATCGGTCGCCGCGCCAGGTTTTGAAGCGCCAGGCGTCGTCGTCAGCTACACCAAGGATCCGGAATTCCAGAACGGCAAGAAATTCTTGGCTGAGGGCATGCAGATTGCCGCCGGCGTTCCCCTGATGTGTGACGAACCTGATGATTTCCGCACTTTCCGCATCGGCCTGTTCGGCCTCGACAAGCTTGGGGATGTCGATGGCACGTTGGCCAAGCTGGAAACGGTTCTGGATAAGCTCTCTGAAGGCTGAAACCGGAACGTTCTTTCAGGCTGGACAGACTGATCCGGCTGACACCATCGAATTGGGATGAGGCAGGCAATGTCGGAAAAAGTGGCTTTGGTAACGGGTGCCGCACGCGGCATCGGCTTGGCAACAACGCGGCTGTTCATCGAACAGGGCTGGCGCGTGGCAATGGTCGACCGTGATGGCGACGAGTTGCACAAGGCGGTCTCCGGCCTGAACGAGGCCAGTGCCTTCGTCCACGATGTCTCGATCCCCGATGAAGTCGGCGAATTGATGCATGCGGTGACTTCCAGCTTTGGGCGCATTGACGCTGTGGTGAATAATGCCGGTGTCGCCGATTTCGGGCCAATCGGGGAGACGGACTTCGCCCGCTGGCGCGCGGTGATGGCAACCAATCTGGATGGTGTTTTTCTGGTTTCGCAGGCCGCCATTCCCGCCCTGCGCGAATCCCGCGGATCCCTGGTCAACATCGCCTCGATCTCCGGCCTGCGCGCGTCAACCTTGCGGGTTGCCTATGGCACCTCCAAGGCGGCCGTGATCCACCTGACCAAGCAACAGGCCGCCGAGCTGGGCGAGTATGGCATCCGTGCCAATTGTGTTTGCCCCGGCCCGGTCCGCACCAAGCTGGCCATGGCCGTCCACACGCCTGAGATCATTGCCGCCTATCATGACGCGATTCCATTGAACCGCTACGGATCCGAGCGCGAAATCGCCGAGGTGATCACCTTCCTGTGCTCCGAGAAGGCCAGCTATGTCACCGGCCAGGTGATTGCTTCCGACGGCGGCTTTGAAAGCACCGGAGTAGGCTTGCCGGCACTGCGCACCTAGAAGCCTCCAGCGCTGGGGATGGACCGAACACCAAACAACCGCTGAGCCCGGGCACGCAAGCGCTGTCTACGACGCAAAGCAGTTGGATCCACTCTCGCCTTCCGGCCGGTTATCTCTTTGAGACCGGAGACTGGTTCGCAAAGCCGCTGGCCGACGTGGATTTCAATTACACCCATACCAATGGATATGCCGAAACCGGGGCTGGCATCTATAATCTGACGGTACTCCCGACAGATGATTTCCAGGTTTCATTTGCCGGTGGCATGGAGTTCGGTATACGCCGGACAACACCACGACCACCCAATTGCTGTTTGCCGGGATCTCCAGCCCGGTCACGCAGAGTTCCCGCCACGACCGCTATCTTGGCGAAATCTCCGCCGGAATGAAATTCTTCGGCCGGGAGTGGCTTGGCTTCGATGTCCGTTACGACGGCGCGTTCGGCAAATCGGTGACCTCGCAATCCATCAAGGGCAAACTCCGCTGGCGCTTCTAGCGAAGGATCGCCCGGCGGGCTGTCACTGCAATCATCGGAACATCCCGAACGCCTCGCTTGCGCACACAACGGCGGCACTGAATCACCTGCAAGTCCCGGACCCATGGTGAAGCAATGGGGCGGGCCCATGGAACACCTTTGTGCACCACAAAGGTAAGTTCACCGGATTGGCCGTTTCAACTGATTGATTCTTCATCAAGAAATCTGGTGCTGCCGGAGAGATTCGAACTCTCGACCTCTCCCTTACCAAGGGAGTGCTCTACCCCTGAGCTACGGCAGC
>CAXBIE010000033.1:0-47099 GCA_963975635.1 uncultured Hoeflea sp. | reverse complement strand
GACCTAAAACTATGTTGCGCCCGACTTCGATACGGACTTTTTCCGGTCGTCGCTGGCGAGTCAGGGGGGCGCATCCATGGATGAAAAGCGCGGTTCTGGCGGCCCGGATGCTCCGGGCAATGGCGGCGACACGGATGCAGCCCGGTCGGAAAACCTGGACGCCCGTCGAAAGCGCCTGGATGCCGAACTTTCAGCCCGCCGCAAGGTGGAACCCGAAGGCGGATCCAGCAGGGAAGCATCGAAGGGGTATGCACTGGCGGTCAAATTGTCGAGCGAGTTCATCGCCGGCGTGGTCGTTGGAGTGATACTGGGGTATATGTTCGATCGATTCTTGGGCACGTCGCCTTGGGGACTGATTGTATTTCTGCTGCTCGGCTTCTGTGCCGGGGTGTTGAATGTTTTGCGCTCGACCGGGGCGGTCGCCCAGCCAGGCAATGGCGGGTCTGACAAGTCCGGAGCGCGTGGCGAAGACGACGGGAATTAATATCCGGCTCGACCGGATGGCGAAAAAGAGGTTTTAGGTGTCAAACGATCCGATTCACCAGTTCCAGATCAGCAAGCTTGTTCCCATCGAAATCGGCGGGCTGGACTTGTCGTTCACCAATTCGTCGCTGTTCATGGTCGGCACCGTCGCTGTTGCCGCCGGGTTCCTGTTTCTGACCACTGCCAACCGCGGGCTGGTTCCTTCCCGTCTGCAGTCGATCTCGGAAATGTCCTATGAATTCGTGGCGTCAATGCTGCGTGACGGAGCCGGATCGCAGGGCATGCGGTTCTTCCCAATGGTGTTCTCGCTGTTCATGTTTGTCCTGGTGGCAAACCTCATCGGCATGTTCCCCTATTTCTTCACCGTGACCAGCCACCTCATCGTCACCTTCGCGCTTGCCATGCTCGTCATCGGCACCGTGGTGGTCTACGGTTTCTGGAAGCACGGACTGCACTTCCTCAATCTCTTCGTTCCTTCCGGCGTTCCAGGCATTCTGATGCCGCTGGTGGTGATGATTGAAGTCATTTCCTTCCTGTCCCGTCCGATCAGCCTGTCCGTGCGTTTGTTCGCCAACATGCTGGCCGGTCACATCACGCTGAAAGTGTTCGCCGGCTTTGTCGCATCGCTCGGCAGCATGGGTGCGCTTGGCATCGGGACGGCGATCCTGCCGCTGGCCATGACCGTGGCGCTGACAGGTCTCGAATTCCTTGTTGCCTTTCTTCAGGCCTACGTCTTTGCGGTGCTGACTTGCATGTACCTCAACGACGCCCTGCATCCCGGCCACTAGGATCCAGTCACCGGCGGCTCGCCGCCAACAAAATCGCATCCATCCCATTCCAAAGGAGTTTTATCATGGAAGCAGAAGCAGCAAAGTACATCGGCGCCGGCATCGCATGTCTCGGCATGGGCGGCGCAGGCATTGGCCTGGGCAACATCTTCGGCAGCTACCTGGCAGGCGCTCTGCGCAATCCGTCGGCTGCTGACGGCCAGTTCGGCCGTTTGATCTTCGGCTTTGCCGTGACCGAAGCTTTGGGCATCTTCTCGCTGCTCGTCGCGCTCCTTCTCCTCTTCGCCGTCTAATCGACGAACGAGAGTTAGGTTTGCCACGCCGGATAATCTGGCGTGGCATTTCATCTGGAGGTGACCATGTTTGTTGTGACCCCGGCTTATGCCGAGTCCAACCCTACCGAAGGGACCCATTCGGAAACCGGCGCACACGAGGGCGATGCCCACGGTGGCGGCGTATTTCCGCCCTTCGATTCATCGACCTTCGCATCGCAGCTGCTTTGGCTGGCGATCACCTTCGGCTTGTTCTATATGCTCATGTCCAAGGTCATTGTGCCTCGCATCGGCGGCATTCTGGAGCACCGGCGTGACCGGATCGCGCAGGATCTCGATGAGGCCAATCGTCTGAAGGAAGAGGCTGACAACGCCATTGCTGCTTACGAGCAGGAACTGGCCGATGCGCGCAAGAAGGCTTCGGCGATTGCCGAAACCGCGCGTGAGAAAGCCAAGGCCGCAGCAGAAGCTGAACGGACATCGACCGAAGCGGAATTGAGTGCCAAAATGGCTGATGCCGAGAAAAGCATCACTGCCATCAAGACCAAAGCATTGGCTGACGTTGATACCATTGCAGAGGATGCTGCCAGCGATATGGTCAAGCATCTTCTTGGCGGCACCGTGACCAAAGCCGAGGTCGCCGCGGCGATCCGCGCTGCATCCGGCAAGTAAGCAGGGAAGACGTTCATGGACGCTACATTCTGGGCACTTATTGGTCTCATTATTTTCCTCGGTATCCTCGCTTACGTGAAGGTGCCTGCGATAATGGCTGGCGCACTCGACAAGCGCGCCGACCAGATCCGCAATGAGCTTGAGGAAGCAAAAAAGCTGCGTGAAGAAGCCCAGCAATTGCTTGCCGAGTATCAGCGCAAACGCAAGGAAGCCGAATCCGAAGCCGAGAGCATTCTCAGCGCTGCGGAGAGGGAAGCCGCTGTGCTGCGTGAGGACGCCAAGGCCAAGACCGAGGAATATGTCAGCCGCCGCACCGCCGTGGCTGAACAGAAAATCCGTCAGGCTGAAAGTGATGCGATCAACGAGGTTCGCGCCTCTGCAGTCGATCTGGCGATTGTCGCTGCTGAAAAGCTGATCGGCTCGAAAATTGACAGCAAGGCTTCAGGCGAACTGTTCAAGGCTTCGCTTGGCGAGCTGAAGACGCGCCTCAACTGAGTTTTGCCTCAACGACCGAAATCAAGGCCGGGATAATCTCCCGGCCTTTTTTTTATTGCCGCTGATGAGTTGTCGCGGGCGCACCTGCGGCATCGCCTTCATTGGACGCGCTCTTGGGCGGAGCCGTGCAGTCCCGATGTCAGTCCTTGCGCATCGGCCGGAACGTCATTCTGTGCAAGGGGCAGGGGCCGTGTTCGGCCAGGGCATTGAGATGCCGTTTGGCGCCATATCCCTTGTGCAGCTCAAAGCCGTAGGCCGGATATATCGCGGCAGCCCGGATCATCGACCGGTCGCGGGTAACCTTGGCGACAATCGACGCGGCGGCAATCGAGAGTGAGCGGGCATCGCCCTTTACCAGCGCGCGTGCGGGGCAGATAAGCCCGTCGGGCACGTCTCGGCCGTCAACCAGGGCATAATCGGCTCTGACCGGCAGGGCGCGCAGAGCCCGCCGCATTGCGGCAAGGCTGGCTGCCCGGATGTCGGTGGCTTCGATTTCGCGTGCTGATGCGCTTGCCACGGCCACCTGCGCCGATGCCAGGATCAAGTCAAACAACATTTCCCGCTTGGCCGGCTTCAAGGCTTTGGAATCATCCAGTCCATCCGGGATACGGGCGGGGTCGAGGATAACGGCAGCCGCCACCACAGGTCCGGCAAGCGGACCGCGCCCGGCTTCGTCGAGGCCGGCAACGAGCTGAAATCCGCTTTGGACAGCATGCTGCTCGAAGCGATAGTCGGGTACCGCAGGATAGTCGGGAAACAGCGAATCGGGCGGGGTGCGAGCCATATTGCGGCGAAGCTCGCACACCCGCCCGATCCTCTGCAAGGCCCGGCGGCTGGGGACGGGATGCCGCACGGACGCCGGACCGCATTATGGGGCGGGATACGGTCCGGTTTTCTGACAGCGCGGCCAGCCAAAAAGGTTTGCAGCACTGTCCTGTTTCAAAATGCCATTGCGGCCTGAGCGCCGTGATCCATCCACCTCAGCGCGGAACGCGCCTACAGCAGGCTGAGTTGAACCCCGTCGCCAAGCGGGGCGACAAAGTGGTCTGTCCGCAATGGCGCCTTGCGCATATTCAATCCGAGCCGTTTCGCCGTCAGCTCGAAGCGGCGGGCGATCTGCCAGGCATAGGGCCCGGTCCCGCGCATCCGCTTGCCGAATTCGGCATCATAGTCCTTGCCGCCCCGCATCGACCGGACCAGCGCCATCACATGGCGGTAACGGTCAGGATAGTGACGAAGCAACCAGTCCCTGAACAGCGGGCTGACCTCAATGGGCAGGCGCAGCATGACATAGCCCGCCGCATCCGCGCCGGCAGCCTTTGCAGAATCGAGAATACGTTCGATCTCATGGTCATTGAGACCCGGAATGACCGGTGCGGCCATCACCGAAACCGGAATGCCGGCATCCGAGAGCGCGCGCATCGCCTCAAGCCGCCGTTCCGGGGTCGCTGCCCGTGGCTCCATGCTCCTGGCCAGCTTGCGGTCAAGCGTCGTCACCGACATCGCCACCCGGGCCAGCCCCTTTGAGGCCATGCGCGACAGGATGTCGATATCGCGCATCACCAGCGCCGATTTGGTGACGATGCCGACCGGATGCCCGGCCGCTTCCAGCACCTCAAGCAATTGCCGCATGATGCGCCATTGCTTCTCGATCGGTTGATAAGGGTCTGTGTTGGTGCCGATGGCGATCGGCTGAACCTTGTAGCCGGGCCGCGACAGTTCCCGTTCCAAGAGACGCGGCGCGTCCGGCTTGGCAAACAGCCGCGCCTCGAAATCCACCCCCGCCGACAATCCCATATAGGCATGGGTCGGGCGCGCGAAGCAGTAGACACAACCATGCTCGCAGCCGCGATAGGGATTGATCGACCGGTCAAACGACAGGTCGGGCGACTGGTTGCGGGTAATGACGGTCCGTGGCTTTTCGATCTGCACCTCGGTCTTGAAGGGCGCCAGATCCTCCAGGCTGCTCCAGCCATCGTCAAACACTTCGCGGGTATTGATCTCGAAGCGGCCGGACATGTTCAGCCCGGCGCCGCGGCCGCGCACACGCGTGTCGGCAAGCCGTACACCGCTGGCCGACATCAGCGCATCGGCTTCCGCAGCTCTCAGGCCGGGCGCCAGGGCGGTCTGTTTCAAGGTTGAAAGGCTCGGCATGAAACCTCCATGAGCACCGGGAGAGAGTTTGGAATCGGTCGGTGTTCGTGATTATATTCCTAGCCGAAATAAGAGAACGAAGCAAGAACAAAAATCGGAGAACACCCGGACCGCGCAACGTCCGTGGTCTGCGACCCATCTGGCGCATCCACTGGACATGGATTAAAAGAGGCAATGATCAGTGTGTTGATAGAATGCAAAGACCAGGAAAAAGCCCTGGCTGTCACGCTGGCGGCGCTTGTTCGCGGCGCTGTCGAAGGCCTTGTCGCAGAGGTGGTGATCCTTGATCGCGGTTCACGTGACGGCACCGCTCTGCTGGCTGATGCCGCCGGTTGCCGGTTCCTGGAAGACCCCGATTTGCGGGATGTCGTGCGCTCGGCGCGCGGCGACTGGTTGCTGTTGGTCGAGCCGGGGGCACGGCCGTTGCTGGGCTGGATCGACCACATCGGGCAGCACATGGTGTCAGGACAGATGTCGGCCCGCATGCGGCCGTCGCGGGAGTACCGTTTGCCGTTCCTGCAGCGCTTTCGCCGCCGCATGTCGGCTATCGAGCACGGCGTCCTGATCCCGAAGCGTCAGGCGATCGCCAATGCAAAGTCCGGCCAGTCGCTCGAAAGCCTGGGACGCGGCCTGGCGATGACCCGGCTGAAATGCGAGATCATCCCCGCATCGGTGCTGGCGCTGCAGTAGCTGCCGTATTCAGGATGGATTAACGTGTTGTTCGGGTTGCGGCGATGAACCAGCCCGGCTTTTGCTGCTGCAAGCCTGCTGCTGCGGCATGGGCGGCCTCTGCGCTGTCAAACACGCCAAAACAACTCGCACCCGATCCCGACATCCGCGCCAGGCGTGCCCCCGCGTGCTGAAGTGCGCTAAGGCAATCGCCTATTGCCGGAAACATCCGCTGCGCCGGTGGCTGCAGATCGTTACGCGTGGTGCGCAGCCATTCGACAAAACGGTCTTTGTTATCCAGACCTTCCGGTGAGGGCAGGGGCGCATTGTTGCGGTGCTCAAGTGCGGAAAACACGCTGGGCGTGGACACCCCGACGCGTGGATTGACGATCACCAGGTCGAGACCGAACCCGAGGTCGACCGGAGTGAGCGCTTCGCCGATACCGCGTGCAACCAGTGGCTTCCCGTCTAGGCACATGGGAACATCGGCACCCAGACCCAGAGCCAGCCTTGCCAGAACCTCCGGCCCGGGATGGTAGTCCCAGAGCCGGCACAGGGCTTTGATCGTTGCCGCTGCGTCCGCCGAGCCGCCACCGATGCCGGATGCCACCGGCAGGCGCTTGTCGAGGTGTATGCCAACCGGCGGCAGCTCTATGCCGGAGCGTCGCGCCGCATCGCGCAATCCGTCACGCGCCCGTACAACCAGATTGCTGCTGGCAGTCTCGCTCGACAACGCCGCAGCCTCGGGGCCGTCCAGGTGAAAGCCGTCCTTGTCCGCAAGCTCTACGGATATCCGGTCGCCAAGCCCGGCGAAGACAACCAGGCTGTCAATCAGATGATAGCCGTCGGCCCGCTGCCCGGTGATATGAAGCGCCAGATTGATCTTGGCAGGCGCGTCAATCCGCAGCATTGAATCCGGAGGATGTCGAATCCGACCGTTTCGCTTCGGGTGATGCGACATGCAGTCCCGCATGGCGTTCCGCGCTGCCGGCTGGCGCCAGATCGGATTTCTTGTCTGTATCTGCGCCCTCCTGAGGAGCTGCAGGTTCCTGGCCCTTGTCCGCGCCATTGGCGGTTGCCGGAACGCTTTGGCCCGCATCCGGCAAGCCTTCGCTCAGCTTCAGCTCGATTTCCGGCTTGAGATCCTCTGACGGCTCATTGCTCAAGGCCCGCTTCCACTGGAATGAGGCCTCCAGTTCACGGCCAACCCGCCAATAGGCATCGCCCAGGTGATCATTGATTGTCGGATCAGCGGGTTTGAGTTCCACCGCACGCTCAAGCTCGCGCACTGCATCATCATACTGGCCCAGCCGGTAATGGGCCCATCCGAGCGAGTCGACGATATATCCGTCATTGGGTCTCAGATCCACGGCGGCACGGATCAGGTCCATGCCCTCCTTGAGATTGATGTTCATGTCGATCCAGGAATATCCCAGATAGTTCATCACCTGCGGCTGATCCGGATAGAGTTCCAACGCGCGCTTGAAATGCGCTTCCGCCTTCGGCCACTGTTTGAGCCGTTCATTGGCAATCCCGGCCTGGAAAAACAGGTTCCAGTCATTGCGCGTCGGCGCTGGTCCGATCACGGAAATCGCGGTCTCGTAGGTGAGCGCCATCTCGACATAGTCCTTGTCCTGGGACAGAACGGCGCCATAGGCCAGATAGCTGCGAATGTCTTTCGGATCAGACGCGATCAGCGCCTTGAGGTGATCCTTGGCTTCGCCGTTTCGGCCAAGATCGGCAAGCGCCAGCCCCAGCTGCAGTTCCGACACGCGGCGCATCGGGGAGGTTTCAGGCACAGCCTCATAGATGGTGATCGCCTCTTCCAGCTTGCCAAGCCTTTCGGTCAGGCCGCCCAGGATGACAAGGGTCGCGGCATTTTGCGGATCAAGCGCACGGGCAAACTGAAGATAGACCGCGACGGTTTCTTCCGCTCCCTCGCGGTTAAGCGCGCTGCCAAGGGTAAACAGAACCGAAGCCGAGCCTTGCTGCGCATTTTTTACGCCCGGCTCGGGCTTGCCACCCTCTTCGATCTGCTGCCTGAGCGCGGCAACCGGCGCGTAATTGGGGGAGAACTCCTCGCCTGCGGCCAGCGCATCAAGGGCTGCGCGCTTGTTGCCTTCACGGGCTTCCAGTCCTGCCAAAGCCATCACCGCCCGGATATAGGTGTCAGGCGCGGCAGCGCCCGCTTGCGGGTCGGAGATCAGATCGGTGAATTGTTCCCGGGCCGCGGCTTTATTGCCCATCGCCTGCGCCATGGCGCCGGCATGATAACGGGTAAAGACCGGATACCAGGGAGGGCCTTCAAGCGCCTGGATCGTCGCCAGAGCGGCCTCGCCCTCTCCATAACCGTATTCCGCCCATGCTTTCATCAGTGTGTTGAGCAGGCGGTCAATCGGATTGCTGTCTTCGGGATCAAGCAGACTTGCTGCCTTCCGGTACTCGCGCTTGCTGGTCGCTTCCACCATCAGTGCCAGGCGGGACACTTGCGCGACTGCCGGGTCGTCCTTCAATTCGCGCGCCAGCACGGCCCCTTCGGCAAACCGTCCGCCGGTGAACAGGGCCACCATCAGCCGTTGCTTGACTTCATTGTTGTCGGAATCAAATTCCAGCGCCTTGCTGTAGAATTCGATCGCGCGGTTGGTGTCATTGTCGACATCGGCGGTGCGGCCGGCGAGATAGGCTCCGGCGAAGCCGAGAAAATTGGGCTGCTGGTCCTGTTCCTCGGCCGTTGCAGCCACTGCCGGGCCGCCCCCTGGAGCAATTGCTCCACCAAGCGTAAGAATAACACCCAGCGCAACGCTGGCCGCAAACCGGGCTGTCAAATTTCGCCGCATCAAGTCCTGCCTCATGTTCATTCTGGCCATGCAACGGCCGTTACCGAAGCATATCTACCCAACACAATGGCTTTTTTGGCGCAGGGCGGCAAGGCTCCAGCATGCCGCAGATGAAGGGTAATCCTGTCCGGATTCTAGCTGGCCCGGTTCACGCAGAAGGCGATGACTTCCAGCAGAGCCGATTTTTCGTCCGAATCGGGCAAAGGCGCCAGTGCATCACGTGCGATCGAGGCGTAATGCTCGGCCCGGGCGGTGGTGTCTTTCAGGCTGCCATATTTGGTAATCAGCCCCATTGCCTTCTCCAGCGCCTTGTCGTCGCTGTTTCCGCCCTCAATGGCTTCGCGCCAGAATGCCCGCTCCGATTCGGATCCGCGGCGGTAGGCAAGCACCACCGGCAGCGTGATCTTGCCCTCGCGGAAGTCGTCACCGACATTCTTGCCCAGGTCGAGGGCCGATCCGCCATAATCGAGCACATCGTCGATCAGCTGGAACGCCAGCCCGAGATTCATGCCATAGGACCGCAGTGCGTTGCGCTCGGCCTTGCTGACACCGGCAACAATCGGTCCGACTTCACAGGCCGCTGAAAACAGTGCCGCGGTCTTGGCCCGGATCACCGCCAGATAGTCGTCCTCGGTCGTCTCCATGTTCTTGGCGACAGACAATTGCAGGACTTCGCCTTCGGCAATCACCGATGCGGCGGTTGCCAGCACGTCCAGCGCTTCCAGCGAGCCGACTTCGACCATCATCTTGAAGGCCTGGCCGAGCAGAAAATCGCCGACAAGCACACTGGCCTGGTTTCCCCAGATCATCCGCGCGGTGGACCGTCCGCGCCGCAGATCGCTTTCATCAACCACGTCATCATGCAGCAATGTTGCGGTGTGCATGAATTCGACTGCCGTGGCCAGTTTGATATGGGATTCGCCGCTGTAGCCAAACATCGTCGCCGAAGCCAATGTCAGCATCGGCCGCAGCCGCTTGCCGCCGGATGAAATGAGATGGTTGGCCACCTCCGGAATCATCGCAACATCAGACCCTGCCTTGGACAGAATCAGCTGATTGACCCGCTCCATGTCCGGCTTGGTGTTCGCAACCAGCGGCTTGACCGAGGCGTCTCTGTGTTTTCCATCGTCCAGTGATATGACTACGCCCACGGGTACGAACTCCTGTTAGATCTTTGAGCGCACATTATTCAGCGCTTCCCCCCACGGCAAGCTACGATTTGACGCGGGTAAGGCTTGATAACTGATACATTCGGATGAAACAAAGAGCACACAAGGAGAACTCATGCACGATCTCATCCGCACCAACGATCCGGTGCTCATTTCATTTGTCGAAAGCCTGATGCGCGATGCCGGAATTGGCTGCATGGTGGCGGACAACGGGATGAGCATTCTTGAAGGGTCGGTTGGTGTCATTCCGCGCCGCATCCTCGTCGACCCCGACATGGCCGGTCAGGCGCGCCGTATTGTCATTGATGCGGGACTGGAAGAGGAACTCAGGCCCTGGAACGACCGTGACTGAGACGCCTGATCGCAATTTGCCGGAAACCGGGCCAGGTCAAGCGGCAACAGGCACCCCGGTTGCCACGAGCCAGGCTGCTCCCGCCATGCCCGGCTACACCGTCGATGCGTTTCACGATGGCGGCTTTTTCCTGGTCCAGCCCTCTGAAAGCGGACATCGCGCCGGGATGGATGCCATGCTGCTTGCTGCAACGGTTCCCGACGGCGCGGCCGGTGTGCTTGCCGATCTCGGTGCCGGCGCAGGGGCCGCCGGACTTGCGGCCATCAACCGCTTGCCGAAGCTGAGCGCCGTGCTGGTCGGACGTGCACCGGCCATGGTCGATTGCGCCCGCCGGTCTATCGGGCTGCAGGAGAATGCGCATCTCGCCGCCCGCGCCAATGTCATCGCAGCCGATGTCAGCCTCAACGGAAACCAGCGTCGCGAGGCCGGCCTTGCCGACTATGCGTTCGAATATGTGATCCTCAATCCGCCCTTCAATTCCGCAAGCGATCGCAGGACACCGGATGCGCTCAAGGCGGAGGCCCATGCCATGGAGACGGAGGACCTGTTCGAGCGCTGGCTCCGGACCGCGGCTGCCATTCTCAAGCCCGGCGGTCAGGTGTCGGTCATCGCCCGGCCCGAATCGCTGGCAGAAATATTGACCGCGCTGGGAAAACGCTTCGGTGGCGTTGAAGTCACACCGGTCATTCCACGCCAGGGCGATAATGCAATCCGTATCCTGGTTACCGCGATCAAGGGCAGCCGCGCCCGTATGAGCTTGCGTGACAGAATTCTGGTTCATCAGGGGCCGGGTCACGAATTTTCCGGCCAGATGAAGGATCTTGCCAATGGGCGCGCGGCCTGGCCGCGGCAAACAAGAAACAGGCCGCCAAAATAACGCTGTCGGCGGCAGCACCATTGCACTGGGTGAGAAAAGACATACATGGCTTGGTGCATGTAAATGCCGGCTTTGTGATGCCGCAGACAACAGGATTGGTCCCGTCATGGTTTCGTTGAATTCTTTCTACCCCGCGCGCTTTCGCAAGGATGTCACGGTTATTCCGGTAGTCAGGCTGCACGGAACAATCATGGCCGGCGGCAACCAGTTTCGCCAGAACCTGAACATCGCAACAGTTGCGCCATTGCTGGCAAAGGCCTTTGCCGACAAGAAGGCGCCTGCGGTGGCGATCATGGTCAATTCGCCCGGTGGATCGCCTGTCCAGTCACGGCTGATCTACAAGCGCATTCGCGATCTGGCGGCTGAAAAAAACAAGAAGGTTCTGATCTTTGTCGAGGATGTGGCCGCCTCCGGAGGCTACATGATCGCCTGCGCCGGCGACGAAATCATCGCTGACCCGTCGTCGGTCGTTGGCTCCATCGGCGTGATTTCGGCAGGCTTCGGCTTCACCGGACTGATCGGCAAGATCGGCGTCGAGCGCCGGGTCTACACCGCCGGCGAGAACAAATCGGTGCTCGACCCGTTTCAGCCCGAAAATCCCGAAGATGTCTCCCGCTTGAAGGACCTTCAGCTCGACATCCATAAGGTCTTCATCGATCTGGTGAAGGACAGCCGCGGCACCCGCCTGAAGGAGGATGCCGACCTGTTCACCGGCCGCTTCTGGACCGGTATCCGCGGCAAGGAGATGGGTCTGGTCGATGAGCTCGGCGATCTCCGCTCGACACTTCGTGCGCGCTATGGCGACAAGGTGAAAATGCGGCTGGTCACCGGCCAGCGAAATCTGTTTGGACGCCGTGTCGCCGGCACCAGTGCATCGATCGCCGCAGATAGGCTTGCAGGGATCGGCGAAGCAGGTTTGAATGCGCTGGAAGACCGGGCGCTTTGGGCACGCTACGGCCTCTGATCCGGCCCGCGGGCTGGAAACAGGTGTGGTGATTGCCGGCGCACCTTTGAGGATGTGACGCAGATGCAGGCGAGGGGGGAGCTGCCCCCGGCCGGCAGAGGAGACTCCCGGGTCTTGGGGGTGAGGAAAAGGACAGCACCAATGCCGCAACTTCTTTTACTTGCTGCCGTCGGCGCCGTTGCCTGGCTCGGCTACAAACGCTTCCTCGCCGAAGCTGAACGCGTCAGCGCCAAGGTCCGCGACGCCGAGAAGGAAACCCGTACGGGCGCGCAAGGGACCCTGATCGAGGATCCCGACACTGGTGAATACCGTCTGAGAAAACCGGACGAATAATTCACGCCTTGAGGAAATCCAGCCTTGCATCCGTCCTTGCTGGCGTAACTTCGGTAATCTCCGCCGTTACGACATTGGTGGCGACGAACGGGTCTTGAGCCACACGCTTTTCAAGCTCTGCGCGCGTGATGTTGTGAGCCAGCACTGCGCCGCCCTGCTTTGGCTCGACTGTACCGGTGAGCATGAACACTCCATCCTCAAAGCCATTGGCAATCCAGGCATTGTGAGCCTGCATATGTTCTGCGGCTGCCGGCTTGTTGTCGGAAAAACGAAGCATGATCAGAAACACTGGATTCTCCTGCATTTGGCATTCGGTTCAATTTGGGTGCTTTGTTGAAAGCTGGTCTTCCAGCCATTGAGTCATCGCTTCAACCTCCCGGCGTACAAAGTCAGCGTCCTGAAAGACATTGGCCAGGGAGGCCACTCCCTGGCTGCGCATGAGCAGATGCATGGCGATATCGGATGCCTGATCGTGGTAACCGAGTTGCACGAGCTGATCTTCCAGCCACTCGGCAAACAGGGTGAATAGCTGGGCCGCTTCGGTCCTGAGTGTGTGATCGAGCTTGGCCAGTTCGCTGCAGAGACTTCCCACCGGACATCCGAAGGCCATGATCTGGGTTTGATTGGCAATGAGGATGTTGATGAAGTTCTTGATCCGGATCACCGGGTCAGCTTCCTGCTGCTGCCATCGGCTCAGCATCGCCCTGCGTTCATCAAGCCTGTGCTCGATCACCGCGCCCAGAAGCGCGTCCTTGGTCTTGAAATGGTAGTAGAAGTTGCCCCGCGAAATCTCGACCACCCGGGCGATGTCGGCAAAGGACGCCTTTTCAAATCCCTGTTCGTAAAACAGCTGGTCGGCTGCGGCCACGATCTTCCGGCGCGTTTCATCGGCTTTCACGGCACATGTTCCATATTAGGTCGAGTGTCCCAATTTATTAGGTCGAACGTCCTAATCTGTCAAGTCATTGGCTGCAGACTTGACCGGTCAATCCCTTCGTGGCACCTGTCGCCGCACATTCAGGGCCGCTTTCGAGGCGGCACGCGAACCCATGATGCGCCATCCGGACACCAAGCCATGACCGACACCCTTCCAGATCACATGCAGCCGACACGCTCGTTTCAGGCGCTCATTCTTGCTCTGCATCGCTACTGGGCCGATTACGGCTGCGTGGTGCTTCAGCCCTACGACATGGAAGTCGGCGCCGGCACCTTCCATCCGGCAACCACCTTGCGGGCGCTTGGCCCGAGACCATGGAACGCCGCCTATGTTCAGCCTTCGCGCCGTCCCAAGGACGGCCGTTATGGTGAAAACCCCAACCGGCTGCAGCACTATTACCAGTATCAGGTGATCCTAAAGCCCAACCCGTCAAACCTGCAGGAGCTTTATCTCGGCTCGCTCAAGGCCATTGGCGTGGATCCGCTGCTGCATGACATCCGCTTTGTCGAGGACGACTGGGAAAGCCCGACGCTTGGCGCCTGGGGTCTTGGCTGGGAGTGCTGGTGTGACGGCATGGAAGTCAGCCAGTTCACCTATTTCCAGCAGGTCTGCGGCATTGAATGCGCCCCCGTGGCGGGTGAGCTGACCTACGGTCTCGAGCGTCTGGCGATGTATGTCCAGGGCGTCGACAATGTCTATGATCTCAACTTCAATGGCCGCGAAGGCGCCGAGAAGGTGACCTATGGCGATGTCTTCCTGCAGTCGGAGCAGGAATATTCGCGCTACAATTTCGAGATCGCCGACACCGCAATCCTGCTCAAGCATTTCGAAGATGCGGAAAAGGAATGCGAAGCCATTCTCAAGGCCGGCGCGCCGTCCGAGCACGGTGGTCTGCACAAATGCGTGCTGCCCGCCTATGACCAGTGCATCAAGGCCAGCCATGTCTTCAATCTGCTGGATGCGCGCGGCGTGATCTCGGTCACCGAACGCCAGGGCTACATCCTGCGCGTGCGCAACCTGTCGCGCCAGTGCGGCGAGGCCTTTCTGCTGACCGACGCGGGCGGAGCAAATTTCCGCCCGGCAGCGGAAGCCGCGGAATAGATAAATAGAACTTCATGCCGCTTCTAGATCATCCTGCGCGATAGTCCTGTGCTGCCGCGGCGCTGCGGCCATGAAAGCCCGGTTGCAGCTCGTGCATAGTGCACGTGCGGATATCCGTTAGATCTGTTATCGTCCTGAGTGGGAGGATCACACAGGAGAAGCGAGATGACCGCGTTCAAACTGCCTCTTTCCGGAAACGTATCGCAACTCATCAGCCCGTGGGCCAACTGGTTCAGCAGCAGCCAGGTGGGCCTGATCAACATCAATCTCGGCCAGTCGAGCGCTCCCGAAGTGGAGCAGGAAATTCTGGAAGATGTCGGCAGTTACGGCCGGCAGCTCGGCCGCATCGGCGATGCCCTGGCGGTGCTGATCACGCATTTTCACCCCGACCAACCGCTTGCCCCCAGGGAAGAGAAGGCCATCCGCGCACTGCGCGCAATGCTTGACCAGATCGGGGACATCAAGGAACGGCACGACCGGGTGGCGGTCCGTCCGGGAAAAGCTGATGACGCGAGCGGATAGATACCGGTAGGGATACTCAGGCGGTGGAAGCGGCCTTTTCAGTGGGGAGTGGCCTGCTGGCAAGGACGTCAATGGACGAATGACCGGCGTAATAGGCCCGCTTGTCGTCATACATCGCCATATCCGCCCGCTTGACCATGTCTTCCATCGTTTCGCCTTCTCTGCTGCTCGCACAACCAATCGAAACGCTGATCGGCGTATTCGAATAGAACTGGTTGTTGATGTTCAGCAGCTCCCGGATGGTTTCAACCATGGAAGTGACCGCTTTCTGGTCGGCCCCGGGCATCAGAATGGCGAATTCGTCGCCGCCGATCCGTGCCGCATTGTTGGGCAACGAGACGACGCCGTTGAGAACCTCGCCAAAGCGGCGCAGCAGCGCATCGCCGGCATCGTGCCCGAGCTGGTCATTGGCCTCCTTGAGGCCGTTCAAGTCCATCAGGATCGCCGAGACAGGCCGCAACGGCTTGCGCTCAAGTCTGTTCATTTCATCGGTGAAGAAGGCGCGATTGTGCAGCTTTGTCAGCACATCATGTTTGCCCAGATATTCCAGATAAGACTCGGCCTTCTTGCGCGCCGTGATGTCGGTAAGCGCCACCTGGACCTGCGACCAGTCCTCTTCATGTCCCGGCAACACCGCAAAATGCAGCAGGATATGCCGTATCGCTCCGTCGAGCGCATAATTGACCACTTCGCGCTGGTGGTAGAGCTTGCCCTCCCACAGATCCATCAACTGTTCCCGGAACGGCTTTTCCATTTCGTCGCGAAAGATCTCCGGCTGACGAAGCAGCAGCGTATGCACATCAGGAGCGCCGAACAGGTCGAGCGTCGCCTGATTGACGTCGATCACCCGGATCTCGCTCATGCACTGACGGACAAACTCCGGATGCACATCCATGAACACGCGGAAATCGATGATGCCGCGACTGCGCACCGTCTCAATCAGTTCCCTGATCTGGCTGAAATCCTCAACCCACAACGAAACCGGGGAGTGCTCGAACAGGCCTTCGGCATGCCGGCGGCTTTGGGTTTCATTGCGCCGCGCATCCTCGCGCGCTGTCACATCTTCGGTCGTCAGCAGGATCTGTCCCAGCGTTTCTTCATGGCCCGGCATCACCGACCCCTTGAGCTGGATGTCCATCCGGCGTCCGGAAAGCGAGTAATTGACCGCGTTGCTGCAAAAATCCGTCTTGCCGTCCCAGAGCGCCGCCAGTTCGTTGATGTGGCTTTCAAGCATGTCGTCGCGAAACACCACCGCGATGTTTTCAACCAGATGCTCAAGATCCCTGGCTTCGAAAAGCTCGAGAGTCTTGCTGTTGACCTGCAAGACCCGGATCTGTTGCGAGCAATCCGCAACCCGCGTCATGTCTTCCTTCAGAAAGGCACGGATGTCCTCAACGCCCTCGGAGCGCCATTGGTCAAACATCCGTTTCACCCCGGAGAAATCCTCGATCCACATCGCAACGGGCGCGAGTTCGAAAATCGTGGCGTCAAAGGTCTTCATGTCGCAATGGTCCTGTGTCTTCGAAAATACGTCAGGCAAAAAACTGGAAACGCCGCAATGGTTCCAAACCCGCTCCCCGATTATGGAGGGCCAATGGTAAATCATTGCTTGACAAGTCCGGCCCAAACTCGGTTTTCGCGCGGTCTTTTGCGTTAAGACCGGCTCTGTCCAGCCGCTGAACGCCTCCGGGAGCGGCCACAAGGATTTTGCGGGCGCGGTCTATTCCGTGGATTTTCTGAATGAGTATGCGTAAGGTCATTGCGCTGTCAGGTCGGGCCTGCGCACAAGCTTTGTTGTTATCTGAATGCCGGGAGTGGTTGCATGGGGACTTGGATTTTTTTGGCGGTGCTGGTCGGCATCGTGCTTTTTGCGATTTCGCTTTACAACACTCTGGTCAAGAACCGTCAGATGGCGGGCGAGGGGTGGAGCGGGATCGATGTGCAGCTCAAGCGCCGCGCAGACCTGATCCCCAACCTGCTCGAAGCCGTCAAGGGCTACATGTCCCATGAGAAGGAGCTGCTTGAGGAAGTCACTCGTCTGCGCAGCCAGGCGGTGGCCGGAAGCAGCGGTTCGCCGGAGCAGCGGGCATCGCTTGAAGGCGCGCTCAGCGGCGCTCTGGGACGGTTGATGGCCGTGGCGGAAAGCTATCCGGACCTCAAGGCCAACGAGAATTTCAAGGAGTTCCAGCAGGCGCTGGAGGAAACCGAAAACGAGATTTCGATGTCGCGCCGCTATTACAATGGCGCGGTGCGCAATCTCAATGTCTCGGTGGAGAGCTTCCCGTCGATGCTGATCGCCAGGCAGTTCGGTTTCGTCAAGGCAGAGTACTTCGAAATCGAGGATGAAGCTGACCGCGCCGTACCGAAGGTCAAGTTCTGACCGCGCCGCAAAGCCGGGTAATTCGAGAATAAAGCATGCAAACTGAAAAACTCACGATCGTGCCGCCGGGACGTGCCCTCGAAGGTGCCGTCAGTCCTCCGGGATCAAAGTCGATCACCAATCGCGCGCTTCTGCTGGCGGCGCTTGCCAACGGCACCAGCCGGCTCACCGGTGCGCTCAAGAGCGATGACACGCGCTACATGGCTGACGCCCTGCGCGCCATGGGTGTTGGCATCGAAGAGCCGGAAGCCACCACCTTCGTTGTCACCGGCAATGGTGCCTTGAGCGCGCCCGGGCAGCCGCTGTTTCTCGGCAATGCCGGAACCGCGGTGCGCTTTCTGCCCGCGGCAATCGCCGCCATGGTCAGCAGCGAGGTTGTCGTCGATGGCGACGAGCACATGCACAAGCGGCCGATCATGCCGCTGGTGACTGCGCTGCAGTCCCTGGGCGTGGATATCACCGCGCCATCCGGCTGCCCGCCTGTGACCATTCAGGGTACCGGCAGCTTTGCCTCTCACCACGTCGTCATCGATGCGGGTTTGTCGAGCCAGTACGTGTCGGCCCTGCTGATGGCCGGTCCCTGCTCGGGCAAGCCATTCACCGTCGAGCTCGCCGGTGACGAGATCGGCGCGCGCGGCTATATCGATCTGACACTTGCGGCGATGCGGGCTTTTGGCGCTTCTGTCGAACAGGTGACGCCGTCCATCTGGCAGGTCGAGCCGACGGGGTATCGCGCCACCGATTTTCACATTGAACCGGACGCCTCGGCCGCCACCTATCTCTGGGGCGCTGAAGCGCTCACCGGCGGCAAGATCGACATCGGCACGCCCGCCACTCATTTCACCCAACCGGACGCCCGGGCTTTCGAGGTGATCTCGGCCTTTCCCGACATGCCGGCCATTATCGACGGCTCGCAGATGCAGGATGCGATTCCGACCATCGCGGTGCTTGCCGCCTACAACAACACGCCGGTGCGCTTCACCGGCATCGCCAATCTCCGCGTCAAGGAATGCGACCGGGTCCGCGCTGTGTCCCTCGGCCTCAACGCCATTCGCCAGGGCCTTGCCCGCGAGGAGGGTGACGATCTGATCGTCACCGGCGATCCCGCACTGGCCGGCCAGACATGCCCCGCCGAAATCGACACCTTCGCCGACCATCGCATTGCCATGAGTTTTGCGCTGGCTGGCCTGAAAACCTCTGGCATCACCATTCTTGATCCGAAATGCGTCGGCAAGACCTATCCCGGCTATTGGGACGCGTTGGCGTCGTTGGGTGTCAGTTATGAGCAGGAGATTCCAAAATGAAACGGTGCCTTTCTCTCGTCTTCGCACTGCTGCTGTCGCTTGGGCTGGCCGGTGGTGCCTTGGCGCGGGAAGAGATCCGCAATTTCAGCGTTGATATCGATGTGCGCGCCGATTCCTCGATCGAAGTCACCGAAACCATCACCGTCAATGCCGAGGGGTACGATATCCGCCGCGGCATCTATCGCGATATCCCGCTGCGGGTGCTGGACGATTGGGGCCTATGGTCAAGCAACGGCTTCGATCTCCTTGAGGTTCTGCACAATGGTCAGCCGTCCCCCTACAGCACGGAATGGCAGGGCCGCTTCTTCCGGATATTGATCGGTGACGCGGACATCTTCATTCCGGACGGCGAGCACACCTATACGATCCGCTATGTGACCACCCGGCAGTTGCGGTTCTTCGACGACTACGACGAGCTCTACTGGAATGCCACCGGCAGTTTCTGGAGCTTCCCTATCCTGGCGGCCGACGCCGTTGTGCACTTGCCTGATGGCGCACGCGCAGAACTGCTCGATGCCTATACGGGTGGTTTTGGCGAGACCGGCAAGGACTTCAAAGCCTCCGGCGAAGGCAGCTCGGATGTCCGGTTTGAATTGACCCAGCCACTTGGCCCCCAGCAGGGCATGACCATCGCGGTCGGCTTCACCAAAGGCGTTGTTGTCCCCGATGAGGCAGGTGCCTTGTCGATTATCGGCGACAATGTGGGGATCTTCCTGCTGATCCTCGGCTGGCTCGGCGTGCCTGTCTATTTTCTCTATGCCTGGAACAAGGTCGGTCGCGACCCGCCGTCACCGCCGGTCATCCCGCTGTTTCATCCGCCTGAAAAACTCTCGCCTGCAGCCCTGTCCTATGCGCATTTCAACGGGTTCAAGTCCGGAAAGAAGGGCATCGGCCTGCCGTTCATTGCGGCGCTTTTGTCGCTGGGCGTCAAACGTTATTTGCGCATTGCCGAAGACTCCGCTGGAACGGTGACACTGGAGCGCGGCAGCGCTGCGGATATGTCCGGCGCGCCGGCGCTGCCTGGCGGTGAGAATGCGCTGTTTTCGACACTGCTTTCCAACCGCGATGAAATCGTGCTCGACAAGCACAATGGCCCCACCCTCAAGAGTGCGCTGACAAAGCTGCGGATGGCGATTTCGCGGGAATATGAAGGCCGCTATTACAACGCCAATATCGGCTGGTTCATCCCCGGTGGGATCCTCGCAATCGCAACCTTCATCATTGGCCTGGTTTTGCAGAACCCGCCGGACGACGGCATTCTCTACACGATCGTGGTGCTGATGACCTCGCTGTTTGGCGGCGGCATGTTGATCGGCGGAGGCAGCGTGTTCCGGGACGGCGGTGTCGGCAACAGGATCATGGGCGGGATCCTTCTAATCTTTGGCGCTGCGGTCTTTCTGATCGGCGTGACGATTGTTCTCGTCCCCAGCGATCTGCCGGTCTATCGCCTGGCAGGCGGGCTGCTGATCATCGGCTGTATCGTGATGGTCTCGATGGCCTGGCTGCTCGGCGCGCCGACCGATACCGGGGCCAAGGTGCTCGCCGACATCAAGGGCTTCAAGCTCTATCTGGAAACCGCTGAAACCAACCGTCTCAACATGCGCGATGCGCCGGAAATGTCGGAAGAGCTGTTCGAGCGGTTTCTGCCCTATGCGGCGGGCCTTGGCGTTGAAAAACCCTGGTCGGAGGCCTGGGCGGCACAGCTCGCCCGCATCGATCCGGGCCGCGAAAAAGACTACCGGCCGCAATGGTATCAGGGCAATTCCTGGTCACCGGGCAATATCGGGGCGGCTGCGGCCTCTTCGGTGGCGGCGGTCTCCGCGGCCATGGCGTCATCGATGCCGCAGCCGAAAAGCTCGTCCGGCTCTTCCGGCGGCGGCTCCTCCGGCGGCGGCGGCGGTGGTGGCGGCGGCGGCGGCTGGTAGGCGCAATCGCGGTTGTCACCTGTTAGGCGCGATCCGGGCCGTATGTTCGGCCAAACGCAGGCATAAGCGAAAGACGGAGGTCCACGATCGATGACGAAGGCAAGACTTACCGAACAGGCGCCGGTGCTGCTGGCGTCGAACCTGATGACGAGCGTCGAGTTCTGGAAGCAGAAGGCCGGATTCTCGGCCCGCCTTTACGGCGAGCCGCCGGATTTCGCCATCCTCAGGCGCGACCGGGTGTTTCTGATGCTGTCGCAGGCCCCGGAAGACCATGCCATCGTTCCCTACTGGAAAATCAAAGACAAACTCTGGAACACATATTTCTGGGTGGATGACGCCAAGGCGCTCTACGAAGAATTCCTCTCGGCCGGAATGCCGATCGACTATCATCTGGGCATCCAACCCTACAATGTACTCGAATTCGGCATCCAAGACCCGGACGGCTACGATATCGCCTTCGGCCAGGACCTTGAGGGCTAATCTGGGGTCCGGACCTCAATCGGCGGATGACAATTCGGGCGTGGCTTGCTAAGTCCCGCCCGAAATCTTGTTTCTGGAAAGCCCCATGCCCGACCTTCTGATTGAACTCCGCTCTGAAGAGATACCTGCACGCCCGCTCGCCCGCAGCGGCGCAGCCGTGAGGACGGGCAAAGGGAAAAACAGCATGCGCAGCACGATGATGGAGCCGAACTGATGCCAGACCTTCTGATTGAACTCCGCTCCGAGGAAATCCCCGCTCGCATGCAGCGCAAGGCTGCTGGCGATCTGCGCAAATCCGTCACCGATGCGCTGGTCGATGCCGGGCTGACCTATGAGGCGGCGCGCGAATACTGGACGCCGCGGCGGCTGACGCTCGATGTCCGCGGCCTGACCGCCAGGTCCGGCGACGTGCACGAGGATATCAAGGGACCTTCGACCAAGGCGCCGGAACAGGCGCTGGCCGGCTTCATGCGCAAGGCAGGGCTTGCCGACATCTCCGAAGCCCATATCCACACCGATCCGAAGAAGGGTGATTTTTACGTCGCCCATATCTCGAAGCCCGGACGCGACGCCGAAGAGATCATCGCCGATGTGATGCCCGGCATCATCCGCGGTTTCTCCTGGCCCAAATCGATGCGCTGGGGTGCGGCTTCGATGCCGAAAGGCATGAGCTACCACGGCATTGACGGCAAGGGCTCTGAATCGCTCAAATGGGTGCGTCCGCTGCAGTCGATCATCTGCACCTTCGGCCCGGAAACCGAAGATCCGACTGTCATCGCCTTTGAGATCGACGGCCTTGTTGCCGGCAACACCACCTCCGGCCACCGCTTCCATGCGCCCGAGCCGTTCACCGTGCGCCGTTTCGACGATTACTCGGACAAGCTCGAGCGCGCCCGCGTGGTGCTCGACGCCGAGCGCCGCAAGGAAATCATCGCGTCGGACGCCCGCAACCTGGCCTTTGCCTCGGGGCTCGAACTGGTCGAGGACGAGGGGCTGCTCGACGAGGTCTCCGGTCTGGTCGAATGGCCGGTGGTGCTGATGGGCGAGTTCGAGGAGGATTTCCTTCAGATCCCCGATGACATCATCCGCCTGACCATCAAGACCAACCAGAAATGCTTTGTGCTGAGACAACCCGGCAACGGGCTGTCCAACAAGTTCATCCTGGTTTCCAACATCGAGGCCAGCGACGGCGGCAAGGAAATTGCCCACGGCAACGGCAAGGTGGTGCGTGCCCGGCTCTCCGATGCGCTCTATTTCTGGACCACCGACCAGGCCGCTCTGCCCGACCGCGACAAGCTCACGGCCTCGGCTGAAAAGCTCGGTCTTGATATGTCCAAGCCGCTCGACCAGCGCATGGCCAAGCTGGACCAGCTCGGCGTCACCTTCCATGCCAAGCTGGGCACCCAGGGCGAGCGCGTCCAGCGCATCGCCAGGCTGGCCGCTGAACTGGCACCTGTCGTCGGCGCCGACCCGGCGCTCGCCACCCGCGCCGCCATGCTGGCCAAGGCCGACCTGACCACCGAAGTGGTCGGCGAGTTCCCCGAGCTGCAGGGCGTCATGGGCCGCATCTATGCCGGTCTTCAGAACGAGCATGCCTCTGTCGCTCTGGCCGCCGAGGAACACTACAAGCCGCAAGGCCCGTCCGATCAAGTGCCAACCGACCCGGTCGCAATTGCCGTCGCTTTGGCCGACAAGCTCGACACCCTCGTCGGCTTCTGGGCCATTGACGAAAAGCCCACCGGCTCGAAGGACCCCTATGCGCTGCGCCGCGCGGCCCTGGGTGTGATCCGGATCTTGGTGGAGAACCAAGCGAAAACGCCGCTCATCGACTATTGTGGCGATCACTTGCCGAGGGTTGATGAGGCAATAAAAGCAGCGGCCTTTAGATCAGATCCAAAGCAGCCTATTGCTATTCTGCGCGTCAAGAGAAACGTAGGCGGAAGACAGATCAATGAAGAGGTCTTGGACCTCCTCTCCTTCTTCCACGACCGGCTGAAAGTTTATCTCCGCGATCAGGGCGCACGCCACGATCTCATCGACGCGGTGATCACACCGCAGTCCGACGATCTCCTGGACATCACCCGCCGCGTCGAGGCACTGGGCGCGTTCCTCGACACCGAGGATGGCAAGAACCTGCTGGCCGGTACCAAGCGCGCCGCCAACATTCTGGCCGCCGAGGAGAAGAAGGGGACAGCTGTCGCTGATGCGGTTGATCCGGCGCTGTTCGAGCTCGATGAGGAGAAGAACCTGTTTGCGGCGGTGACTCAATCTGTCAGCGCGGCGACCCAGGCCATTGAAAATGAAGATTATTCAGCGGCCATGAGCGCACTTGCCACATTACGTGAACCTGTTGATTCATTTTTTGAAGCTGTGCTGGTAAACGCGGAAGTTGAAAATGTGCGGGCCAATCGCCTCGCGCTTCTCGCCATGATCCGCCAGGCCACCGGCGCGGTCGCCGATTTCTCCCGCATCGCGGGCTAGACGAGCGGCCACAAAACCCGAAGCCGGCAACCCCTGGAGGTGGGCGCCGGCTGGGTGCCATCGCGTCAGCCGAACGAGGCTTGCGGGGCAGGGACGGGCTTTTGGGCGCCGTCCTGTCTGGCTCTTCAACTGGTTAGTTCAGCCTGAGCTCGAATTTCGACGCATCGAATTCCGCCGGAGCCGTGTTCGCCAGGGAAGACGTCTTGGTCTCCTGGTCAATGCCCGGAGCGCCGTTGGCGAGCACCGGTTCGAACAGTTTCGGTTCTGTCCCGGCTTCGTTTTCTGCGGTCAAGGGCTCTGCGGTCATATCGGTCGCGGGCGCGTCGGCTTCGGCGATCTGGTTGCTCTCGGGGGCTGCCACGCCAAGCGCAATGAGATCGGCCTCGCTGGCCTTGCGCACCATCGTCACCGGTGATCCGCCAAGCAGGTTTTCTGTCCGGTAGATCATCATCTGGCCGTCGATGTCACGCACTTCGATGACTTGCTCGCCCGGCGCCAGCTTCACCTGAGCCTCGGCGGCCTTCTCGGCTGCCTCGCGGGCGCAGGACGGGCATCCGATTTCAAGGATGCTGTTGCGTGTGTTCATGCTCGGGCTGTAGGGCTCGATCGAGGACGCATGGGCGGCTCCCGCGCCAGCGCACATCGTGGCGGCAATGATCAATCTCAGCATGTGCAAAGGCCGCTCTAACACTTGGAATGACCGGCTTTTCCGGTTTTGGTGAGTGCACTCTAGCAAGTGGCCGTTACGATCCGGTTTTTGGAAGCGGTAAACGCCAGGTTAATTTTTGGCCTCGCGCCCGACCGCCCGCCAGCCGATATCACGGCGGCAGAAACCGCCCGGCCAATCGATCGCGTCAACCGCTTCATAGGCCTTGGCCTGCGCCGCTGTCACATCCGCGCCATGGGCCGTGACATTGAGTACCCGCCCGCCATTGGCGACAAGCTGGCCGTCCTTGATCACCGTGCCGGCATGAAACACCTTGGCGCCATGGGCTTGAGCATCAGCCAGCCCGGAAATCGGCGTGCCCTTTACCGGTGTGCCGGGATAGCCTTCAGCGGCCATCACCACGGTCAGCGCCGCATCGTCTTTCCAGCGTGCCGAGACATGCGCCAGTTCGCCTTCCGCCGCAGCCTTCAGCAGCAGCAGAATATCGTCCTTCAGCCGCATCATCAGCACCTGGCACTCCGGGTCGCCGAAGCGCACATTGTATTCGATCAGCTTCGGCCCGCTCTCGTCGATCATCAGCCCGGCATAGAGCACGCCGCTGAACGGTGCGCCGATCGCCGCCATGCCGCGCATCGTCGGCTCGATGATCTCGCGCATGGTCTGCTCGATCAGCTCCGGCGTCATCACCGCTGCCGGTGAATAGGCGCCCATGCCGCCGGTGTTGGGCCCGGTGTCACCCTCGCCAACCCGCTTGTGGTCCTGCGCCGTGCCGAAGGGCAGGGCGGTCTTGCCGTCGCACAGGCAGAAGAAGCTCGCCTCTTCGCCATGCAGGAATTCCTCGACCACCACTTCGGCCCCGGCTTCCCCGAAAGCACCCTCGAAGCAATCCTCGATCGCCGCCAGCGCCTCCTCGATGGTCATTGCCACGGTCACGCCCTTGCCGGCGGCCAGCCCGTCGGCCTTGATGACAATCGGCGCACCCTGCGCCCGCGCATAGGCCTTGGCTTTCGGCGCGTTGTTGAAGCGCTGATAGGCGCCGGTCGGAATGTTTTCCCGCGCACACAGATCCTTGGTGAAGCCTTTCGAGCCTTCAAGCTGGGCCGCTGCCGCCGAGGGCCCGAACACAGCGATCCCGGCCGCCTTCAGGGCGTCCGCCAGGCCTGCCACCAGCGGCGCTTCGGGCCCGACCACAACCAGGTCGATCGCCTTGTCCCTGCAGAAGGCAATCACGGCCTCATGATCGGCGACATCCAGATCGCTCAGTTCCGCATGTTCGGCAATACCGGGATTGCCCGGTGCCGCATAAAGCGCAGCCAGCATGGAAGACTGGGCAATCTTCCAGGCCAGCGCATGCTCGCGTCCGCCCGAACCGATCAACAGCACATTCAACATCGGCAATCTCCATCCATTGGCCTTTGCCCGGCGAAGCGGGGCGGGTTTGCATCGGGTTAGGAAATCACGCGCACATGGTCAAGTGAACTTGCTGCCCCGGTGCCATGCCAGCGGGTTTTGCAACAATATGACGAGGTCTGTTCAGTGTTTTGCAATGGTTCTGTACCTATTATTGCCTATATATCGGGCCGTGAGCCGGTTCCACCTCATGCACAGCCGAAGGAGCGGGCGTCATGTTGCAAATGCTGTATGTCAGCGGGGCCTCGGCCCCCATGAGCGACGCAGATATTCAGGACATTCTGGCAGCATCCCGGCGCAACAACCAGCGTGATGGCATTACCGGCATGCTTCTGTGGGCCGATGGCGTGTTCATTCAGGTTCTCGAAGGCGAGCCGCAGACGGTTCGCTCCGTCTACCGGCGCATCCAGGCTGACGACCGGCACCGCAATCTCATGCTGGTTCTCGAGCAGGAGGCTGACAATCGGATGTTCAGCCAGTGGAGCATGGGTTTTAAGCAACTCGATTCGGAAAAGGCCGCGGACCAAAAGCTGTTCCAGATTTCCCGCAACACACTGGCCGACCGTATCGCCAGTGATGATGGCGGCATGTTTCTGGATACCATTCTGGCCTTCAGCCGCGATTTCATCTCCGATGTGGAAAAACCTGCAAGGGCATAATGACCCCTTAACTGCGCGGCGCGTCCTGCTGTCTTGACCTGTCACCGCCGTGGTGGCAACACTCGCGTCATGCGCAAGAGGTCCCATACCACTGACGACAAGAACGCCCGCGTTGCCGATGCACCATCGGGCAACTGGGTTTACCGTGTGCTGCCGCGCGCGCTGTGGCCGCATGCGCAACTGGCTCGCTGGGACAGGCCTATCGGCTGGCAATTGCTGATGTGGCCGTGCTTCTGGGCCTCGGCGCTGGCCGGCAATGTCGCAAGCTCCCCCAGCAATATCAGCACGGTCTGGTCGCCCACTTTGATGCTGTGGCATCTTTTTCTGTTCATGACTGGCGCCATTGCCATGCGCGGCGCCGGCTGCACCTGGAACGATCTTGTCGATTACAAGATCGACGCCAAGGTGGCGCGCACCCGCTCACGGCCGCTGCCCTCGCGCCGGATTTCCCGCTTTGCGGCAACGGCATTTCTCGTTGTACAGGCGCTTGTCGGCTTGCTGGTGCTGGTCCAGTTCAACACGTTTTCGGTTCTGCTGGGCATCGCCTCGCTCGGCGTGGTGGCATTCTATCCGTTTGCCAAGCGCTTCACCGACTGGCCGCAATTCTTTCTTGGGCTGGCCTTCTCCTGGGGTGCGTTGATGGGCTGGGCTGTGGTGTTCGCAGAATTGGACTGGCCGCCGCTGTTGCTCTATATCGGCGCCATAGCCTGGACCATCGGTTATGACACCATCTATGCCCATCAGGACAAGGAAGACGACGCCCTGGTGGGGGTGCGCTCCACCGCGCGCCTGTTCGCCGAAAACACCAAGATCTGGCTTGTCCTGTTTTACGGGCTGTTTGCCGCAATGGCGTTTTCGGCATTCTGGCTGAGCGGGGTCAGCTGGCCCGCTTATGCAGGGCTGGCGCTGGCCGTCGTCATGCTCGGCTGGCAGATCCGGGTCATCGATATTGATGATGCCGATCAATGCCTGTCGCTGTTCAAGGCCAACAGCCGCGTCGGGCTGATTGTCTTTGCCGGCCTCATCGCAGCTATCTGGGCATAAAAAGACCCGGTCACCTGTGTGGGGCAGGTCACCGGGCCGGTATCAGCTTGCGTAATTAGCTGACAAAGTTATCGCCGCGCGATGATCTCGCGGCCTTCGATCCTCATGCGAATTCCCAGCTTGCCGGTTGAACGGCGTACCAGGAAACGTGGCCGCCGATCAGCGATCTGGCTGTGCCTGCGCCGCCGTGCCTGTCCATTTGCCTGTTGTTCGGCAGAGCCGTCATCGAGCGGGCGGGCCACTCCGTCGGCTTCGACCATCAGCATCGGCAGTTCATAGAGCTCGGCCCAGCTACGCCAGTCGGCAGCAATGTCGTCAAGATTGTGCGCCACAAGCAGCGGCACGCACAGCGCGGCGTCGGTGTGGTGCAGTTCAAGTGTCACCGTCACTGTGCCATCGCCATGGTCGATGGCGCGTGCTGCAACACCTTTGAAGGCGCGCGCCGGCAGTGCAATGGACAATGGAAGTCCGGATTTCGACAGCACCTTCTTGACCACAGCGCCACGCCCGTCGAGCGTGACCGAGACATTTTCCTGCACGTCACCCGCCGAATAGGACAAGCGCTGCGGGAAGTTGCCTGGGTCGAGCCGTAATTCGAAATCGGCCCACTCGGGCTTCAATACGGTATTGGTCATTTCAATCGCCTCTGTAACTCTTGAGAGCCGGTTATCCGGTCTTCTCATCCGGGGCTTTTCGCCCTCTCACACGAAGCAAAATGACCTACAGGCGTTCCAGACGGCTTAAGGTTTTGGGTTAAGAAAATCTATGTTTTGGAAATGGTTAGCGAAAGACCACCGTCCCATTTGCATTTTGGAAAGGTTACCGGGACGCTATGATTTTATCCGGATTCATGATGCCGTTGGGATCGAAGGCCGTCTTGATCCGCTGCATCATCGCGATTTCCACAGGGGAGCGGATGGCAGCCAGTTCATCGCGCTTGAGTTGTCCGATTCCGTGCTCGGCTGAAATCGACCCGTTCAGATTCAGGACAACCGCATGAACGATTTTGTTCATCTCTGCCCACCGGGTAAGAAATTTCCGGGTGTCCGCGCCAATCGGCTGCGAGATGTTGTAGTGAATATTGCCATCGCCCATGTGCCCGAAGGCTACGATCCGGGCACCGGGCATGGCCGCGAGCACCGCCTCATTCGCCGTTGTCAGAAATTCCGGCACCAGCGCCACCGGCACCGAGACATCATGCTTGATCGAGCCGCCTTCGGGTTTTTGTGCCCAGGACATCGATTCTCTCAGCTTCCAGAATGCCTGCCGCTGGCCCTCGGTCTCTGCCGCTGCAGCATCGCGGATCAGCCCCTTCTCGTCGGCGGCGAGGAAAAGCCCCTCCAGCATCGCCCGCGCGGCCTCCTGTGACTGACCCGATGAAATGTCGATCAGCACATACCAGGGGTGAGCTTCGGCAAGCGGGTCGCGTACGCCTTCTATATGGCGCGTGGTGAATTCTATGCCGATGCGCGGCATCAGCTCGAAGCCGGTCAGCGAGGGGCCGCAATAATCCTGCGCCAGCCGGAACAGTGTCAACGCGGTCTCCGGACTGTCGACGCCGGCGTAAATGGCTTCGTGTCCACGTGGTGCCGGAAACAGTTTCAACACGGCTGCCGTGATCACCCCGAGCGTGCCTTCGGCGCCGATGAAGAGATCCCGCAGGTCGTATCCGGTATTGTCCTTCTTCAGGGAGCGCAGACCGTGCCAGATCTCACCGTCCGGAAGCACGGCTTCGATGCCGAGACAGAGCTGGCGCATGTTGCCATAGGCAAGCACGGCCGTGCCGCCGGCGTTGGATGAAAGATTGCCGCCGATCTGGCACGAGCCTTCCGACCCGAGCGACAGCGGAAACAGCAACCCGGCCTCGCTGGCCGCCTGCTGGGCCTTCTCGAGGACAACGCCGGCCTCGACAATCATGGTCTGACCGATTGTGTCGAGCGACCGGATCTTGTTGAGCCGTGACAGCGACAGGACGATCTCGCCATGGCCCGCGACCGGGATTTGTGCGCCGACAAGACCCGTATTGCCACCCTGAGGCACGACCGCTGTACCGGTCTCGTTGGCCAGCCGCAGAATAGCTGCGACCTGCTCCGTGTCTGCCGGGCGCAGCACCAGCGGGCTTTCACCCTTGTACAGGCCGCGCAACTCGATCAGGTGCGGTGCGATGTCGGATGGTTCGGTCAGAGCATTCTGTGCGCCGGTAATGCTTGCAAAACGCTGGACAAGTGCGGGGTCTGTCAGAGGTGTCGTCATGCCTACGCATGTATCTTTGCACTGAGATCAAGTCGAGAGCCGTGCCATCGTTTTGCACTATTACGAGCTGCATCAGGCGTTCATGATCAGCACGGAAGCTGCAAATCCTCCGTGAAGGGTGCTGGAAGGCAGGCAGAAAACAGGGGAACACGAAGATCGGCATGCCGCTTGTTCACCTCAGGTTTCTGACAAAATGGGCGTTCCGAATTGCCTTTTACGGGCGGCCTGATTTGTCCCTCAGCCCGATTTTCTAAGATGCTAATAGCCGGATTCAGCATTCCTTATTCTATTTGGTGCAGCATCTTCGCAAAATTGGAGTATATCTATGCGGCGCTTCCTGGCGGACAGATCCGGAAATTTTGGTATTCTTTTGGCGCTCCTGCTTGTGCCGGTGATTGGCGCGGCGGGACTTGCGCTTGATTACAGCAATGCGCTTTCGGTCAAGACCAAGATACAGGGTGCTGCGGATGCAGCCGCATTGGCCGCTGTTGCGGAGAGTTCACCGGGCGTCAAGCAAGCTTTCGCGATGTCCGATGATGGCGAGGTCTCAATCGGCGTCGCCGATGCCATAACCTTCTTCAAGGCTCAGCTCGAAAGCGACCCCGATTTCACCCTCGATGAAATTGCTGCGAAAGTCGTCAAGAAAGATGGCCGTCTGTATTCGATCGTCGATTACAGGGCCACGGTGAAAACCACCCTGTCCAGGATTCTGGGCAAGGACCTGATCAGTGTCGTGGGACAGGCCATCGTCGAATACCAGACAGAAATATACCGTGATTTCTTCCTGCTGCTGGACAACACGCCATCGATGGGCGTCGGCGCAACGCCCAAAGATGTCGCCAAGATGGTTGCCAATACACCGGACAATTGTGCCTTTGCGTGCCACATTGTCAAAAACGGTGTGGAAGACAAGAACAGCTATTACAATCTTGCCAAGAAACTTGGTGTCACGACCCGCATCAACGTGGTGGCGCAGGCCGCGGCAGCATTGATGGATACGGCCAAGGACTCGCGCAAGAACTCGAACCAATACCGCATGGCGGTCTACTCCTTTGGCGAAAAGGCCGAGGACACGAAACTTCTGGAGGTTGTCTCGCCAACCACCAATCTCGGCAAGGCCAAGAGCGCTGCTGCCAAGGTCGAACTGATGTCCATTCCCAAACAGGGCTACGACAACGACCAGCAAACCGACTTCGACCGTGCGTTAACCCAGGTCGCCGAGAAGATGGGAACCGCCGGAACAGGTATGACCGCGTCGTCGCCGGAGAAAATTCTATTCTTCGTATCCGATGGCGTGGGGGACAGCTACAAGCCTGCGAACTGCACGAAGAAGCTCACCGGTGGCCGTTGCCAGGAGCCGATCGATGTCCAGTACTGCAATTTGCTCAAGAGCAAGGGCTACCGGATCGCCGTGCTTTACACCACCTATCTGCCGCTCCCGACGAACGATTGGTATAAAAGCTGGATCAGGCCGTTCCAGAATGAAATTCCGCAGCGGATGAAGGCTTGCGCTTCTCCGGACCTGTTCTTCGAAGTCAGCCCTTCGGAAGGGATCAGCGACGCGATGACAACGCTCTTCAAGAAAATCGTCAACACACCGCTGCTCACCGGGTGATGAAAGCTCCGGCGCCGGTGGCAACGCCTCTGGCGCTGGTGGGCGCGGCGTTGCTGCAGGGCTCGCCGGAAGCTGTGAAAGACCGCATGGCGCGCCTCGACCGGTTGGTTTGAAGCGGCTCTGATCAGTCCCGCGGCGCCGCAGCCCGGTTCAAACGGTCATTGATGGCCTCGCCAAGACCATGTTCGGGAACCGCAGCCACTGCGATACCGCGCGGTGCCGATGCGTCGGCCTGCTTGAGCATGTCGAACAGGTTGGCGGCAGCCTCACGCAAGTCCCCGGCCGGCGACAGATCCATGACCGTTTTCGCCTGGTCCTCGCCTTCAACTGGCAAAGCCCCGAACTTGATAAGTGCCTCGCCCGGCAGAACTTCTGATGCGTTGAGCCGGACCCGCGCTTTCGGCGCATAATGCGAAGCCAGCATGCCCGGGGCAATCACGGCGGTACTGCCCGCCGGCGGTGTCGAGCGGTCCACTACCTTGCCTGTTGCTGCTTCAATCATCTCCACCGGAATGCCGCCGGGTCTGAGCAACTGCAGCTGCGAGTCATTCACCGCCAGGATGGTCGATTCCACGCCCACCCGGCAGCGTCCACCGTCCAGTATCAGCTCAATTCTGCCGTCCAGATCTTCGGCCACGTGTTGGGCGGTGGTCGGACTCACGCGGCCTGAACGGTTGGCGCTGGGAGCGGCCAGCGGCTTGCCGAATTTGGCAATCAGGTCGCGGGCAAAGCCTTGAGGCATGCGTACCGCCGCAGTGCCAAGTCCGGCGGTTGCCAGCGGATGGATCTGACTGGTCTCGCTGAGCGGCAGGACGAGGGTGAGGGGGCCGGGCCAGAATGCGGCGGCGAGCTGCTCTGCAAGCGGCGAGAATTGCACATGCAGTTTTGCCATGTCGATATCGGCAATATGCGCAATCAGCGGGTTGAAACGGGGCCGCCCCTTGGTCTCGTAAATCGACGTGATGGCTGCAGGGTCGGTCGCATCAGCCGCCAGGCCATAGACCGTCTCTGTCGGCACTGCCACGGGCTGGCCGCTGCGCAACACCGCAAGGGCTGAGGCAAGCGTGCCGGGATCGGAAATAGCGAGAATGCGCGTCATGACATGTCCAGATTGAACAGCACGCTCTATCAGCGGCCTCGCCGATGCGCAATGAACCGCCTTCGTTTCAATATTTGCTAATAAACCGCGCGAAAGATCAAATTGAAGCTATCGTCTTAGCGGGCTTCTAAGTTTTTGAGCGCATAGGTGATCATATGCACATAATCACATGAGTATTCTCGATGAACAAACAGGCCTCAGCAGCGACATCTATCGGACTTCGGGTTGCCACCGCGATGTACCAGATGGGCATCGACGGATTGCCGCGAAACTATGAGCTTGTCTACGAGGCCTATTCCGGGACCAATCCCGAGCTGACCAGGGATTTCGTGTCGATAGGGAAAACCAAGTCCCAGCGCGCGCTTGATGAACTGGGCCGGAAATATCTGCCGCATCATCATGAAGAAACCCATGTCGCCAAGACCAATGAGCGCATGCGGACCCAGATGTCGAGCTTCATGTCGCTGCTCGAGGAGGAAAAATCCTCTCTGTCCGATTACGGCAAGATCATCGATCAGGCATCGCGTACATTTGCCTCCGACGCCGAGCTCGACAAGGAGGCGCTGAACCGCTCGATCCAGCAGCTCAGTGAGGCGACCGAGAAGCAGGCCTCCAAGAGCGAGGCCCTGGTTGCCGTCGCTTCCCGACAGTCTGCACAGCTTGACGGTGTCAAGGCCGACATCGAGAATTTCGAGCAGATGAAATTCACCGATCCGTTGACCGGCCTTGCCAATCGCAGATCCTTCAACAAGGCTGCAGCGCGGATTTACGCCAATCCCGAATTGCCAACGATGTGCGGGCTGGCCTTTGCCGAGATTGATGAATTCAAGCGCTTTTGCGAAGTCGATGACAAGGCATCCGGTGAGCACATCATCCGCCATGTCGGTCAGCTTCTGCACGCGGCGACCGAGACCGGTGACGTCGTGGCGCACCTTGACGGCAATCGTTTCGCCTTCTTGATCAGCTCGTCCGACGAAGCTGAAATCATGCGCGCCATTGACCGGCTGCGCGCCGCAGCGGCAGGCAAACCGCTCATTCATGCCAAGACCGGCCGCAATCTGGGCAAGGCCACCTTGTCGATAGGTGTCGCCATGTCCACCGTGGCGGACGGTGCCGGCCAGCTGCTGGGCTTTGGAGAACAGGCCATGACAAAGTCTGCCAAGGAGGGCGGAGACCGGGTCACGTTCTACTCCAATATCGAGCATGACAGCGCCGGTGCCGGCTGGATGATCTACCGGCCCTGACGGTCGCTGGATGGATAAAGCGATTGGCGCCGGGCGCCTGCTGCGCCGCTGGTCATCCGCGCCGGCGGTGATATCCTGCCCTGCGGCTTCATCGCCCATGTGTTTCTCCCGAAATGCCGGTTAAGTTGATCGTCAGAAATTGACGTTTACGTAAAAACAACTTAGCCATGAGCCTGGTTTGAAGCCGCCTCGGATGCCAGGCGGCCAGCAGGGAGGAGATCACATGTATCGTGCGCCGGTAGACGAAATCGCTCACACGCTCAAATCCGTCGCGGGATTGCGCAAGGCCCTGGAAGCGGGCCGTTTTGGCGATCTGGGCGAAGACCTTGTTGACGCGATCCTTGCCGAGGCCGGGCGCTTCTCTTCCGATCAGATCGCTCCTCTCAACGAAATTGGCGACACCCACGGCGCGGTGCTCAAGGATGGGGCCGTGACCACGCCGCCGGGATGGAAGCAGCTCTATCAGGACTGGATCGCAGGAGGCTGGAACGGGCTGACCGGGCCTGAGGACTTCGGCGGCCAGGGCCTGCCGATGCTGCTGTCCGTGGCAGCGCTGGAGATGTGGAATTCCGGATCGCTGGCTTTCGGCATCGGCCCGACCCTGACCATGGGTGCGGTCGAGGCTTTGGAAAAGCATGCGTCGGACGAGCTCAAGGCAAAATATCTCGAAAAGCTCGTCACCGGCGAGTGGATGGGGACGATGAACCTGACCGAGCCGCAGGCGGGCTCCGACCTCAACGCGCTCAAGGCCCGCGCCGAACCGGTCGGCGACGGCACCTACCGGATCTTTGGCCAGAAGATTTACATCACCTATGGCGAGCATGATTTCACCGACAACATCGTTCATCTGGTGCTGGCGCGGCTGCCCGATGCGCCGGCCGGAACCCGCGGTATCTCGCTGTTCCTGGTGCCGAAATTCTTTGTCGGCGATGACGGCGCGCTGGGCGCGCGCAACGATGCATTCTGCTCCGGCCTCGAGCACAAGCTCGGCATTCACGCCTCGCCGACCTGCACCATGATCTATGGCGACGGCAAGTTCGGCGATCAGCCCGGCGCCATCGGCTGGCTGATAGGTGAGGAGAACAAGGGCCTGGCCTGCATGTTCACGATGATGAACAACGCCCGCCTGGCCGTCGGCATGCAGGGCGTGGCCATTGCCGAGACCGCCACTCAGAAGGCGCTGGCTTATGCGAAGGACCGCACCCAGGGCCGCGCGCCCGGTCACACCGGCGAGGGCATGAGCCCGATCATCGAGCACCCCGATGTCGCCCGCATGCTGATGACCATGAAGGCGCTGACCCAAGGGGCGCGGGCGATCTGCTATTCCTGCGCCGAGGCGCTCGACATGGCCCGCGTCACTGAAGGCGACGAGGCCAAAGCCTGGTCCGAGCGCGCCAGCCTGATCACCCCGATTGCCAAGGCCTTCGCCACCGATATCGGCATGGAAGTCGCCTCGCTCGGTGTGCAGGTGCATGGCGGCATGGGCTTCATCGAGGAAACCGGCGCTGCACGTCTTTTACGCGACGCCCGCATTGCCCCGATCTATGAAGGCACTAACGGTATTCAGGCCATCGACCTGGTGATGCGCAAGCTGCCCTTGTCGGGCGGCGCCACCGTGGCGGCCCTGATCGCCGACTTCAAGGCCGATGCAGACGCCATGCGCGCCTCCAATGCGCCGGCCTTCGAGAGTGTCGCCGACCGGCTTGATCAAGCCATCGCCGATCTGGAAAGCACCACCAGCTACATGCAGTCGGCCCTTGCCGATGGCCGCCAGACCGACGCCCTGTCCGGCGCCACGCCCTATCTGCGGCTGTTCGGGCTGACGGCGACCACCGCCATGCTGGCGCGCGGCGCTCTGGCTGACATGGACGCGCCGGAAGCCGCCGGCCGGGCTGCCCTGGTCCGCTTCGCCGCCGCCAATCTGGCGCCCGAGACCAAGGGGCTGGCCGCAAGTGCCACCGCCGGCGCGGCCTGCCTTGCCGATGCATCCGCCGCTCTTGCCTGATCCATCACATCCGACGCCATTTGCGGGGAGACGACCATGACTGACCATATTCTGACCGAACGTGCCGGCGAGACCGGGGCGATCAACCTGATCCGCTTCAACCGGCCCGAGAAGAAGAACGCCATCACCCGTGCCATGTATGCGGCCATGGCCCGGGCAATGATCGAGGGCGAGCGCGATGAAACCGTGCGCGTCCACGTCATGCTCGGCACGCCGGGCGTCTTTACCTCGGGCAACGACATGCAGGATTTCATGGCCGTTGCCATGGGCGGCTCCGGCGGCACCGAGGTGTTTGATTTTCTCGGCTGTCTGGCCAGTGCCGAAAAGCCGATCGTCTCCGGCGTCGACGGTCTGGCGATCGGCATCGGCACCACCATTCACATGCATTGCGACCTGACATTCGCCACGCCGGACGCTCGCTTCCACACCCCGTTCACCGATCTGGCGCTGGTGCCCGAAGCCGGCTCCAGCCTGCTGGCGCCGGCCGCCATGGGGCACCAGAAAGCCTTTGCGCTGCTGGCCGCGGGCATTCCGTTCTCCGGCGAGGAGGCCGAGCGGGCAGGCCTGATCTACAAGACAGTGAGCGCCGCCGAGCTCGAACCGGCGGTCTTCGCCGCTGCCGAGCATCTGGCAGCCAAGCCGCCCAAGGCGCTGGCCATTTCCCGCCGCCTGGTCAAGCAGGACTCCGCGCCGCTGATTGCCCGCATGCGCGAGGAAGCCGAGCTGTTTTCCAACCAGCTCAAGAGCGCCGAAGCGCTGGCCGCCTTCCAGGCCTTCATGGCGCGGAAGAAATAGCGCGCGCGACTTTTTTCGGTCTGCTTTCCTCTCTCCCCCGGAGAGAGGACGTGATTTCAAAGGCTTGGCGCTTGAGCGCCAAACTTTAGAAATCACTGGTGAGGGGGATTTCACCCCCCCCGCCGAGTGTGAGCTGGCCCCTCACCAAGCGCGTCCGGGCATCCGGCTTCGCCGCATGCGGACTTGCTATCCTCTCCCCGCGGGGGCGAGGAAAGAACCACGCCGGCCTCTACCTGCTCGAATTCCCACCACCAATTCCCCGGCCGCCCACAGGCGCCGGGTGTCGCGGCATTTCCGGTTCATTGTTCCGATCCGTCTGGATCGGCCGGGGCGGCTTGGACGCCTCGATAGAAAAATAAAACATGGCGCCCTAAGCGCCCCGTTTCGGCGTTTGTGCTTCGCACGCTTGGCGATCAACGCCTGGCTCTCCTTCGGCCCCTTGGGGCGGTCCGGACATCTCTCGCCTGCCATCTGCGCCGCAGCGACACTGCCTGGGCGCGGCCTGCGGGGTGGGCAGCGAGCCATGTCTGAGCTTATGCGGGCCAGGCCCGCGCGTCGGGGGGAGCCTGCCTTGCTCCCGATCCCGCCGGGTCGCCGTCTTGCGCGAAACCCCGGCAGCCTCTCCCGCTGGAAGAAACCGGTGTCCGCCCGGATGGCCGGACACATCCACGAGGCTGCGTCTGCCTCGAAAACCCGGAACCGTCCCCGCTCGCCGCCACGCCTGGCGGTGTATCCGTGCGGGACCGGGCCAGTATGGGGGATGAAGCGTCGGGTGGGGATGAAACAGGGCGGGGTATTCGCGGCAGCTTTCCACGATCCTTGTGTAGGAGGACGTGATTTCAAAGGCTTGGGGCGAAAGCGGAAAATGCTGGAAATCACCGGTGAGGGGATTTTATCCTCCACCGCCAATCTACTGGCCCCCTCACCAAGCGCGTCCCTGCATCCGGCTTCGCCGCATGCGGACTTGCTATCCTCTCCCACGAGGGGGCGAGGAGAGAACCGCGCCCGCGTCATCCCCGAAGCCTCCGTCGTCCTCGGTACCCTCATTTCGTCATCCTAGGGCCCCGAGCCTAGGATCCATTCCGTGATCTCTCGAAGTCTGATGATGTCCGAAGCGTCATGGTATGGATCCTCGGGTCAAGCCCGAGGATGACGACGGAGAGGTGTGAGGATGACGACGCAGCGGGACGATGAACATGACAAGTGCAGAGACCGCCACCCTGCCGTTTTGCCTCCTACCGCTTCGGACGCTCCAGCAGTGCCACCACTTCGACATGGCCCGACCACAGGAACTGGTCGATCGGCGTCACCGAGGTGAGCCTGTAGCCGCCCTTGATCAGGATCTCGAGGTCGCGTGCCAGTGTCGTCGGGTTGCAGGAGACGGCGGCGATGTGCTTGACGCTGGAGCGGGCGATGTCGCCCACCTGAACCTCGGCGCCGGCGCGCGGCGGGTCGAACACCAGTCCCTGATAGGCCTTCAGTTCGGCCAGCATCAGCGGGCGGCGGAACAGGTCGCGCTTTTCCACGCTCACCGGTTTCAGTCCCTGTGTCCGCCGCGCCGCCTTGTCGAGGGCTGCGAGCGACGGTCCGTCGGCTTCCACCGCATGCACATGGCTTTGCTGCGCCAGCCGCAGCGCGAAAGTGCCGGAGCCGGAAAACAGATCCAGAACCCGCTTGGATTTTTTCAGATGGCCGGTGACCAGATCGCCCATCACGTCTTCCGCGGCGCGGCTCGCCTGCACGAAGCCGCCGGGCGGCGGGTTGACGGTCACCTGGCCGAATTCCAGCTCCGGTGGCTGTTTCTCGATCAGGATTTCGCCGTTGAAGGTCAGCCGGGCGGCAAGCGGTTCGGCACGCGCCGCGGTGATGATCCTGAGCCGGTCGGGCTCTTTCAGCTTGAACGGCGCATCCACGGCGATATCAAGCCCGGGCACCGCGTCGAGCACCGAAAGCCGGAATGCTTCTTTGCCGACAGCCACGGCGGTGGCAAGCCGCCGGATCGCCGGCAGCGCCTGGTTGATCCGGCTGGTGGCGACCACGCAGGTCTCGACCGAGACGATGTGGTGGCTCTGCGCCCGGTTGAAGCCGAGGATCGCGCCCTTGTCGGTGCGCCGCGCCGCAAACACCACCCGCCGCCGCGTGCCCGGCGCACAGGTGACCAGCGGCGCCACGTCAGTGGTGATGCCGCGCGCCTCAAGGGCTGCGATCACGAGCCCGCGCTTCCACGCCTGGTATGTCTCCGCCGCCACATGCTGCAGGGCGCAGCCGCCGCAGCCGGCCTCGTCGTCATCGGGGCCGAAATGCGGGCAGGGCGGTGTCACCCGCTGGGGCGATGGCTCAAGCACCGCCATCAGCGTTCCGCGTGACTTCTCCACACCCGCGGTGATGACGTCGCCAGGCAGGGTGAACGGCACGAAGATCTGGCCCTGGGGCGTTTCGGCAATGCCGTCGCCCTGTCCGCCGAGCCGGGTGATGTCGAGTTTTTGAGCGCTCATGATTTGACGCCTCCGATGAGAAATTCGTGGTTGCCGTCGCTGCCTTCGATCGGCGAGGCGACCGGCCCCACCGCCCGCCAGCCCGGCTGCTCGCCGAGCCATGCCGCAAGCCCGGCGGCAATGACCGGTCCCTGGCCGGGGTCTTTCAGAAGGCCGCCCTTGCCGATGGCCTGCCGCCCCGCCTCGAATTGCGGCTTGACCAGCAGCACCGCAAAAGCACCGGATGCGGCAAGCGCAAGCGCCGGCGGCAGGGCCAATTTCAGCGAGATGAAGCTGACATCCGACACCACCGTGCCGATCTCGCGGCGGCCCAGACGATCGCGGGTCAGCTCGCGCGCATTGAGGCTTTCAAGGTTGCTGACCCTGGGGTCCATAACAAGGCTCGCATGCAATTGATCATGGCCGACATCGACCGCCAGCACATGCTCTGCGCCACGCTCGAGCAGCACCTGGGTGAAGCCGCCGGTCGAGGCGCCGATATCCAGCGCCACCCGGTCCGAAGGATCGAAGCCGAAGCCATCGAGCCCGGCTTTCAGTTTCAGCGCCGCCCGGGAGACATAGTCCCGCGCCGGATCCGACAGGCTGAAATCCGCCGTCCCGCTGACCAGCGCGCCGGGCTTGGTGATCGCCTTGCCATCGACCAGCACCGCGCCGCGCGCAATCGCGTCACGCGCCCGCGAGCGGCTTTCGTAAAAGCCGAGCCGGACCAGGATCTGGTCAAGCCGGTCCCTTTCGGGTCCGGTCTGGTGGGAGCTGCGCAAGGATGGGTCTGCCATGAAAGCCGTCTTGGCCCGGAAGCGCTGCGAGGGCAAGCGCTTTGTGCGGTCCGGGTGGCCCGCCGGTCGCGGCTTAAAAGAACAGGAAGCAGCCTTTGCTTCGCCGGGACTCGGCGGGATCTGCTTGCCTGGCCGTCCGGTCTTTGGTGATTTGCGGGGCCCGGGTGGCGTGTGCGGCCTTGTCCGCTGGCGGAGCCTTGGTGCTTTGTTGGCTTGTGAGCACGCGCCGGTTTTCGGGCAGGCCTGGTCGTTCGACCGGCGTCGGGATCATGGCGGCCTGCGGGCTCCTGACCACCCTCTCATTCGCCAGCGGTCTGAGATACTCGTTGGATTTGAGGCCCATAGATCCGCGCATGTCTCCGAGCTTGGGGATCAGCATCCGGATCGCGGCGTCCTCGATGCGCTTGTCATAGGCCGGTGCCGTCTCCGCGAGGCCGGGCGTCGCCAGACTGCTCACCACAAGCAAAGCTGCCGCAATCCTGCGCCCATGACATCGCCTGGTCCTGTTCATCGCCATCTCAAACGTCCCGAAGTCCCCTGTTGTCCCTGAACAGAGACTAGCAGCGGGATCTTTCAGAACGCCCAAGGGACGTGGTTAGGATCGGGCAAACGGCTATGGTTTCAGAACGGTAACCTGAGCGCCGGAGCCGTTTTCGGCCTTCAGCGCCTTGAAGACGGTGTCGACAATGCCCTTGCGGTCGAGCCCGGCGCGGGCATACATCGCATCCGGCGAGGCATGGTCCATGAAGATGTCCGGCATCACCAGCGAGCGCACCCGCAAGCCGCCGTCGAGCAAGCCGTCATTGGCCAGGAATTGCAGCACATGGCTGCCGAATCCGCCCACCGAACCTTCCTCGATGGTCACCAGTACCTCGTGATGACGCGCCAGCTGGCGGATCAGGTCATGATCGAGCGGCTTGGCAAAGCGTGCATCGGCCACCGTCGTCGAAAGCCCGGCGGCGTTGAGGTCTTCGGCCGCAACCAGGCACTCGGCGAGCCGTGTGCCGAACGACAGCAGCGCCACCTTGCTGCCCTCGCGCACGATCCGGCCCTTGCCGATTTCCAGGATCCGGCCGCGCTCCGGCATCTCGACGCCGACGCCTTCGCCGCGCGGATAGCGGAACGAGATCGGACCGTCGTCATAGGCCACAGCCGTGCGCACCATGTGCTTGAGCTCGGCCTCGTCGGAAGCGGCCATCACCACAAAGCCCGGCAGGCAGGCCAGGTAGGTGGTGTCGAATGTTCCCGCATGGGTGGCGCCGTCGGCGCCGACAAATCCGGCGCGGTCGATCGGAAACCTGACGGGAAGTTTCTGGATCGCCACATCGTGGACCACCTGGTCATAGCCGCGCTGCAGGAAGGTGGAGTAGATCGTGCAGAACGGCTTCATGCCCTCGGTCGCCATGCCGGCGGCAAAGGTGACCGCATGCTGCTCGGCAATGCCGACATCGAATGTCCGGCTCGGGTGCACCTTGGCGAACTTGTCGATGCCGGTGCCGCCGGGCATGGCGGCGGTGATGGCCACGATCTTGTCGTCAAGGCTGGCTTCCTGCGCCAGCGTCTCGCCAAACACCGCGGTGTAACTGGGTGCATTCGGCTTGGCCTTGGCCTGGGTGCCGGTGACCACATCGAACTTGGAAACGCCGTGATATTTGTCCGATGCGGCTTCGGCGGGGGCGTAGCCCTTGCCCTTTTGCGTCACCACATGAATCAGCACCGGCCCGTCGGCATTGTCGCGCACATTGCGCAACACCGGCAGCAGGTGCTCGAGATTGTGTCCGTCGATCGGTCCGATGTGATAGAAGCCCAGCTCTTCGAACATGGTGCCGCCGGTAACATAGCCGCGCGCATGTTCGACGGCGCGGGTAATCGCCCGGTCGATGTTCTTGCCCAGATAGGCTGTCAGTTTCTTGCCGAATTCGCGGAAGCCCATATAGGTGCGGCCCGAGGCCATCCGCGCCAGATAGGCGCTCATCGCGCCGGTTGGCGGAGCGATCGACATGTCGTTGTCATTGAGAATGACGATCAGCCGCGCATCCAGCGCGCCGGCATTGTTGAGCGCTTCAAAGGCCATGCCGGCCGACATCGCGCCATCGCCGATCACCGAAATCACGTTGCGCGTCGTGCCCTGCAGTTCGCTCGCCACAGCCATGCCGAGGCCGGCGGAGATCGAGGTGGAGGAATGGCCTGCGCCGAAATCGTCATACTCGCTCTCGGCGCGCTTGGTAAAACCCGACAGCCCGCCGTCCTGGCGCAGCGTGCGGATCCGGTCGCGGCGGCCGGTCAGGATCTTGTGCGGATAGCACTGGTGGCCGACATCGAAGATCACCCGGTCATGCGGGGTGTCGAACACCTTGTGGATGGCGATCGTCAATTCGACCACACCGAGCCCGGCACCTAGGTGTCCGCCGGTCCGCGACACCGCATCAACCATCTCGGCCCGCAACTCGGTCGCAAGCTGAGGCAACAGCTTGTCGTCGATGTTCTTCAGGTCGGCGGGATAATGAACCGTGTCGAGCAACGGTGTAATGGGGCCTTGGGTCACGCAGTCAACCTCTCTGTCGCTTGGAGGTAGCGCGGAAGGCTGCGCCTGTAAACCCGTGCCAATACGAGGTTATGGGTTTGCGGGCCGTGCGATTGTCGCACCGTGCTCCCGGTCAGGCTTCACTTCTCCGGCAGCGGGATGAACTCTTCCGCGTCGCCGGGCACGATGTCGAAGCGGCCCGAGCGCCATTCGGCCTTGGCCTGTTCGATGCGGTCCTTGGATGAAGAGACGAAGTTCCACCAGATGTGCCGTTTGGTCGGAATGCTGTCGCCGCCAAACAGCATCATCCGCGCACCCGCAGGGCCCGCCGTGATGGTGATGGCGTCACCGGGGCGGAAAACCAGCAGTTGATCCGGGCCGAAACGGTCTCCGGCGATCGTGATTTCGCCTTCCAGCAGATACAGCGCCCGCTCTTCCCAATTGGCGTCAAACGGTGCCGAGACCGATGGCGACAGCGCCAGGTCGAGATAGAGCGTGCCAATGTGCTGCGGCACCGGAGAAACCAGCCCGCCAAAGCCGCCCATCACGATGCGGGCATGAATTCCCGTGTCGGTGATCTCCGGCAATGCGGTGGTGGCGGTGTGGGAAAATGCCGGATCGATCTCTTCGAGATTGTCGGGCAGGGCGAGCCAGGTCTGCAGCCCGGACATCGGCATCTCGCCGCCGCGCATTTCTTCGGGCGAGCGCTCGGAATGAACGATGCCGCGGCCGGCGGTCATCAGGTTCACGTCACCGGGCCTGATCACCATTTCGGTGCCGAGGCTGTCGCGGTGCCGGATCGCCCCGTCAAACAGATATGTGACAGTGGAAAGCCCGATATGCGGGTGAGGGCGCACGTCCATGGCCTCGTTGCCCCTCAGGATGGCAGGGCCCATGCGGTCAAAGAAGATGAACGGCCCGACCATCCGCCGGCGCGCAGTCGGCAGCGCCCGCTTGACCGAAAACCCGCCGATATCGCGCGAGGATGGGATGATCAGATGTTCGATCGCGTCACAGGAGATGGAATCGCCGGGTTCCGGGTCGCCTCCGGGGAAAAAGCTCATGCCGCCCTCCTGTGATGCCGGGTCTATTCCGCGTCGAGTGGTTCGGTGCCGGCGGGTTGCCCCTGGCGGTCGAGCCGGATTTTCTCGATCCGTTTTTCCGCGGCAGAGAGCAGCTTTTCGCAATGCGCTTTCAGGGCTTCGCCACGCTCATAAATCTCGATCGACTTGTCCAGCGGAACATCGCCGCGCTCGAGCTGCTCAACGATACTCTCCAGTTGAGCCACCGCCGCTTCAAAGCTCATCGCCGGGATGTCATTGGCTTCGCTCATCAATCAACCCTCTTGCAGTCTTATCACATGGGCGGCCGCCGATTCGGCCAGCCCCACCAGATCATAGCCACCTTCCAGCAGGCTGACGACCCGGTTGCCGCAATAGCGTCCGGCGATGTCCATCAGCTTGCCTGTCGCCCAGTCGAAATCGTCGGCCACCAGGTTGATCTCGGCCAGCGGATCGCGGTGATGCGCATCAAAACCGGCGGAAATGATGATCAGGTCCGGGCGTGTTTCCTCCAGCGCCGGAAGGATGCGCGTCTTGAACGCTTCGCGAAAATGGTCGCTGCCGTCATTGGCTGACAGCGGCGCGTTGAAGATATTGCCCTTGCCGGTTTCGCCCAGTGCGCCGGTCCCCGGATAAAGCGGCATCTGGTGCGTCGAACAATAGATCACGCTGTCGTCATCATAGAAGATGTCCTGCGTTCCATTGCCGTGGTGCACGTCCCAGTCGATGATCGCCACCCGCTCGGCGCCATAGGCTTTCTGCGCGTGCCGCGCCGCGATGGCCGCCTGGTTGAACAGGCAGAAGCCCATGGATGTGTTTTTCTCGGCATGGTGGCCGGGAGGCCGGGTCGCCACGAAAACGTTGTCGGCTTGCTTTTTGAACACCGCATCGACGGCAGCGATGGCGCCGCCGACCGAAATCAGCGCCGATTCCATCGAGCGCGGGCTGGCGGTGGTGTCGGAATCGATCCGCGCAAATCCGGTTTCCGGAATCGCCGCTCGAATTTTCTCGAGATAGCTCTCGGGATGGGCCAGCAACACCGTTTCAGCCGCGGCCTCGGGCGCCAGATGGCGCACCAGGGTGTTGAAGTGCTCGTGTTCGAAGACGGCCTCGAGTGCTTTCATCCGGTCCGGCCGCTCGGGGTGGCCGGCGGGAACCAGGTGTTCAAGGCAGATCGGATTGGAATAGTAAAAAGTGGTCATACGGTTTTCTAACAGAAAAACATGTGAGGAAAACAGCAAACTTAGGTTTCGCGTGCCGTCGCACGGGCTGCAAATTTTCGTCCCGCCATGCTCAGCAACTGGCGGTTTTCGGGTGTTGCGAGACAGGCTGCGATCTCTGCTTCCGGCTTTGACACCAGATAGATTGATGCGCCGTCGGGCTCGATCAGTGCAACCCCGGCGGTTGTCAGCACCTCGCACAGTTGGGTGCGCAGGAAAGCGCCCCTGCCATGGCCATTGGCGTGTACCAGCATCGCCGGCTTGCCATAGAGCTCGTCACCCGACACCAGCCAGTCGATCAGGTTCTTGAAGCCGCCGGGAATGCCATGCACATATTCCGGACAGGCGATGATCAGACCGTCGGCACGCGCCACCTGGGCCTTCAGATCGCTGATGACGGCCGGCGTTGCAGGGCCCTCCCGGTCCGGACTGAAGATCGGCAGATCGCCCAGTTTGTCATACACCGCGGCATCAGCGAAATCCGCCATCTCGGCGGCCAGCTGCCTCAGCAGCAGCGCATTGGACGAGGCCCGGCGAACACTGCCGGGCAGGCACAGGAAGAAGGGCTTGGACACGGTAAAGGCTCCGACTCGGACATCGGGATCAGCCTACCCCGGTGAAGGGGGCATGTGCCACCGTCGGTAATCGGGACAGGGAGTTTTGGTGTGGGCCCGATTTCTCAGCAGCTAAGGAGCTCGCTGGCAGCCTTATCACAAATGACTGACTGTGCCGGTTCCCCGTGTGTCGCCCGTGGCTCAAGCCTGTTTTTCTTGATTGACGGAGTGAGCATGGACCGGGAGACGGTCATTCGAGACTTGAACAAAGCACGAACGCATGTAGGCTCAAGCCATGGTGATTCCCCTTTCCAACAAAACCGCGCGGCGGATATTCCTGGCCAAGCAGGGGCTGTCGGCATCGCCGGCGCGGGCGATGGGCAAGCCCGAGCTGCTGCAGCTCATCCACGATCTCGGATTTGTCCAGATCGACAGCATTTCCACCGTCGAGCGGGCGCATAACCAGATCCTCTTCTCGCGCAACCAGACGTTCCGGAAAGAGCATCTCAGGCAGTTGCTGGAAGAGGACCGCGCGCTGTTCGAGCACTGGACCCATGACGCCGCGATCCTGCCCTGTGCCTTCTATCCCTACTGGAAGCACAAGTTCCGGCGCAGCGAGGCGCCGATGCGCAAGCGCTGGGCCAAATGGCACGGCGAGGATTTCGACAAGGCGTTTGACGAGACCTATACCCGCATTGCCGAAAACGGGGCTGTGCTGGCGCGCGAGGTCAAGGACGCGGATCACAAGTCCGGCGGCTGGTGGCAGTGGCATCCCTCCAAGAAGGCATTGGAGTTTTTCTGGCACACCGGCAAGCTGGCGATCAGCGGGCGGCAGAATTTCCAGAAGATCTACGATCTGAGCGAGCGGGTGATCCCCGTTGCCCATCGCGAGGCGGATCGTTCCCATGAGGAATTCATCGACTGGGCCTGCCACAGTGCGCTGGAGCGGCTGGGATTTGCCACCCATGGCGAGATCGCTGCCTTCTGGGCTCTGGTTTCGCCTGAGGAGGCGCGCAACTGGGTCAGCGCCAATCGCCACCAGCTGGAAGATGTCGAGATCGAATGCGAAGGCGGGGCCAAACCACGTCCATCTGTCGCCCTGACGGGGCTGTCCCCGAATATCGAGGACTGGCCGGAACCGCCGGGCCGTATCCGCGTGCTGAGCCCGTTCGATCCGCTGCTGCGGGATCGCAACCGCGCCGAGCGCCTGTTCGGATTCCGCTACCGGATCGAGGTTTTTGTCCCCGAACCGAAACGGGAATATGGCTACTATGTCTTTCCCCTGCTCGAAGGCGACAGGATGATCGGGCGCATCGACATGAAGGCCGACCGCAAGCTCGGCACGCTCAATGTTGCGCGGCTGTGGCTGGAGCCGAAGGTCCGGCAGTCTGCCGGCCGCATGGCCAAGCTCGACGCCGAACTCGCCCGCATCGCCCGGTTTGCCGGCGTCGACGAGATCATTTATGCGCCGGACTGGAACCCGGCGCTGTAAAGCTTCCCCGCGTTCTTGCGCCATGGCAGTGCTGCTGGCTGCAGATGACGTGACTTTTTTGAACGCACGGAGTTGTTGAATGGCGCGGTGTGTGAAAAACAATGACGGACGGGACAGCGAGCCGCGTGTCCGGAACTGGAATGCGAGATTCACACATGGCCCGGCCTGTCATCGGCATCATCGGAAACAACTACCATCTTGAAAACCGGTTCTCGGTGCAGCTGGCCGGCGAGAACAATTTGCAGGCAGTCGCCGATGTGCTCGACGCCCTGCCGCTGATTTTCGCCGGCGATCCGCAGATAACCAAGCTATCCGATCTGCTCGAAGTGGTGGATGGCGTGTTGCTGACCGGAGCCAGGGCCAATGTCCATCCCAGCCGGTTTGGTGTTGCGGCTCATCCCAGCCATGAACCTTATGATGAACGGCGTGATGCACTGGCCCTGCCGCTGATCGATGCCTGTGTCGAAAGAGGTGTGCCGCTGTTCGGGATCTGCCGCGGCTTTCAGGAAATGAATGTTGCCGGCGGCGGGTCACTGCACCCGGAAATCCGCGATTTGCCGGGGCGGATGAACCACCGCATGCCGCGGCTTGAAACCGGTGAAATCCATCCCGATCCGGCGGTTGTGTTTGCTGATCGCCACGATGTGCAACTGACGCCGGATGGTGTTTTCGCGCGCATTCTGGGCAGCGACCTGATCCGGGTCAACTCACTGCACGGACAGGGCGTTCTCGAAATCGGCGACCGCATTGTTGCCGAAGGCGTTGCCGAAGACGGAACCATCGAAGCCATTCGCGTCAAGGATGCGGCAGGTTTCGCACTCGGCGTTCAATGGCACGCCGAATACGATCCGCAGGACAACCCGGTCAACCGGGCGCTGTTCGAAGCGTTTGGAGAAGCGGTTCGGGCCCATAAGGCGTCGCGCTAACCCGGTAGATCTAGAGCGCTTCATGGCTAGATGGAATCAATTCTGTTTCTCGCCTGACGAGACGA
>CAXBIE010000032.1:0-48417 GCA_963975635.1 uncultured Hoeflea sp. | reverse complement strand
CGGAACTGGCCGGACGCGAAGCCTTGACCGGCAGCATGACCGTCGCGTCGCAAAGCGAGCAAGGCCGCCTTGGGCTCCTGAACCTGGCCGCTGACGACCTGGCCCGGCTGTCCCGCCTGAACGCGGCCTATCGTGCGCGCTTTGGCTACCCCTTCATCATCGCCCTGCACCGGATCGACGACCTGCAAAGCCTGTTTGAAACCTTCGAACAGCGGCTTGGTGCCACTGCTGTCGAAGAGCACATCACAACACTGGCAGAGATTGCCTCGGTGATCTGCGCCAGAGCCGCCAAGGCCTTCGGGCCGGACGCAATGTTTCCCGAAATTCCCACCCTGTCCTCAACCGAACCACTGGAGTAAACCCGAATGACCTTCCTCAAGACAATTCTGACAACCTCAGCCCTCACCCTGCTCACCGTCTCGGCACACGCGCAGGATGTCGTCCGCGTCGCCGGCAATTTTGCCACCGAGCATTCCTCGTCGCTGGCGATGGTCAAGTTCGAGGAAGAGCTTGAGCGGCTCTCCGGCGGCGCAATCGACGTCAATATCTTCCCCGCCCAACAGCTTGGCGGCGCAGCCGAGAACGTGCAGGCCGTCAAGATCGGGGCAATTGAACTGATGTGGGTGGGTACGGCCTACCTCACCCGCACCGTTCCGGAACTGGAAGTCATTGGTCTGCCGTTCCAGTTCCCTGACCGCGAAACCGCCTTTGCCATCGTTGACGGTCCGGTCGGTGTGGCGCTGGACGACAAGCTCGCGACAGAAGGCCTGACATCGATGGGCTATATGGAACTTGGCTTCCGCCAACTGACCAACAATGTCCGCCCGATTGTGGCTGTCGAGGATATCGCAGGACTGAAAATCCGTCTGCAGCCCAACGAAACGCATCTGGCCACCTTCCGCGCCCTTGGCGCCAACCCCGTTGCCATGGACGTCAAGGAGCTCTACTCCGCACTTGAACAAGGCGTCATCGACGGTCAGGAAAATCCCTTTGCCATCATCAACGTGGCCGGATACGCCGAAGTCCAGAAGCACGTCTCCAACACCGGGCATTTCTTTGACTTCATCTCCGTCGTCGGAAACAAGGCATGGTTCGACGGGCTTGATGCGGACAAGCAGGCCATGGTGCGCGAAGCAATGGCGACCGCAATCGCCTACCAGCGTGAACTGGCCGCGGAGCAGGATGCCGCAGGTCTGGGCACGCTCATCGAAAAGGGCATGACTTACACCGAAGTTTCACCCGAACTCGCCGCGGCACTCCGCGAGAACACGGCCGGTGTTGCAGCTGAAACCAAATCGCGCCTCGACGTGGACCTTGTCGGATTGCTGGACGCCGAAACCGCCAAGCTTGGCATGTGATCCCTTGATGCTGGATCGTCTTCTCACCTCGATCCTGACGCGCGCCGATACCGGCGCGCGTTATCTCGTGACATTTGGCGCGGCGGCGATGGTGTGTGTTGTCTCCGCCCAGGTGGTCATGCGCTATGTGTTCAACAACTCTTTCGACTGGGCCGATGAAGTGTCGCGCATAGCCTTTGTCTGGACGATCTTTCTGGCCATCCCCCTGGGCATACGGGATGGCACCCATGTGGGGATAGAGCTGCTGGTCAAGCGCTTCCCGGTGCCGCTGCGCTCGCTGCTTGCTCGTGTGACAAACGGACTGGCCGCCTTGATGATGGTGGTCGTGCTCTGGACCTCGATCGTGGTGGCGCTGGCGACCTGGTCCGAGAGGCTGGGCGCGCTCAACCTGACATCCAGCGTCTTTTTCTTTCCGGTCATTCTCGGCGCGCTCCACGCCACGCTTCATCTGACACAGATGGCCCTGTTTCCATCGGAGCCCACGACAGCGGAGCCCCGGACATGAGCCTTTTTGTCATTTGCGCGTTTCTGGTGCTGGCGTTTCTGGGCATGCCACTGGCGTTTTCGCTCGGCGTTTCGGCTTTGGCAGGGCTTTGGATGGCCGGCTTCGATCTGCTGGTGCTTCCACCACGCCTGATGAATGCGGTGAACTCGTTTCCGCTGATGTCGATCCCGCTGTTCATGATCGCCGGGGAGCTGATGCTCAAGGGCGGAATCATGGACCGGCTTGTCGATTTCGCCAATGCCTTCATCGGGCGAATGCGCGGTGGGCTGGCACAGGTGGCGATTATCTCCGGCGCCGGCCTCGCTTCCGTATCGGGGGCGGCGGTTGCCGATGCCTCGGCCCTGTCCTCCACCCTCGTCCCTTCCCTGAAAAAGCAATATGGTCTCGGCTTTTCGACCGGGGTCGTTGCGGCGGCGGCAAATCTTGGACCCATCATCCCTCCCTCGGGCGCGATGATCGTCTATGCCTTCATGGCCGGGTCCAGTGTTTCGGTCGGCGGGCTGTTCATGGCCGGTGTCATTCCCGGACTGATCCTGTTCTTAACCTTCATGGCCCTGTGCTGGTTCATCGCGTGGAAGCGTGACTATCCGCTGTCCGGCAACGCCGTCACACTCAGCAACATCCTGCGGGAACTGCGGCGCTCCTTTGCCGTCTTCCTGATGCCGGTTATCGTGATCGGCGGAATCGTTGCCGGCGCATTCACCCCGACCGAAGGTGCGGCCATAGGCGTTTGTTATGCCTTGTTCCTGGGCTTCGTCGTCACGCGGCAGTTGAAACTGGGCGATCTGCCCGAGGTGCTGCTGACGGCCGCCAAGACATCCGCGCTGGTCGGGGCGATGATCGCCTTTGCCTCGACCGTGACCTTCCTGTTCACCATAGACATGCTGCCGTTCAAGCTGGCCGGGTTGCTGCAGGGTCTCACCGACAACCCGTTTGCGTTCCTCTGTCTGGTTGCCGTGATGCTGCTGGTGGTTGGCATGTTCCTTGAATCCAACGCCGCCTACATCATGCTGGTGCCGCTGTTCCATCCGATTGCCATACAATACGGGATCGATCCCCTGCATTTCGGCTTTCTCTTCGTGCTCAATCTCGTCATCGGCATGCTGACACCTCCGGTGGGTGTCATTCTGTTCGTGGTGTGCGGGATCACCGGCGTCAAGATGGGCGAGCTGGTACGCGAAAGCTGGCCGTTCATCGTGGCGATGTATGCCTTGCTGCTCATGTGCATGGTGTTTCCCGGCATCGTGACATGGTTGCCGGAGAGGATGGGCTACTGATGCGCCTGCTGATGATCAATCCCAACACGACCGAAGCGCTGACCCAGCGGCTTGCAGCGTCGGTCGCCGCCGTCATTCCGCCGGATGTCACGCTGCTTGCCGTGACGGCCTCCCAGGGGTTTCCCTATATCTCGTCGCGTGCCGAGGCGCAGATCGCGGGCGTCCATGTTCTGGAGACCTTGGCCGAACGGCAAGCAGACTGTGATGCGGCACTGATCGCAGCCTTCGGAGACCCCGGACTGATGGCTGCACGCGAACTCTTTGATCTGCCCGTTTCTGGCATGACAGAAGCATCGATGATGATGGCCCTGTCATTGGGACAGAGCTTTGCCTTCATCACCTTCAGCAAGCATCTTGCCCCCTGGTATGAAGAGCAGGTTCGTCTTGCCGGCCTCGAAGGACGCTTCGCCGGGGTCTTCACACCCGCTGAATCGATCACGGCAATTTCGTCCGTGGCCGAGGACTTGCGAGAACCTCTTGTCTCCACCTGCCACCGCGCCGCGCGGCATGCAGATGTGCTCATCCTCGCCGGCGCCCCGATCGCCGGGCTGGCCAACGACATCAGAAACGACATTCCCCGCATCCTGATCGATCCGGTTCAAGCCGCTGCCCTGCAAGCCATTGCGCAATTCAGGCTGTTTCCACAAGGGGCATCGCGCGGCGGTTTCGCGCGGCCTCCCGCAAAACCAAACACCGGACTTTCACCGTCCCTGGGCCACTGGATCGCAGGCCAGGATCAGGCCTGAGACGCCTGATACCCTTCGCTTTATGATTGATTGACCGACGACCGGTCCCGGCAGCCCTGCCTCGCATGACTTGACGCAAATGCTGGTTCATCCTATTTTTTGAGTAAGTACTCAAAAAATAGGTGCCTGATGAACCGCCCGGTTTCCCATCGCGATATTTCGATACCCGAGAACTGGAACCGTTGCGGCCTTCCGGGCTGGACCTATCACAGTGACGCCTTTCTTGAGCTCGAGAAGCGGGAGATTTTCCGAAAACACTGGCAGATTGCCTGCCATGTCTCGGACTTGCCCGGCAGCGGTGATTATCTCGCCTTTGACATGTGTGGAGAACGCGCCCTTGTGTTGCGTGGCGCCGATGGCGAGATCCGCGCATTCCACAACATGTGCCGGCATCGCGGCGCACGGGTGGTTGCCGATGCAAAGGGCTCGTGCAAGGGTGCCCTGGTCTGCCCGTTCCATGGCTGGGTCTACAACCTGGATGGAACCCTGCGCGGCGCGGCGCGGCCGAAATCCTTCCCTGATCTCGACAAGGTCGAATTCGGCTTGCAGCCGCTCGAGGCAGAGATCTGGAACGGTTTTGTCTTCATTCGCTTCGAGAAGGGCTCCCAAAGCTCTGTCGCAGAAATGTATGCTCCGTTCGCCGAGGAAATCGCCCATTTCGACATTGCCGGCATGGTGCCAAGCGGCGAGATCTGGACCATGGTCTCCGAGGTCAACTGGAAATCGGTTCGCGACGTCGACAATGAAGGCTACCACGTGGCGCTGGCGCATCCGGCGCTTCAGGACCTTTATGGCCGCTCCTATTTCGATGAACCCTTCATCAACGGCATGTCGCGCTCCTATGCCGAGTGCAACGAGAATGGCCGGCGCTGGAGTGTCCGCAATTATCTCAAGGCCATGCGGCCACGGCCCGGCATGCCCGATCACCTCAAACGGGCCTGGCTCTACTACGGAATGTTCCCCAATGCGGTTATCGGTGTGACACCGGAATCAGTGCAGTTCTACCAGGAATTCCCGTTGTCGACGGGCCGGACCCTGCTGCGCGGAGCCGTCTACCGTTACCGCGAGGAGACCCGGGAACAGACCCTGGCCCGCAAGCTCGCCGCCCGCATTGATCATGAAACCATGGGCGAGGATATACGGCTGACCGAATGGTCGAACGAAGCGATGAATTCCAGCGCCTTCAAGGGCTTTTATCTCTCCGATCTGGAATATGGCGTTCGCAGCCATCACGACCACCTTCGCGCCGTTCTGCCGGTCAGCCTGCTTGAGGAACGGCCGAAGGAAGATGACGTTGCGCGGCTGAACGCCGAGATGAGCATAGATTTCTGATCAGCCACACCAACCGGCAATACAAACACCCGACCCGGATGTCCGCGACGGGTGTTTTGAATTCATATTCTCTGAACCGGGATGGATGGCGAACCGGTCAGCCCTGCCAGATCCCTTCCTGGCGCAGGTCGCGCATGGTCCGTGAAATCCCTTCATGCAGGATGCCTGCCATGGTGTCGATCTGGTCGCGGGTGATCACCAACGGCGGCGACATCACGCACATATGCACCAGCGGCCGCACCAGCAGACCCAATTCCTGGCAGTGCTTGTCGATCCGGTTTCCGACTTCGGTATCAAGCCGGATCGGGTTGTGGCTCTCCCGGTCGGCAACGCACTCGATGCAGGCCATCAGCCCCATGCCCCGCACCTCGCCGACCAGCTCGAGCTCTTCCAGCGATTTCATTTTCTGGTGAAAATACGGTGTGATCTCGCGCGTGTAGCCAAGCAGATCATCCTCGAGAATATCGAGGTTCTTCAAGGCCACCGCACAGCCGATGGGATGGCTGGAATAGGTCAGCCCGTGCGCATACATCGCCTCGGGATGGTTGGACGCCCGCAGGTTGCTCAGCAGCCGGTCGGACACCACCATGCCTCCGAGCGGGAAGTAACCGGAGGTCACACCCTTGGCGAAGGTGATGATGTCGGGCACCACATCGAAACAGCTTTCCGATGCGAACACATGCCCGAGCCGGCCAAAGGCCGTGACCACCTCGTCGGCGATAAACAGGATATCATTGGCAGCGCAGATATCGCGGATCGCCTTGAAATAGCCTTCCGGCGGAACAATCACGCCGCCAGAGGCCATGATCGGCTCGCCGACGAAGGCCGCTATGTTTTCGGCCCCGTGTTCACGCACTGCCTCGGCGAATTCACTGACAAGCTGATCACGGAACGCCTCCATGCTCATGTCCTTCGGACGGCGGAACGGGTCCGGGCAGGACAGACGGATCATCATGTCATCGGCAAAATCCATCCAGTTTTTCGACCGCTGGCTGCCGTTCAGGCTGGCCGACAGATAGGTGGAGCCATGGTAGCCGCCATCGCGGCAGATGATTTTCTTCTTGCCCTCAAGCCCGCGCACATTGTTGTAGAACTGGGCAAACCGAAGCGCGCTTTCCACTGCCGTGGATCCACCGGTGGAGAAAAACACATGATCAAGATCGCCCGGCGCGTGGCCGGCAATGCGCCGGGCCAGTTCCGCGGACGGCTCGTTGGTTGTGTACCAGGGCGAGTTGTAGGACAGCTCCAACGCCTGTTCCCTGAGCGTATCGGCCAGCACCTCGTTGCGGTGGCCGACATTGGTGCACCACATTCCCGCCGGACCGTCGATCAGCTTGCGGCCCTTCTCGTCATGTACATACACACCCTCGCCCGACCCGAGCACGCCGCGCGCTTCCGCACCGATCGTCCCGGCCGACGGCCAGGGCTGGACCAGGTGATCAACCGCATCCCGGGTAGCCTTCTTGTACAAATTGGCTTGGTTTTCGGACATGACGCGGAGTTCCTGAAAGATGGGCACAGCGCCGGATCGCGACAGCTTTGCGGCGCCATATGGATGAGTTATTGAATGGCTGTTCAGTCAATTTGGCAGAAAAACGGCTTGCATTCAACTCTCTTTTGCCCTCATCTTAAAGGCGTCTGCTCCAGGCCGGCGCGCTTGCGACAGGCATCCCGTTCACCGGCATTTTCTCTGCCGGCAAGGCCGTTCACGGCGAGGAACTGCATTGGATCCGTCTGTTTCCACATTGCCTGCTTCACGCCAGACCGGCCCCTCGCCGGTCAGGCGGTTCATGCGCTCGGAAACCGGCAAGGGCTGGCTGACCATTTCGCCGCCCCTGATCTTCGCCGTGCTGCTGCTAATCGGGCCCATTATCGTCATCCTTGCCAACAGCTTCTGGTCGCAGGACTATCTGACGATTGACCACAGTTTCACGCTGAAGAATTACAAGGCCGCGCTGACCGAGCCGATCTACCGCGATCTGTTGATGCGCTCGCTGTTCGTGTCGGTCACCGTCACGGTCGTCACCGTGGTGCTTGCCTATCCGGTCGCCTGGTTCGTCTCGTTTTACGGCGGGCGCTACAAGGGGCTTTGGCTGTTCATCATCACCGTCCCCTTCTGGTCGGGCTATCTGCTTCGCATTTTGTCGTGGAAGGTCATTCTGGGGTACAAGGGCGTCCTCAACACCGGCCTGCTGTATCTCGGCGTCATTTCCGAGCCGTTGAGTTCACTGATCTACAACGTCAACGCCGTCATCATCACGCTCGCCCACAGCTGGGCCGCCTTCGCGATCCTGCCGATATTCGTCTCTCTTGAAAAACTCGACCGCTCGCTTCTGGAGGCCGCCGCCGATCTGGGTGACGGCCCGCTGCGCCGCTTCCTGCGGATCACCTTGCCGCTGACCATGCCCGGCATCATCGCCGCCTTGATGATCGTCATGATCCCGACCGTCGGTGATTACGTCACCCCGAAGCTGGTCGGCGGCAAGGACGGCATCATGATCGCCAATGCCATCCAGGTGCAATTCGGCAAGGCGTCGAACTGGCCGCTGGGTGCTGCGCTTGCCGTCAGCACCATGGTGATTGTCTCGATGGTTGCGGGGTCCATCATTCTCCTGCTCGCCGGCGTGAAGAGGCTTCTCAGATGAGGTTTCTCCCCACATCCCGGCGGCTGCTTTCGACCTATGTGATCATCTATGTGGCGGTGCTGTATTTTCCGGTGCTGCTGCTGCCAGTCTTCTCCTTCAACGATTCCGCCACACCGAAGCTGCCCCTGGTCGGTTTCACCTTCAGATGGTATGAGAGCCTGGCCGGCAATGCCGCCATGCAGGGGGCAGCATGGAACTCTCTGATCGTCGGCATTACCGCGGCCGTTTTGAGCACAATTCTCGGCATCTGCGCTGCCCGCGCCATCACCCGCCACCGCTTTCGCGGCAAGGGGGCGGCCAGCGGCCTGATCATGGCGCCGCTGATCCTGCCGGAAATCATCATTGCCATCTCGTTGCTCGTGGTCATGCTCGGACTGGGAATGCAGCTGTCGCTGATCACCGTCATTCTCGGGCATCTGCTGATTTGCGTACCGTATTCCGTCACCGTTCTGGTTTCCGGTTTTGAAGGCTTTGACCCCAGCATGGAGGAGGCCTCGCGCGACCTGGGAGAAACCGCCTTCGGCACCTTGCGGCGGGTCACGCTGCCAATGCTGGCGCCGTCGATTGTCTCCAGCCTGCTGGTCACATTCACCATATCGCTCGACGAGTTCATCCTCGCCTTTTTCCTCAGCGGATCCGAGCCAACCCTGCCGGTCTATATCTGGGGCCAGCTGCGCTTTGCCGCCAAGCTGCCCAATGTGCTGGCCCTGGGGTCCATTCTGATTGCCGCGTCGCTTGTCTTGCTGACGGCGGCGGAAATCTTCCGGCGCCGGGCGGAACGGAAACTGGCGGTTCGCCCATGAGGAGCAGATGCAATGCAAGGTCCTGAGACAACCAAGCGGATGGATGAAACATGAGCCGCGCCCCGATGATCGAGATCAGCAATGTCGACAAGAGCTTCGGCACGTTCCGGGCGCTCGACACACTCAACGCCTCGATCAACGAAGGCGAGTTCTTTTCGCTTCTGGGTCCTTCGGGATGCGGAAAGACTACGCTCCTGCGGATGATCGGCGGCTTTGACGAGCCCTCCTCCGGAACCATCGCCATCGGCGGCAAGTCCATGGCCGGGATCCCGCCCAATCTGCGCCCCACCAACATGGTGTTTCAAAGCTACGCCATTTTTCCGCATCTCAATGTGTCCGAGAACGTCGCCTACGGGCTGAAGCGGCTACGTCTGGGGCGCGCGGAGGAAGAGGCCCGCGTCAGGCAGGCGCTGGCCCAGGTCGAGCTCGCCGAACTCGGCCCCAGAATGGGCAACCAGCTTTCCGGCGGCCAGCGTCAGCGCGTGGCTCTGGCGCGAGCCCTGGTGATGCGCCCGAAGGTGCTGCTGCTGGATGAACCGCTGTCAGCCCTCGACAAGAGCCTGCGCGAACAGATGCAGGTGGAACTGAGGCACCTGCAGCGCCAGATCGGCATCACCTTCGTGCTGGTCACCCACGACCAGTACGAAGCGCTGAGCATGTCGGACCGGATTGCGGTGATGTTCGACGGCCGGATCGCCCAGATCGCCGATCCCAAGGAGATCTACCAGAACCCGGCCACCCGCCGGGTGGCCGATTTTCTCGGCGGCATGAATTTTCTCAGCGCGTCCGGCGTGTCGGTCAGCGGCAAGGATTTCAAGGCCAGCTTGCCAGGCATCGGCAGCATCACCGGGCATCTGTCCGGCAAGGCGATCCCCGATCCGGCCAAGGCGATCATCGGCATCAGACCGGAACGCCTGCGCATTGTCTGGGAGGGCGAGACCGCCGATCCGATGATCCGCGGCAAGGTGGTTGACCGCAATTACTTCGGTGAAGTCACATCGCTGGAAGTGGCCGTCGAGGGGCAGAGCGAGCATCTGTCGATTGTCGAAACCAATGATTTCGGCGCTGACGACATCCCGGTCGGCTCGGACATCCGCATCACCTATGACCCGGACGCCTTCATCATCATGGGCGGATGATTGGTCATCAGCGCCCACAGCCACCCGGGCAAAGTCCGGATCAAGCCCCGAGCGCGCGGCTTTCCCGCGTCACGCCCAGACGGAAAAGACGCCGAGATACGGCGCTTCTCCTGTCCGGTGGCCTGCGGCGCCAGAACGATCAGTAACCGGCTTTGATCTTTTCGAATTCAGCGATCATCTTCTGCTTCAGCTCCACCGGAACCGGTGACTGGAACAGTGTCTTGCCGACAAAGGACGACACATCATCATAACCGGCGCTTGCAAGCGTTTCGGCGTCAATCGCAGCCATGCCCCTGGCGTTGGCGTGGCCATAGCCCCATTCGGAAACCAGATAGTTCGACACCGCAGGATCGAGTGTCGCGTTGAGGTAATCATAGGCCTTGTCTTCGCTGCCTTCGCCACCCTCAAGCAACACGTAGCCGCAGACCCATGTGGACAGGCCCTCATCAGTGTCCTTCTTGATCGCCACAGGAACCTCATCGGCAATCAGCGTGGTCGCGGTTTCATTCCACGCCCAGGCCAGATCGACTTCCTCGCCCGCCATGGCCTGGCTCAGCTCGGTGTTGTCAGTCCAGTACAGGCGTACATTCTTGTGGACCTCACGCAGGAAGGCCGAGGCTTCCTCGAATTGCGCGTCGGTCATCTTGGCCCAGTCGGTGAGGCCGATGGCAAGTGACGCCAGCGCATAGGCATCATCGACATTGTCACCAATGGAAACACGATCCTTGAACTTCGGATCCGCAAAGGCCTTGAGCGATGCGATATCGGCTTCATCCACCTTGTCGGTGCGGTAGGTGACGGCTGTGTTGCCCCATTCGAACGGCACCATCCACGCCCTGCCATCCTCGGTCGTCATCAGACCCTTCATCGTCTTGAAGCCGGGCAGGACATTGTCCCACTCCGGGATCCGTGATGTATCAAGCGGCTTGAGCAAGCCTGCATCACGCCACTTCACCACGCTCTGCGAACACGGATGCCCGACATCGGCCCTGAAGCCGGTCCGAAGTTTCTGGAATGCCTCCTCTTCGTCACCGAAGAATGCGAATGTCGGCGACTCGCCGTGTTTTTCAACATAGGCCGGGTGAAAGGCCGGATCTTCATAGCCGGCCCAGTCGAATACGGTCAGCCCAACGTCGGCAGCCGATGCCGCCACCGGCGCAACACTGAGCGACAAGGCGATGGCAAAACCCGAAATCAATCCCCTGGATGTTTTCTTGTGCATTCTTATCTCCTTGATTGGTCTTCTGCTTTAAATTCCGACGGCGTTCCGTCGTCTGCGAAGTGCTTGGGAAATATCGTGAACAGCGTGTCGAGAACGACCTTGAGAGCGGTTTCGCGCTTATATGCCTTGCCAAACAGCATCATCCGGAGCCAAAGCCCCTCCTGCATGGCGTAAATCGCGTCTGCGGTGCTTTGCGCGTCAAAGGCGTATCCGGCTTCGAGCTTGGCCGCCTTGCAGATCGCGGCCAATGTGGTGCGGTACTTGTCATCCCGCTCCCATGCCAGCTTCTGATAGGTCGGTTTTGTCTTGGCCTCGGTCAGCAGGGCGAACCAGGCCGCAAGCTTGCGCTGGGTGCAGATCTTCCTGTCGAGATCGGCTGTCACCATCGCCAGCAATTGCGACGCGGTATCGGCCCTGGCCTTGCCCACCATCGCCTGCCAGTTCGCGGTGTATTCATCCTGCAGATACCTGATGGTCTCGCTCAGGAGATTGTCCTTGCTGGTGAAATGGAAATTCACGATGCCGCGCGACAAGCCCGCGCCATCCGCCACATCGGCCAGTGTGGTCGCCGCATAGCCGCGCTTGGCGAGAGAATCGATCGTCGCGTTGATCAATTGCTCCCGCCGCAGCGCCTTGGGCTCACGCCGCCGGGCTCCCTCCACGACCGGCGCGGCCGGATCCGCGGTCTCGCTTTTATCTGTCTGGGTCAGCGTATTGGTCCTTCTTCATCACAGATGTCAGAGATCGGGTCTGGTTCCGAAAACATGGGTCGGGCAATGCTCGCCGCTGTCGAGCACCACTTGCATGGCGCTCCATGTCCGGATGTTCTTGTCGACATAGGCCGCACCGACGGCACGCGCGACCCGGGCGTATAGCGGCCCCTTGAGCCGTTCGAGTTCAGCCCGCGCCACCTCGCGATACCAGGCGTTGCGGTTGGCCGTCCGAACATCGGTGAACCCGGCCTTCTCCATGGCCATTTCATAGCGCCGAGCCGAAGCCATGCCGAAGCTTAGTCCTTCCGCTGCCAGATAGCTCTGCATCGCTTCCGACGGCGCGCCATCATGCGAGGTCAGCCAGTCACTGGCGGCAAACCGCCCGCCGGGACGGAGCACACGGAAAATGTCCTCAAACACCGCTTCCTTGTCCGCCACGTGAATGAGCGCGTCCTTGGAAAAGACCACATCAAAGCTCTGATCCGCAAACGGCAGCGGCCCCGGTTCGCCCCGCACAAAACCGGCCCTGCCCTGCAGCCCCTGCTCGGCGGCGCGTCTGGACGCCAGATCGACAACCGGCTGCTCGACGTCGAATCCGACGATGCCCGCCGGCGCGAATTCGAGCGCCAGAAACAATGTGATTCCGCCCGACCCACATCCGATATCCAGGACCCGTTTGCCGCTGAAGTCGATACCGGCGACAATTCTGCGAACTTCATCAGGTCCGCCCGGCGATAGGAAACCTTCCCCCCACAGCGCCTCAAGAAAGCGGATTGCGGTATCATCATATTCAGGTGCGGCCTGTTCCGGACGGCACCCGTCCCGAATCTTGGCTGTCGAATTGGCGCCGCCATCAGTCATGATGGATGAAGTTCCTCACTCAACCGGTTTCATCGAGTATTGGCGGAACGGTCCATTATTGCAACAAATTTGTTGAACGTTCATTCAATAGCGAGGTGCCACAGGCCTCCCGCCATGCACTCATGGCGGCCTGTCAGCCGGGGATCACTTCAGAATTGAGCAGCGTGATGCGGCAGCAGAAGGCGCAGATGCGCGAATGCCGCTGCGAGCGCTTCCTCGCGCGTAAGCGGATGGCCTTGCATATGCATCTGCAGCCATAAACCGTCGGTAAAGGCATCGATCGATTGAGTTAGCAGCGCCGGGTCTGCCCCTCCGGACGCGGCCACAAGATCACGACAGCTGTCGAGCATTGCATCGTTGCGTTCGATCTCGGCCTGCACGCAAATCGCGTTGTAGAGCTGCTGCGCGCGCGCCTCGCCCCAGAACGAAAACCACAGGGCAAGCTTGGTCTGGTTGCAGATCTCGGGGCAGAAATCGACCCGGATCAGGCCCAGAATACGATCAAGCGGATCAGGCGCGGAAACCGCTTGCTGCCAGGCCTGTTTATATTCCTGCAGCATTCGCGACAGGGTCTCGGTCATCAGGCCTTCCTTGTTCTTGAAATGAAAAACAAGGACTCCCTGGGACACGCCTGCCGCCGCCGACACATTGGCTAATGTCGTGCCGCTGATGCCGTGGCGCGACACCACCTCTACCACAGCCTCGATGACCCGTGCCTGGGTTCGACTGCTGGTCGGTGAAACCTTCTGCGATTGAGCTTGCTGCGCCATTCGAAACCTCTAACGTACCGGCCAAAAAGATAACAGAACATTTTTTTGACTGAACGCTCAGTTTATTCTAGCCTTGGTTTTTCTCATGCTGAGGCCGATCATGAAATATGACGCGATCATTGTAGGCGCCGGACACAACGGCCTGACCGCTGCCTGCTTCATGGCCCGGGCGGGACTGAAGACCGTGATCATCGAGAAGGAAGACCATGTCGGCGGTGCGGCGGTCAGCCTGTCGCTGACGCCGGGCTGGACCTATTCAAACTGTTCCTATGTCTGTTCTCTGCTGCGGCCCGAAATCATCCGCGCGCTGGAACTGCCGAAATTCGGCCTGCAGGTGATCCCCTATGAAGGCGGCGGCGTGTTCAACACCAAGGGCGAATATTTTGCCTATATGTCCGACCATGATGCGCTGCGCCGCGAACTGATCCGCCATTCGCCACGCGATGCGGATGGCTATGAGCGCTATTCCCGCGCGGTGATGCGCCAGTGCAAGTTCATCAAACCGCTGCTGTTGCGTACCGCCCCCGACCCGGCATCGCTCAAACCCCGCGATATCGCCGAGCTGCTCTACATCCTCAAGCGGTTTCACAATCTCGGGCCCCGCGAGATGGCAGAAACCGTCCGCTTCTGGACCATGTCGATTGCCGACTATCTCGACCAGTATTTCGAAACGCCGATGATCAAGGCCTATATTGCCGGCTCCGGCATCATCGGCACGGGCCTGGGCCCCTATTCGCCCGGCACCGCCTATGTGCTGCTGCACCACTATATGGGCGAAGTCGACGGCGCGATCGGCGCCTGGGGTTTTGCCCGCGGCGGCATGGGCTCCATCACCCAGGCCATGGCCCGCTCATTCGAGGCCTCGGGCGGTGAAATCCGCATGGGCTCCGGGCTCGACCATTTCACCGTCAAGGATGGCAAGGTGCGCGGCGTGGTGCTCGAGAATGGCGACGAACTGCAGGCCGAAACCGTGGTGTCGGGCATGGATGTGCGCCGCACCTTCATCGATCACACCGCGGAAAAGGAGTTGCCGCGGGATTTCGTCAAGGGCGTCAAGCGCTACCGCTTCCGCGGCTCGTCGGGAAAGCTCAACGTGGCGCTCGACGGCATGCCGACATTCACCGGCGCGCCGAAGGACGCCTCGTTCCTGCGCGGCGATCTGCATTTCCTCGATGACATGGAAGAGATCGAGCGCGCCTATGATGACTGGAAGGACGGGCGCTGGTCGGCCAGCCCCTATGTCGACTTCCTGATCCCGACCCAGATCGATCCGACCATGGCGCCGCCCGGCAAGCACTACGCCACCATCTTCGTGCAATACGCGCCCTATCAGCTCGCGAACGGCGAATGGGACGATGCCAACCGCGAGGCCTTCGCAGAAACCGTGATCTCCAAGATCGGGCGCCACAGCCCGGACTTCCGCAAGCTGATCGTGCACAAGGAAATCAGAACCCCGAAGGACATTGAGGACCAGGTCGGCCTCACGGAAGGCAATATCTTCCAAGGCGAGCTGACCTTTGACCAGCTGCTGTTCAACCGTCCGGTGCCCGGCTACGCGCAATACCGCTCGCCGATCAAGGGGCTCTACATGTGCGGATCCTCCACCCATCCCGGCGGCGGGGTGATGGGCGCGCCCGGCGCCAATGCGGCGCGCGAAGTGCTCAGCGATCTTGGCCACAGGATCGACATGGGGCTGTCGGCATGAGCGGGCGCTATGACGCACTCATCATAGGCGCCGGCCATAATGGTCTCGTCGCCGCGGCAGTGCTGGCCCGCAAGGGCAAGCAGGTGCTGGTGCTGGAAGCCCGAGATCATCTCGGCGGCATGCTTGGCGACGGCAGCTTCCGTGTCGCGCACCTGCCCTTTGCATTGCGGCCGGAAATCGCCCGGGCGCTGCAGCTGGACCAGAAACGGCTGCACGGCGCAAAGCCGGTCGAGACGCTGGCATTCGGCTCCGATGGACCACCGCTGCGCATCACCGGCGGACAGGTGACCGGCACCGATGCCATTACCGAACATGACTACGCCACGCTTCACGCCCGGCTTGGACGGCAGGCGCAGGCGCTCGGCATGATGATGCTGCAGACCCCGCCGTCTCTGGGCAAGGCGAGCCTGGGTGAGATGACGGCGCTGGCCCGCATGGCACTGAAAATGCGCATGCTCGGCAGGACCGAGATGCGTGATCTGTTGCGCATCATCCTGTCCAATGTGTGGGACCTTCTGGGCGACGAGATCGGCGACGGACCTCTTGCCGGCGCGCTTGCCATGGAAGCCACGCTTGGCGGGGCCATGGGCCCGCGCTCACCCGGAACGGTCCTGACATTGCTCTACCGCATGGCCTCGCACTCAACGCATGGCCACGGCATGCGGGTCATGCCCGAAGGCGGGCCCGACGCTCTGGTCAAGGCCCTGAGCGCGTGTGTCACAGCCGCCGGCGGCAAAATCCGCTCCGGCGCGCCGGTGGAAAGAATCCTGGTCGATGAGGACAAGACAGCAGGCGTGCGGCTCAAATCCGGTGAAGAGATCATGGCCCCGCTGGTGCTGTCCAATGCTTCGCCCAAAACCACTTTGATGACGCTTCTGGGCGTTGAGCATCTCGATGGCGAATTCGTCCGCCGCTGCCGCAACATGGCATCCAGGGGCATGGTCAGCCGGCTCGATTTCGACATCGCGAAGACGCCGGCGCTGCGCGGCGGCGGGAACCTTCAACCAGGGCAGCGGCTGGTGATCGCGCCCACCATGCAGGCAATCGAAACCGCCTTCAACGCCGCCAAATATGGCGATCTGCCTGAGCGGCCGGTGCTGGAAGCCAGCTATGATGCAACCGCCAGGCGGCTCAGTGTCAGTGCGCAGTTCACGCCCTATGACCTGAATGGCGGCTGGACCGAGGACGCCAAGGCAACACTTTCAGCTTCGGTTCTTGCCGTCCTGGAGGAAGCCCTGCCGGGATTGCCGTCAGCGGTCACCGCCAGCCGTGTGATGTCGCCCGTCGACATCGAAACCGGCTACGGCGCGTCAGGCGGGCACTGGCATCACGGCGAATTGCGCGTCGACCAATTGCTGATGCTGCGGCCCTTCGATGGTGCGGCCCAATACCGGATGCCGGTGACGGGCCTGTATCTGTGTGGCGCCGGCGCCCATCCGGGAGGCGACATTTCCGGCGCACCGGGCTTCAATGCGGCCCGCGCCGCCTTGCGCGATCAGGGGAAGTGATATGACAGCCAAAGCACACCCTGTCGCACAGGTGGTCCCGGGTCTCGAACCGGGTCCCTTTCATGACCGTCTCGTCGCCCACAACCGCCAGCAGGCCTGGATGAACTGGATGGGCTACGCCTCGCCGTCGGTACTCGACAGTGTCGAATTCGAATATTTCGCTATCCGCAACCAGTCGACGCTGTTCGACATCTCGCCGATGTGCAAATACGCCATCACCGGCCCGGACGCCGAAGCCGTGGTCAACCGGCTGGTGACACGCGATATCCGCAAGCTCGGGCCGGGGCGCGTTGCCTATTGCATCTGGTGCGATGAAGACGGCCAGGTGGTCGATGACGGCACGGTATTCCGGCTGTCAGCCACCGAGTTCCGGCTGTGCTGCCAGGAGCCGCAATTGTCCTGGCTGGAAGATATCGGCTGGGGCTTCGATGTTTCGATCAGCGACGTCACCCGTGACATCGCCGGACTGGCACTGCAGGGCCCGACCAGTTGTGCGCTGCTCAGCGATCTGGGGCTTGCGGGAATTGAATCACTCAAACCATTCGGAATTTCCGAGTTCCGGATCGGCGGCGCTGACGTCACCATTTCCCGCACCGGCTTCACCGGCGATCTCGGTTATGAGCTGTGGATGGCGCCCGCCGACGCACTCACGGTCTGGGACGCGCTGATGGGTGCGGGCAAGCTGCGCGGGCTTCGGGTCATCGGCTATGAGGCGCTGGACATGGCGCGCATTGAAGCCGGTTTCCTGTTGCCGAAGGTCGATTTTCTCTCGGCACAGACCGTATTGCGCGCCGACCGGGCCAGCACGCCTTACGAGCTTGGCCTCGACTGGCTGGTGGCGCTCGACAAGCCGCATTTCAATGGCCGCCGTGCCCTGGTGGAATTGTCGAAGCAAATCCCAGGCCGCAAGCTGGTCGCCATCGAGATCGAGCGCGACAAGCCGGCGCATAATGCGCTGGTCTATCACAACAAGACCCGAGAGGTGGGCATGGTAACGTCGGCGCTGTGGTCGCCGACCTGCAAGCGCAACATCGCCTACGCCTGGCTCGAGGCGCCTTATGGCCAGTCGGTGACCGGTGATCTCTGGGTGGAAATCTATCTGCAGAAGGAAATCAGATGGCAACGCCGCATGGCCCGGTGCCATCTGGCCGGCAAGCCCTTTTTCGTGCACCCGCGGCGAACAGCCACCCCGCCGGCGGATTACTGATGCGTGTCCCGTTCAAATGGGTTCGTTTGAACGCCAACGCAGATGTATCCTCTGATGAGGTGGCAGCGTGTCTGGCGCATCCAGCCGCATGCGCAACCCTGCTGTTCCGGAGCGCGAACCATGTTGCCGATAAAGGCTGAAACCGAGGAAGAGCAACGGCAGCTCACGTTGCTGTGCTTGCCGCTTGGCTCACCGGAGTCCGGCCGGCATCGCTATGGTGCGGCGATGTATTTCTACCAGCGCGGCAAGCTCGACGCGGAAACGCTGGAAGCCTACCGCATCTGTTGCAACCTCGATTTCGAGGATCCCGCAGCCGTCGCCGGCTCGCGCCGGGCAGCGGGCAAAAGCGGCTGAGACGCCTTCAGCAAGGTATCCGGTGGAGCCGCGGATCCGGCACAGCGGGCAGGATTCAGGCGTAGAGCACCGAATCATAGCCATAGGTTTCGCTCAGCTTCTGACCGAGAACGTGCTTGTGCTTGTGCTCGAAGGTCAGGAATTCGCTCAGCGTCGTTGCGCTTTCGCGCGGCCACAGCAGTTGCAGGCGACGAAGCTTGGTCGGGACCCGGATGCCGGCATCCTCCGCCCGCACGATGATATCGGAGATGTCGTCCCAGGTTTTCTGCATTTCATGGGCGGCAGCGAATTCAATGATCGCCGCCTTCTTCTTCTCGTCTGTCGGTGTGTTCATCGAGGCATTGTCGAGCTCGACCTGCGCCATCTTGCGCATGTTGACGGCATTGGGCAGAAGCCAGTTTTCGACATTCTGCATGTTCTCGGCAACGCTTCCGACAAGCTTCTCATCGAAATTGCGCATGTCGAAATTGCACCCGGACTCGGTCAGTAGGCCGCGCAGGAACTCCATCAGCTTCTTGGAATCGTTGGGCAGCAGATCCGGATAGTGCTTGTAGATGTCGGCTGCGATCCTGCTTCGGTAATAGGCGTTGCGGCCGAACTGGGCGAGCAGGGATTCATAGTGTTGGCCGGCAACCTTGTCTCTCGCCAGATCGGATTCGGTCAGGGTCGCGATCAGGTTTTCCAGCACCTCTTCGCTGGCGCCCTGCGGCTGCCAGCGGCCGTTCTCGGACACATTCACTGCCGGCCGCTTGGCGGATTCACCCAAGGCACCATGGAACGCATCGAAGATTTCGCCGGCGATCTGCAATTCCTCCGACAGTTTCGCAAGATCGGCCCGATCAATCGGCCTGAAGACGCCGTTGGGCTCACACAGCGCCTCGAACATTTCAGGCTGGCTGAAGGACAACCACTCCCTGAACTCCGCGTCACCGAGACGGTGATCGATGCGATTGACCAGTTCGGCGAGCGCCGGCAGATCATCTCCAGCCGGGCTGAGCCCGTTGATGCGGTAGATGCATGTCCGCAGAACCGGGGTCCGGGCCAGACGGGTGATCAGGAAGGCGGCGACGATCTGGTCTTCAAGCTGCGGCAGCGCAACGAACGCCTCGTCGCGATCGAGCAGGCTGAGCGCCCTGAACAGGATATTGCCGTCCCGCGCCGGCCTGAACTCTTCCCGGCCGGCCCAGAAATCCGGATCGATGGCGTCGGCCAGCAACCAGGGCGCCGGATCGCGGATAAAGGCGTCCCAGGCAAAACTGCCTTCCTGCGAGCCCATGCCATAGAAAATGGCTGAGTGGACCTTCAACGGCGTGAATTCGAATGGCGAGTAGGGTGCGGCCACCCAGTCATGCTTGGTGCTGAGCGATGCAGGCAGAGATTCAAAATCATTCGGCTCGGACAGCGAGGACCGCTTCGCCGGCCGGTGCGCATCGATTTCCGCAATCTTCTTGTGGCTCGAGGTGTAGACGCCGCGCAGCAACTGCAAGCCGGTCGTATTGGCCTTGAAGGCGATGATGCTGTCGGAACTCAGGTGCTGGCCGGCGCGCAGCTTTCGCCCCATGGTGTCGTAGAAAACCAGGTGGTCTCCCGCCGATATCTCATAGACCGAGAGCTTGACCTTCTCGCCGCTTTCATTGGGGAACACATCGACGAAATAGTCCGGCTTGGAGAGCTCGAACCAGCGGTGCTCCTGGGTGAGAATCTCGATGAGATTCTGTCCTGCATCACCGACTTCGGCTTCACTCCAGTCGCCGCTGCTGGAGAGCAGCTGGCGATAGGCGTCGACAAGATTGTCGCTGATGGACTGGAATGTGCCCGGATCGATATCGATGATATCGCTCCATTCATTGGCCCGTTGCCGGTGCGCCGAGACATGCAGGAAATAAAGGCCCTGCAGCAGCGGCCGGCTGCCTTCAATGGTCAGAACGGCGTTTTGAACCCGGTCATTCTCGACAGAGGCCCGGGTGATCGCGGTTGCATTGTCATCCCTGGCCACCAGTTCGGCTTCGGTGATGTCATAGCCGACCGGAAAGATCTGCAGCGCATCTTCCAGATGCGGCACCTCGAGACGGAAACTGGAAACGGCTACGACATTGCCCAGCTCGTCGCCTTCGTGGACCGGCCATGAGGTGAAATAGCCCGCCCATCCGATATGGGCATGCGGCTTCTTGACGTGATGGATGCGCTTGTCGGACCAGACGAACCGGGCGTCCGGATCATCGCCGTCCTCTTCGGGAAGGGCGATGACGACATTGCCATAGCGTGCATTGGGCACAGGGCCCTCGGTCTCACCCGCCAGCTCAAAGGCCTTGAGCGGCTTTGCCGTCTGGCCGTCGTCAATCAGCAGTTCGACGGAATGGGTGCCACGCGGCAGCCGGAGCGTCCTGAGAAAGTCTTCACCGGGCGCAATCGAGAAAATGTCGACAACCTGTCCCGAGCGGTTTCCTTCACGGAAGGCGTGCGGCTTGAGGTGACACAGGACGATGGCACCTTTCCGGTGCTTGACCAGTTCTTCCCCCTTGGACGCAAAATACCCCAGCACCGCTTGGTCCTCGCCATCCCAGGCCAACCAGATATTCTCGCAATCCCCGCCCCGAAACCCCATTGAACTCTTTCCTGTACTATTCAAATGGTTTATTGGTTTCCAAAACTTATAATGAAATTCAGCAAAAGGGAACGCTGAATTGGCTGTTAATGATAACAACGAAATTCACGTCGGACTGACTGGACCGGTCAGATCAGGCAAGACAAACTTGTTTGTCGACTTTGCAAAATGTGTCGAGCTCAACTTCCACGGGTTTCGCCAGCTCCACAATATCAACATAGAAACAGACCGGGTAAACCGGAAACTACTTAGGACTTACTACAGGAACCTGCCGGAAGCGACCGAAAGTGTCACCGATATCCGGTTTGATCTGGAACTCGACCTGCCGGCCGGGGACGGACTTCCATCCGCCGGCGCCCTCGAGAACAAGCAATTCACCATTCACGTCCGCGACGCGCCCGGAGAGGCCGCCTTTCCAAGCAGCGATGTTGCCGGAAAGGCAAATCCGCACGCCGAGAAGGCGAAGGAACTCGATGAGTGGTTTTCCAAGGCCAAGGGCATCGTTCTGGTCATATCGGCGCTGAACGCCGGCACCGATGAAGGCTTCGAGGCACTGATCGACAAGGTCGAGGATTTCTTCGAGCGGGCCGGCAAACCGGAATTTCAAAATCTTGAACGCGTGGCGATCGCGATCAGCATGTTCGATCTGCTTCTGTTGCGTTTCGGCAATCGCTCGCGGGACATCGCCACCGAGCCGGAAGCGGTCCTGGCCATCCTGCACGCCCATATGCGGCCGGCCTTCGACATCATCAAGGACTTCAGACCGTTCCCCTCGCAGGAGCGGGATATCGACCTGAGATTCATCGCCACATCGAGCTACGGCTTTCATCCGCAGCTGGGTTGCGCCAATATCGATGCCAATGCCGAGATCCTCGATCCCGGCAATTCCCGGTTCCCGGTTCCGCTGACACCGGACAATGTCCGCTACCCCTATATGACCGCCGATCCCTTCATCTTTGCGGCACTGGGGCTGGACAGTCCATTCCTGTTCACGCGCGACGAGATCCTGAGCGGGATTCTGAAAGAACGCGATCAGGCAGACGCCATCCAGCCTGCAGCAAATGGCCCCTCCGCGGCTGCGGAAAACGCCGACGGCCCGGCAGGCTGACAGCCGCAACGCGGGCCGGATAACTGCGGATCAGCAAGAGCCGTGACCAGATCCGTTTCCGGCGGCAGCATCATGTGAAACGCCGCGCATCGGATCGCAATGCGCGGCGTCTTCAAAGCTTCAAGCCAAGCTGGCTGCGTCAGATTTCACGCCGGAAATTGGGCCTCACCACCACAGGCCTGCGCCGCCGCGGCCGCTGGGCGGCATTTGCTTCGGCGTCGTCAAGTACTTCAGAATTGGCAGCGGTCAGACCGGCCGGCTGGGCGGCGGCAAGCTTTCCGGCCGGCCTGTCTTCGCTGGCGCTTCTGGCGACCGCTTCGACGGACACCGCAGACGATGCCGCATCCTCCACGACGTCAGCGGTTTCAGCAGCGCTCACCTCGGCTGCCGCCGTCCGGCTTTCGACCGCTTCATTGTGGCGGCGGATGCGGCGGCCGACTTCCGCCAGTCCCTGTTCAGAGATCAAGATGCCACGACTGGTTTTCCTGGCCAGCTGCTTGCGGAACAGATTGTCAACGATAAGCCGCATCTGGCTGCGCATCTCGTGCGAATAATCCTCATCATAGAGCTGCGGCAACAGATAGCCCTGCTTGTCAAACACCGTGCTGAGGATCACGTTCTTGGCGGCCAGCACCGAATCCGGATCATCCGGCTTTGCATCGAGGTCAAGATCGGCGGTATCAAGGTCATCCTTCCGCCTTGCAGCTTTCGATCCGGCATTGGCATCCCAGAACAGCTTCGAAAGCAGCAATGACAGCTCCTGCAACAGGGCCAGCAGGGCCGGGAAATAATCGCGCGCCGAAGCGGTTCCGTTGAACAGCGCTTCAACCTTGCCGATGGCCTTGCTGATTGCATCCTGCGACGGGTTGATCCGGTCATACAGGCTCGCCAGATCCTCGCGGTACGGACCGCCTTCGAGGCCCCGCTGCTCGGCGGCCAGAAGACAGGTCTCCAGCACTTCAGCCCGCATCTGGTCATAGGCGCGGGTGATCGGCTTGAGCCGCTCGGGCCCTGAGACATCCAGCATCTCGCCACGCAGATTGTCGATGATCTGCTTGCGCCGGTCGGTCTCGTCACAGGTCTGGGCAAAGGCGAGCTGCTCGGCATCGAGCGTGTCAATCTGCCGGAAGACCGCCATCAGCGCCTGAGGCTCGCAGGCGGGCAGGTCGGACACCGACTTGAGATCCGACAGCACTTCGGTGACCACCTGGCAATAGCTCGCGGTCTGATTGAAGGTGGTCTGTGATGGCGTATCGATGAAAGCATTGACGCTCTGCAGGAAGCCGTCTGCATCGAGCGTATAGCCAGAAGCAACGTCTTCACTGATCTTGGCTGTGGTGGTTTCGAGCTCCCGGGCCACGCTCGCCACATCCGCCTGCAGTGCTGCCTGTTGCTGGTTTGCGGCCAGCAGCTGGTTGCGCGCAGTCTCGTATTCCCTGTTCAGCCCGGCAAGCTCGGCGCGGGTCTCGGCGAGTTGTTCGCCAAGCGCATTGTAGCAGGTGCCCCTGAGCCCGCCGCCGGTGCCGGCGCGGCGTCTGCGGTTGCAGGCAGGCGCATCGGTGAGCTGGCTGGCCAGACCATCGGCAAGAAGGATCGCCTTGCTGTCGGGGGCCACGCCGGGCTCGCCTTCCTCGGTCTTCAGAGCGGTTTCAAGCTTTTCGGCCCGCTCGGCTGCCGCGGCCCTCTGGCTCTGCTTGGCCGCGACCAGCGATTCAAGGGTCCCGATCTGGGCGGTGACCTTGACCAGCCCCCGCTCGATCTCGCCCTGCTGGGTCTTCAGCTGGGCCTGCCGGTTTCTCAGTTCGGTTTTCCGGGTCTCGATCAGCGTCTGCAGTTCGGAGGCAATTTCCTTTTTCCTGTCGCGGTCGCGCAGCTCGTCGGTGAGCGCGCCCATCCTGGTCGAGTAATCCTTCAGCGCTTCATCGCCCAGCAAGGCGGCCCTTCTGTCCTGATAGCGCTCCGTCATTTCCTGATTGATGTCATGGGCGTAGAGACCCATCTGCCTGAGATTGGTCTCGGCATTGGCCAGATCGGAGCCGCCGACACTGAGGAATTGCTGGTGGTAGGAGGCAAAGGAGGAAATCCAGCATATCGCCACCGCAACCAGGTAGAACGGCGTCACTATGGCAATCTGGGTGAGCCGGTTGGATGAAATGCCGTCACCAAGAACCAGTGATGTAAAGGCCAGGAACCCGACAGCAAGCGCGGTTATACCAACCCAGGCATAGGTTTCGGTCATGAATATGCGCGCGCCGCCGCTTGTCGCATAGGCGGTCATGAAGAAGGCCACTGCCGCGAAGACAATGATGAAGCCCTGCTTCAGGCGGGTTGTGCTCAGGATCGCATTTCCGTCGTTCTGTTTCTTGTCCATCTCAACGCCTGCTCCCTTTACTCAAACTCTACTGGTAACTAACCCCGGCGTCTTGGCGGTATACGAATAGTTAACACGGGCGCTTTCATTCCTGCAAGGCGAACTGCCACGAGGAGCACCAATGCCGCCGGGATTGCCATGAAAAGATGATGACTTGTTCCTGCCGACAGCCAGGTCATCGGCTGGCCCATGACGGGCAGCAGCCCGAATGCATTCGACCAGGCCAGGATCCACTGCATCAGGAACAGCATGCCGGCGCCAAGCGCGATGCAGGCCAGGGCCTGGTCCGCACCCGTCTCGACCGGATCGCGTGAGCGCTTGGCCTGAAGCTTCAGATAAAGGCTGATGACCAGGAAGATGAAACAGGCCTGCAGCGCGATCAGCAGAATGGCGGCGGCGTTGCCGTGCCGGGTGACAATATAGGTTGCAGCAAAGTCGCTCTGGACAACAGGAACGCAATGCGGCCTGACCGGGCCTTTCAGCGTCGACGGCGTGCACCGCAGCGTTTCCGCGGTCTGCGTCTCGTCCGGGCAGGAAATGCCCAACCCTCGGGAAATTGTCTCGCCCAGCCATCCAACCGCATAGCCGATATTGTAGGGCGCTGCGGTCAGCTCCGCACTCATGCCGCACGGCGCATTTGCCAGCGTCGCCCGCGACCGCAGCACGTGGAAGTTCATGTCGCGCAGCAGCAGCTGCCGCGGCTTCTCATAGCCGCCGGTGCGGCCAAAGCGCAGATCGGCCCAGCTCATCAGTCTCTCGACCGGCAACCGGCGCCCCTCGCCCAGCACTTTCTCCAGTTCGGTGATCTGCTTGTCAGGACCGTAGAACCAGGACCAGTCCTGCACCCCGAGCCCGGCCTTGGCCGGCACGTCCCTGAGCGCCACGGCCATGACCAGCGCGATCAGTGGCGCGGCAATTGCCACACGCGCCAGCGTCCAGTTGACGCGATTGCGAATGGCAACGGCGAATGTGATGACACAAAGACAGGTCACGGCAAGCGCCAGAATCAGCACCTCACCGCGCATCAGGGCCCATGTGCCCATCAGCGCCAGCGGCAAGCCCAGCAGCAGGATGAACACCGCGCGGGGGATGGCCAGCGTGCGGATCAGCATGACGGCGAGCAAAAACAGCGCCAGGGCGGCGGCGATCAGATATTCCGGCGACGCGACCGCCACATCAATGATGTGCCTGACCTGGTCAAGCGCCAGCAGCGGCGCCGTGATGATGGCGGCAAACACGGCAATCAGCAGGGCGAACTGCGCATAGCTCATCCGGTAATCCTGAATCGACGGCACATAGGACAGCGGGATCCGTTTGATATCCCTCAGGTCGTCGAATTCCTCCTCCCGAATCCGCCAGCCTATCGCCATGACGCCGACAACCGCGGTGATCGCGGTCGCCGAGCCGATGATGATCAGTGGCGAGTAGTCTGATTTGACCGCCGGGACGAACAGCAGCGCAATCAGGAACAGAGTGGAGAGAATGACGGCAATCAGCGTGATGCCGAACCAGGCCTGCGCCAGCAGCCGGGCGCGGATCAGCCATTGCGCCAGCGCCGCGCCCAGCAGCACCACGATGGCAAATTTGCCCGCCTCGACAGGCTGGATCGAACCGCCAAGACCGGTCTGGTTGCCGAGGAAGAACCAGGCCGCGAACAAGGCAAAGACGATGGCCAGCAGCCACATGGTCGGGGAAAAGAAGGACGGGCGTCCGGCAAAGTCATTGCCGATCCTGAGCTTGAGCGCCGTCGGGGAGACAATCGTCAGCGCCATCACGAAGAGCGGCAGGATGTCGAGCACAACGAGCTTGTGCTTGATGAAGAAGCGTTCCCAGTCGGTATTGGGGCCTTCGGCACTGAGGCTGAACATGGAAATCGAGCCGATGGCGATAATACCGGTGAGAACCAGCCAGAATGCGCCGAGGCTGGCGCCACCTGAGCGGTCGAGCATGACGACAATGGTGGCGCAGGCCCACATGGCGCCCAGTCCGTAGAAAAGCCACAGCGATGCATCCGGAATATCGATGAACATTCTGGCTGTCGCAACGAGGTCGGGCAGCAAGGCAAGGACCAGCACGAAGCCACCCGCCAGGACGAGGAATGTGCCCCGCACCAGGGAGCCATTGGCCCGCCAGATCGTGGCGCCGGGTACCGCCAGCACGATCAGCAGGCACAGGCAGATCGCCGCCCCTCTGGCCAGGATCTCGGCGCTTACCAGCCCTTCGGGGCTGCTGACAAACAGGCGGTCGAGCGTCGAGGGCAGCTGCAATTGCGACACTTCGAGGCTCGCCCCCTTCGGCAGCACATTGGGGGAGGAATCGATCGGGGGCGGGCAATCTTCGGCCGAGGCGGTCTCCACCACCGTCCCGGATGCCTGGGTGCAGACGCTTTGGTCAAACAGCGCGGCGCGGCGGTTGGGCGCGATGTGAACCTCCCAGCCGCCCTGCGGAGTGGCGGTGGTTGTTATCGCGTAGCGGGTCTTGCCGGCAGTAAAATGCGTAACCGGCGGATTTTCGAGTGCTGCGGTGGACGCAACCGGCACCTCGATACCGGTGCGGCCGTAATTCTGGCGGATCCGCATGCCGTTGAGCCAGGTCTCGAAGCTGACCGGAACCAGTTGGGCATCGCGGTAGATCGAGACAAACAGGCGATCGTCCGAGAGATTCTTGCGGACGATGAATTCCAGTTCCGGATTGGCGCGCGGCATCGCCACCAATGCATAGCTGTGCATCGTGCAATCCACATCGCCCCCCAGCACCGCGATGGTTGCCCGGCCTTTTCCGCGCAGCAGATCACCCAGCCCGAAGGGCTCGACAAGGCCGGACACCCTGCGGGTGATGTCCTGGCTCAGCTTGTTGGCCTGAGACACAACCCAGCTGGCAGTGCTCTGCTCGTAACAGCCCCTGGCGGGTTTGCCTTCGACAAGGATTTCCGCGCCATTTCGATAGACAACCGCGGTCGACGCCTTGCCTGTCCAGTCCTCGACCGCAAATTCAATGCCATCATCATCCCGCACGGCGATCTTTACAAACTGCGAGCCGGCCGAGAGCAGTGTGTAGGCGCCCTTCTGGCGGGAAATTTCGTAGCGTTCGCTCGAGCCCTCTTCGGTCTTGCCGCCAAACTCGACATTGAGGCCGCGCAGCTCGGCCACCCGGCTGATCAGCAGTTGTCCGTCATCGGTCGCGCGCAGGCGCACGTGCTGCAGCTCCGCCGAGCGCGCGCCGGCCGGCTGAAGCAGTTCCGCCCGCCCGAGCACCACCTCTTCGCCAGGTGGTATCGTCAGCTTCAGATCCTTGAGCGAACTGAACCGCGGCGCCTGTTCGGCTGCGGTGAAAAGTGCAAACATCCACCAGAAGATCACGGTCAGTGTGGCAAGCCCGAAGACGAGACGCATCACGATACCGAGGACCGAACTGATGGAGCGGGTTATTTTCATTTTTCCGCCTCGTACAAGGCGAGAAGGAAGTCCCGGACGATCGGTCCGCAGACCGATCCGCCATAGCTCGGGGAAAAGGCCACGCGGCAGGCAAAGGCAATTTTCTGATCGATACCGGCAAGCCCCTGTTGCGGGTCGACATAGCCGACCAGCCAGGATGCGTAGCGCCCATCGGATGGTGCGTTGAAATGATTGAACACCGGCGCGGTGCCGGTCTTTGCAAAGATCGCGTTGCGAAGCTCCGCCGGAATTTTCGCAAAGGCACTGCGCGAAGTGCCTCCCTGCTTGCGAATGACCGCCCCCATGCCGTCACGCAGATCACGCAGGAACCGGTCGGCCAGCGCCTGTTTTTCCGGTGGTGCGACCAGCAGGGGCTCGCCTTCCACGGGATCATCCGACGGACCCCGCTCCGCCTGCGGCACAAGATGCGGCCGGACAATCTTGCCGGTCGCGACAGATGCCGCGACCGAGGCCATGGCAAGCGGGCTGGCGCTGACGCTGAGCCCGATGCCGCCGCGCGCCAGTCTCAGGCGCCGCGGCTCTCCCGGCGGTACGGGAAGGCCGGCTTCAACGATCAGCGGGCTGGCACGGCCGCGTCCGGTGGCAGGATAGTTAACATCGAGAATGTCGAGGGCGCTCTTGCGGCTGATGGCTTCCGGACTGCGGGCAGCGGGGAAGAAGCGTTCGGCTTCCCTGGCCAGGATGAGATCGGAAACCAATTCGGTGTGCTCGAAGCCGGTTTCCGGATCGAGCAGCTTGTCGGCATCCAGATACATTGCAACGCCTGCGAAAAACAGGTTCGAGGAGCGCTTGATCGCCTCGCACATTCCGCCGCGCGGGATGCGGGTGTCACCGCAGCCGCTGTCGACGCCGGTTTCCAGGATGTGGCTTATGCCGCTGCGCACGCCGGCGGAGGATGCCGAGTTGCCCATGCAGAAAACGATCCTGTCTCTGGCGCCGGGAATGGGCAAGGCATTCATCTTCTTCGGATCCCGCTCCTCGTAGTCGGGCTTGCAGCGGCCGTTGAAGGAGGGCCTCGTCGCGGCAATGCCAAACAGGTCGGCGATCTGCAGCGGGGTCGCGTTGCCAAGCAGCACATTTTCCAGAGCCGTGTCGCCGGTGTCGAGCACATGCTGGCTGGCCGCCAGTGCGGTGATCAGCTTAAAGGCGGAGCCCGGTGTGCCGCGCAGATCGTAATTGCGCCAGGCATAGGCTGCCAGAGGGCTCTTGGCGGAGGCGGTCAGCTCAAGTGTCTCGATATCCCACGAGGACATTCCGGTGCGTGGTTGCGGCAGGCTGGCAACAGCCAGCACATTACCGGCGTCATCGCCATCCGCATCGAGAATGACCAGATCGGCACGCCGGTCGCAGCGTTCCTCATCCTTGGGACAGGTGTAGTTTTGCGCCAGAGCCGCGAGCGCCTTCTCCTGATACTCGGGGATCAGGGTCAAAGTCGGATTCTCGCCCTCCTCCGTCCGGGTCAGGGCGGCGGCAACTGAGCCGGAATCCCCGGTGCCCAGCCCGAGCAAACCGCCGAGCCCCAGCTGGAAGGCTTTCTGGGTCAGCGCGCCTTGCGAATCCAGAACCGGCAAATCGGCCAGCGCCAGGCTGGTCAGGGGCTCGGATTGGCTTTCAACTCTCTGGTTGTCCGGCACATTCCAGCTCAGATCACAGCCGGTGTCCGGCTCGCCTGTCGCTGTTTTGCCGACCTTGAATCCGGCCAGTTCGCAGGCAACGCGAATCCGCCCGAACCCGAGCGACACCTTCTGGTCCGGAATCTCGGGCATGCCTTGCTGGCGATTGGCGAGATAGCGCCTGAGCCCGCGATCAATCCGGATTGACGGCTCAATCAGCAGTTCCAGATCAATCAGCCGGCCCTCCGGCTCGGAGAGCAATATCTGCGTTCCCGTCGGCCGCCCGCGCGGGCTCTCGCCCTCGCACCGTACACGGTGGCCGATCGAGCGTGTGTCATCGGCGCAATAGACCGCCATAGAGGCCAGTTGCCTCAGACCCGCAGCCTCCGCCACATCGTCCGGCCCCGTGGCGGGATCGATTTTCAGCTGTGTGCCATTGATCGAGATGGAACGGACTGCACCGATGGTGCGAATGCTCACCGGCATGTCGCCGAAAGTCATGCTGGTCCTGAACCTGTACTGGCCCGATTCCCCTGTTTGCGTGTCGATGACCGGGGTTATCACCTTCCAGTCGCCGAAGAAGCTCTCGGTCTCGCTGGCCAGAAAGGCGTAGTCGAACTGGGATATGGTTGCTGTCGAGATCGACTGGACCGCCCTGCCGTCGGCAGCGATCGTTGCGTCCCATTTGTTGGGCAGGCAGCGTGCGGGGACAAACAGCCTGGTGGTGCTGACACCATCGGCACAGGCCACACCCTGGCCGGATTTCAGCGCGCTGCCGGCCTCGCGATTGTCGGAGACAGCGACAATCCGGTAGCTTTGATTGAAATTGGCAACCTGCTCGCGGATGCGTTCACCCTGTGCCGATTCACACAGTTCGCGGACATATTTGCGGCCGTCCTCGCCGGCCGGGCCGGAGGCCAGGATGACCGTTTCAGGCGAGCGCATGGCCAGCGTGTTGCAGGGGGCATGGCCGAGCGCGACGGATATGCCATCGCGGATCGGCCATATGGCGCCGCCCTCCACCAGAAAGTCAAATGTGGTGGCATCGAAGGCCAGGGCGCTGGGTATCTCGACACGTTCCATCCAGACCCGGTTGATCCGGAACGTGTCGACAAAGAAGTGAGCGCCGAGATAGAGAATGCCGGCCAGCAGGGACAGCACAGCAATCTGAAAATGGCGCGCACTGAACACTCTGGCTTTCATCGCCTCAGCCTCCCTCGTAGGGGGTGAGAACAAGCGGCCCGACGACTTTCTTCGTCTCGCCGGGCTCAAACGCGGCGAGCGGCATGCCTGAGCATTTCTCCGCATAGGCCTCGCCAAGCGACAGAACAGTGTCGCCGAAGGAGATGCGGCCGCATTGATCAAGCCAATCGAGGTGGTAGCCGCTGAAGGACTGGAACGTGTCCGAGAAAATCACCTTTTCCGGCACATCCGGCAATTCCAGATAGCCGAAGGGCTCGCCGTCGGCGCGGCCAACCTCGATCATGTTGTTTTCGATGGTCCGGCATTTCAGCCCGACACTTCCCGGCGTCTTGAACGGCGCGCCGGTCTGGCCCCATTCGTAGACATATTGCTCTTCGTTCTCGCAGTCCCAGACCAGCGAGACCCGTGCGACCTGAAGGGCGTAGGCTGTCAGGATGTTGTCCCGGTCGAGATCAATCCACACCCGCTCGATGTCGCGGTGGGAGAAATCGCGCAAGTCGAACAGCAATGAGCTTATCGCGGCGTTGCAGCCATTGGTCGGTTTCCAGTGCAGCCGCGACTTGCGGGAATCGACACAGAGTTCAAGCCGTCCCGGAATCTGGGCGGTGCCGACAAAATCGATTTTCCAGGCGACATCACATTGCTCGTCGGTGCGCGCCACCTGGGTTGGAACGGGCTCATTGCCGTGTCCGCGACAGAACGAAAGTGTGGCATCGACGCCCCGGCCCCTTGGCTCTTCATTGACCGGCGTGAACACCGCTTCCTTGTTGATGAACATGAACGATGATTGCACTTCCTCGTCGGAACCGAGGTCAATCTGAGAGTGCAGCAGCCCTTCACCGAGGCCGATCACCAGTCCGCCCTGTCCCTTGTAGAGACCTGCGGGCCGGCCATCGAGCAAGCGCGGCTCGTTGTATTCCTCACGCATGGAAGGGTCGGGATAATAGCGGATCCAGCCGATCGGCCGTTCGCCGCGACGCGGCACGAACACGCCCTGGCCGAGATACATGTTGAGCTGATTGGCCGGCAGCGACGGGTTGACCATGCAGTCCACCCTGACTCCGATTGTCGGATCGAAATAGCCCTTCAGGGTCGACCCCAGGCTTTCCGATATTCTTTCCTCAAGCCCCATTTCGGACGCCGTGTCACACACACCGCCGGCACCCGACACAAAGGTGAGATGCTGAAAGGCCACCTCGACAACCTCGCTGCCATTGGCGGTTCCGATGACCAGCTTGTCGGTGACGTTGTAGAGAACCTCGTCAACCGAGCCGCGCGAGACCTGAAACAGACCAGCTCTCTTGCCCGGGTCAGGGTTCCCCCCAACCACCCAGGGGAAATCCCGTGCCGCCTTGGAGCCCCTGGAGAACAGCCAGCCCAGCAGCCCGCGCTTCGGAATGCCAAACACATTGCGGCGCCAGAAAGCCTGATTGTCGCGCAAATCGAGCTTCACCGGAATCATGATGACCGGCCGGTCAGTCTCATCCGAGAAGCGAACTGGATTACCGAGTGTCATGAATGCGTCCGCGCCCTACCATGACCGGTCCAGAATCAGAATTCGCGGGCTCTTGCGGCCATTCGGCCCATTCCACCCCGGGCGTTCGCAATCGATCACCAGCTCCTCTCCCCCCTTAGGATTGGCAAAACGGGAGCTTGCCGCAAAAGCCGCTGTGCGGATGCGGGAAATATCCCTGAGTTTTTCGCTGTCTTCCGTGGTGAAGACACAGTTCTTGACGCTTTCGACCGACAGCGGCCGCGGCGCGATCACCTGAACCTGGCGGCGCTTGAACAGATCAAGCACGGCATAGGCAGCCAGGCCATAGGCATCGGTTTCGGCACGGTCGGGAAAATAGGCCTCCAGCCGCCGCCAGAAGCACAGGAGCTTGTCCATGTCGCCATTGGCCAGCGCCGGAACCGGGTCAATGCGCTCTGCGGCCAGCCCCTCGATCAGCTCGACATTGCGCTTGTGGGCGCGGCTTACCTCCTCGGCGCTGTCGCTTGAGGCAAAGTGCGGCGGCTCGATCGACGCCAGGGCGTGGTGCGCTGCCATGAGCACAAGCTCACCCGGAGCTTCGGCGCCGGCTGGCGGCGGCACGTTTCCGGCCACGGCCTTTTCGTTGCGCAGCCGCTCCTGCCAGTCTTCGGGAAGGCGGCCGTTGGCGGTCCAGCCAGTGATATTGGCAATTTCATTGCGCAGCTTGCCGTTCTCGCGCCGGATCGACACCAGTTGCGATTCGGTCTGGCGGAGCCGGCGGACCAGCCAGAACGCCGTCCCCGCGATAGCGGCGAGCAGCACAAGGAAGATGATCTGTGCAAATGCGGATGTGAACTCAATACCAATCACCGCCATCTTGCGTCCTCTAGGTTCCCGCCAAGCGACTTCGGGGTTGACGAACGATGATGTCGCCGACCGTGAATTCGACGTCCGTGTTCCTGCGCTTCCAGGAAATCTCGACGTGCTGATCCTGCCCTCCGGCCAGCCCGCCGGGTTTGACCTGGGACTGATCGACAACCACTTTCTGCCCGAAGATGCCGAACAGGCGGACAATCTCGTCGCGCGTAATGTCGTTTTCGCTGCCTATGTCATCCAGTCCCGGCAGGACACGGCTGAGCCAGCGGTTGGGCAGGAAGCGGACACTCTTGTTGCCTTCAGAGCGGGTGCGGGTATCCAGATACTCGATCTCCGAGACCACGCCTCGCCCGTCGTCATGCAGCACCAGCGCATAGGAATGGTCCGCGCCATCGGTCACTTCCAGTCCGGAGGTTGCCAGGCGTGCAGCGCCATAGACGGTGGCGTTTTTCATGTCATCGGGGCTGAAGGGCCGCGAGGGCGCCGCGTCGCGGGTCTGGCCGAGCAATTGCGTCGTCCGACCAATGCCGGTGAAGATCGAAGGCCAGAGGCTGGCGCGACCGGTCACAACCCATTGCGGATCGCCCAGGTTCAATCGCCGTGCTTCCCTGATCAGCATCGCCGGAACGGCATAGCCAAGGGTGCGGGCGACCGTTTGCGGATTGCTGCGCGCCGGATTGGTGATCTCATAATCGGCATCGAGCAGATCCGGCGAAACCTCGATCCAGACCGCCTGCCCGCCCGTCTCGGTCGTCCTGACGCGCAGCTGCACCTTTTCATTGGAGCCGGGAATGGCGGTGTCACGCTCGCTCAATGGCTGACCGGGCGAAGCGCTGCGCAGGATGTCGTTGAGTTCAACCGCGAAGCAACTGCCGTCGCCCTCTTCGGCCCAGCGGTACTCATTGTCGGTGCCGGCATAGCGCATCAGCGTTTCCGACAGCGCCCGCTTGGCTTCCTGAATGCGCGGCAGAAGGGCTGTCTTGAGAGCGTCGTCGCGCAGGAAACGATGGTCGAGTTCAAGATCCTCGAACACCGGTTCGCTTGAGGAGAACAGCTCACGCAGGTTCTGGATCAGAAGGGCGAGCAGCGCCTCGTCCAGATTGGCGCCGCCGATGGTGGCGCCGAAATGCGCAAAGACCTTCCAGCTTTCGATGCTGTCGTGGCGCATTTTGACTTCGATCAGACTGGCATCCACGGTGCTTGCGCCAATATCGATGCAGGCGAAAACTTCTGTTTCCTCGCGGCTGCCCTGCGAGCGGGAAATGCCGAAATAGGCCGCGGCCAGGGCTTCCGGGATCAGCTTGGGTTCCCGCGCCGCGCGCGCATCCTGGGTTCCCGTCAGGCCCTGCGCAAAGGATCTGGCAGCATTCCGGTAGAGATTGCGCTTGTGATGGGCGATGCCGCTCGGATGGGTGACCACCACCTGAACGTCGTTGTCGGCGCATTCAAGCCATTGGTCAAAGCGCTCGTCGCCGAACTCGCTGACAATCGGGCCATCAAGCTGGTCATGCGCATAAAACAAAGCATTGGGCACCATGTAGGACCCAAGCTCGTGAAAGGCGTCCCTGGTCAGGGCCGCGAGGTTGATTTCACGCGTGGCCTGCAATCCATTGGCGGTGCGCTCGATCACCGATTGCTTGATGCGGTATTTGAAGCCCGGCTCCGAATTCATCAGCATGCGCTTGAGATCCGGAATGACCAGCGTCTGAAGTTCAAGATAGGCCGAGGCTTCGCCGTCGGTGACAAAGTCGCGGTCGACGGGAATGGAGACGTCGTAGGTCCGGCCAAACCGCGCCATTCTCTTTTCGGCGGCCTGCAGTTTGGTGCCGACATAAGAGAGATTGCCATAGGACAGCGGCGCCTTGCGCGAGCGCACGTGTTTTGCCGGGTTTAGGCCGATGGTGGAGGGGATCAGGACGTTCTGCCAGCGTTTCTTGTTGGGGTCATATTCCGAATGCGCGCCGGCAAGGCTGTAGGCGTAGGATCCCAGCGGGATCAGTTGCCGCGCCAGATTTCGTTCCACCCTGCCGAACCAGGCGGCAATGGCCGAGGCCCCGTAATCCAGGCAAATCAGATATTTGGGGTCACGCTGGCGCAGCACGATATCGACCGCCACCATGCCGTATTTGTGCTCGAACAGATCGTCTTCGGCCACCAGCGACATGCCGGCCCGGATTTTCAGCCGCCGTGCCTCAAAGCGGATGAACAGCTGATAGCGGTCGGTGTCTCCGGTTTCGTCCAAAACGGTGTTGTGGAACGGGATCTGAATTTTCCCGCCACTGCCCTGGTCAACCTCGATGTCCTGCACCAGCTTGAAATCTTCGCGGCTGGCCAGCACCGTCTTCTCGCCTTCGGGCAGGATATGCGCATGGGCGACAACATCCCAGCTGTCATCCAGGCTCACGACATCGAATTCGATGGTATCGCCAAGTTCGAATTGCACCCCGCCACCGGAGATCGGGACGGAAAATTCCAGCGGGAAGCGCTCGACAAACGGCGTTTCGCTGCGAATCATGTTGGGCACGGCGGATGCGTCACGATACTTCAGAGCCAGGATCTCGCCCTGTCTCAGCTGCAGGTCGAAATCATAGGCGCCGGATAGAGGTGCCTGGGTTTCATCACTGAAAATGCAGCTCCAGTCGAACTGCATCTGCAGGATATCGGCGCCATCGGCAGCCTCGAATATTTCATTGATCGAGACGATGCAGGGAATTGACACTTCATCGCCTGCACGCAGCTCGCACGCCATCCCGGAGGTCGAGCGGGCAACCGCCGGCCCCATGGTGATGTTGGCCGACACATCCCGGATTTCATCGTCCACGCGGCAGCTCAAGCGACCCGACACCATCAGGCTGGTGGGTGCGCCGCCATATTCCAGCCGGGTAACAGGCTGCCTGATGTTGATCGTGAAAAGATCAACATCGGTGTTTTCCTGTTTTTCAACCCGGCTGAGCTCAGGAATCGCCGCCTGCCGGGTCTGGACCAGCGGCGGCTGCCATTTCAGCGTCTGCAAACGCGGGGCGACAAGCTCGACCTTCAGGTTTTGCGACTGACCGTCAGAGCGTTTTGTTTGCAGGGTAATCGAGAGCGTAAACTGGTCTTGGGATGCATCGTCTATCTCGTCTTCGCTCGGCTCCCGGGAGCACTCAAGCACCAGATCAATGTTCTTTGCCTTCCCCAGCTCACACTGAAGTATAGACTCGCCGCTATCCAGATCGCGAAGACTTGCATTAAGCCAGGGCGCTTCTTCTATGTATCCTGCAACAGATACTTTAAGCGTTTCGTCGGCAGCCAAAGTGGAATTGGAGAGCGTAACTACGCGAGAGAAATTTCCAAGATCACAGATCACGGAGCAATTCTCTAAACGCATATGCGTTTTCTTAGGGTTACTTAGATCCCAATCCAGCATTAAAGACCCAACGCTAGTACTTACCCGATACGAGCCCGAACGATATAGTTTATAGATCCTTAGCGCAACAGCTGGCGAGTGGTTGAATCGCCGTAAAGTAAATGATTAAAATGCAACCAATTGACTGAAACTATTATGAAAGCCACTTCAATGGGATCGGCTCGGCGCCAATCCGGCGATCGAGGCTGTCGGACGCCCCTTGCGTATGTTTGACGGGCGCTTCAGCAGGCTGATTTTCTTCACTGCTGATGATGGCTATGCGCAGCGCATGCAAGTCAGGCGCTTCGATCGCGCTGCCGCGATGGCCGGGAAAATAGCTGACCGCACCCGGGGTCAGCAGCGGCTCGAGACCCAGATTCAAAATGAACTGATCAGCGCCGCCATCTCTGAGAGGAAACTTTCTGGGTAGAGAGGACATGACATCAAGATCGGCAGCAATCAGGGCGGCAGGTCTTTGCTTTTCCGATTGCGCCACCATTCCGGACACGGTCCAGCCAACCCGCCTGGTGATGGCCTGGAATGCGGACCCCAGCTGAATCTGCCGGTGCTGGCTGAGATTGTCGAACCAGCTCACATCCCGGGGCTGAAATGGCGGGAGCTCGACCGACCGCACTGGCGGCGAACTGGGCTGATCAAAAACGAAAGACTGCGCCTCCAGCCGCTGCTCGCACCATGAAAACAGACCGGGTGGGATTTCGTGCCAGTACTGGATGCCCGGCAACAGCAATGTGCGGGACAGAAGGAACTGGCGGCCACCTTCCCCCTCGCCTGCCTCGGCGCGGTAGCGCATGCGCATGATCGCCAATCCTTCATCGATTGCCTTGACAATCAATGCGCCACGCCCGGCGAACTCGGGATCTATCATGCTCGATGCAAGATTTGAATTGCCGAGGAAGTTCGCAGGTATATAGCGCAGCGGGTTGGTGATCCCCGGGGTAACGGAGTTCACGCCATACAGAGCGCTTTCATGCAAAGGGCCGCTGGGCGTGCGTACGGGCTTGCCGTAACACACTTCTTCAAACCGCAGTGTTCTTGCCTGACCGGGACTTGCTTCCACGAGATCCTCCCTTCGCAGATCATCACGATGACTGTACTGCGAATTCATGCAGCCGGTATCATACAAAGACTGTATCTACATGCAGGCGGAAATCAACGGCTGGCGCTCAAAGCCGTTTTGCTGCCTTTGCGATGGCTCTAGTAATTCAGCCTGGAAACGTTGCGCAGTTCATCGGACGTTGCAGCAGGATAGCCGAAGAATTCCAGATAGGCCGGGATTTGCTCGAACAACATGTCGACACCGATTTGGGTCACGCAACCGCGCCCTTTTGCAGCGGCCAGAAACGGCGTTTCGGCCTGCTTCATCACAACCTCGCCCACAAAGGCCGCGGGATCGATGCGGCTGACATCAACCGGCATCGGGTCGTCCGGATTCATGCCCAGTGGCGTGGCGTTGACCACGACATCCCACCCGGCGGGATCGTTGGATCCGGTCTCAATGCCGATTTCAGGGCAATGATGACGCAATCTTTGGGCAAGCTGTTCGGCCACACTTCCGCGGCTGTCATACAGCCCGATCTCGGCAACACCTGCCTGGGCAAGAGCTGCGGCGATGCCAGAGCCGACGCCGCCTGAGCCAACCACCAGCGCCCGGCTGCCCTTCACGCCGCGCCCTTTTCGCAGCATCCCCCGGACAAAGCCCTCGCCGTCAAACATGTCGCCGACAAGCCGGCCTTCCGCGTCACGCCTGACCGCATTGCAGGAGCCGGCGATCCGCACGGCCGGGCTTGCCTCATCGAGCAGATCAACCGTCGTCACCTTGTGCGGCATGGTCACCAATGCGCCGGAAATATTGCGGAGCCTGAACAGGAGCGGCAGAAATGCAGGGTAATCCTCGATCTCGCATCCCATCGGCACCACCCGGGCATCGATGCCTTTTGATTCAAACCACGGATTGTAGATCAGTGGTGCGCGGAAGGATTCCGTGGGAACGCCAAGATGGGCGATCAGACTGGTTGTACCTGATATCATGTCATTGCCACCGCTTTGCCGCTGCCGCGGCGTTTGTCGCCTTATTGCCGAATTGCCCGATCAAAGCGCCACCGCCTGCCCTGAAAGCGCGGATCTTTGCACCGCGTCTATGACCTCGAGCGTTCGCAGCCCTTCCAGCGCCGACACCAATGGAGGCTCCTCGCCGCGAATGACACGGACGAACTGCCTGATCTGGCACACAAGCGGGTCCTCATGGCTGACAGGATAATGGGTCGCGGAGATCGGCTCCCACCAGCTTCTCTGATCCGGATTGGTCCACAGCCGCGCATTGGGCAGCTCGATGGAGCCATGGGTGCCGCCGATGAAATAGCAGGACTGGCCGGTGGAGGGATAAGCGGGATTTTCTGCTGCCGTGAGCTCCCAGCTCCAGGGGGCGACAATGGCGTCGGACAGGCTGAACGTGCCGAGCGCGCCGTTGGCGAACCGGAACACAAGCGCTGCAGCATCTTCGACGGCATTGCCGCGCACCGCATTGGACGCCAAAGCCTGAACCGACACGATCTCGCCGACCAGGTGACGCAAGAGGTCAATGTCATGGATGAGATTGAGAAAGACCGGACCGCCGCCGGGCTGGCGACGCCACTCGGTGTCGAAATAGGCGTCGGGCTTCATCAGCCAGAACATCCCGTGCACGGCAACCAGCTTTCCCAGCAGCCCCTTGTCAATCTGCGACTTGGCTGCGGCAATCAACGGATTGTGGCGGCGGTGATGCCCGACCAGCAGCGGCACGCCCGAGCGCTCCCCGGCAGCGACAAGATCCCGGCCCGCTTGCAGATCGGTCGCCAGCGGCTTTTCGACAAGGGCCGGCACGCCGGCTGCGACACAGGCGAGCCCGTTTTCAACATGAAGCTGATTCGGCGTTGCCAGAATGGCCCCGTCCGGCTTGCCCGCCTCAAACGCGGCCGCCAGAGACGGATACCACTTGGCGCCGATCCGGCTTGCATGGCTGCGGCCGGCTTCCGACGGATCGATTATCGAATGAAGCTCCGCGCTTTCGGCAACTGCAATCGCTTCGATATGGCGCTTGCCGATCAGCCCGGCGCCGGCAACCGCAATTCTGGCAGGGCCGCTCATCGCCGCGCCCCGGTGCGACAGGTCCCGGCCCGACACGCCTCAGTCCTCCAGGCCGCGGCGCGGACCGGCCTCGATATGGCGGCCTTCAAGCCGGTTCCGTCTTGACCCGAAGGGCGGGCGCGATGAACCATGATGTAAATCCCGGTACAGAAAGAAATAACTGAGCTCCCAACAGGTTTCCATTGCTCCTGCTGGCAAATTGCCTATATTATTTCTTATGTCCTACATTATCTCTTCCAGTCAAGATGAACACCCGGAGGTGACAGCGTGATTGAAGCTGCGGATCACGACACAGTAGGTGACAGCGCCTATCGCCATATCAGGGACGACATCATATTCGGCCAGTTGCGCCCGAGCGAGAAACTGCGCCTGGAACCCCTGCGCAAGCGCTACAATGTGAGCGTGACCACGCTTCGCGAAATCCTCAACCGGCTGACATCCGACGGTCTGGTCGTCGCCGAGGGACAAAAAGGCTTCGAGGTGGCCAGCGTGTCTGACGCCAATCTCTGGGAGGTGGCGGAGTTGCGGCTGCTGGTTGAAGGTCATGCGGTATCACGCTCGTTTGCCAGCGGAGACCTTGACTGGGAATCGCAGGTGGTCGCCGCCCACCACAAACTGCATCGTCTCGAAGACCGGATGATCTCCGGCGACATGTCGGCGCGGGAGGGCTGGAAACGGGCGGACTGGGGTTTCCACCGGGCACTCATCACCGGATGCGGATCGAAGACGCTGATGGACCTGCACGGGCAATTGTTCGATAAATACTTGCGCTACCAGATACTTACGCTGGCGTTCAGGGGCCAACCGGGCGCCGACGAACATGCGGAATTGCTGGAAGCCGCCTTCGCGCGGAATGCGAAGCGCGCCAAGGAGATCCTCAGCATCCATATTCTGGGCGGCGTAGAGTTCATCATCAATGAGCGCAAGAACGGCACATCCGAGCCGTAGGATGCTCGAAGTTTTTATAATATCCTACAAAATGGATAATGTATGTTGAAATCGGCTGCGCTTTATGACAGGTTTTCTTCAAATCCGTCAGGGGCTGAAGCCACCGGATTGTCATTGGGAGGAAAATACCATGAATAGCATTACCCGTCGCATGCTGCTGGCATGTGCAGTTTCGGTCGGCGTTGCCGGCTTCGTACCCGCAAGCCTTGCAGACGACATGATCACGCTTCGCATGTCGACACCGGCATCGGAAACCGATCAGCGCTCGGTTGCGCTGGCGGAAGTGTTCGCTCCGGAAGTGGCTGCTTTTGCCACTTACGAGCCGCATTACAACGGATCGCTGATCGCACAGGGCAGCGAACTGGAATCGATCGCCTCGGGCGACCTCGAAATGTCGATCGCCTCGGCTCAGGAGCTGGCGACGTTCTTCCCCGAGTTCTCGATCTTCGCGACCGGCTATGTTCACCAGAACGCCGCCCACCAGGTTGCGGTCTTCAATGATCCGCTGATGGACCCCTTCAAGAAGAAGGTCGAAGACGAGCTTGGCGTAAAGCTTCTTTCGGTCATGTATCTGGGCCGCCGCAACGTCAATCTGCGCCAGAGCAAGGAAGAGCTGACAGTGATGAAGCCGGAAGATCTGGCGGGCGTCAATCTGCGCATGCCGGGTTCCGACGCCTGGCAGTTCCTCGGCAAGGCGCTGGGCGCCAACCCGACACCGATGTCGTTCACCGAGATCTACACCGCGCTTTCGACCGGTTCGGTCGACGGCCAGGACAACCCGCTTCCAACCGTGGTTGACGCCAAGTTCTACGAAGTCACCAAGCAGGTCGTGCTGACCTCGCATCTGGTCGACCTCAACTACATCGCCTTCTCCAAGGCGGTCTGGGACAAGCTGACACCCGAGCAGCAGGCGACAGTGCAGAAGGCTGCCGACGATGCTGCCGAAAGCGGCCGCCAGTCTCAGCTGAAGAAGGAAGAAGAGCTGGTCTCGTTCCTGCGCGAAAAGGGCATGGACATCTATGAGCCGGACCTCAACGCCTTCCGCACCCACGTTCAGGCACAGTATGTCGGCTCCGAATTTGCCGCCAGCTGGCCCGAAGGCGTCCTCGACAAGATCAACGCCCTGGGCAACTGATCCAACTGATTTCCATAGAGCTGCGGTGGACCTGACATGAAAACATTCGTGAAATGGTTTCGCCGCGGCACGGAATTTGTGGCGGCCATGATGATGGCCGCCATGTTTTTGACCTTCATCCTGCAGATCGGCATTCGCTATTCAGCCAAGCTCAAGTGGCTGGGCGAAACCTTCCCGTTCCTGGAGCCGAGCCAGTATGGCTGGACGCTGGAGTTCTGCCTGGCGCTGTGGGTGTGGATCGTGTTCTGGGGCGCGGCCTTTGTTGTGCGCGAACGCGACCACGTTACCTTCGATATCATCTATGGCCATGTCAGCCCTAAGACACGCCGCTGGTTCGCGATCATCGGCGGCACGGCAGTCTGCGCCGGACTGTTGTGGTCGATGGAGCCGACCTGGTCGAAATTCTACATCCTGCGCCTGAAGAAAACCGCGACGCTGAGCAATCTGATCGGCGACTGGGTGCGGATGCGCGACATCTATTCGGTCTACATGCTGTTTCTGCTGGTTGTCGCCGCGCGTTATGGCTGGCGCGCGATCAGCGCATTCCGCCACGGCGCCGACATCGACCAGCCCGGGCATGACGGAGCAGCACAACAATGACACTCGAATTTGCCCTGTGCCTGCTCACCCTGTTCCTTCTCGCCGGCATCGGGCTGCCGGTCGCCTATGCCATCCTGATTTCGGCCTTTGTCTATCTGGGTGTGAACGGCCAGGGCGTCGGCATTGCCGGCAAGGTACTGATGGACGGGCTCTACCAGAGCTTCATCCTGCTCGCCGTGCCGCTGTTCATCGTCGCCGCCAACATCATGAATGCCGGCACGATCTCCGAGCGGCTGCTGCAGTTCTGCGTGGCCGCTGTGGGCCGCTTCCGCGGCGGGCTCGGTCACGTCAACATCGTCGCTTCGCTGATCTTCTCGGGCATGTCGGGCTCGGCGGTCGCGGACGCTGCCGGCATCGGCAAGATCATCATCGGCATGATGACCAAGAGCGGCCATTACACCCGCGGCTATGCGGCGGCGATCACCGCGGCCTCGGCCACCATCGGTCCTATCATCCCGCCCTCGATCCCGATGGTGCTTTACGCACTGGTGTCCAACACATCGATCGGCTTCCTGTTTCTGGGCGGCATCGTGCCGGGACTGTTCATGGGCGCGGTTCTGATGATGATGAACACCATCATTTCGACGCGCCGCAACTTCGCCGTCGAGGAGCCGGTCCCGCTCAGGGATCTGCCGCGGCATACAGCCAACGCCTTCCCGGCCCTGCTGATGCCCGCCATCCTGCTTTACGGAATCTACGGCGGCGTCACCACGCCGACCGAGGCTGCGGCAGTCGCGGCGGCCTATGCGCTGCTGCTGGCAGGCCTGTTCTACAAGGCGCTGTCGTTCCGCGCACTCTACGGCATTCTGGTCGACAGCGCCCGGTCTTCCGCCGCCGTCGGACTGGTGATCGGCGGCGCGCTGATCCTCAATTACGTGGTGGCGTCGGAAAACATCCCCAACATCGTCGCCCAGGCGCTGGTCGGGCTCGATGTCTCCCCGCTGGCCTTCCTGATCGGCGTCAATGTGCTGTTCCTGCTGCTCGGCTGCGTGCTTGACGCGACGACGATCATTCTGGTCATCATCCCGTTGTTCCTTCCGACCTGCAACGAGCTCGGGATCGATCTGGTGCATTTCGGCGTGGTCGCCGTGGTCAACTGCATGATCGGGCTGATCACGCCGCCCTACGGCATCCTGCTGTTTGTCATCAACGCGGTGACACAGATCCCGCTGCGCGAGATCATCGGCGAGATCTGGGCCTTCCTCGGCGTGCTCATTCTGGCGCTCGCCGCATTGATCCTGTTCCCCGGAATCGTGCTATGGCTGCCGCGTGTCTTCGGATATCCGGGATAGGCAGGAGGCAGCCAGACTGGATGCCGGAGGAGATTGCAGCCAGACCGCCAAACAGCGCGGACGAAGCTGAGTGCAGAGTGAACATCAAAGGGAGGAACCGATGTTTCGAAAGTTTATTACCACCACAGCTCTGGTCGCCATGATGACCGGCGCCTCGTTTGCGGCTGATTTTCCCGAGCGGGAACTGCTTGGCGTTGTGATGTGGGGAGCCGGAGGGGCAACCGACACCGTCGCCCGTGCGGCCAATCCGGCCGCGGAAGAGGCGCTTGGTAAATCCATCGTGGTGCTGAACAAGTCAGGCGGCGCAGGCGCGATCTCGACGGCCTATGTCAACGCCGCCCCTTCGGACGGCTACACGTTCCTCTACGGCGCGGAAAACCCGCAGCTGCACCCGATCATGGGCGTGAGCAAACTCGATTACTCCGCTTTCTACCCGGTCAACATCCTGGGCCGCGGCGTCGCGGTGATCGTGGTGCCTGCCGGCTCCAAGTATCAGACCATGGCCGAGCTGATGGATGACATCGCGGCCAATCCCGGTCAGGTGAAAATGGGGTCGACCGGACCGGGCGGCCTGCCGAGCACAATCGGCGCGCTGATCAAGAACTCGGCCGATTTCGACGTCACCGCAATTCCGTTCGACGGCGAAGGCCCGGGCCTGACCGCAATGCTCGGCAACGAGGTCGATTTCATGCCGTCGGGCATTTCCGCCGCCGCCGAACAGATCAAGGCCGGCAACATGCGTGCGCTTGCCGTGGTCAATGGCACGTCTGTCGATACCCTGCCCGACGTGCCGCCGATCACCGAAGCCCTGCCCGGCATGGAGAAGTTCCTGCCCTGGGGCCCGTTCTACGGCGTCTTCGTCAAGAACGACGTGCCCGACGATGTGAAGGCCACCCTGGTTTCGGCCTTCGATACCGCCGCCAAGAGCGAGGCTTTCACGACATTGATGGCCAACAAGGGCAACATCATCATGAACATCTCCGGTGAGGAAGCCTCCAGCTTCGTCAAGAAATGGCAACAGGTAACCGCCTGGGCGCTGCAGGACACCGGCGCCGCCAAGGTGAACCCCGAAGAACTGGGCATCATGCGCCCCTGATCGAGCGATCCCCCTGTCCCGGCCTTGCCGGGGCAGGGCTGCATCATTTTTCACTCCGGGAGGCATGAATGTCCGGTCAGTCAACACGCCGGCCGGGAGAGCTGGTTTTCATCTGTCTTCTTGCATTGTTCAGCGCAGCTGCGCTGTGGCAGGCCCACGACATTTCCGGTTTCAGCGGCCTTTCGCAACCGGGCGTGTTCCCGATGCTGGCTGCAGCCACCATGCTGCTGAGCTGCGGCTTCATCCTGCGCAACGCGCTTGCAAAAAGTTCCAACCGCGAGCCGGGACACCGCGCGGCCTTCGGGCGCGACATCCTGCCGATGCGGCTTGTGATCGTGGTGGCGATGGTGGGCATCTATCTCTATGCCATGCCATGGCTGGGATTTGTCATCGCCTCCGGACTGTTCCTGTTTGCCTGTTTTGCCTATCTGTGGCGCAAGAGCTTTCTTGTGTCGCTGCTGCTTGCCGCTGCCAGTCTGGGCGCCATCTATTTCCTGTTCAGGATCGTTTTCGAGGTTGTTCTGCCGCAAGGCAGGCTGATCCCGGCCGGAGTGTTCTAGGATGCTCGAGGCGTTTGCGAATTTCGGTCTTTCCTGGCTCGATCCATGGCTGCTGATGATCACCGCGGCAGGCACGCTGGCCGGGATCTATGTTGGCGCCATTCCCGGTCTTTCGGTGACGATGGCGACCTCGATCCTGATTTCCTTCACCTTCAAATGGCCGGTCAATGATGCGCTTGCGCTGATCGCCGGTGTCTTTGTCGGCGGCGTCTATGGCGGCTCGCGAACAGCCATCCTGCTCAACATTCCCGGCGCTCCGAGCGCCATCGCCACGGCGATCGAAGGCTATCCGATGGCCCGGCGCGGGGAAGCCGGCCAGGCCATCGGTCTGACCACGGTCATGTCTGTTTTCGGCGGATTTGTCGGCATTGCGGCACTGGCCATGTTCGCGCCGGTGATCTCCAGCTTCGCGCTGATGTTCAACTCGCGCGACTATCTGCTGCTCGGTCTGATAGGCATCCTGCTTGTCGGCACATTGTCTGGTGAAAGCTTTGCCAAGGGCGCCTTTGCCGGCGCGCTCGGCGTGCTGATCGGCATGGTCGGTCTTGACCCGATGACAGCCGAAGGCCGGTTCACCTTTGGCTCGATATCGCTGATGGGCGGCATTCCCTATGTCGCGGCGATGATCGGTTTCTTTGGCGTGGCGGAAGCGCTGGTGCAGCTTCAGACCCTGGACACTCCGGCGATCAAACAGAAGATCGACCGGGTCATCCCGAAACTCTCCGACATCAAGCGCTATTTCTGGCTGGCCATGCGGGCGTCGGGCATCGGAACCATCATCGGCGCCCTGCCCGGCACCGGTGGCGACATTGCCGCGCTGCTTGCCTATGACGACGCACGGCGCAGCGTCAACGATCCCGAAGTTCCCTTCGGAGAAGGCGCCAAGGAAGGCCTGGTGGCGCCGGAAGCCGCCAACAACGCAGCCGTGGGCGGTGCCTTCATTCCGATGCTGACGCTCGGCATTCCGGGCGACGCCGTCACGGCCGTCATCATCGGCGCGTTGTTTATCCATGGCCTCAAGCCGGGACCGCTGATGCTGGTGGAAACGCCGCACCTGTTCTGGTTCACCGTTGGCAATCTGGCGCTCGCCAACATCTTTCTGCTGATCTTCGGGCTGACCGGAATCCGGATTTTCACAAAGATCGTCGAATGCCCGAAAGCCATCCTGATCCCGCTGATCATCGTGCTCTCCGCAGTCGGCACCTACGCCATCGAGAACAACCCGGTGCACATCTACTGGATGCTGCTGTTCGGGGTTCTGGGCTATTTCCTCAAGACCTATGGGTTCCAGGTCGGGCCGATCATCCTTGGCGTTATTCTCGGCCCGATGATGGATTCCAACTACAGGCGCGCGATGATCGGGGCGCGGGGTGACGTCGGAGAGTTTCTCTGGAACTTCGTATCGCACCCGATCTCGCTGGTGCTGTCAATTGGCTTCATGCTGATGATTGTGTCGCAGACGCCACTCTGGTTAAGACTGCTGCGTGCCACAGGATTGCAACGACAATGAAACACCGGCCCGGCCGGGAACAGGATGTCTGACAGATGAAAACCGCCATCGCCACAGTCTCGATTGCCGGTGACCTGCGCGAGAAGCTCGCGGCCATTGCCGATGCCGGATTCGACGGTGTCGAGATCTTCGAGAATGACTTTCTGGCCTATGACGGCAGCCCGCGGGATGTCGGCCAGATGGTGCGCGATCACGGGCTCGAGATCTCGCTGTTCCAGCCGTTCCGCGATTTCGAGGGGATGCCCGAGCCGCAACGCAGCAAGGTGTTTGACCGGGCCGAGCGCAAGTTCGACCTGATGGGCGAACTGGGCACTGATCTGGTGCTGATCTGCTCGAATGTCTCGCCCGCCTCGCTTGGCGGCATCGACCGGGCGGCAAAGGATTTTCACGAGCTGGGCGAACGTGCCGCCAAACGCGGCATCCGTGTCGGCTATGAGGCGCTGGCCTGGGGCCGGCACGTCAATGATCATCGCGACGCCTGGGAGATCGTGCGGCGGGCCGATCATGCCAATGTCGGCATCATCCTCGATTCGTTTCACACGCTGGCGCGCAAGATCGATCCGGAATCAATCCGCTCGATTCCCGGCGACAAGATCTTCTTCGTGCAGCTTGCCGATGCGCCGAAGATCGACATGGATCTGCTCTACTGGAGCCGCCATTTCCGCAACATGCCGGGCGAAGGCGATCTCGATGTCTTCGGCTTCATGCGGGCGGTGGCGGCCACCGGCTATGACGGCACCCTGTCGCTGGAAATCTTCAACGACCAGTTCCGCGGCGGCTCGCCGAAATTCATCTCCGTCGACGGGCACCGCTCGCTGGTCTATCTGATGGACCGGGTGCGCCGCTCCGAACCGGACATCAGGATCACCTGCCCCGAGATGCCCGACCGGATCGCCGTCAGTGGCGTCGAGTTCATCGAATTCGCGGCCGACGAGGAAGAGGCCAAGGAGATCGGCGGGCTCCTGCACGTGCTCGGATTCGAGCGGTCACGGCGGCATGTCTCCAAGGAAGTGGACCTGTGGCGGCAGGGCGAGATCAATATCGTCATCAACACCGAACGCGACGGCTTTGCCCACGCGTCGCATGTGGTTCACGGCATGAATGTCTGCGATATCGGGCTGAAGGTCGATGACGCGGCCGCGACCGTGGAGCGGGCCAAGGCGCTCGACGCCGAACCCTTCGACCAGCCGGTGGGTCCCGGCGAGCTGAAAATCCCGGCGATCCGCGGGCTTGGCGGCGGGCTGATCCATTTCATCGATGATCAGAGCGAGCTTGCGAAAGTCTGGGACATCGAGTTCCGCCCGGTGACAAATCAGGATACTTCATCGGGCACCGGGCTGACGCGGATCGACCACGTCGCGCAGACCATGAATTACGAGGAAATGCTGACCTCGCTCCTGTTCTACACATCGATCTTCAAGACCGGTAAAACGCCGATGATCGATGTCGTCGACCCGGCAGGCCTGGTGCGCAGCCAGGTCATCGAGAACGAGGATGGCTCGCTCAGGATCACCCTGAACGGCGCGGAGAACCGCCGCACCCTCGCCGGTCATTTCATCGCCGAGCGGTTCGGTTCGGCGGTGCAGCATCTGGCCTTTGAAACCCGGGACATCTTCGCCACCGCCGCGGCGCTTTCGGCAAACGGTTTCCAGCCGCTGGAGATCTCGGCCAATTATTATGATGATCTGGAGGCCCGGTTCGATCTTGACGCGGCATTCATCGAACGGTTGAAGAGCGCCCACGCGCTTTATGACCGCGACGAGCAGGGCGAGTATTTCCAGCTCTACAGTCCCGGCTTCGGCGAAGGCTTCTTCTTCGAGATCGTCGAACGGCGCGGCGGCTATCGCGGCTATGGCGCGGCCAATGCCCAGTTCCGCATTGCCGCGCAGAAGCG
>CAXBIE010000031.1:0-48475 GCA_963975635.1 uncultured Hoeflea sp. | reverse complement strand
CAGCGCGAAAACGTGTCGCGGCCGTAATGGTCGGTGCCGAAGAGATGCGGCCAGCTAGGCTCAGCCAGCCGGTTGACGGGGTCGATGTCGAGCGGGTCGAACGGCGCGATCCATGGCGCGGCAAGGGCCGCGAACAAAATCAGACAAAGCCAGATCAGGCCTGCGGTGCCCATGATGCGTCCGCGGAAAATGTTCCGGACGGTGTTAAGGAGATTCATTTCAGCGACACCCTCGGATCGAGCCAGGCATAGGCGAGGTCCACGATCAGGTTGATGACCATGTAAAGACAGACGATCACCAGAATGACCCCCTGGATGACCGGATAATCCCGCCGCAGGATCGACTGGACCACCAGGCGCCCGACACCGGGAAGCGAGAACACCGTCTCGGTAACCACCGCTTCCGAGATCAGCGCGGCAAAGGTGAAGCCGAATGCCGCGGCGACAGAGATCAGCGCGTTGCGGAAGACATGCTTGATCGCCACGCGCGCCGGATGCAGCCCCTTGGCCCGCGCCGTTCGCACATGATCCTCGCGCTGCACATCGAGCATCGAGGCGCGCACCAGACGGATGATCAGCGCCGCATTGGGGGCGGCCAGCGTGAGGCTCGGCAAGAGCAGATAGCGCAGGTTGAGCAGCCCGCCCTCGTCGTGGATCGAGGGAAAACCGGAGCTCGGAAACCAGCCGAGCCAGACGGCGAAGATGAGAATGAGATAGAGGCCGAGCCAGAAGGTCGGCACCGAGGCAAACAGCATGGCGCCGCCGGAGGCGAGCTGGTCGACCCAGCTGCCGTGCCGCGTTGCCGACATCACGCCGATGGGGACGCCGAGAATGATGATCCAGACCATGGTCAGGATTGCCAGCAGGATCGATGTCTCGGCGCCGCCGGCGATCACGTCCATCACCGGGGTGCGGAAAAACACCGATGTGCCGAAATCACCCTGCAGCGCATGACCGAGCCAGATGAAGTACTGCACATAGATGGGTTTATCGAGACCCATTTGCTGCGACAGGCGGGCGACTTCCTCGGGCGTGGCGGAATCGCCGAGCAGGACTGCTGCCGGGTCGCCGGGAATGAGATGAACGAAGAGGAAGACCAGGACGGACGCCGCCAGCAAGGTCGGGATCAGGGCCAGAAGCCGTTTGAATGTATATGCGAGCATGGGGATGACCAGGTTTTCCGGTGGAGAGCCCCTCCCCTGTAGCAGAGAGGAGGGGCTTTCGGTGCGTCAGCCTATTTGGATATGTTCCAGAAGGCAGGCCAGATCAGCGTGGCGTCCGCCAGACCCTTCAGCGCCGGCGAGGCGATGTTGTAGGTATAGACGTCGCCGGTCTTCATGGTCGGGACCTGTTCGTAGATCAGCGCCTGGATTTCCGCCCAGATCTTCTGCCGCTCGGCCGGATCGGAGGACGCGGTGAACTTGGCCTTCAGCGCTTCCTTTTCCGGCGTTGCCCACCAGCCCGGATAGTTGTCGTTCATCACCGAAATCAGGATCGGATCGGGAACGAAGCCGTGGTGGGTGAAGAACATGTCCCACTGGTCGGGCTGGGCCCGTTTCTCGATCAGCGTCGCCCAGTCATAGACCTGAAGGTCGATGTTGAACCCGGCCTGCGCCAGCTGCTTGGTGTAGACGATCGCCGAGTCATAGTGGAACGGGTAGTTGGTCGAGACCATGAACTTGATCGGCTCGCCGTTGTAACCGGCTTCCTTGGCCATTGCCTTGGCCGCTTCCGCATCCCCCTTGGAGAAGTTCTCTGCACCGGCTTCGGTGTACCAGACATTGCCCTTGGGCATGAACGAGCCGTTGGCGCGCCACAGCTGGTCGGGACCGATGGAAACCTGCAGGGCGGGAACCTTGTCGATGGCCGTCTGGATGGCGCGGCGCAGGGCGAAATTCTCCTTCAGCGGGCCATCCTTGGAGTTCATGAACACCAGTCCGAACAGCGGGCTGCCATTGACGATGGTCTTGACCGAGGCATCGGCATCAAGGTCGGCGAACAGGTCGCCGGGGATGCTTTCGGCATAGTCATAATCGCCTGCGCGCACGCCGGCGACGCGGGTGCCGACATCGGAAACCGGAATGAAACGCAGCGTGTCGAAGTCTGCAACCCGCTTGCCGCCATAACCGTCCGGCTCACCTTCGGGAGAGACGTAAGCATCGAAGCGGACCAGCTCGACATAGCGGTTGGGCTCCCACTTCGAGAACTTGTAGGGGCCGGTGCCGATGTAGTTTTCCGGTGCGATCGGCTCCTTGCCGGCGCCCTCGAGCACGGACGCCGGATAGATCGCCGGGCCGCCATTGATGAAGGCCATCAGGTTCTTCCAGGGACCGAAGGGCGCCTTGAGATTGATGGTGATCTGGTGATCGCCGGTCGCTTCAATGCTGTCGACATTGTCAAACAGCAACGCGCCGCGCGAACCGAATTCACCCCAGCGCTTGAGCGAAGCCAGCACATCGGCGGACGTCATCGGCGCGCCATTGTGGAAGGTCACGCCGTCGCGCAGCGTGATGGTGATGGTCTTGCCATCGGCGCTGGTCTCGTCACCGGCGGCCAGAAGCGGCACCGGCGCGTTGGACGAATCGAAGGTGTAGAGACCCTCGAACATGTGGTGGGCGATGGTTGTCGCCAGATCCGATGTGATGACCTGCTGATCAAGGCTCGGCGGCTCGCCGACCGTGGCATAACGGAGCATGCCGTCGGCCATCGCCGGGCCGCTGAGTGCCAGTAGCGCGCCTGCCAGCGCCGCGGATTTCAACCAGGTATTGAATTTCATTGTCATTCCCCTTCTTTTGATTTGCGTGTTCGATGGGACAGCGCCGCCTCAACAACGCTTTCGTGAAAGAAATTTACATTTCAGTGAAAGTTCGTCAATTGAAATTTGCATATTCCCAATCTTACGGGTATTTTCTCGTAAGTTTTTTCCAATTTGGAGTTCTTCATGTCAGATGCCGCTCACCGGATCACCCGCTACGAAACCGCAGACCTGGCCGCCGGCGGGCAGCGGCGTCCCTTTGCGAAAGCCGTTCGCGCCGGGGATTTCATCTATGTATCCGGGCAGGTGCCGTCGCTGGACGGCGAGATCGTCACTGGCGGAATCATCGCCCAGACCGAACAGGTGATGGCCAACATCATCTCCGTGCTGGCGCTGGCCGGATGCGGGCTGGAACATGTGATCAAGGTCAATGTCTGGCTCGACGACCCGCGCGATTTCTCGAGCTTCAACAGCGTGTTTGAAAAATACTTTCTCGACAATCCGCCGGCCCGTTCCACCGTTCAATCCGCTCTAATGGTCGACGCCAAGGTGGAAATGGATGTAATAGCCTACGATCCTTCATAGGCAGAACCGGCGCGGCATGAACAAGGTCATCGATATAATCCTGCAGATGCGGCAACTGGATGGCCAGTTGCCCAAGCGCGAGCAGCGGGTGGCCGACTTCGTGCTCGCCAATCTGGAGCAAGCCGCCTATCTGCGCCAGTCGGAAATCGCCAGGGCGGCGGGCGTGTCGGACGCCACGGTCAACCGCTTCTGCATCTCGCTGGGCTGCGAAGGCTTCCGGGACTTCAAGATCCGTCTGACCCAGAGCGTGGCCGTCAGCCTTCAGTATCTCGGCGGCCCCGGCAACGACAATTCGGTCTCCGACCAGCTTGTGGTGCAGGTTTTCGGCGCCCTGGTCGATACGCTCAACCTGGTGCGCTCGCAACTCGACAGCGCGGCCATCGAGGCGGCAATCGACCTGCTCGCCGGCGCCCGGCGGATCGCATTCTTCGGTGTCGGCGGCGGCTCTGCCAATGTGGCGCGCGAAGGCGCCAACCGGTTCTTCCGGCTGGGCGTTCCGGCCGAGGCCCATGCCGACGGATATTTCCAGCGGATGCTGGCCTCGACACTCGAGAAGGGCGACCTGGTGTTTGCCATTTCCCAGAGCGGTTCGCCCGCGGAGCTGCTCGACAGTGTGGCGATCGCCAGGCAATACGGCGTCAAATCGATCAGCCTGACCAAACGCGGCTCGGAACTGGCGCGCGCCACCGACGTCTCGATCGAAATCGACATTCCGGAGGATCACGACATCTACAAGCCGTCGGCTTCGCGTCTGGCCTATATCGCCATCATCGACGTGCTGGCCGCCGGCACCGCGCGCCGCCGTCCCGAGCAGGTCAAGGAATATCTGCGCCGCATTCGCACCTCACTGGTACCGCTGTCCAGCGATCCCGGTCCCAAACCAATCGGCGACTGATGTGAGCTTTCTGCAAACAGGGCCGCTTCCATTCCGTATGTCCTGCGTTGCGCGGCCGCACATTCTTGCCAAAAGTTCCACATCGTAAAAGCCGCCGGATCTGGTGATCAGGGTGACGCCATCGAACCGCCTCCGGTAATCATGGAAGGGCGCCGGGACCGATCTCGCCCCGGCAGGCATGCGGCTGAGCGTCAGGGTCCGGCATCGGTTAGCCCAGCGGCATTTCCATCCGGGAGAAGTGGTGCAACAGGATCTGCCATCTGCCGCCCCGATCGGCAATAACGAAAGAGGAGCGAACGCGGCGGGGCACGATCCCGCCGTCATAGTGCCGGTTGACAATATCACCGAAACCCTGCGCCGAGAAAACTCCGGGCGCGAGTGTTCGCGTGTTCTGGTCGACCAATGTCAGGCTGACGCATTCCAGCGTTCCCTGATAACTGCCGAAATACTCCTCTATTTGCGGGCGGCCGACATAGAGCCTCGGCAGCAGGCCGAAAAACAGGGCGTCTTCGCTGTAGATGCTTGCAAGGCCCTTGGCATCCCAAGTCGCCGCGGCGCAGTTCCAGCGTGCCTGGATCTCGTCTAGAACGGCCTGGTGTGCCGGCAGATCGCTCGTGTGTGATGACATGTCGGTAATGGTCAAAATCTCGGGTTTGCAAAGGGTATGGGTCGGGGTGTCCCGGCGGTGGTCTTCCGCCGGGAGCAATCGTGAGGATGTTACCTGCAGCGCGGCGCGGCAGGTCTCTGGTTCAGTCGTAATATTCGAGCGGAGCCTTCTTGAATTTCTGCCAGGTCTCCATGTCGTGACCGGGAACCACGAGCGCGTCCTCCTTCTCGGCGATGCGGCGCAGGCGGCGGACGGACGCAGCCGCCTCACGCGCCGAAGTCAGCGCGCCCGGCAGACATTTTTCGTCCCAGTGATCCATGGTGTAGGCCGCGTCGATCGCCAGAAGGATCGGGCCGCTGTTGGGCAGGCGGACCATGATCGACTGGTGACCCGGCGTATGGCCGGGCGACAGGAAGGTCTGGACGCTGCCGTCGCCGAAGACGTCGTACTGGTCCTCGTCTTCCATCACGTCCCAGGTGATGCCGTCCTTGGTCAGGTCCTTCTTGATGTAGCCGCCCTGCATGAACCAGTCGGCCGAGAACGCCCAGTCGATCTCGCGGCGCTGGACCAGATGGCGTGCCTTCGGGAAGTTGCCGCAGGCGCCCGAATGATCGAGATGGAGATGCGAGTGAAGCACGAACTTGATGTCGTCCGGCTTCATGCCGATCTTGGCGAGCTGGTTCACACAGCCCTCTTCGGGATCCATGATCGGGTAGTATTTCTTGGTGGTGTCGCCCCACCAGCCTTCCGGATCATGCGCCGCTTCGACCGCGGTGCCGCCGTCAATGACGATATTGCCCTTCGGATGAACTATCAGGTACCAGGGAATGGGTGTAAAGAAATCCTCCTGGCTGTAGCCGAGCTTGATGTCGACTTCCTTCTGGCGGATCTGTCCGGTCTGGAACATGTAAAGCCGGATATCGGTGGTCATGGTGTCTCCTCCTTTTTCTTCGGAACGTGTTTCGCGTATCAGGCCACCCGTCGCGACTTGCCGCTGAGCGTGACTGCCAGCAGTTCATCATAGGTCCAGGACGGCTTCGGCGCCTCCGCTACGAGCACGCCGTCATGAATGACCATGACGCGGTCGGCGAGCGCAAGAACCTCGCGCAGAGACGACGTCACGAGAACAACCGCCGCACCGTCGGCCGCGAGCTGCAGGATAATTTCGTAGATTTCCCTGATCGCCCCCACATCAACCCCGTTGGTGGGTTCGACGATGACATAAACGGATGCCTTGGCGCTCATCCATTTGCCGATAACAAGTTTCTGCTGGTTGCCACCGGAAAAGAACTGCACCTGGACCGCCGAATTCGCCGGACGTACGGCAAGCTGCTTCATGACCTCGTCGGCATAATGTTTCATCGGCCGGGACCCGACCGTGAGAAAGCGCTCGAGGGATCTGAGCACCGGCAGGCAGATGTTCTCGGCGACCGACAGCTGCGGGAAAAGCGCCTGCTTTCGCCGGTCCTCCGGAATCAGGGCGAAGCCGGAACGCCGCGCCGCCATCGGATTTGCGAGACTGACCGCTTTGCCGTCGAGCATCGCCGTGCCGTCATGCCGGTTCACGCCGCCGAGGGCACGCGCCACCTCTTCCATGCCGCCGCCCACGGGGCCGGTAATGCCGAGCACCTCCCCTGCCCTGACCTCTAAGCTCAACGGCTCGAGCCGTGGCGTCGAAAGCCCATCGAGCTTAAGGCGAACCTCGTCACGAACCCTCTCGCCAGTGTTTTCGATGGTCAGATCGGCGCGGCTCCGGTCGACCATGAGTTCGGTCACCCGGTCTTCGCTCACCTCGCCGCGATTGAGCGTACCGGAAACGAGGCCGCCCCGCAGGATCGTGGCGCGGTCGCAAATCTCCTGCACTTCGCGGAGCCGGTGGGAGATATAGACAATGGTGATGCCCTGCGCCTTGAAGCCGTCGATGATGCGGAAAAGCACCTCGGACTCCGCCGCTGAAAGGCGCGCCGTCGGCTCGTCGAGCACGATCAGCTTGTAGCGGCGGTGAAACAGGGTGGCGAGGGTGACGAGCTGCATTTCGGCCGCCGTGAGCGTGCCGGCGCGGCGGCGGACATCGAGGTCTATCCCCATCTCCTCGAGGATGCGGGCGGCTTCCGCGTGGATACGCGCGTCATTGATCCCGACATACCCGGGCTCGTTGCCCAGAAGGATGTTCTCACCCACCGTGAAGCTCGAAACGAGTTCGGCATCCTGGTAGACCGCACCAAGTCCCAGCTTGTGCGCTTCCGGCGGGCTGGACACCTTCACCGCCTCGCCTTCGAGAAGGATATCGCCGGCGCTGGGCGAATAAACCCCTGTGAGGATCTTGATGAGGGTGGACTTCCCCGCCCCGTTTTCGCCCAGCAGACCATGCACCTCGCCACGCAGAAAGCTCAGGCTGACACCCTTGAGCGCCTTGGTGCCGGCGAACTCCTTCTCGAGGTCCTTCAATTCGACCAGTACGTTCGACTTCGTCATGATCGCCTCAGATGAACTTGAGATGGACTTCTTCGCGGTTGAGAAGCGCATTGGCACCGACCGCGATGATGAGCACGAGGCCCTGGAAGATGTGGCGGGCGGCAAACGGGAAGCCGACCATGTTCATTCCCGAATCCACCATGTACAGGAAAAAGACCCCGATCAGCGTGCCTAGAAGATGTGGCTTGCCCTTGCCGAGCACCGTGGCGCCCAGGAAAACGGCCGCAAAAGCCTCGAGCAGGTACCCCTCCCCGCCCACGGGCTGCGCCGAGGACGAGATCGCGGTGACGATGACGCCGGCGATACCCGACATGAGCGCCGACAGCACGAAGGCAAGGATCACCCAGCGATAGACATTGATGCCTGAATAGAACGCCGCCATCGGGTTGTCACCGACCGCAGAAATATAGTGGCCGATACGGGTTCGCGTCGCCGCGATATAGGCGATCGCGAAAACCGCCAGCAGCATGATAACCGGCACGCCGATGATACCGAGCTTGCCCTGGCCGAGATAGAGGAACGACGTCTCGTCGTAACCGACCGGAACCTGGTAGCCGCCCGTGATGAAGACGTTGATACCGTCGAGCACGAACATGACACCCAGCGTGACGACGATCCCGGAAAGCCGGCCATAGGTTACGAGCAGGCCATTGACGAGGCCGATACCGCAGGCGGCGATCAGCGCCAGCGGGATGGCGATCCAAGGGCCGGTGATTGGTATGAGAAACGCCACCAGGATTGATGACGTGGTGACGGTCAGGCCGATCGAGAGATCGAAACTGCCCGACACAACCACCCACGTCAGCCCCATGGAGACCAGGGCGCTGACGATCATCGAGAACAGCACGTTGTTAAGGTTGGATACGGTCGCGAAATAGGGCGAGGCGATCGCGAAACCGATACCCGCCAATATGATCACGATGATCGTTCCCCAGCGTCTGAGGAACGTCAGCAACGCGGACGGCACCTTGTTCGCCGACCTCGCCAAATTCTTCGTTTCGGGTGAGGCTGTCGCTTCACTCATGCCATTTCGCTCCGCTTCATATTGCCTGGCCATGTCCTTGGGGCCATGCCCCCCGGCCGCCGGCTCGATCGTAGGTTCGCTCGGCGGACAACAGCCCACCGGCCCGCTTCAGACATGTCTCCGCTCGAATCCGGAGACATGTCTGAGCCGGGGAAAGTGGAGGACCTTGGTCCACCACTCCCGGGAGGGACGGCTTTGTCAGCCGCCATACTGCTTGAGCAGGGCGATTGCCTGCTCGTCCATGCTCTTGAGCTCGACAAGCGCTTCTTCCGCCTGATCCGGGGTCTTGGTGATGACCGGAATCCGGTAGACGATGTTCGGCACGTCCTCGCCGCGGGCAAGCTTGACCGCCAGTTCGCCGGTCTTCCGACCGATCTCCGGGAACGGGGAATCGCAGCTGAAGACCACCGGAACCTGCTTGGCAGCCCAGGCCTCGAGGAACTGGGTAGACAGGTAGTGGTTGAACAGCGGCACGTCGTCCCGGTTCATCTGTTTGAGCGCTTGGGCGGCGCCGAGCGTGAACGGCCACCACCAGGAAATGAATGCGGCGAGCGATCCGGGCTCGGGATTCGCCTGCAACAGCGACAGCATGTTCTTGCGGCCGACGGAGATTTCGTCAGACGTACCCTGACCGCCGTCGATGAACGGAAGAACCTTCATGCGTGGCTCATAGCGGCACATGAGTTCGAACATGTCGACTTCCATGTCGAAGGGCGTGAAATAGCCTCGCTGCTCCGCGGTCTGGGCGAAAGTGCCCTGCCGCTTGGTGTAGTTCTGGACGAAATAGCCGAGCGTGGTGGCGGTACCCCAGACGTCGTCCATGACCGCCGGCGAATCCTTGACCGGGATGGTGAACCCGACCGTCTTGATGCCGCGCTTGTGCGCTTCGTCGGCGATGTAGGCGGTTTCCGATTCCTGCGAATAGATGCCCATGACGAGTGCGTCGATGCCGCGGTCGAGAAGCGCGCGCTCGGCTGCCTGTTCGCTGGCCTTGGTCGGCTCGCCACGCACGGTCACGACTTCACAGCCAGCATCGAGAATGGCCTGGACGATCTGCCAGCAGCCGCGGCGCCAGGGCTGGTTGAACGGACCATAGGTCAGCGGCACACCGATGCGTACCTTCTTTCCTGTGGGCGAAGGCGGCATGATTTCCTCGGCGCTGGTAACTTCCATGCCGAGGCCGGAAAGCGCGGCGCCGCCCAATGCGCCACCAACGCCCTTGATCAGGGACCGGCGGCTGAAATTGGTGAATTCGGTGGCTTCCTGGGCGAGCCGCCGGAGTCTCTGGGTATCGTCGAAAATGTTCAAGGTATCCTCCCTTTTCGCTGGAACGGTTTCATCAATTCGCGGTGCCTGGCCTGACTGGCCGCGGTGCCGCCGGGAAAAACAGTCGCAAAGTCGCCCGCCCGCTTCTCCGAAATCAAAAGTCCAAAATCCAAATCTGTCTGACGCTTTCACCTCCAAAGATCAGCATCGAACTCTCCTGTTCGCCTATAAACCATATCACATGGTTGCCTGACAAGTAGAATCTGTTATTTTGTTTTTGAACCGGATCGGGTTCATAACGAGGATCAACCTCGAAGGGTATTTGCGGCGATTCGCGAGGAGAGCGGGAATGATCATGAATGACAGGGTGACACGCGGGCCGTCGCTGGCGGATACGGTGGCCGCCCGTATCCGAAAGGACATTACGTCCGGCGCTTACTCAAAGGGCGATAAGTTGCCTACCGAGCGGGATCTGTCGGAGAAGTACGGCGTGAGCCGGCCAATCGTCCGCGAGGCGATCGGCACACTGAAGCGCGACGGCCTTGTTGCCACCCGCCAGGGATTGGGCGCTTTCGTGATCGAGACGAGGGAAACGTCTTTCAGACTCGCCGGCATCGACCTGACCGATTTCGACGACATCAAGAACGTCATCGAATTGCTAATGGCGGTCGAGGCTGCCGCCACGTCACTTGCCGCCGAACGCCGGTCTCAATCGCAACTCGCCGCGATAAAACAACGGCTTGATGCCATTCAGGCCGCCTTCGATGCCGGAGAGGCCGGGATAGAGGAAGATCTCGCCTTCCATCGCGAGATCGTCGACGCCTGCGGCAATCCGCATTTCCGCGAAATGTCGGACTATCTCGAAGCCCACGTCCGCAATTTCATCCGCCGTGCCCGCGCCAGTTCGTTACGCAATGCCCTTCTGGCCGAGGTTCAGAGCGAGCACGTCGATATTTACGAAGCTATCGTGGCAGGTGATCCCGACGCCGCCAGCCAAGCGGCCCAAAAACACCTCAAAGGCGCGGCAAGCCGCCTGGCGTTGCATCTCGCCCCCGGAAGCACAACGGTCCCGGGCCGCTGATGGCAGACCCGACACCAGGGGAATGTGCCGAACGCTTCGCGCGCGCCAATGACGGCTACAATTCACTCCTCGTCAAGGCGTTGGCTGAGCCCGGTTTTCAACGACGATACCGCGTCCTGCACCGGGGCGGCTTGACGCCCCGGGCGAGATAGTCTTGCCCGGAAGAAATCCCCGCCCGGGCCACACGGTCCTTCGGCGGTTTCAAGCCTCGATTTCGATCGGCGTCAGCGGCCGCGAGCAGCATGCAAGAATGTAACCGTCCTCGACCTCGTGATCGAGAATGCCTCCATTGTGGTTCATCTCCACCTCGCCGGAGAGTTTCCTCACCTTGCAGGTTCCGCACAGTCCGAACTCGCAGGCTGCAGGAATCCGCACCCCGATTGAACGCGCCGTCTGAAGCACGGTTTGATCGGGCAGACATGCGCCTTCGGCATGGGAGAGCGCAAAGCGGACGGGCACGGTGTCCTAACCGGCTTGTTCAACCGCGGTCTCGATCGCGGTCTCCACTGCTTCGGCCTTCCTGGTTCCGAAACTTTCCTGATGGTAATGCGACATGTCGAAGCCGGCCGTGGCAAGCATTTCGCGAACCGATTGCTTGAATGGTTCCGGCCCGCAGCAGAAGACCTTCCTCTCGGAAATATCCGGAATCAGCAATGCAAGGCGCACCGCATCCAGCCGTCCCTTGTGGCCAAACGTCTTTTCCTGAATCGAGCGCTCTTCGACCAGGAAATCGACTGACAGTCCGGGCATGCGGTTGCCGGTCAGTTCCAACTGCTTGCGGAACAGCACCTCCTCTGGCCGCCGGGCGCAATTCAGAAATGCAATGTCCGTCCAGGGCGCGCAATCATTGAGCCACCGCAGCATGTACATCATCGGCGTAATGCCGGAGCCGGCTGAAATGAACAGATATTTGGCGGCCGGGTGATTGTGAATGCAGAACGATCCCGAAGGACCATAGGCCCTCAGGTGCATACCGGGCGCTAGATTGTCGAACATCCAGCGCGTGCCCACACTGTCGGCCTGCGCCTCGACCGTTACCGAGATGGAGAAAGGACGGGAAGGGCTGGAGGCCAGCGTATAGGTGCGCAACAGCGGTTCCGGTTCCACAGGCAGCTCAAGCGTCACGAACTGGCCCGGCCGGCAGCGAAATCAGGTCTGGTTGTCCGAGCGGAAGGCAAAGGTCTTCACCCACGGCGCCTCGTCGGAAATCGCGACGAGTTCCAGGGTCTGGAGTTCATCGTTCCACGGGGCCATTTCATCGAGATGCCGGTAAAGTCCGGGATCGTTGCTGGTTATAGCGGTCACATTCGTCCCCTTAAGCGACGCTGCCCAATTTGCGATCGCCGACCTGCCGCAGGCGCGACATCATCGCTCTCGCATACCAGTCGACAAATTGCAGGACACCGCCCTCGTGAACTTCGGAGTAAGGACCCGGCTCATAGGCTGGTGAGTTGATGCCGAAGGCATTCTCCTCGACCAAATGGCAGGTCCTGGTTGTTGGTCTCGGTCCAGACATGGGTGAGTTCCTTGAGGTCGTAATCGACGCCCTCGACCGCGTCCTTGTGGACCAGCCATTTGGTCGTCACCGCAGTCTCCGTGGCGCTGATCGGCAGAACCCGGAACGTCACCGCATGGTCGCCGAGCACGTGGTTCCAGGTTGTGGGATAATGATAGAGCAGAAGCGCACCGATGCGATCGGCCGATACGCGGCTGGACAGATCCCTGCGGACAGCGCGTTTTCCGCTCATCGTATAGCTGACTGCGCCACGCAGCAGCGGTGCCCGTGTCGTCCGGTATTGTCCGGCCTCGTCGATGACGAATCGCGACGGCAGGCCCGCAGCCTCGCACCTGGCCCAGTGGGTCCGCATCTCGGGATCGCTTTCAGCGCCGTTGACGCCGTTGACGGTCGGGGCTTCCGGAAAGGTCTTGCACAATTCGGGATGATTGCCAGCGCAATAATAGCACTCGCGATTGTTCTCCCAGACGAGTTTCCAGTTGCCCTTCTCGATGATGGTGCTTTCGAATGCAACCTTCGCATCCTGCAGGTGATGCGGCAGGAAGTAGGGTTCCATCATGGCGCGAAACGGTGCGAAATCGGCGGGCTCATCGGCCAGGCAGATGAATATGTAGCCGCCGGCGCTTTCGCAGGCGACGGGCTTGAGCCCGAATTTCGATTTGTCGAAGCCTTCGGCTATATCCCGGGCAAAGACCAGGGATCCGTCGAGATCATAGGGCCACTGATGATAGGGACAAACCAGGCGGGCCGCCATGCCCTTCTGGGCTGCACAGACGCGACTGCCCCGGTGGCGGCAGGACTTGTGCAGGGCCCGAATGTTCCCCTCGCGGTCCCGGACGATCACAACCGCATAGGCGCCAACCTGCACGGTCATGAAACTTCCCGGCTTCGGCAACTCGCAATCATGGCCGGCGAACAGCCAGTCCCGATACCAGATCAGGTCCATATCAACCTGAAAGAACTCAGCATCCGTGTAAAATGGCCGTTCAAGGGAAAACCCCTGCTGGCGGCTTTCCAATAGGCTCTGCATCTCGCCGAGCTTGTCCATAAACCCCGTCCTCGACAGATGAACGGACCTGGCGGAGATCAGGGAAAGATAGCCCGCGAGTGGTTCAATGAACCAGCGCGGATTGCCTTGCCCCTCGACCGCCCACCGCGATCCGTCGGTTTTAAAAACCCATGGCTGGCTTCCGGACTTCGAAGCGTCCTCCCGGACAATGCCAACGCCTTCCCAGGCTCCCCGCCCAGTGGCATTCATTGGCATGTTCAGCTCCGCTACCGTTGCGGGGGCAGCGCCGGCTTGCCCGAACATCCCGGGGCACCGGCTTCCCAATTATCCGTCCGACATAATCGGACGGCACCGTGGATGCCTGATCAGACCACTCCCCTGACCGGCGCAATCCCGGGATTTCGACATGGCCCGGATCAAGGACGACAGCGTGAAAATGTTTGCCGAAATCAGGCTGTTGGCACCCGCGGAGATCCACTCTGATTTCCGGCAAAAAGGAGCTTCATCCGAGCAGAGTCAACCTGTTCGACCGCCTGATCAGGCCTGGTCCAGTTGCCTGGCCGTAGTTAATCTACCGGTCAAACATCCGGTTGAGGACGAAAACCGTTCCACCCAGCGCCAGGCCCGGCCAGATGAGCAGCATCGGGTTGTCGAAAATGAACATGCGGTATTCGAACAGCATTCCCCCCCAATCCGGCAGGGAGGGATCAGCGCCCAGTCCGATGAAGGCAAGCGACGCATAGGCAATGGCCGCCGCACCGGACTGATTGCCGATATAGGTCAGCAAGACCGGCATGGTGTTGGGCAGCAGATGCCGCATCAGCATGCCGAACGGCGGCACGCCGAGCGCGACGGCAGCCATAATGAAAGGTTGTCCAAGCACCCTCTTTGTCAGGGAATGGGTGAAAAGGGTCAATGGCCCGACCGCTGCCAGGCCGAGCGCTATTCCTGCATTCAAAGGCGACAGCCCGAAGACCGCTGCAGCGGTGAGGGCGACGATAAGGGTCGGCACCATGATGAATACCTGGCTGGCGCGGAGGATCACCGTTTCGCGCCAGCCCCTGAGCAGTGCTGCGAGCGTGCCGAAAACCGCGCCGCCGGCAAATCCGATTGAGGCCACGGCAACAATGACGGTCCCGGTTCGAAGCCCGCCGACCATCAGCCGCGAAAGGAGATCGCGCCCCAGATGATCGGTTCCGAGCGGATGGCTGAGGCTGGGGCCGGAATGACGCGCCAGAATGTCGACCGCATCGGGATCATGCGGCTGCCAGAGACCGGCAGCAAGCAGAACTGCAGTCAACAGGAGTGGAGCGAAGACGCGCATCATGACAGGCGGGGGTCGAGCCGGCTCATCAGAAACCGGGCGAGCAGATCGACCAGAATCATCCACAGCGCCACGACCATCACATAGGCCTGGAGCACCATCTGATCGCGTGCCGAGATGCTGAGCACAAGAAACTGGCTGACCCCCGGAAGGCCGAACAGGATTTCCATCGTCGCCGAACTTCCAATCACCCATCCCGCCTCGGCGTGAACGGCGGCGATCACTCCATAGACCGCACTTGGGTGGGCATGGCGCCAGAGCGCCCTCGCCTCTGAAAGACCTTTTGCACGCGCGGTGAGAAACCAGGGCTGCGCCGTTGCCGCTTGCAGCCCCTGCCGATAGACGCGTGCGAGAACCGCCATTGAATGCAGCGAGATGAGGCAGATCGAAAGCGCCACGGCGGCAGCATGATCGGAGAACGGCTGCAGCCAGCGCAGCTTCACCCCGAGAACCCATATCAGCACCAGACCGGTTGCGAAGATCGGTATTGACTGTGTGCCCACCGACAGCAGGCGGCTCAACCGATCTGCCAGTCCGCCTGGACGCAGGGCCGAGGCGAAGCCGATTGGAAGCGCCAGCGCGACTGCCAGTCCGATGCCGGAAGCCCCGAGCAGCAGCGAAAGCGGCAGCCTTTTCATGAATTCGTCAAAGACAGGTTCGCCGGTGCGGAAAGAACGGCCCCATTCGCCCTGCAGGAAATTCACCAGCCAGTCCGCGTACCGGACCAGAAAGGGACGGTCGAGCCCCCACTCGCGCCTGAGGGCGGCAATTGTTTCATCGGTTGCCGCCAGGTTCCAGGCCCGGATGGCGATCTCGACCGGATCAGCCGGCATCAGGGCGATGATTGCGAAAGCCGCAAAGGATATGACCAGGAGGCCAAGTCCCGACTGCATTGCCCATGATACCGGTTTCTTCACCGGACTACTTGCCCTGACCGATATCGGCGCGCAGCACGTGATAGTCCGATCCCCAGGGTTGATAGCCCTTCATCCGCTGCGACAGGCCGACATACCAGACCGGCGAGACAAGGAAGGACACAGGCACGTCCTCGAACAGCTTGTTCTGGGCGTCGAGCGCGATCCGGACCCGTTCTTCAGGATCTCCGGTGGTGGCAAAGCGGTCGATGATCGCATCGAACCCGGCCGAGGCGTAGTTGGTGTAGTTCAAGGACGCACCGGAGCGCAGCATCGAATTGAGGAAGAATGCGGGATCGCCGCTCGGTGCGGTATGCTGTGCCCAGAGCGCGATATCGAAATCACCTCCGGCAGCCGTCTCGGAGATATTGTCGACAATCTGCGTGTCGAGCGCGATGCCGGCTCTTGCCAGTTCAGCCTTGATCACCGGCAACATGGTGACCAGATCGGGGCGCTGCGGATAGGTGATCGCCAGCAGTCGCAATTGCTCGCCGTCCTTGCGGCGGAACCCGTCGCCTCCCTTCTCCCAACCGGCCGCGTCGAGGAGGGCTTCAGCCTTTGCAAGATCACCGGTGCGGGCTTCCTTGGCGGCAAAGGGAAAGTAGGGTGCATAGGCCCCGGTTGCCGGTGTCCCGCCATTGATCGCCGCAGCGAGCTCCTCCCGGTCGAATGCCAGATCGATCGCCTGACGCACGGCGGCGTCCCGAAGAGCGGCGCGTTCGGTGTTGAGAAATGCGAAATACTGATATCCGACCGGGAAAGACTTGATTGTCAGATCCGGGTTGCGCTCCAGGCGCGCGACACTTTCCGAAGGCAACCCGAAGGCGAGGTCGAGTTCTCCCGCTTCAAGCGCGATGGCCATGGCCTGGGCATCGCCGAACCGCCTGAGGGATACCGGAGCGCGTGCGTCAGCTCCCTCGAAATGGGAATTCGGGCTCAGTTCAACAGCGTTGTCCGCCTTGAATTCGGCGATCTGGTAGGGACCCGAGAAGATTGCGGTCCCCTCCTCCGGTCCCGGTTTGTAAGCAATCAATGGCCATTCCGCGAACAGCGCCTGTATGAGTGGAACCGGCTTTTCCGTCGTGACCTTGAGGACGAAATCCCCGTCGGCGGCGAATTTCAGCTGGCCACCGGTGGCCAGGGCCGCGCCGTTGCTTGCAAAAGTGTGCTCGAAACCTGCCTTGAGGGCAGCCGCGGTCACCGGTGTTCCGTCGGAAAAGAAGCGGTCCTGCCTCAACTGGATGATCCATTCCAGGTCACCGGTCCGCTCGGCGGATTGCGCCAGTTCGGGCACCAGCTTGCCGTCCTTGTCGACAGCGAACAGGTTCTCTCCGATCCCATGGCTGGTGAGCGCCCAGCCGTTCGAGCCTTTTGCCGGATCGATGCCGCTGGTGATGAATGTGGCGCCGAAGCGGAGTTGCTCGGTAGCGTTCGCAGGCAAGCTGGCGACCAGACCGGTGGCAATGACAACACCTGCGAGGCAATTTCTGAACACAAATGACATGCAATTTTCTCCTGATTAAAAAAGGGTCGTGACTAAAGGGATTTACGCAGCCGCTGCTTGCGGCCGGTCGGGTGATACGCAAAGGCGTCGACAACCGAGCCCGCGAGAAGATGCTCGCTGATGATCCGGTCGATGGCCGCTTCCGTCACACCGCCGTAATAGGTGCCTTCGGGGAAGACCTGGACGACAGGCGCCAGGTTGCACGGACCAAGACAGGTGGATTTCGCCGTCATCGTTCCATCGCCGGTAACCCTGAGCTTCTGGCGAACCTGCTGGTTTCGCAGGTGACACCAGATCGCTTCCGCTCCGGCCACGTTGCAGGCGCCTCCCTGGCAGACAAGGACACGGCGCTTCTGGGCGGGAACCAGCGACCCCTCCGACAGCAACTTCGGATCTGTGGCGAGCTCCAGTTGTTCGCAGTCTTGCAGCAGCAATGTCACAAGGTCGGCCATCAGCGGGCTATCCGTCATCCGGCCGGCAATCGAGATCTCGGGCCAGTCTCTTCCATCCTCATGGTGCCAGCGACGGATCGACTTCTTCAGCCAGGTTTCGAAGCTCGGCTCCATTGGCAACAGCAGCGGAACGACCGAGATACGGGCTACGCCTTGTCCAACGAGGTCAAGCAGGGCCTCGCGCAGGGACGGCATCCCCTGTTCGGTGAAACCAAAGCGGATCATGGACTCTGGATGCGCTTCAGCCATGGTCGCGGCAATGCGCTCCATGTCAGCGTAAGGGGCTGCGGCGAATGCGGATTTGGCGACGAGAAGAACCGCGTCGGGTTCAGCCGGATTGGTCGTTTCAGTCACTGCGTGCCTCGCGCAAGGTTGGTCGAAGCAAACAGGGAAACAACCGCATACATGAACCAGGGGGTTCGCATGCGCGTCATTCCTGCGGCATACCCCGGCCACGGAATTCATTTGCGTCAGGCAGGTCTCCTGGCTCACGGGTTGACACCGACCCCCGTCTTCCCGACCTTTCGGTCAGTGACTTAGGTGGGGGCGGCTCGCCGCTTACAGTTGCGGGACAGCTCCGGTTTCGCACCGGATTCCCTCTTAGCTTCCATCAGGATGGAAGAACCATAACGCTGAGACTTCTACATGAGCGCCCGAGCCTGTCAATCGCCAGCAGGATGGCCGCTCAGACGGCCAGCGGCGTCGTGGTCACGAATGCAACATCCGGATTTTTCCATTGCTCCGTGGTGAACACCCCGGCCTCGTTCCGCATGCCGCACAAACATAACGGTGTCTGCCGACATCACATCTGTAAGATGAAGGTGAAACTGACGAAATGGGCGTAAGACGCTTTCTGGCCAGCCTCTCCGTTCGGATCCGGTGACCGAAACTACGCTGGCGCTGCAATCAGCGTGGGCATTCTTGACCGAATGCCCGCCTGCCGACGCCCGAAATCCGTTCGCTGCCAAGCCTCGGCGGCGGCAAGCAAACAAGCCGGCCTGTCAAAGGCAAAATTCCGCCCATTCGTCCATTCCTGCATCAACGCCATGCAGCGGACACTTGCGGCTCCGCAGATTGTGTTTTTCGTGCTTTGGATACAGCAGATTAATTCGTGCATGGAGTGTGATAATCATTTCCACAAGCGTGCAGGAAGCTGTGCGATTCTATCACGGGACGGTGCATCAAAGCGGTGCAGGGATTCGATGAGCGAAATCTATAAGAATACGTCAGGCAGTCCCGAGCAAGCCGAAGTGGCAGAGACCCACCTGGTACTGGATAATTTTGAGGCAACCGTTCGCGAGATACGGCCTGACGACAGGCAACTTCTGTATCAACTGACGGTGAGTGTGTTCTGGCCGCATCGCGATCACGATCTTGATCTGCTGATCTCGCTTGGCCGCGGATATATCGCGATTGACGCGATCGGCCGCCCCATGGGCTCGGCAATGTATTTTCCGGCGGGCGACGATTTTTCCATGTTCGGCATGATGGTCACCGCGCCGCGGTTGCAGACACAGGGTGCCGGGCGCCATCTGTTGAACCAGATCATGACCGATTGCGCCGGGCGCGATCTGCGCCTGAGCGCCACGCGCGCCGGGTATTTGCTTTATAAAAGCGTGGGTTTCGTGCCGGTCAACAGGATCTCGCAGCATCAGGGAATTGCGCACGACATCTATCTGCCGTCCCCGGTTGCCGGCGTCGAGACCCGTGCGCTGGTGACGGCCGACATACCGGCTGTTCTCGCCCTTGATGGCCCCGCCTTCGGCGCGGACCGCTCAGAAATTCTGGGGGTTCTGCTCGGCTTGTCCGAAGCACGCGTAGCGCTTCGTGACGGAGAGATCGTCGGTTATGCGCTGATGCGGCACTTCGGACGCGGCAAGGTGATCGGGCCGGTGATCGCCGAAGGGGATCGGATGGCAATGCAATTGGTCGCGCCTTTTATTCAGGCAAACACCGGATCTTTTCTGCGGCTTGATGTACCGCTGCGAAGTGAGGTGTTCGAGAGCTTTCTGTCCGCGTCCGGAATGGGGGTTTATGATACCGTTACAGAGATGCGCATCGGCCCGCTGCGCCGCGCGTCTTCGGGCGCCCAGCTGTTTGGTCTGGCGGCCCACTCCCTGGGGTGACCGGGACCGCGCCCGACATGAAAATGCTGCCTGCCGGCGCAATCGCCCGCGGGCACAATTGCCGATCAGGATAGCCGGTCTTTGAGGCCGAACCACAATCCGACCAATGGCAGAAACCAGGGCTTGCCGGAAAATGCCGGGATTGCCGGCCAGTCGAGACCGGCCAGCGGGTTGGTGTCGGCCACGCCCATTGCCATATCCGCAAGGCTTTGCCCGATCAGCGTAGACATCTGCGCGCCGTGGCCGGAATAGCCCATGCCGTAGAGCAGCCCGTCATGCTCGCCGGCGCGCGGGTAGCGGTCTTTGGTCATGCCGACGAGACCGCCCCAGCAATAGTCAATCTGGATATCCGCAAGATGCGGGAAGGTCCGGGCCAGCGCTTCTCGAAGAATCTTGCCCGATTTTGCATCCGATTGCTGATCCGATACGGCTGAGAAGCGCGCGCGGCCGCCGAAAATAAGACGGTTGTCCGGTGACAGGCGGAAGTAGTTGCCGATGTTCATCGATGTCACGCAGGTCCGGTTGCCGGGCATCGTTACAGCGACTTCTTCCGCTGTGAGCGGACGGGTTGCGATAATGAAGGAGCCCACCGGGATGATACGGCGCCGGAACCAGTTGAACGTGCCGGCCTTGATCGCCCCGGTATAGGCTCCCGTGGCGACAATGACACGTTCGGCACGCAGACTGCCTCTCGGCGTCGTCAGGTCCCAGGCCGAGCCGGCCCGGGCACAAGCCTGGACCGGAGCGCCTTCCCAGATTTCGGCGCCGTGGCGATGGGCGGCATCGGCCAGGCCCGTGGCGTAGCGGCCCATATGCATCATCGCCGCCTTTTCATAAAGCATCGCCCCGTGGAAGGACTGAGAGCCGATCTCGCCGGGAAGGTCGGACTGGTCGATCCAGCGCGTGCCGGAATCAACATCCTTGTGAATCAGTTCGAAATTGGCCCGTAGTCCCGCGATGTGACCGGGTTTTGAAGCCAGTTTCAGCTTGCCCGCGCGACGAAAATCACACTCGATCCCTTCCTCGGCAATCACCTCCTCGATCATGTCGATGGAATGATCGAAGGCGCGGTAGAGCGCATGCGCCCGCTCCGCGCCCAGATGCGCCTTGGCCTCGGCGTAGCCGTGGGAGATGCCGTTGTTGAGATGTCCGCCGTTGCGTCCCGAACCACCCGCCCCGATCTTGTCTGCTTCGAGCAGGGCGACCCGCAAGCCGGCACGCGCCAGCTTGCGGGCAGCGTTGAGCCCGGTGAAACCGCCACCTATTACCGCGACATCGAAGCTTCCCTCGACCCGCCCGCTTTGAGCCCGGGCGAAGGCCGGGGCGCTGTCATGCCAATAGGATACGTACTTCATCTGCGTTCTCTGGAAGACAGTTGTTACAACCCGACGACAGCGGCTAGCCCGGAAATGTCGGAAATTTCGGTATAGCCATAATAGGGGTTGGCCGGTTCATGGCCGCGGTTCACCCAGACCTTGTTCTTGATGCCCAGATCATGCGCGGTCATCAGGTCGTAGCGGAAGCTTGACGAGACATGCAGCACATCTTCCGGGCCGCAGCCAAGCTCGTCGAACATGTACTCAAAGGCCTGCATCTGCGGTTTGTAGGCGCCGGCGCTCTCAGCCGTGAAAACATGGGCGATCGGGGCGCCGAGTTTGGCGATATTGTGCGGGATCTGCGCGTTCATCGAATTGGTCAGCGCCACCAGCGGAAATTCCTTGGCGACCTTGGCAAGCCCCTCCGGGACATCAGGATGCGGTCCCCAGGTCGGCACCCGGTTGGAGATATCCTCGGCGACCGCCGGATCAAAGGCGATGCCGTTGCGTTTGCAGGTGCGTTCGAGCGCGTTGTGGACGACCTCGGCGTAGGGTTTCCAGGCGCCCAGAACCTCGTCCAGGCGATAGGCCGTGAAATTGTTGATAAAGACCTGCATTTTCTCGGGTGAGAGCTGGCTGCCATAGTGATCGCGCGCAGCGCCGGCCATGTCGAACAGGATCATCGTTCCATGGCAGTCGAAGGTGATAAATTTGGGGCGAAATGTCATAGCTCTCTCTCCATGAGGTCTCTTCTAGCATCAACATCGCCTGTTCCGGTCGACAGGGCGTGCCGCGTTTCATGGTTTCGTCGCAGAAAATTCCGTTTCCAACATGCCGACCGGCATCCGATGCCGTGGCGGCAGCGGTTTCGGCGGCTCATACCGCAGCCCGCGCAGCATAATTTCTCAGCGCCCTGACTGCTGACGATCCCCGGCTCCGGAACATTGCATACTGAGGAAACCGCCCATGTCTGCCCAATCGCTGCTGTCTGCCCTGGTCGGATTTCCCTCGGTCGTCGGCACACCGAATCTGGCGCTGATGGATTTCATTCGCGACTACCTGACCAAGCACGGCATTTCCTGCCGCGTCCTGCCCGGACCCGAGGGGGACCGCGTCAATCTCTTCGCAACCATCGGCGACGCGTCCACACCCGGTTACATTCTGTCCGGCCATGTCGATGTGGTGCCTGCCGGTGAGCCCGAATGGTTGGCCGATCCCTTCATCCTGCGCGCGGACGGTGACCGGCTGATCGGCCGAGGGGCCTGCGACATGAAGGGATTTGTCGCGGCCGTGCTTTCGGCGGCACCCGCCCTTGCTGCGATGGATCTGAAAGCGCCGGTTCATATTGCCCTGTCCTATGACGAGGAGGCAGGCTGCAAGGGCGTACCGCATCTGCTGGCGGCAATTCCCGAGCTTTGCGCGCCGCCACTGGGCGCGATCATCGGTGAGCCGACCGGGCTGGTTCCGGTGCTTGCGCACAAGGGCAAGGCTGCCGTGCAGTTCAGCGCGAAAGGAATATCCGGCCACAGCTCGCGGCCTGATCTCGGGCGCAATGCGATTCATGAGCTGGTGCCGGTTCTGACGGCAGCGATTGCGCAGGCCGAGGCGCTCAAGGACGGGCCGCAGGATGCACGCTTCGCCCCGCCCTATTCGACGCTTCAGATCGGCACCGTCGAGGGAGGCCAGGCGGTCAACATCATTCCCGACCGGGCCGAAGCGCGGATTGAAGCAAGGGCCATTGCCGGCGCCGACCCAGAGACGCTGCTGGCGCCCGTGATTGCAGCGGCAGGCGCGATGGGAGTGGAAAGTGAAATCCTCTCCTCCTATCCGGCGCTGGCGCTTGATGCCGCCGCGCCGCTTGCGGCACTCGCCGAAGCCCTCTCCGGACATGCACCGCTCGGAGCGGTCAGCTTTGGTACGGAAGCGGGATTGTTCCAGCAAGCGGGCATACCAGCAATTATCTGCGGCCCCGGCGACATCGCCCGGGCGCATCGCCCCGAGGAATACATCACGATAGCCGAGATGGAGGAGACCCGGACCATGGTTCTGACGCTCGGCCGGCAGCTGTCGGCCTGAGCCGGATCACTGAAGTGCGAATTTTCCTGCGGTCCAACCGGCCGCAAGCAAAGCAAACTGCCGTCTGACGCAGCAATCAGGACAAACATGCCGAAATCCGTGACCTAGTCTCCAACCACATACGAAGACCACTGGAGCTTTCATGACCTGCGCTGCCTCCGGGCAAACAGCCTTTGCGTTTTTCATACCCGCGCGCGTCCGCCCATCGGCATGTCACGCGGTGATGCGCGGGCCGATGACGCCTGACCCATGGGCGGCGGGCCGGTGGTCGGTGCGCCCTGTCCACACCCGATTGCCGAATACCGAACTTTCCTTTGTGCCACAGGCCCTGGGCTCATTTTGCGGAGACTGACATGCTTTCCAACTCACTTGTCGAACTCGACCGGCGCCATCTGATCCACCCGGTCTCATCGTTTCGCGGTCATGAGGCGCGGGGTGTTCGTGTTGTTACCGGCGCCAAGGGCGCGACAGTGACTGATGCCGAGGGCCGCGAGCTGATCGACGGTTTTGCCGGCCTTTGGTGTGTCAACGCCGGCTACGGCCAGGAAAGCGTGGTCGAGGCTGCCGCCGAGCAGATGCGCAATCTGTCCTATGCGACGGGTTATTTCGATCTGGGCGCCGAAGCGCCCATCAGGCTTGCCGCAGCACTTGCCGAGCGCGCGCCGGGCGATCTCAATCATGCCTATTTCAGCCTTGGCGGTTCCGACGCGGTCGACAGCACAATCCGCTTCGTGCGCTATTACTGGCATTCCAAGGGCCAGCCGAAGCGCGATCAGTTCATTTCTGTCGAGCAAGGCTATCACGGCTCGACCACGATGGGCGCAGGGCTGACCGCGCTGCCGGGCTTTCATGAAGGCTTCGGCGTACCCTATAGCTGGCAGCATAAAATTTCGTCGCACTATCTCTACCGCAATCCGCAGGGCAACGATCCGCAAGCCGTGATCGACGCCTCAGTCGCCGAACTGAAGGCGAAAGTCGCCGACATCGGCGATGATCGCGTTGCCGCCTTCTATGTCGAGCCGATCCAGGGATCGGGCGGCGTGCTGGTCCCGCCCAAAGGCTGGATCAAGGCGATGCGGGACGCCTGTGCCGAGATGGGGATCCTGTTTATCGCCGACGAGGTCATCACCGGATTTGGCCGCACAGGGCCGCTTTTCGCATGCTCGGACGAGGACATCGTGCCGGACCTGATGACCATGGCCAAGGGCTTGACCTCGGGCTATGCGCCGATGGGGGCGGTCATGATGTCCGATCATGTCTATGAGACCATTGCCGAGGGCGCGGGCGCAAAAGCGGTCGGCCATGGCTTCACCTATTCGGCGCATCCGGTCTCAGCCGCGGTCGCACTGGCGGTTCTGGCGCTCTATGAGGGCGGATTGCTGGACAATGGACGCAAGGCCGGCGCACGGCTGATGGAGGGGCTCGAAAGCTTACGCGACCATCCCCTGGTCGGCGATGTGCGCGGCCGCGGCATGCTCGCCGCCCTCGAACTGGTCACCGACAAGGACAAGAAGACACCGCTGCCGACGGCGCTGCAACCCGCGACCCGTTTGTTCGATCGTGCCTGGGAGCAGGGGCTGGTGATCCGGTCCTTCGCCCAGGGCATCTTCGGCTATGCGCCTCCGCTCTGCTGCACAATGGACGAAATCGACGCCATTGTTGACCGCACCCGCAAGGTTCTGGATCTGACGCTTGAAGATCCGGAAATCCGCGCAGCCCTGAGCTGACGGCTCCGCCGTCACAAGCCATCCCCCCGAGAGGCCGCCCGCGCAGTCGCCCCGTTTCCACGCGGCGGCTGCGCGGCTTGTTGCTGACCTGGCCCGAGCGCGCCGTCACAGCCGCTGAATGCCCTTCACGGGACAGGCCGGCCTGTCCCTATCCTGCAAGTCGTGCTTGAGAGGCGTCCGGGCGATGCAACTCTCCCCGAGCGCCAGGCATCCGCATTGCCAAACCCGCATCAGCGCTGCGCGGATCGATCATCGCCGAGGCGGCGAGCATCTCCTGCAGGCGAACCGGGCAGACCGGGGTGCACTTCTTTGTGCGGAGGAAGCGCTGGAGCGGGGTAGAGCACCAGCCGCCCGGGCGAAGCGAAATACCGCCGAACCCCTGTTTTCGAAAGAATCTGCTGCAAACCCACCCCGCTTCGGCGAAATCATGAGGATTGCCCGGTAGAAACTGAGATGGATGGGAACCGGTGAAAACACCGAAACTAAAAAAATAATATGGGGACGTCGGCTCTGCTTCAGATGCGCGGCCTGAATCCCAAGGCAAAGGCAATGCCGCCCAAAGCGGCGATTTGCAGAGAGGACAGCCGCGATGGTTATTGAAACCGCCGTGAAACCACTGACTGCATTTTCCTACGTCACCTTTGATGTTGTGGGGACGCTGATCGACTTTGAGGGCGCGATCAAAAACGCGCTGGCGGAAATCGCCACGCTCGAAGGCGGAGAAATCGACGGCGAGGAAGCGCTTTCCGTCTATCGCGACGCCCGCTACGAGCCGGGAGCCGGGCTTTATCCCGACGATCTGGGCCGCTGCTATTCCAGGATCGCTGCAGCCTTCGGCCTTCCCGACACTGAAGAATATCGCCGGCTCATGGTCGACCGGGTTGGGGACGCCGATCCTTTCCCCGACTCGTTCAAGGCCATGGACAGGCTGAAATCGCACTACAAGCTGATCGCCATGACCAACGCCCGCCGTTGGGCCTTCGAGAAGTACGAGGCAAAGCTGGGCTCTCCCTTCTGGGCAGGCTTTACCACCGACGACACCGGCACCGAAAAGCCAGACCCGGCCTTCTTTCATCAGGTTTTTGACCATGTTGCGAAGGATGGCGGCGGCAAGGAAGCTATCCTGCACACGGCGCAGAGCCAGTATCACGACATCGGGATTTCCCGAACGCTTGGCATAACCAATGCATGGATCCAGCGCCGCCATTCGCAGGCCGGATACGGCGCCACGATTGCGCCGGAAGCTTTCACAGAACCCGACTATCATTTTCATGCGCTGATCGAGCTGGCCGATGCCGCCGACGCCGCGTTTGACGCCTGAATTTACCACCGCCCGGCAAAGCAACCGGGCCCTCAGCAACAGGAAAACCGCAATGACCAAAAAGATTCCTACCAATTGGACTGGCCGCGATGATGCGATGGTCGAACATGCAATCCGCCGTGGTGCGTCGCGCCGTGAACTGCTGAAAATGATGATGGCGTCAGGCGTCGGCATGGCGGCGGGCGGCTCTCTGCTGATGAGCGCGGGCCGCGCCGTGGCTGCAAGTCCTGTGTATGGCGGCCATCTCAAGGCGGCCGGCTGGTCGTCTTCGACTGCCGATACGCTCGACCCCGCAAAGGCCTCGCTGTCAACCGATTACGTGCGCTGCTGCGCTTTCTACAACCGCCTGACCTTCCTCAATGAAGCAGGCGAGGTCGAGATGGAGCTGGCTGACAGCATTTCGACCGATGACGCTGTGACCTGGGAGGTCAAGCTCAAGAAGGACGTTGCGTTCCACGACGGGCATACGCTGAATGCCGATGACGTGATCTACTCGCTCAACCGTCACCTCGACGAGGCAGTCGGCTCCAAGGTCAACTCGATCGCCAAGCAGATGACCGAGATTTCGAAACTCGACGACACCACGGTCAAGATCGTGCTTGCCACGGCCAATGCCGACCTGCCGACGATCCTTGCCTTGCACCACTTCATGATCATTGCCGAAGGCACCACCGATTTTGCCAAGGCCAATGGCACCGGCCCATTCCTCTGCGAGGTCTTCGAGCCGGGCGTGAAATCCATCGCGGCGAAGAATCCGAACTACTTCAAGTCCGAAGGGCCCTACCTCGACAGTTTCGAATTCTTCGCAATCACGGACAACAACGCCCGCGTCAATGCGCTCCTGTCGGGTGATATTCAGGTGGCCGCCGCGGTCAACCCGCGTTCGCTGCGGATGCTCGAAGGTCACGACACCGTGCGCACCTCGGTCTCGACATCGGGGAACTACACCGACCTCAACATCCGCCTCGACCTGTCGCCGGGCGACAAGGCGGGCTTCATCGAAGGCATGAAATACCTCATCAACCGCGAGGCAATCCAGAAATCGGTTATGCGCGGCTTTGCCGAGATCGCCAATGACCAGCCCATTTCGGCGGCGAGCCGCTACCACAACCCGAACCTGAAGCCCAGGGACTACGATCCGGAACGCGCCAAGAGCCTGTTTGACAAGGCGGGTCTCCTCGGTCAGTCGATCCCGGTCATCGCCTCCGAAGCTGCCGGCTCCTCGGTCGACATGGCGGTGGTCGTGCAGCAGGCGGGCGCCGAGATCGGCATGAACCTTGATGTGCAGCGCATGCCCTCAGACGGATATTGGTCGAACTACTGGCTCAAATCGCCGGTCCATTTCGGGAACATCAATCCGCGGCCGACCCCGGACATCCTGTTCTCCCTGCTCTATGCCTCGGACGCACCGTGGAACGAAAGTCAGTACAAGTCGGAAAAATTCGATAAGATGATGCTCGAAGCCCGGGGCGCGCTGGACGAAACCAGACGCACCGAAATCTATTGGGAAATGCAGGAAATGATCGCCAACGACGCCGGTACGGTCATCCCCGTCTACATCTCGAATGTCGATGCCATCTCGTCGAAACTGCATGGGCTCAAATCGAACCCGCTCGGCGGCATGATGGGATATGTGTTCGCCGAACACGTCTGGCTGGAAGCCTGATCCCTGCCACTTTCTGTCCGCGGGAGCCACAGGCTCCCGCGGATCCATCTGCAACCTGGAGGGTGCGGCTTGCCCACTTCGTTCATCCCCTATTTCCTGGTCGCCCAGCGCCTGGGAATTGCACTGATCACCTTGATCATCGTGTCATTTGCGGTCTTCTTTGCCACCGCGCTTCTGCCCGGAGATGTGGCCCAGATCCTGCTGGGACAGGCGGCGACGCCGGAGGCCGTGGCCGGGCTGCGCGAAGCGATGGGGCTGAACGAGCCTGCGATCTACCGGTTCCTTTCCTGGCTTGCAGGGCTGGCCACCGGGGATCTTGGAACCTCCTATGTCAACAACATGCCGGTTACGCAGTTGATCGGCGACCGGTTGGTCAGCTCGCTCAGACTGGCTGGCGTGACAACCCTGGTTACCGTGCCGATCGCCTTGAGCCTCGGGATCGGCGCTGCGATGGCGCGTGGTTCGCTCTTCGATCGAGTGGTCTCGATTCTGACGATCTCGGTCATTTCAGTTCCCGAGTTCATGGTCGCAACACTTGCCGTGCTGATTTTCGCGGTCTGGCTCGGGTGGTTGCCGTCATTGAGTTACGGTGTGGAAGTCGATTCCTGGAGCGCAATGCTGCGCGGCTATGCAATGCCTGTCATGACCCTGAGTTTCGTTGTCTCGGCGCAAATGATCCGCATGACACGCGCAGCGGTCATCGATACGATCAACACACCCTATGTCGAGATGGCCCAGCTCAAGGGAGCGTCGCGAAGCCGGATGGTGCTGATGCACGCGCTGCCCAATGCACTGGGTCCGATCGCCAACGCGATCGCCCTGTCGCTGAGCTATCTGGTCGGCGGCGTGATCATCGTCGAGACCATCTTCAACTATCCCGGAATCGCCAAGTTGATGGTCGACGCCGTCTCCACACGTGATTTGCCGTTGATCCAGTCCTGCGCGATGATCTTCTGCATCAGCTACCTGTCGCTGATCACGCTGGCGGACATGATTGCCATTCTTGCCAACCCGAGGCTACGTCACTGATGACCGAGAAGCTTATCTCTGCTCGCCTGCCGACACCGCGCAATCTGGGTTATTCCTTCAATTGGGTGGGCCGTATCGGTCTGACGATTATCATCCTGTGGGCGCTGGTGGCGATCTTCGCTCCCTGGCTCACGCCTTATCCGATCGGCGAAATCGTCGATTGGGATTACTTCGGCCCGATGAGCCAGAAATTCTGGCTGGGAACCGACTATCTGGGCCGGGATATGTTGTCGCGGATCCTGATGAGCGCGCGATACACGGTCGGCATTTCGCTGGCTTCGGTAACGCTTGCCTGCTCAATCGGAGTGATCCTCGGGATGATCGCAGCGGTGATCGGCGGCTGGTTCGATATCGTGCTTTCGCGCATGCTCGATGCGTTCAATGGCATTCCGTCGCTGCTGTTCGGGCTGGTCGTGGTGGCGGCCGTGGGGTCCTCAATTCCGGTACTGATCCTGACCCTTGCGGCGATCTACCTGCCCGGCGCCTATCGCTTTGCCCGGGCTTTGGCGGTGAATGTCAACACCATGGATTTCGTCACCGTCGCCCGGGCGCGCGGCGAACGCACCTCCTACCTGATCCTGCACGAGATTTTCCCCAACATCATCGGCCCGGTCCTGGCCGATCTGGGGCTCCGCTTCGTCTTCATCGTTCTGGTTCTCTCCGGGCTTTCATTCCTGGGTCTGGGCGTTCAGCCGCCCAATGCCGACTGGGGCGCATTGGTGCGCGAGAATATCGAGGGCCTTTCGCTGGGTGCGCCAGCGGTGATCTTCCCCTCGATCGCGATCGCCTCGCTGACCATCTCGGTCAACATGTTCATCGACAATCTTCCCATCAAGATCCGCGACAGGAGCGAATGATGACTGACATTCCCCTCGTTTCCGTCCGCGATCTGACGATCGGCGCCACCACCGATGCCGGCCGCAAGGTGAAAATCATCAAGGGGATCGGCTTCGATGTCGCCCCCGGCGAGATCGTCGCGCTGATCGGCGAATCCGGATCGGGCAAGACCACGATTGCGCTGTCGTTGATGGGGCACACCCGTACCGGCTGCAAAATCACCGGCGGTCATATCCGCGTCGGTGACAACGACATCACCGCGATGAGCGAGAAAGCCCGCGCCGCGCTGCGCGGTACAGCGGTCTCCTACGTGCCGCAATCGGCAGCGGCCGCCTTTAATCCGAGCCAGCGCATCATGCAGCAGGTTATCGAGATCTCGGCGATCCACAATCTGATGTCGCGGTCCGAGGCCGAGAAAAAGGCTGTCAGCCTGTTCCGGGCGCTGGCGCTGCCGGATCCGCAAAATATCGGCAGGCGCTATCCGCATCAACTCTCGGGCGGGCAGCTGCAGCGGCTGTCGGCGGCGATGGCGCTGATCGGGGATCCGCAACTGGTGATTTTCGACGAGCCCACCACGGCGCTTGACGTCACCACCCAGATAGAGGTGCTGCGCGCCTTCAAATCGGTGATGAAAAAGGGCGGCATATCGGGCGTTTATGTCAGTCACGATCTCGCGGTGGTCGCCCAGATCGCTGACCGGATCATTGTGCTCAAGAGCGGCGAGATCCAGGAAGAGGGAACGGCGCAGCAAATTCTTGATGCCCCGACGCATCCCTATACGCAGGAACTGCTGGCGGCGTTCAAGCCGGTGACCGAGGTTCGTGCCGCTTTCGAGCCTGACCCGCATGAGCAACCTGTCATCGAGGTTGATGGGCTGTATGCAGGCTACGGCCTGGTGGTTGGCGGCGAACCGCAGGTCAGGGTCCTCAAGAATGTGAGCTTCAAGCTCGAGCGCGGCCGCAATCTCGGCGTGATCGGCGAATCCGGCTCGGGAAAATCGACCTTGGCGCGGGCCATTGCCGGCATCGTTCCCGCCTATCGCGGCGACATCCTGTTCGACGGGAAGCAGCAGCAGCTGGCGCTTGCCGATCGCTCCAAGGAAGATCTGCGCGTCCAGCAGATTGTGTTTCAGCTCGCCGACACCGCCCTCAACCCGGCGCAGTCGATCGAGCGTATCCTCGGCCGGCCGCTGACCTTTTATCATGGCATGACCGGCCGCGCCCGCGAGGCGCGGGTGATCGAGCTTCTTGATATGGTGCGTCTGCCCGCCGCGCTGCGCCATCGTTTGCCGGGGGAACTCTCGGGGGGGCAAAAACAGCGGATCAACCTCGCCCGGGCGCTGGCAGCCGAACCTGAAGTGATCCTTTGCGACGAGATCACCTCAGCGCTGGACTCGGTCGTCGCGGCTGCGATCCTGGATCTGCTCAAGGAGTTGCAGCGCGAACTCAGGCTAAGCTACCTCTTCATCAGCCATGATTTGTCGACGGTGCAGGCGATATGCCACGATGTCCTGGTTATGTACAAAGGCGAGGTCGTCGAGGCGCTGCCGGCGGCGCGAATGTCGTCAGACGCGCAGCATCCCTATTCACGCCTGCTGATCTCCTCGGTGCCGCAACTTGATACCGGCTGGCTCTCCAGGCTGGAACAGGACCCGGAGCTGGTCGACGCATTTTCGGACCGTTAATATCGAGGATACCCGTGCTTCGGCCGGGCCGGCTAGAGCGCTTCATGGCTAGATCCGGTCGGCAAAAAGACGCGTCAGCGGCAGTTGGTTCTTGACGAACGGGGTCTTGATGACGACGAAACTGAAATATTTATCGATCCCGGCATCGCGGTCGATAAGGCGTTCGATGATGTTCTGATAGTCGGTGATTCCCGACACGACGAACTTTACCAGGTAGTCATACCCACCGGAAATCAAGTGACACTCGACACAGCTGTCGATGTTTCCGATGGCTTCCTGGAAGCGGGCAAAGTCGATCTGCCGATGGTTCTTCAACGTGAATTCAGTGAAGACTGTCAGCGTCTCCCCGAGTTTTGCGACGTCGATCTGGCCGGTGTATCCCGTGATATAACCCGCTTTCTGCAGTTTTTTCACGCGCATCAAACAGGGAGAGGGGGACAGGTTCACCCGCTCGGCCAGTTCAACATTCGTGATCCGGCCATTGAGTTGCAATTCCGAGAGAATCTTGAGGTCGATCCGGTCCAGCTTGAGGCGGGTATTCATCTTGACTTCCTTCTGGCGCGAATGGGGCTGCGCTTCTTTTGAGAGAGCGGAACCCGCATTCTTTCAATCCTATTTAGCAGATAATGCTGGCTTGGTATCGGCATCCGGCACATGCCGCCGATGATGCGCGGATAATCTGCGACAACCAATTGGAGGCTCCCATGCCCGCTCCCCTGATGCGGATTGCCACTCAAGATATGCTGCCTGCATCCGCCGATTGCGTCGTGATCGGGGCTGGGATCGTGGGGGTCAGTGCAGCTTACTGGCTGGCAAGGGCCGGCAAATCCGTCGTGCTGTTGGAAAAAGGCATGATCGGGGCCGAACAGTCGAGCCGGAACTGGGGCTGGTGCCGGCAGCAGAACCGCGACGCGCGCGAGCTTCCGCTGTCGACCAGGAGCCTTTCGCTGTGGGAGGAAATGGCTGCCGATATCGGCGAGGATCTCGGCTTTCGCCGCTGCGGGCTTTTGTATTTGTCCAACAGCGCCGCCGAACTTGAGGGCTGGGCCGCCTGGGGCCGGTTTGCCCGCGGCGAGGGCGTCGATACAAGAATGCTCAGCACCGCCGAGGCGACAGAACGTGGCGCGGACACCGGCCAAACCTGGCTGGGCGGCGTCTGGTCGCCGACCGATGGCATTGCCGATCCGGCGCGGGCTGCGCCGCTGATCGCCAAAGGCATTATCAAACATGGCGGCCAGGTGGTGCAGAACTGTGCGGCCCGCGGGCTTGAACTGTCGGCAGGCGCTGTTTCCGGCGTCATCACCGAGCGCGGTGTGATCGGCACAAAACAGGTCGTAATGGCTGGCGGCGCCTGGGCCGGCAGCTTCCTTTACCAACTGGGAATCATCTTTCCCCAAGCCGCCATACGCAGCTCGGTTCTCTCGATAGCGCCTGGAGCCGGAGAGCTGCCGCCCGCCCTGCATACCGCGGCGGTATCGATCACCCGCCGTGGCGACGGAGGCCACACGCTGGCGATTTCCGGACGCGGGCATCTGGATCTCACCCCCGGCGCCTTGATGGGCGCGCGAAATTTCCTGCCGATGTTCGCCAAGCGCTGGCGCGCCTTGCGTCCCGGCGGTCTTGAGGGCTGGCGCAGCGGCTTCGAGACCCGCGCCCACTGGGCGATGGATCGGCAGACGCCGATGGAGCGGATGCGCATTCTCGATCCGCGTCCCTCGCGCGCGCTGGTTGACGAGACCTTGCACCGCGCGCGCCGCCTGCTGCCTGTCCTGCGCGACATTCCGGTCCAGGCGAGCTGGGCCGGCTATATCGATAGCACTCCTGACGGCGTGCCGGTGATCGATGCCAATGTCGGAATTGGCGGGCTGGTCCTGGCCGCCGGTCTGTCGGGTCACGGATTTGGCATCGGCCCTGGCGTGGGCCATCTGGTTGCCGATCTGGCCCTGGGGCGGACACCGATCACCGAGGTGGCGCAGTACCGGCTCGACCGTTTCCGGCAAAGCCAGTGGGGCAAGGTCGCGAAGTTCTAGGATCATGCCGCAAACCTGCCGATACAAGAGCCCTCAAGCCTGGCATCATTGTCAGGGCGGAGTCCGATGCGGCAGCGTTTCAGCGACGCGATACGGGCGCTGTCTCGGACCAGGGAAAGGGCCGAGGCGGTTCGCATCAGTCCGCCACCTGAAACGATGACATCCATACGGCTTTCCTCGCGCCTGTGTTCCGATGTGCAGAAGTCAATCAGCCGCGACGCAAGCTGTCAAAGACCGGATCTATAGTACCTCATAAGCCATGCCTATGGGCGCAACCTCATCACCGGACGTTGTGGCGCTTCGCTGCGGCGCAGTGCGGCAGCCTGGATGCAGCGCGGCAATGGCCTGTCTCGCAACCCGCTTCGCGCCAGATAACCGCAAACGCCGAGGCACGATCTCCGCCCGGCGCTGGCAATACAAACCGGCGGAGGGAGATTGTCAGACTGCGCTTTGCGTCTTCGCCTTGATCAGAGCGTCGGCAATGTACAAATCCTGCAACGCGATTCCGGAGCTGTCGAAGACTGTTATCGCGTCTTCCGATGTCCGACCCGGCGCGTTGCCCTCAATGACCTTCCCGATTGGCGTGATGATGATTTCGCCACTGGTGACCTGATCGCGGATCTGCTGATATTCGCCGATCATGATCGATTGCGATGGCAGATCGCAAAACAGGGCGGCGCTTGCAAAAAGCCCGCTTGGCAATTCGTGCTTGCCCGGGGCATCCGAACCCATACCGACAACATGCGTGCCCGGCTGCACCCAGCCCGCTTCGAACAAGGCTTCGCGAGCCGGTGTTGATGTCACGACGATGTCGGAGCTTGAGACTGCCTCTTCGGCCGAGGAGACCTGAACATTCAGGCCGCTTGATCGCAGCAGATCGACGAAGGCGTCGCGCCTTTCGGAAATACGCGCAACCACATGGACGATTTCGAGAGGGCGGATCTGCGCCAGCGCCATCACTTCGTAGCGGGCCTGATTTCCAGCTCCGAAAACTGCCAGGGATTTGGCATCCTTGCGGGCCAGAAGGTCAGCCGCCACGGCGTCGGCTGCGGCAGTGCGGTAGGCGTTGACAGTCCCGGCTTCGACGACTGCGCTCAAACGGCCGGTCTCCTGGTCGAGCAGGACAATTGTCGAGTTATGCCGCGGCAGTCCCCGTTCGGGATTTTTTGACCAGAACGAACCGATCTTCACGCCGGTCAGATTCTCAGAAGAGCCCGACTTGACCGAAAAGGTGTTGGTTGGCGAAGCAGAGCGGCCCAGCACGGCAGGAAAGATGCGGCCTTCGTCGCTGACGGCAGCCACAAGCGCAGCGCGGATAGCCGTATAGGCGATTTCGTGCGAAATCAGCGCTGCCGACTCTTCTTCGCTAATATAGATCATGGCTGGCCCTTCCGGCAGTAAGCATTAATTCGGCGCATCGCTTGGCCCCCGGACGTCATGCGGAGCAAAATGACTCCGTCAATCCAGCCCCATACCCTGTCCGCTCGACGGGCCATTGATCATGCCGACAGCACATAAGCGCGCACCATCAAACAAGGTGATACGTTGGCCTTCATTGAACAGAAAGGACTGCACAGGTGATGCCGCCCGTTGGCGTAAAACAAATTAATCGACCAAATAGGCAGGCAAAAAAAGCAGAGAAAGCCGCGACGGCGCGGAGAAATTGAAGAACCACTCCCGATTTCAAAAATGGAGCATGAGCACGGCTTCCGATATGGCGGATAATCAAACACACATGAGCAATAACAACCGCGAGATCTCGCTCGTGACGCTGGATAGCCGGCATCTTAAAGGCGCACTGAAGCTGTCGCAGGAATTCTCCTGGCCTTACCGGCTGGAGGACTGGCAGTTCGCCGCTCAGGTCGGCGAAGGCGTGGTCCTGGAGCGAGACGGCGAGGTTCTCGGCACAGCGCTCTGGTGGTCTTATGGAGAGCGTTACGCAACCGCCGGGATGATCATCGTGACGGCCAAGGCCCAGGGCGGCGGTCAAGGATCGCGGCTCTTCAACGCGTTGCTGGAGGCGACCAAGGGACGAAACCTCCTGCTCAATTCCACGGAAGAAGGCTTGGCCCTGTATCGCCGTCGCGGGTTTGAACCCTGGGGCATGGTTCATCAGCATCAAGCGGTCCTGGCGGCACCGCCGGAGACCGAACCAAGTGACGATATCCGGCCGGCGACCGCCGAGGATCTGGCAGCCATCCAGGTTCTTGATGAGCGCGCCATTGGAATGCCGCGCCAGCAGCTCGTTGCAGCGCTTTTCGATACCGGTAAGGGCAAGGTGCTGGTTCGCGACGATGAGATTGCGGGCTACGCCATTTGCAGGCGGTTCGGCCGCGGATATGTCGTCGGACCGGTTGCCGCCGGCAGCGTTGAGGATGCAAAGCGCCTGATTTGCGCCCATTTGGTCAAACTGGGCGGGCAATTCGTTCGCCTTGATGTCTACGCCGATGACGGATTGAGCGACTGGCTTGCCGAACTTGGCCTGCCGATGACCGGCCAGGCGGTCGCGATGGCCCGGGGAACCAGGCCCGCCACGATCGCCCCGTTGCACATGTACGCCGTTGCGAACCAATCTTTCAGTTAGGATACCGATGATGAACAGCACCCAGAGCAACCCGAAGGCCGGGGATGGCGCAGCAACCATAGACGAGTTGATCACCCCTGCCCTGCTGCTCGACGAGGGCAAGCTCGAACGCAACATTCAGCGCCTTGCCAACCATGTCGGCAGCTTCGGCGTCGTGCTGCGGCCGCACATGAAAACCGCCAAAAGCATCGATGTCGCCCGCCGGATCTATCCCGATGAGCCGGGCCCGATCACGGTGTCGACCCTTGCCGAGGCCGAATATTTTGCCGGTTACGGCTACAAGGACATCACCTATGCCGTTGGCGCCTCCCCGGCTGCGGCCGTGCGGGGCCTCGAGCTTTGCTGCCGTACCGGCGCAAATGTGAAGTTCCTCATCGATACGTTGGAGCAGGCCGATGCGCTTGGCGAGGCGGGGCAGAAAACCGGGATTACGCCATCGGCTTTCATCGAGCTTGACGTCGACGATCATCGCGGCGGTCTCAAGCCGGCCGATCCGATCCTGGTCGCGGTGGCCGATCGGATGAAGGCTGCCGGAGTGGAGCTCGCAGGCGTGCTCTCGCATGCCGGCGAATCCTATGCGCTGAACACCAGGGAAGCGCTTGTGGCCGCCGCCGAAAATGAGCGCGCCGCAACCGTGCAAGCCGCGGAGCTTCTCAGAGCCCGCGGCCATGCCTGCCCGATCGTGAGCATCGGTTCCACGCCGACGGCGCATTTCGCCGAAAATCTCGACGGTGTCACCGAGGTGCGTGCCGGGGTCTATATGTTTTTCGACCTGGTCCAGCACGGCGTCGGTGTGTGCGCAATCGATGACCTGGCGATTTCTGTGTTGGCGACCGTCGTCGGCGCGAAGCCGGACAAGGGCTGGATTCTGGTGGATGCCGGCTGGATGGCCCTGTCTCGCGACCGCGGCACCTCCAGCCAGGAAATTGATCAGGGCTACGGCATCGCCTGTGACGAGCAAGGTCAGGTCTATGACGATGTCATCGTCTCCCAGGCGAGCCAGGAGCATGGCATTCTGGCCATCCGCCCGGGCTCGACAAAATCCATGCCGGAACTGCCGATCGGCGCCAAGGTGCGGATCTTGCCAAACCATGCCTGCGCCATGGCGGCCCAGCATGACTTCTACAGTGTCGTCGATGGCAAAAGCCCGGCCATCCTTGCGCACTGGACTCGCATGCGCGGCTGGTAGCCGCCCCGGACGCTCTCGGGCCGGGGGCGCTGTTCCCGCCGGCCTGAGATTCCGGACCATTTCGATTGCTTTCAGGTCTAGCCGGTTTCCGGCGCCTGTCTCCCTATGAAGGATATTTTCCGATGACCACAGCTCTCAAACATCTTGTCGACAACAACCGGCTGGGACAGTTCTTCATTGACGGGAAGTGGGTTGATGCATCCGGTACGGCCAAGGGTGCGGTCACCAACCCGGCCACCGAGGAAGTCATTGCCCATATCGCCCTGGGCGATGCGCAGGACGTCGACAAGGCGGTGGCTGCGGCGCGGCGGGCCTTTGCATCCTGGTCGCGGACGACACCGGAACATCGTGCCGGGTTGCTCACCCGCCTGCTTTCGGTCCTGGAGGCCCGCAGCGAAATGTTCGTCGAGTGCCTGACGGCGGAAATGGGGGCTGCCATCAGCTATGCGCGCGCATCCCAGGTGCCGCTTGCGCTGGCTCATGTAAAAACCTCGCGCGACGTGCTTTTGTCGTTTCCGTTTCTCGAAAAACGCGGCCACACCGCGATCGTCCGCGAGTCGATCGGTGTTTGCTCGCTGATCACGCCGTGGAACTGGCCGCTGTTCCAGATCACGGCCAAGGTATCCCCTGCCCTGGCGGCAGGCTGCACCGTGATCTTGAAGCCAAGCGAGCTTGCGCCGCTGGATGCCTTGCTGTTTGCCGAAGCGATCGAGGAGGCAGGCTTTCCGGCCGGCGTTTTCAACCTTGTCAACGGCGACGGCCCTTTGGTCGGCCAGTCGATGGCGTCCCATCCCGATGTCGACATGGTTTCCATTACCGGCTCGACCCGGGCCGGTGTCCTCGTGGCGCAGGCCGCCGCCCCGACCGTCAAGCGGGTCGCCCAGGAACTCGGTGGCAAGTCCCCCAACGTGATCCTGCCCGATGCCGATCTCGAGCGCGCCGTCTCGATGGGCGTCGGTTCGGCATTTCGCAATCTTGGCCAATCCTGCAGCGCGCCCACGCGCATGATCGTTCCCCGGGCCTTGCTGGCTGAAGTGGAATCGATCGCCGCCAAAGCCGCCTCTGAGCTTGTTGTCGGTGATCCGCTTTCGCCTGAAACCACCCATGGCGCCATCGCCAATCAGGCGCAGTTCAACCGGATCCAGATGATGATCGAAACCGGTCTGTCCGAAGGCGCGAAGCTGGTGACAGGTGGCGCCGGCCGGCCGGATGGATTGACGACCGGCCTTTTTGCAAGGCCGACGATCTTTTCCGAAGTCAAGACGGACATGCAGATCGCCAAGGAAGAGATTTTCGGGCCGGTTCTTTGCATCATCCCCTATGACACGCTTGAGGAAGCCATCGAGATTGCCAACGACACCGTCTACGGACTTGGCGCACAGGTGCAGGGCAAGGACATGGATGCCGTCAGGCAGGTTGCCGGACAAATCCGTTCCGGGCAGGTTCACCTCAATTATCCGGCCTGGGACCCGCAGGCGCCGTTCGGCGGCTACAAACAATCCGGCAATGGGCGCGAATATGGTCCGGAAGGCATGGCGGAGTATCTCGAGGTCAAATCGATCCTGGGCTATTTCGACTAGGCACCGGACCCACAGCGAAGCGGCCCGGCGGTCCAGCCCCACAAGGCTTGAATTGCCCGGCCGGTCGGCCAGGATCCATCAAGGAAAATCCAGATGAGCGGGATCGCGGCGAGCGCACATCCTGACGAGCGCCCATGGCTCGGAGCCGCACTGAGAGTGCTGGCAGGCCTGCTCTTTGCGGCCATGTCGATCTGCGGAAAAAGCCTGTCGGGATCAACCCCGCTAGGCGAAATCGTCTTTTTCCGGTCGCTGTTTGCGCTGATCCCGCTGGCCGCTTTCCTCTGGTTGCGATCCGAGCTGCCCTCAGGGCTTGCCACGCGCAAACCGCTTGGCCACCTGCTTCGCTCCGTGCTCGGCGCCGCCGCGATGTTTGCATCCTTTGCAGCAATCGCCCGCTTGCCGCTGGCAGAGGCCACATTGCTGGGCTATCTGGCGCCGATCTTCACGGCGCTCGCCGGCGTCTTTATCCTGTCAGAACGGATGACGGCTGGCCGGGCCGGTGGTGTGATCATCGGCTTTTGCGGCGTCGTGGTGCTTTTCTGGCCCGAACTGAGTGGGGGCCAGATGTCCGGCGACCGGCTCCTGGGCTATGGACTGGGCCTTCTTACCGGCGTGCTGACCGCGTTTGCGCTGATCATGGTACGGCGCTTGAACCGCACTGAAAGCGCCGGCGCCATCGCTTTCTATTTCATTTTGACCTCGATGATAGGCGGGCTCGCGACCTTGTCGTTTGGCTGGGTTACGCCGGACCTGACCGGGCTTGTGCTCCTGGTCATGGCCGGAATATTCGGCGGGCTGGCGCATATCGCAAGCACGGTGGCATTCCGCAATGCGGAAGCCTCGTTCCTCGCCCCTTTTGACTATTTTGCGATCATCTGGCCGCTTCTGGCCGACCTGCTGCTCTTCAATCAGCCAGTTTCATCAGCCTTCATCGTCGCACTGCCGCTTGTTCTGGCCGGCGGCGCAATCACCGTCATGGGGCGCAAGAAGTTCTAGCGGCACAAGCGGCGCAATCAATCGCCTCTCCATAAACGCGAAGATCCGCCCCGACAGGCGCGGGGCGGATCTTAGAGCGATTCATGGCTAGTTGGCCGGCCTGACAAGCCTGGCAGGCAGCCTTACGAAAGACCGCCCATGTGAAAGGCCTTGACCTCGAGATATTCCTCGATGCCGAGATGGCCGCCTTCGCGCCCCAGCCCCGATTGCTTGACGCCGCCGAACGGCGCCACTTCCATCGAGATCGCGCCAGTATTGAGCCCGACCATGCCGAATTCCAGGGCTTCGCCGACGCGCCAGGCGCGGCTGAGGTTTTCGGTGTAGAAATACGCGGCCAGGCCGAACGGCGTTCCATTGGCGATCGCGAGAGCCTCCTCCTCCGTCTCGAAACGGAAAAGCGGGGCCACCGGTCCGAAGGTCTCCTCGCGGGCAAGAAGCATGTCGGTGGTGGCGCCGGTGAGGACAATCGGCGCAACATAGTTCGACCCGGGCTGCAACGCACGCTCGCCGGTTTCGATTTTTGCACCCTTGATGACGGCATCGGCCACGTGCCGCTCGATCTTGTCGATCGCGGCTTTGTTGATCATCGGCCCGATCGCAACATCCGCGTCGGTGCCGGGGCCGATTTTCATCGCGTCGACGCGCTTGGTCAGCCTCTGTGCAAAATCATCATAGACGGAACTGTGCACCAGGATCCGGTTGGCGCAAACGCATGTCTGGCCGCCATTGCGGAATTTCGAGACAAGAGCGCCCTCGACGGCCAGGTCGAGATCGGCGTCACCGAAGACGATGAACGGCGCATTGCCGCCAAGTTCGAGGGAAAGGCGCTTGATGCTGTCGGCAGCCCCCTTCATCAGCAAGGATCCGACGCGGGTCGAACCGGTGAAGGAAATCTTGCGCACCGTCTCGTTGGCCATGATCTCGGTTCCGATCGCCGCAGGCATGCCGGTGACGATGTTGATCACACCGGCGGGAATGCCGGCGCGTTCGGCCAGAACACCGAGCGCCAGCGCGGAGAACGGGGTGAGTTCGGACGGCTTGATCACCACGGTGCATCCGGCGGCCAGCGCCGGGGCGACCTTGCGTGTGATCATTGCGTTGGGAAAGTTCCACGGAGTGATGATGCCGCACACGCCGATGGGCTGCTTGAGCATGATGATACGCCGGTCGGCCGTCGGAGACGGGATCGTCTCGCCTGAAACGCGGCGCGCCTCTTCTGCGAACCATTTGACGAAAGAAGCGCCATAGGCGATCTCGCCGCGCGCCTCGACCAGGGGTTTGCCCTGTTCGCGCGTCAGGATCATGGCCAGATCATCGATATGGGCGAGCATCAGCGCGTGCCAGGCTTCCAGCAGCGCCGCGCGCTGTGCAGCGGTCTTGCTCTTCCAGCCGGGATAGGCTGCATTGGCGGCGTCGATCGCGGCCCGTGTGTCGCTTTCGTCCATGTCCGGCACGGATCCGATCGAGGATCCGGTCGCAGGATCGATCACGTCCAGCGTCTTGCCGGAGCGGGCCGCAACCCAGTCTCCGCCGACCAGGGCGCTTTGGCGAAGAAGCGTGTGTCCAGTCAAAGTATCCAACTCAATTCTCCTGAAATCAGTCCAGCGCTTCAAGCACTGCTGCGGTAATGGCTGAGGTCTTGTCCTTGCCGGGAGTAACCCCGATGCCCTTTTCGGTCGCAGCCGCGATTGCCGCCATGATCCGGTCCGCCGCTTGTTTTTCGCCAAGATGCTCAAGCATCATCGCCCCCGACCAGATGGTGGCGACCGGATTGGCGATACCCAGATGGGCAATATCGGGGGCAGAGCCGTGCACCGGTTCGAACATCGAAGGCACCGACCGGTCGGGATTGATGTTGGCCGATGCGGCAAAGCCCAGCCCGCCCTGGATCGCAGCCCCCATGTCGGTGAGGATATCGCCGAAGAGATTGGATGCGACGATGACGTCAAGGCTTTCCGGGGCCATGATCATCCGCGCCGCCAGGGCGTCGACATGGTAGGAGGTCACGCTGACATCGGGATATTCCGTTGCCAGTTCATGGGTGACTTCATCCCAGAAAACCATCGAATGCCGCTGCGCATTCGACTTGGTGACGGACGCCAGACGGCCACTTCGCTTTCGCGCCTGTTCGAAGCCGTAGCGAAGAATCCGTTCGACGCCGCGACGGGTGAAGATCGAGGTTTCGACGACCACTTCCGCGGGCGAGCCCTGATGAACCCTTCCGCCGGCACCGGAATACTCGCCTTCGGTGTTTTCCCGAATGCAGAGAATGTCGAAATCGGTTGCCTTGAGCGGGCCGTTGACCTTTGGCAGCAAGCGGTGCGGCCGCATATTGGCATATTGGTCGAACGCCTTGCGGATCGTCAGCAACAACCCGTGCAAGGACACCGAATCCGGCACTTGTGCAGGCCATCCGACCGATCCCAGCAGGATCGCGTCGAACGGGCGCAGCGTCTCGATGCCATCGGCAGGCATCATCATGCCGGTTTCCTTGTAATAGGCGCAGGACCAGGGGAAAGTGGTTCCGGAAAGTCCGAAACCATTCTGGTCCGCGACCTTGCTCAACACCGCCCAGGTTGCGTCGATCACTTGCGGACCGATGCCGTCTGCCGGAATGAGAGCGATGTCGTATTTTTTCATTTCATCAATCCTTGTGGCGGCAGGCAATCAGCTGACGATGACGTAGATCTTGCGCACCGTCTCGATCGTCTTCCAGATCCCGACAAAGCCCGGCTTCATCACGAAGCTGTCGCCGGCGCGATAGACGACCGGTTCGCCGCCCTGCGGCGTCAGTTCGATCACGCCTTCGAGCAGATGGCAGAATTCATAGGTTTCGCCCTTGATCGAGTGGCTGACGCCGGGCGTTGATTCCCAAACCCCGGTCCGAACCGTGCCATCCTTTGATTCATCCATGGGCCAGCTCTTCAGCTGCGGATCACCGGAAATAAGCCGGTCGGGCGCGGGCACCGATTGCTTCGGGGCGAAACTTGGATTGTGGTCGATCTTAACGATACCGGTCATGATTTTTCCTTTGTGGCTCAGTAGTTGCGGTTGCGGTCGACGAGACCAACGAGGTCTTGGCCCTGAAGATGCCGGCGAATGTTGTCGCTCACGGCGATTGCAGCCGTGGTGGGCTGGGTGACGCTTGCGATATGCGGGGTCAGCATGATCCTTGGATGCGACCAGAATGGGTGATCGGCCGGCAATGGCTCGGGTTCCGTGACATCGAGCACGGCGGACGCGAGGTGCCCCTGATCGAGAGCGTCGAGCAGGGCCTGATGATCAAGCTGTAAGCCACGGCCGACATGGACGAGCGAGGCCCCTTGCGGAAGCTGGGAAAATAGACGGGCGTCGAGCATGCCGGTTGTTTCTTCGGTCAGCGGCAGAAGGCAGATCAGGATATCGCTGCCGGCGATCAGCTGCGCAAAGCCATCGTCGCCGCTCAGGCAGGTAACGCCAGCAATACTCTTGGCGCTGCGGCTCCAACCCGACAGCTGAAAGCCGAAGGGCGCGAGCCGATCGAGGACCGCCTGGCCGAGAACCCCCAGGCCGAGAACGCCGATACGTCTTTGCGCGGTTTGTGGCTGATCGATTGCCTGCCAGAGAGCCTTGTTCTGATGCTCCTTGTAGCCGATGAAATTACGGTGAAGCAGCAGAACCGAGAGCGCGACATATTCCTGCATCATGCGGATAATGCCATCCTCGACCATGCGCACGATCTTCACATTGGCCGGCAGTCTGTCGGAGGTGAATTGATCTATGCCGGCTCCGGTCGAGAACATGATTTCGAGATTGGTGTAGCGTTCGATGTCTTCCGGCATCAGCCAGCTTAGAAGATAGCGCACCTCGCCCGGATCGACGGAAGCGGCGTCGAACGAGAGCGGGACGCCCTCGGGCAAGGCGCGCTCGAAAACCTCCGCAAAGGCTGCTGCACGGGCTTGGTCCATGTTACAGAGCAGCGTCATGAATGGCCTTTCTATTGCTTATGGCATGGTAGTGGGGAGATCGACCGCGACGGTGCTGTATGACAGCGAAGATCAGACAAATAGTGCGGCCAATGCCGCCGAATAAGCAAAACATGCGGGTGGTCTCTGTGATGTCCGGCCTGAACCGACAATGATTTGCACCGCGGCCGCCCAGCGCTGCTTCTGCGGCAGGCGGCCGCGCCTCTCAATTGAGTGTCGGCCACTTCCCGGCCGGGTCCATGACCGGCATCGTTCGGCCTGCGTGGCCCGGTGTCACCCGGCCAGGCCTCGGCGGAAAAAGACGTATTGGCCTCAGCGCTGGTCCCACCTGTCGAGCATTCCGTAATACCAGACGGCCAGAGGGAGGAACCAGGGCTTGCCGTTGAAGAAAGGGCGGGAGTTGAATTTGAGCTCCGAATAGACCGTCTTGCCCATGTCGTTGCCCAGCATCTGGTGCGCCACCCGGCTTCCCAGCCAGCTCGCCCGTGCGACGCCGGTGCCGTTGTAGCCGCCCGAGAAGTGGATGCCGTCGATCTGCTCGACATGCGGCAAATGATCGAAGGTGAAGCCGAGCTGACCATGCCAGTAATGGCTGATCTTGGTTGTCTCAAGTTCCGGAAACACCTTGAGCATCAGGCTTCGAATATAGGCTGCATTGGCTGTGTCGACCTTCGGCTTGCCGCTCATGTCGAGCACCCTGCCACCAAAGACGACGCGGGTTCCGTCGGGAGACGGGCGATAATAGGTCACAACGCGCTGGCTGCCGGCCAGCATCCGCCGCTTCGGCATGAGCCGATCCATCACCTCGGGCGGCAGCGGTTCGGTGGCGATGATTCCGCTTCCAACCGGGATGATGCGGCGTTTGAGATGCGGCAGCAGCGAGCCGCTATAGCCGTTGGCGGCAATCAGCACCTGCCGCGCGGTCACGTCGCGGCCGCGGACCTTGAACGTGTATTCCCCAGCTTTGGGCTTGAGATCGCTGACGCGGGCGTTGCTGTGGATCTGCACGCCGAGCCGCCTGGCAGCCTCGGCGAGACCCTTGACATATTTTCCGGGATGAATGCCGGCATAGCCCGGCATGACGATGCCGCCATGATAGAGGTCGGTGCCGATTTCGGCATGCTGTTCGGACCGCGGGACGAGATAGGCATCGCAGTCCATCGCCTTTTGAAGGCGATCCAGGTAGCGGCCGAGCCCATCATAGATACGCGGCGTCATGGCACCCTTGAAATAGCCGACAAAATTGAGGTCGCAGTCGATCTCTTCCTTGGCGACGACGTCCTTGACGTGCTCCAGCGAGAGAAAGCTTTCCTCCACCACCCGGCGGGCGACGCTTTCATTGTAGTGCATGCCGGTGTCGAAAAATGCCCAGCCGGGGCCTAGCAGACCGCCGTTTCGCGAAGAGGCGCCCCAGCCGGGTGCATCTGCCTCGTAGACAGTGACCTGTTTACCGGCCCGCGCCAGCACCAGCGCTGCATTGAGGCCGGTGAAGCCGGCACCGATGATGGCGACTTCGGTCTTGGCGGCAATCGCGTCGCCCTCTGCCGCCTCGGGCCGCGCCGCGTCCCACCAATAGGGCGTATTGACCGCATCATGGGAAAAGAAAGGTGCATTCAAACTGGACATTTTGATCGCTCACGATGGAAGAATGCGGCGCAGGAAATCCTGCGTTCGCGGGTTTTGCGGACGCACCAGAACCTCTTCGGGAGGCCCATCCTCAAGCAGCACACCGCCGTCGAGAAAGATGACGCGATCCGCGACGTCACGGGCAAAGCCCATTTCGTGCGTGACCACCACCATGGTCATGCCTTCATCGGCAAGAGAGCGCATCACGCCGAGCACTTCGCCGACCAGCTCCGGGTCGAGCGCCGATGTCGGTTCGTCAAACAGGATGGCGTCGGGCTTCATTCCAAGCGCGCGGGCAATGGCCACACGTTGCTGCTGACCGCCGGAAAGCTGTGCGGGATAGGCGTCGAACTTGTCCGCCAGGCCGACGCGCGCCAGCAGTTCCTTCGACCGTTCAAGCGCTTCGGCGCGAGGCTCGCCCTTCACATAGATCGGCCCCTCGGCAACATTTTCGAGGGCCGTGCGGTGCGGGAACAGGTTAAACCGCTGGAACACCATCGATACCCGTGTCCTGATGTTGCGAATGCCGTTGCGATCCTTGCGATCGACCCTTGCGCCATGCACGAGGATTTCACCGCCTTGATAATCCTCAAGGCCGTTGATGCAGCGAAGCAGCGTGGATTTGCCGGATCCGGATGGCCCGATGAGACAGAGAACCTCACCCTTGGCAACAGATGTGGACACGTCACGGATGACTTCGTGGTTTCCATAGGATTTGCGGACATTGGAAAGCGAAATAAGAGTCATCGTGGTTGCCTCAGGCTCTTTTCAAGCCATCCATTGAGCGCGGTCAGCGGAAGGCTCATTGCCAGATAGAGAATTGCGACGAGCGTGAAGATTGTGGTGTTCTCGAAAGTCGACGACGCCAGCAATTTGCCCTGCAAGGAAAGGTCGGCAACAGTAATGGTCGACGCCAGAGACGAATCCTTCAAGAGCATGACCATTGTGCTGCCGTAAGGAGGCAGGGCCACCTTGATGGCCTGCGGCAGGATGACACGACGCATGACCATGCCCCATCCCATGCCGATCGAAAGAGCGGCTTCCGACTGTCCATGATCAATCGCCTCGATGCCCGAGCGGAACACCTCCGCCATGTATGGGGAATAGGCAATACCCAGGCCCAGGATCGCCGCCTGGACGGCGCTCAGCGACAGGCCGAGATCCGGAAAGACAAAGTAGATATAAAACAGCGTCACCAGCGCCGGAATGCCGCGAACAACGATCACGAAAACACGGCTGATGGCAGAGAGTGAGCGAAAGCCGCTCACTCTCATAAAGGCAAGAACCAAGCCAAGAACTGTGGCGAGAGTGAATCCGCCGAGCGTGACAAGGATTGTCAGATACACGCCCTGCATCAGGATCGGCAGATAGAGTTCAGCTTGCGCGAGAAAATGTAGCATGGTTCTTACCGCCCGTTTGGATTAGAGGCCCCACTTCTTCAGGATCTTGTCCAGACGTCCGTCCTCCTTGATGGCGGCGAGACTTTTGTTGATCTTCTCCTGCAGTTCCGTATTGCCTTTCTTGACGGCAATATTGATCGACCCCTCCACACTCGGGACATAGGATTTCACAAGCTTGACCTTGGGGTATTTGCCTTGGGACAGCAGGTAGCCGAGGATCGGGTAATCACCAACGCCCGCAGCCACGCGGCCGTTTGAGATATCACTGAGAATGTCGGGAAGAGCATCATAGGCTCTGACCTCCTCAAACAGGCCGGACCCGTCGAGCACATTGTAGTAGTTCGTGCCGATCTGCGCGCCGATGCGCTTGCCCTTCATATCCTCGAAGTTCTTGTACTCCGTGTCATCCGAAGCGGGCACGACCAGGCCTTCGCCATAACTGTAAACGTCATTGGTAAAGTCGACGACCTTGCCGCGCTCCGGCGTGGCCGACATTGCGGCCGCGATGATGTCGATTTTTCCCGACGACAGAGCCGGCACGAGCGTTGAGAACGGCATCGCCTGAATCTCGGGCTTGAAGCCGACATCCTTGCCGACCTCCTCGATCAGATCGACCATCACCCCCTGAATCGTGTTTGTCTTGGCGTCGAGGAAGGTGAACGGCACCCCAGTCGGGGTCGAGCCGACCTTGTAGACGTCTTCCGCATGGGCAGGAATGGCTCCAAGCACCAGGGCCAGCGAGAGCAAAGCGGTCTTGATTTTCATAGTATTCCCCATTTTACAATTTTAAGCGGAGGGCGCGTCCCTGAAATGCGTTTGTGGCGCGGGACGCTCCACGGTGATTGGGCAGGACATGTCCGGCCAGACCTTTTTAAGCACCGCTACGGCTTGAGCGGATTGCAAGAATCTCAAAGCACACGAACGCTGAACAATGCGTCGCATGACTTCCCTTGCGATCCGGCCTGATCCGCTGTCGTCGTCGACGGGCTGGGGCCAAGGCAATTGCTAACTCGGTCTGGCACTGCAATCAAGACAAAATGTGTAGAGCTGCACAAAATTTCCATCTGAATGCTTTTCTGATACGCCTAGAAGGAGTAACAGAGCTTGTAGTGAAGAGTGTTTTATGGGGAATCTGGGCACGTTTTCAGAACAAGATTACGAAGCTCAGGCTCGATCGGTAGAAGCTGCCAGCCAGTAGGGGGAAACTGGACATGACGACGAAACGATCCAATCAGGGCGACGTTGCCTTGCTCGAGCAACTTGATCACATCGCCAGGGGCTTGGCCGAGACTCTCTCGCCGTTTTGCGAGGTTGTGGTCCATGACCTGACGCATCCCAAGAATGCGATCATGGCGATTTACAACAATCTGTCCGAACGCGAGGTCGGCGACCCCGCGACCGAGCTGGGCCTGGCGCGCATACAGGACAGGGATTTTCCGCAGGTCATCGCCAATTATGCCAATGCGTTTCGCGACGGCCGGCGGGCGAAAAGCACATCGATTGGCATCCGGGGTATTCGCGGCGATTATGTTGCCGCTCTTTGCCTCAATATTGACCTTACGCTTTTCAACAATGTTCAAAGCGCCATCAACGAATTCACCAAGGTTGATATACAAGAACCGCTGATGGAATCGCTGAGCCCGGCGAATGTGGAAGCGCTGCACAGCGCCATTGACCAGTTCGCCGCACGCCGCTCAAAGACGCCGCGATCACTCAAGACCGACGAGCGAAAGGCGCTTATCAAGGAACTCAAGACGGCAGGGTTTATGGATATGCGCCGCGCGGTTGACACGGTGGGGGCCTATCTGGGGGTCTCGCGGTCAACCATTTACGTCGATGCGCGTGATTGACGGACGCGGTGTTTAGAGCGCTTCATGGCTAGATGGAATCAATTCTGTTTCTCGCCTGACGAGACGA